>DASXNX010000094.1:0-9935 GCA_036494725.1 Steroidobacteraceae bacterium
GCAACCACGTCCAGCAGCACCAACTCATGGCGAAAGTCCGCGCCGGGACCACCATAGGCTTCGGGCACCATGACGCCCAAGAACCCCGCGCCGCCGGCCTCGCGCCAAAACTCGCGTTCCACCTGGCCGGCCTCGCGCCACGCCGCCACCCGTTTGGCCGGAGCGGCGCGCTCGAAGAAGCGATTCGCCGAATCGGCGAACATTTGGATCTCGGGATCCATCATGAATGCGGGCGGCGGTACATCAAGAACGGACATGGCTCACTCCCTCGCGTCAATCGTGAAAGGTTACGAATGCATCCACCGCGGCCCGTTCGGTGCGTAGCCGGTTGACGGGTGCTTCCGCGTCGGCGTGGCCCAGAGCCATTCCGCAAAACAGCATCAAGTGCGGCCCCACGCCGAGGAATTCACTCACCTGGGTGTGCCATACCGCCCAGGCCTCCTGAGGGCAGGTCGCCAGGCCTCGTTCCCGCGCCAGCAGCATGATGTTTTGCATGAACATGCCGATATCGGACCATTGCGCCGAACCCATGGATCGATCAAGAAAAAAGAACATCCCGACGGGCGCGCCGAAAAAATCATAGTTGCGGGCGAATTGTCGAAGTTTGCCGGCCCGGTCATCACGCGCCACACCGACCAGATTGTATAGGTCCTCGCCGCACTTGCGGCGGCGCGAGCGATACGGTTCCTGCAGATCCGGCGGATAGATGGGATATTCGGTGGAACCGCCCTGAGGGCTGGCCGCCAGCTGCGGTTTCAAAAAGGCGCGAAACCGCGCGAGGGACTCTCCCGCTAGGACATGCACGATCCAGGGCTGTAGATTGCCGCCCGACGGCGCCAAGCGTGCGATCTCCAACAAGTCCTGAACGATCTTCGGGTCGACGCGTTGCGAGGTGAAGGCTCGGCATGAGTGGCGCGAGCATATGGCCTCGCTCACTGTGGCGGCAGCCGCCGTCGCACCTACTTCCAGCACGCTCACCCCTCCCGCCATGCCAAGTGGTTTAAGCTACCACACTTGGCTAAATACGAGCCGCACGTTTACCTTGGGGGGAAAGCATGTCAGACGCTTTGATCATCGATGCCTGCCGCACACCGCGCGGCATCGGCAAAATAGGCAAGGGCGCGTTGGCGCACATGCACCCGCAGCACCTGGCCGCGACCGTGCTCAAGGCGCTGGCGAACCGCAACTCCCTGGACACCCGGCAAGTGGACGACATCATCTGGGGCACGTCGACGCAGGTTGACAAGCAAGGTTGCGACCTGGGGCGCATGGCGGCCTTGGACGCCGGCTTCGACATCAGCGCAAGCGGCGTGACCCTGGATCGCTTCTGCGGCTCCGGAATCACGACGGTCAGCTTGGGAACGGCATCGATCATGTCCGGCATGGAGGATCTGGTGATCGCCGGCGGCACGGAAATGATGTCGTTCACGTCGAACTTGCCGCACTCCAGCCCGCCGCTCATGGATCGGGGCAACGAGCACTTACGCGCACTGCACCCGCAATCTCACCAAGGTGTCTGCGCCGATGCCATTGCAACGCTCGAGAATATCTCGCGCACCGACTTGGACGCGCTCGCCTTGGAGAGTCACACCCGGGCGGCGCGCGCCAACGCGGCCGGCCATTTCAAGCGCAGCGTGGTGCCGGTGTTCAATACCGACGGCAGCGTGGCGCTGGATCAGGAACAATTCTTAAGGTCGCAAACCACGGCCGAAGGCCTGGCTGCCTTGAAGCCGTCCTTCCCTGCGATCGCCGACTATGCGCTGGACGCGAACGGCACCACGTATCGCAGCTTGATCCAAAATAAATACCCGGGACTCGAGATTCGTCACGTGCATCATGCCGGCAACAGCTCCGGCGTGGTCGATGGCGCGGCGGCCGTGCTGCTGGCCTCGCCCGAGTACGCGCGCAAGCACGGACTGAAGGCGCGCGCGCGTGTGCTGGCCTACGCCAACATGGGCGATTCACCGACGCTCATGCTCAATGCACCGGTGCCGGCGGCGAAGAAAGTTCTGCAGCGCGCCGGACTCACGGTGCAAGACATCGATCTGTGGGAGATCAACGAGGCCTTCGCCGTGGTCGCGGAGAAATTTATTCGCGACTTGAAACTGGATCGCGACAAGGTCAACGTGAATGGCGGATCGATTGCGTTGGGTCACCCCATCGGCGCAACCGGCTCCATCCTGATCGGGACGATGCTCGATGAACTCGAGCGGCGCGATTTGAAGCGGGGTCTCGTGACCATGTGCGCCGGCGGCGGCATGGCGCCCGCGATCATCATCGAGCGCCTCTAGTTCATGTGCCAATAGGTGTCGCCGTCGGGGCCTAAGCGGGCGGTTCCGCGCGCGCCCACGGGCTCGCGCTCTCCCGAAGTCAGAAATTGGATCGTCGCGTGGTCCGTGGCTGCCACCTTTGCGATGAATCGCGCGCCGCTCATCGAGCGGGCAACGATGGCACCCTGCGTCGGCGCGCCTTCCCGGTCGTACAGGACGGTGTAGGTTTCAATCTCGGCGGCGCCGAGATAGTCCTCTTGAATCGCAGGCACGGGGCCACGGATCGAGTCCGCCTCCGCCTGGAAATCGAAGCTCTGCGGGAAGACATCCGGCGCGAAGGCCGTGCGCGACAGCACCATCGAGTGATTCGTGGTGGCAACTCCGCCATTCGCGAACAGCAATCCGACACGGCCGCGACGGCGCAGCGCCAAGACCATGCTGACCACCGCGTGGCTCATGTAGTTGCCCACCGGTCCGCCGCCGAAGGTCAAGCCGCCGAATACGCTCGCAGGCCTTTCCAGCGGCCAGCCGATGATTCGCCGCGCCATCTTGGGCACGCAGGGAAAACAACTGTAGAGCTCGGCGTAATCCAGATCTTCGGTCGCGACTCCGTTCAGCTTGAGCGCCTGGCGTAGCGAGACCTGCATGCTGGGCGACTCGGTGAAATTGGCCCGCGCCAGGAAGTCAGCGGGCTCCCGGGCCGCCGCGCCCCGGCCGACGAAAATCAGCCGCTCCTCGCCGATGCCTCGAGCGCGTGCCTCGCTTAAAGTGGTCACGAGAAATCCGGCGCCCTGATTGACGCTCAAGTTGGCCACCATCAATTTGCTGTAGGGGAATGCAATGCGGCGGTTCGCCGCCGACACGGTTTGAATTTCCTCCGGCGAGTGGGCGCGCCGCAACCAGGCGCCCTCGTTGGCCTCGGCGACGGCCGAAAAGCGCGACCAGATCTGCGCGCTCTCGGCCTGCCCTTCCGTCAAGGTCTGACCGTATGCGGCGCGCATGGCGTTTTCATACAGGGGATACACGTCCACGGGCGCCGTCAATCCATAGCGCTGCCGGTAAGAGGGACCGCGGTTGAGAGCCACGGTGCGTATGGCGTTGGGTGCTGTGGCGTCGGCGCCGCCGGCCGCCGTTCGCCGCGCCGCGGTCCGCAGCGCTTCGCCGCCGACCACCGCCGCCACGGTAATCTCGCCGGTAGCGATGCGATTGCACGCCTCGTTTAACAATAGCAACGGTGCATCGCCCGTGGAATACGCGGTCTTGTAGCAAAGGCGCGGATGCGCGGCGAGCGCCTGGGCCAGCGGTGCCGATACATTGCCCAAGGCAGGCCAGGAGATCTGTTCAACCACCGCGAGGGAATCGAGCCGCGGCAGCCAGCCGCCACCGGCATCCTGATCCGCCGCTCGCAGCGCCGCCTCCATGAGACCCAAGCTATCAAGACCCAACCCCGCCGCGTCGGCATCGCGATCGTTGACCTGTCCCACACCGACGATGACGGGAATGCGGCTGTTCACGCCGGCCATATTACTTTGTCCAGAGAGCAACTCCAGCTTGCTATAGTGTGCCGATGATCGGCTTTCGTCCCACCTCGCATAGCTACATCTCGCAGCGCCTGAAACTGCACTACGTTGATTGGGGAAACCCAACCGCGCCGCCGCTGCTGCTGGTTCATGGCGGCAAGGATCATTGCCGCAGCTGGGATTGGGTGGCGGACCGCATGCGCACCGACTGGCATGTCATGGCCGTGGATTTGCGAGGGCATGGCGACAGCGCTTGGTCTCCGGATGGAGACTATTCGATGACCGCCTATCTATACGATCTGGCGCAAATCATCCACCAGCTCGAGCTCGCGCCGCTCACCATCGTCGCGCATTCGCTGGGCGGCAACATCGCGCTGCGTTATGCGGGGCTCTATCCGGATCATGTGCGCCGCATTGTCGCCATTGAAGGCCTGGGACCCTCGCCGAAAATGCTGGCCGAGTGGCAACAAAAGACCATCCAGCAGCGCTGGCAGAAATGGCTCCTCGATCGGCGCGCCGTCAGCGCGCGCAGTCCGCGGCGCTATGCCACCTTCGACGATGCTCTGGAGCGAATGCGCAGCGAGAATCAACATCTCACGCCCGAGCAAGCGCAGTATCTGACGCTGCACGCCGCCAGCCGCAACGAGGACGGCACGTGGAGCTGGAAATTCGACAACTACTTGAACGTATTTCCGCCCGTCGATATCGCCCCGCAACAGCTGCATGAGCTATGGCATGCCATCGCCTGTCCGACGCTGTTGTGCTACGGCGATAAGAGCTGGGCATCCAATCCGGAGAAAGATGGCCGCGCCGCTCATTTTCAGCATGCGCGGGTGGCGACCTTCGCCGATGCCGGACACTGGGTGCATCACGATCAGCTCGATGCCCTCATGAAGGCAATGGCGGATTTCTTCGCCGAGTGAGCTTAAGCCCTAGCGGGGCTGCATGCGAATGCCGCCGTCACAGCGAATCGTCTCGCCGTTGATGTAGTCATTCTCGATGATGCAAATCGCCAGATGCGCGATTTCCTCGGGCCGGCCGAGACGCTTTGGATACAGCACCGACTTTGAGAGCGCGTCCATCACCTCCGGGGGCATGCCTTTGAACAGCGGAGTTTCAATCAATCCCGGTGCGATGGTGTTCACGCGCACGCCGATGCCGGCAAGATCGCGCGCCATGGGCAGCGTCATGCCGACGATGCCGCCCTTGCTGGCGCTGTAGGCAGCCTGGCCCATCTGGCCTTCGAACGCGGCCACCGAGGCGGTATTGATGACGACGCCGCGGCCGCCGTTGGCATCCTCCGGGACATTTTTCGCCATCTGCTCGGCGCAAAGCCGCGTCACGTTGAATGTACCCGTCAGGTTCACCGTAATGACCTTGTTCCACGCCGCCATCGGAAACGGACCATCCTTGCCGAATGTCTTGTGTGCATTGCCGATGCCGGCGCAGTTGACGCAGATATGAATCGCGCCGAAGGCGCTCATGGTCTTGGCGATGGCCGCGGCCACCCCGGCTTCCTCGGCAACGTTCGCACCCGCGTAAATCACGGAACTTCCGAGTTCCTTCTCCATCGCAACGCCGGCACTTTCGTTAAGATCGAATATGGCGGCCTTCGCGCCCTTGGCGACGATCGCGCGCACCACGGCCTGACCGATGCCGGAGGCACCTCCCGTTACGACGGCTACTTTTCCGGCAATCTTCATTACGACTCCCCTCTTTCTAGTTTGTACCTGAACGAATTGTATACTCGCACCCCAATGTCACGCGACTTGCCGAATCCAGAGTCCATCATCCACGCTGCCAACGTGCTTGGCGAAGGGGTGCTGTGGGATGACAGGGCCTGTGCGCTGTGGTGGACCGACATCCAGTCCAAGGAACTGCTGCGCTATGACTGGGCCGGCCAGACGCTCAAACGAACCGCGCTGCCCCACCGGCTCGGCTCCTTCGGGTTGATCGAAGGCAGCGCCGATATCATCGCCGCCTTTGCCAACGGCATCGCGCTTTTTCACCCGGATGACACGACGTTACAGTGGATCTCCCAGCCGGCAGCGCACCTGCCTCACCTGCGCTTCAACGATGGTCGGGTGGATCGCCAAGGCCGCTTCTGGACCGGCACCATGATCGAGGCGAAAACAGCGGACGCCGAGGCCACCTTGTATTGCGTGAATACGCAAGGGACAACCGCTGCGTATCAGGGAGGACTGCGAATCACCAACGGCATCTGTACCAGCCCCGACGGCGCTACCTTGTATCTGGCCGATTCACCGCGTGCCATCATCTATCGATACGACCTGGATATTGCCACCGGCGCCTTGCACGATCGGCGTGTGTTCGCACGAACCACGGGCGGCGCAGTGCCGGATGGCGCGAACGTGGATGAGGACGGCTGTGTGTGGAGCGCTCAATGGGGCGGCAGTCGAATCGTGCGCTATACCCCCGACGGCAAAGTCGACCGAGAACTCCCGGTACCGGTGAGCCAGCCGACCTGCGTCGCCTTCGGCGGGCCCGAACTCGATCTGTTGTTTGTCTCCAGTGCGCGTGAGGGTCTGGATGCAGCGGCGCTGGCGCGAGAGCCGCACGCGGGCGATGTGCTCGTGTATCGGGTCGGCGCGCGCGGCCTACCGGAGCCGCGCTTTCGCGGCAATCTGCGGATAAGCCGTTGACCCTCCCGCTTTTCCGGCTACCGGCGCCCTATACCGGAACACACCGCGTCGTGGCCGATGAAATCGACGAGTACCAGCACGTCAACAATACGATCTACCTGCAGTGGCTGGATCGGATCGCCTGGGCGCATTCCGCGAAACTGGGACTCCCGATCGAGCGCTGCCTGGCGCTACGTCGCGGCATGGCGGTACGCCACACGCGAGTCGACTACCTCGAGGCGGCGCTGCTCGGTGACGAATTGCTGCTCGGCACCTGGATCGTGGCGGGCGACAATCGGCTGCGCTGCACGCGTCGCTTCGAAATCCTGAGACTGTCGGACGGCAAGCGCGTCATCGAGGCCGAAATCGACTTTTTCTGCTTGAATCTCGAGACCGGGAAACCTTCGCGATACCCGCCTGAGTTTGCCGAGTGCTACATGCCTTTGCCGGAGGTCCTCGCCGCCTACGCGGCCTTGCCGGATGCCTCGCGTCAGCTGGGTCAATGGCGCCGGTGAATAAGGATCGCTCCTGGGCGCGCAGCTTGCGGCCCATCTATTTCGCCGTTCCTGAACTCGCCGCTACCCGGCGCGGTCCTGTCTTTTGCGAAAGAACCAGTGCTGGATGGCGAACACGGTCACCGCCAGCCCGAGCACCTCGTGAATGAGGGCGGCGCCGTGCTGCAGTTCATCGTCGATTAAAAAGAACAACGCAAATCCGCTGACGACCAAAACGATCAACAGCGCCGTCAGCGCGCCACCGCTGATCCGCCGCAGGCCCCCGGACCACCAGCGCAATATATGCCGCGCCGTGATCCAGCCGAAGAGATACATGCTCAAGATCGCCGCGATTCCATGCAACAAGAGAGTCGGCGATTCCAGCGGATGCGGCGTCGCTCCGAATTGGCCATGTTTTGCGTAGAATTGATCCAGGTACAGCCACAGGCAGCCGCTCAGCCACAGGGCGCCGACGATTGAATAAACAGCGAACCGCCGCCGCCGCGGCATACGCACATAGTGAGCCGCATGCCCTCTCTCGTGTCGCATGGCTCAGCCCGAAGCGTCCGCGGGGCGCAATGCGGATTGCCAAAGCGCCATGATCCAGCGCACGCCCTCGGTGACGTGCTCCGACGACAGTGTGGCGCCGGAAATATTCTTGATGTCGGCGCGAAATCGCACTTGATCAAGGTCCTTGCGTTGGTTGAATTGGGCGCGCCAGGCGGGATTGCGGACCTCGCCGCCATGACTCTCGCGATACGCCATGATTTCCAGGTTGCGCAGCGCACCGTCGGGATCGATTCCCACTGCGTACGTGATCAAGTTCTGGCGTCCGATGACTTCATCGACAAACACATGACCGACCAGCACGCCATCGCGCGTTGCGCGCCAGATTCGAATCATTCCGTGAGGGGGCTGCGGCCCGGTGCGCGCCAGCAATTGATGCAGCTGAATGGGGCTCTGCGAGACGATGACTTCCTGGAAAGCATCTGCCTCCGGGAAAACGGCTTTTTGCGCCGCATCGACGCTCAGATAGTCGGCCGCCACCACGATGGGCGCAGGCAGCAATGCGGCGAACATCAATCCAGGGATGGCGTAGTGATGATTCACAGTGCGCAACGTGTAATACTAATGGAAATCATTATCATTTAGTTTCAGCGCGATGACAACGGCTGCCGCAGTGCAAGAATCCTCATGTTCTATCTCGCGGCTGCGCGTCGCGATGGGCACCTTTGTCGCGATCGAGGCCGAGGCGCCGACCGAGGAGATCGCGCAACAAAGCATCGCTGCCGCGTTTGCCGCCATATCCCTCGTGGAGCGGCTGATGCATCCCTTCCGTCGTGGCAGCGACTTGGCCGCATTGGCGGACAGCGCACCGGAAGTTCCCTTGGCGGTGCATCCCTGGACTTACCAGGTGCTCGAATTCAGCCGGCATCTGAATCAATCGTCGCTGGGCATATTCGATCCCTGCGTCGGGACATCCCCGGCGCGAATCACCGATCTTGAACTCCAAGCTGCGCATCGCATCGTCGCCCACCGACCCATGCGCATCGATCTCGGGGGAATCGCCAAAGGCTATGCGGTGGATCGCGCCATCGATGCATTGCGGGACGCGGGCTGCACCGCCGGACTGGTCAACGCCGGCGGCGATGTCGCCGTGTTCGGCCCCCGCATTCGAAAGATCCTGTGCGGCGAGCCTCACTGCTTGCGCTTCGAGGTGGATCTGCGCGACGGCGCTCTCGCCAGCAGCGACGCGTCGTGCGCATCGCGGCCCGCCGAACATCACGGCTACTACCATGGCGCCAACCGGAGCCTGAGCGTATCGGGCCGGGTGACCGTGCTGGCCGGGCGCGCCGTCGTCGCCGACGGACTCACCAAGTGTCTGCTGGCCGGGGACCACGCGCTCAATCGGACCCTGCTGCGTAAGTTCGGTGCCACGGCCTACGCTCCCTAGAAAGCGAGTCCCATTCCCAAATCGAGGCGGCTGAAATCGCTGTTCTGGTCGAACCACTGGTAGTCGACCTTGAAGACCAGGTGCGGACTGGTATAGAAGTTGGCACCCAGGGTCCACACGCGATCATGATTGATCGGCCAGTAACCATAATCGCCGGGATTGGCGGAAATGGGCACGAGACCTGACGGAACCACCGGCCCGGGGGCTCCCATATAGCTTGATCCCATGTCGTAGCGCTCCCAGCGCGCGAACGGAGCGAGCCGGTAGTTGCCCGAATCCCATACCGTATAGGCGCCCTGCAAGAAGTAGCCATAGAACTCCGAAGGAATCGGATTCGGCGAGCCGGGATTGGAGGCGTTCGCGAGTTCGAGATTACTGATCGAGCCATGGGCGTAGAGCGCGGACAGATCGAAATTGCCCGGCGTCCAGCGCGCGTGGCCCTCCCACAAAGTGACGCGCTGATTGCCCGGAATCGGCGCGTTCGGCGGCGCCGGAACCTTGACCGCATCTCCCGTGCTGATGGCTGCGCCTAAGCTGAGGCCCGGCACGCCATAGTAGCCCAAGGCAACGTAAGTACTCAGGTGCTCGGCATTGGCGAGGGCGAGTTCCTGGTGCGTGGCCTGCAGCGGAGCGGAATCGCTGGTCTCGAGATTCAACGCCGTGGTGTAAAGCGGAAACTCCGGCGCGAAATCCCATTTCGAGAGATCGAAGCCGGTGGTGAGCCCCACATTCCAGCTGAAGCCCACAGGGGTGTCGCCGTGCAGATTGAATCCGCCCTCGCGCCAGGTGCTGGGGATGATCAAGGTCTCCACGAAGTTACGCTGTACGCCGTAGAAATTGGTCGGCTCGTGATGCTCGTTCAACAGGCCGAACGGCATTAAAAAGAGTCCGGCGCGCAGAGTGATCGCATCGTTCAACTTGCGGTCGATGTAGAACTGCTCCACTTCGAACTCGCCGGGATCACTGGCGGAGGAAACGGCATGCTCCACCTCGAACTCCGAATTGAACTCGGTGCGGCTGTCGAAGACATAGCCGATGCCGAACACTGCGCGGGC
>DASXNX010000095.1:0-16424 GCA_036494725.1 Steroidobacteraceae bacterium
GGCAACGAAGGGTCCGGTGTCGAACACGGCAAGCACGTTGCCTGCGGCGAGTCCGTCGCGCGAGCCGCGGTTGACGACCACGACCTGGTATTGACCGATGATGCTCACGCCGTCGGTGACGGCGATGATGCGGCCATTGGTGTTGGCGCGCGGCGGGCTTGGAATGAAATCGAGGGGCACATCGACCCCGCCGGCGATCAACTTATCGCCCGCCCGGGTTTCGCGGGCCGATTCGGTGATGAGCAGCGTCGTGGGATCGCCGCCGCGGGTGATGTGACCCGTTCCGGTGAAAATGCCGTTATAGCCGAGAAGGCGATGGTCGTCCGGATCGATCAGCGCCTCGCCGATGCGCACCACGTTGTAGTGGGCGCCGACTTCCGGGGATTCGTTGAATCCCCGCGCGTACAGGATGTCGCCATCGGCCACCAGCACGTGGTAGTTGCGTGCGTCCATCACGTAAGGAGCGGCCTTGATTTGATCCTTATCCAGGACGGTGGGTTTCGACATGAAGGCCGCAACCGTCGCATAGGGGATCGTGGTGATAGCGGCTTCCAGCGGCTGGCTGCGCACCCGCGGTTCGACGCGCGCGACATCGCCGCGCTCCGCCCGTTGCAGCAGGATTTGCGGCTTGCCGTCGATATAGACCAGACGCAGCGTGTCGCCTGGATAGATTAAATGAGGGTTGTGAACCTGCGGATTGACCTGCCAGATCTCCGGCCAGTACCAAGGATCGCGCAGAAAGACTTTCGAGATGCCCCACAGGGTATCGCCGCGCTTCACCACATAGCTGTCGGGTGCATTCGGGGCCATATGTGCGACCGCAGATTCCTGCGGAGCTTCCGACGATGGCAGGGCCCGCGTGCCTCCGGCATCAACGGCCGCCTCCATTGCCGTTTTATCGTCGCCCACCACCGTGCCTTCGACGTTCGGCTCGGCCGCGGTGACTACCGACGGGGACTCGCGCATCGGAGCCTCTGAGTGGCATCCGGCCAGCACCGCAGCCGCGGCAAAAAGGGCTATTAATTTATGACCTTGCATTCGTTTCGCTCCCGTGAGTCAGCTTATGCTCGCAGACTGACTGGTATACTTCCGGCCTGCCGCTTAAGACTGGGACGCACCGCCCGGTTTTGACTAAAGCCCACGCTTTAGGGATGCCTCGAGTCAGGCATTAAGTTAAGCAGCGCCGGAACTTTAGCAACATTCTTGAGCCAAAAACACGATATTGCTCTCATAACTCCTATGACAAAGCTCGTAATTCTCGAGTATCCCGATCCCAGACTGCGAAAGAAGGCGGAAGTCGTAGCAGCCGTGGATGACGCGCTGCGCCAATTGATCGCCAATATGCTGGAAACCATGTACATCAAGAATGGCGTGGGGCTGGCAGCAACCCAGGTCGATGTACACAAGCGCCTGATCGTGCTCGACGTCAGCGAGGGTCGCGACACCCCGTTAGTGCTGATCAATCCGGAGATCTTGAGCGCGGAGGGCGAAGGTCCCGGCGAGGAGGGGTGCCTTTCCCTTCCCGGCATTTACGACAAATTGACGCGCGCCACTAAGATCCGCGTGCGCGCGCTAAATCGCGACGGCCAGTCTTTCGAAATGGACGCGGAAGGACTGCTCGCCGTGTGCATCCAGCACGAGATCGATCATCTCGAGGGCAAATTGTTTGTCGATTATCTCTCGGAGCTGAAGCGCCAGCTTATACGCCGCCGTCTGGAGAAAGAGCGCAGGCAAAGACCCGCAGGCAGCGATTTTCGCGCATCCGCGCCGGCTCTTTGAGCCTTGAGCATCGCTCCTTTCCCACTGAAGCTGGGCTTCGCCGGCACGCCTGACTTCGCCGTTCCGGCATTGGAGCGGCTCGCAGCGAAGTGCCGGATCGATGCCGTATTCACGCAGCCGGACCGTCCGGCGGGACGCGGTCAAAGCATGCAGATGAGCGCCGTGAAACGGCGCGCGCTGGAGTTGGGCCTCACCGTGCATCAGCCGGCGAGCTTCAAGTCGGGCGAAGCGCTGGAGCTGCTCAGGGCCGCGCAACTGGATGCGCTGGTGGTCGTGGCTTACGGCCTGATTCTGCCTGCCGCCGCGCTCGAGATCCCGCAGTGGGGATGCATCAACATTCACGCATCGTTACTGCCGCGCTGGCGCGGAGCGGCGCCGATCCAGCGTGCGCTGCTGGCCGGGGATTGCGAGACGGGAGTGACCATCATGCGCATGGAAACCGGGCTCGACACCGGACCCATGCTGGCCTCGCGCATGGAACGAATCGGTCTGCGCGACAATGCCAAAACGCTGCACGACAGGCTCGCAAAACTGGGCGCCGAACTGATTGATGAGACGTTGCCCGAGGTGGCCCGGGGCGCTGCAACAGCCGTGCCGCAGCCGACGGCGGGCGTGACTTATGCGGAGAAAATCAACAAGGCCGAAGCGCGCATTCAATGGCAGCAAACCGCCGGACAAGTATCCCGGCAGGTACGGGCATTCAACCCGTGGCCGATCGCGGAAACCCGCTTGAACGGTCAACAACTTCGGGTCTGGGACGCCGAAGCCGTCGATTCCCACTTTGCCAGGGTCGGAGACGACGCGCCTCCCGGGACGGTGCTTGCCGCCACGCAGGAAGGCATCGATGTCGCGTGTGGCACCGGGATTTTGCGCATTCTCAAACTGCAGCTGCAGGGCCGCAGCGCTCTCTCGGCGCAAGAATTCTTGCGCGGACAGCGTCTCAACGGCACGCGCTTCTCAGACGCATGAACAGCCCTACAGGTGCCGATGCGGCTTCGGCCTCGATTGCAAGCGCGCGATCTTTAGCTGCGCATGCCGTCGCCCGGGTGTTGCGCGAGGGTGTCACCCTCGATACGGCGTTGAAGGACGCGCTGGCCGCGGCCGATCCGAAACTGCAGCCGTCGGTGCGTTCGCTGAGCTATGGCGCCGTTCGAGGATACTTTCGACACGAAGCCATCCTCGGAAAGCTGCTGTCCGCTCCGGTGCGCTCCTTGGATCTCTTGGTGCGCGCGCTTCTGTCGGTGGCCCTGTACGAGCTGGAGGATGCGCGCACGCCGGAGTATGCGGTGGTCGATGCGGCGGTGCGCTGTGCGAAGGCCACGGACGCCAGGCGCGCGGCGGGGCTCGTCAATGCCGTGCTGCGCCGCTATCTACGCGAACGCAAGGCGTTGGATGCCGAGATCGCGCGCAGACCGGCGTTGCGTCACGCAGCACCCATCTGGCTGGCGGACCGATTGCGCGCCGATTGGCCGGTGCGCTGGACGCAGTTGCTGGCGGCCAGCGACAGCCAGGCGCCGATGTGGCTGCGCGTCAACAGCCGGCTCGCCGGCACCGATGATTATCTCGAGACGCTGCGCAAGAGCGGAATCGGAGCGCGCGCGGAACCTCGCGTTCCACAGGCAATCGTGTTGGACTCGCCGCGCGATGTGCACGAGTTGCCCGGTTTCGCCGCCGGCGTGGTATCAGTCCAGGATCTGGGAGCTCAGTGCGTGGCGTTTCCATTGCAGTTGGCGCCCGATCAGCGGGTGCTGGATGCATGCGCCGCTCCGGGCGGAAAGACCGCGTTGATCGCGGAACGCGAACCGCGGCTCGCCAAGCTGGTGGCGGTGGATATCGATCCCTCGAGGCTCGCCCGAGTTCGCGAGAATCTAAGCAGGGCAAACTTGAGCGCCGAGGTTCTCATCGGCGATGCAGCGGCGCCCGAGCAATGGTGGGATGGAGTGCCCTTCGATCGCATATTGCTCGACGCACCCTGTTCGGCCTTGGGCGTGATTCGGCGCCACCCCGATATCCGCCTTCGTAAGTCTCCGTCGGATATTGATAAATTGCCCGCGCTGCAGGGACGGCTGCTGCGCGCCGCCTGGCGGCTGCTGGCTCCGGGCGGACGCCTCGTGTATGCCACCTGCACCCTGACGCGCAGCGAGAATCGCGGCGTGATCGGCGATTTTCTGGGCAGCACTCCAGGGGCGAGCGCCGTCCCCTCGGAAGATTGGGAGAACTGGCCGGGTTTCGGAGAAGCCGACGAATTCGGGCGGCAGATACTTGCCGGGGAGGCAGGTGCCGACGGCTTCTATTATGCTGCCCTGTCAAAACAATGAAAGCGTGCCAAAACCCGCAAAGCATTGATCCTGATCGTGCCCCATTCATGGCACGGCGCTTGGGCTTCGCATGCATCGTGCTGGGGCTGGCGGTGCTGGCGCAGCCGGTGCGCGCCGACGGATTGGAGGGCCGCTTCGAGGTGCGCTCGGCCGATCTCGAACTCAAGGACGGCGTCTATCATTTGAACGCGCGGCTGCAATTGCCGATCGGCGATGTGGTCCGGCGCAGCCTCGCGGAAGGGGTGCCGCTCGCCTTGCAGCTGGAGCTCGACATCGAACGCGTGCGCCAGCTGTTGCCGAATTCGCGCGTGGCGGGTCTCACGCAGCGCTATCACCTGCAATACAATGCCGTGAGCGCGCGCTACATTTTGCGCAACGACAACAGCGGCCAGCAGGAGTCGCTGGGTACCATCGATGACGCCGTCGAACATCTGTCCGACATACGGGGACTCCCGGTCCTGGATAAGGCGCTGATAACCGCGGACCGGCGCTACGAGGCCAACGTGCGCGCCAAACTCGACTTCGGTTCAGTGCCGTTCAGCCTGCGTTTGCTGATGTTCTGGGTCAGCGACTGGCATCGCGAAACGGACTGGTACGCATGGACGTTCCAGCCATGATGTACGCCATTCGCAAGTATGGCTCAACGGTCCTGGGATTCATCGGCGTTACCCTGTGGATAACGGCCCTCTTGCTGCTCGCCTCGGCGGCGCAGAATTCGGAAAAATTCGATCAGTGGCTGCCGTGGATATTGCTCATCAATATCTCCGGTTTGCTCACTTTGTTTGCACTGCTCGTCGGCAAGCTGACTCGGTTGGTGCGTGACTACCGCAAGCATGTGCCGGGCTCCCGTCTCAAGGGGCGCACCGTTGCGATTTTCAGCGCGTTGGCCGTGGCGCCGATCCTGGTCGTCTATTATTTTTCGCTGCAATTCCTGAACCGCGGCATCGATAGCTGGTTCGAGGTCGAAGTCAGCCAGGGATTGAAGGATACGCGCGAGCTGTCGCATGCGGCGCTCGAGGTGCGCAAGAGCGAGTTCCTGCAACACACCCAAGTCGTCGCGCGTACGCTTTCCGGCCTGCCCAATTTCAAGCTGGGCGGCTTGCTCGATGAGCAACGGCGCGACAGCACCGCGATGGAATTTACGGTGGTGGGAGCTCAAGGGCGCATCATCGCCACCAGCTCCGACCGTCCCATGGATGCCCTGCCCGCCCCCGCCACCGACGAGATGCTGCTGCAGCTGCGTCGCGGTCTTCCGTACGTGAGCTTGGATACCGATTCGGTCGGCGGCTATGTGGTGCGCACCGCCACGCCGCTCGAGGATGGCAACAGCAACCCGCGCGTCCTGATTGCGCTGTACGCCGTACCGCAGCAGCTGAGCCAGTTGGCAGACACGGTGCAGCGCTCCTATACCCAGTACGCGAACCTGGTGCAACTGCGGCGGCCGCTCAAGTCGACCTTCGTGCTGATATTGAGCTTCGTCGTGCTGATGTCGCTGATCGCCGCCGTATACGGTGCCTTCTTCGCCGCGCAGCGTCTGGTGCAGCCCGTCCAGGATCTGATCGCCGGAACACGGGCGGTGGCGAAGGGCAACTACGACACGCGGCTGCCGCTACCGGGACGGGACGAGCTGGGTTTCTTGGTGACCTCGTTCAACGACATGACCAAGCGCCTGGGCAGAGCACGCGAGGAAACGCGTCGCAGCCAGCAAGCGGTGGAAGCCGAGCGGGCGGGACTCGCAGTGATTCTGGCGCGGCTGTCCACCGGCGTGGTGTCCCTGGAGCCGGATCTGAAGGTACGCACCGCCAATCAAGCGGCCAGCGCCATACTGGGAGTCGATCTGGAAGCGGCGATCGGCAAGCCGTTCGACGAATCCATCAGCGGCAGCCCCCTATTCACCCAGTTCTTGCACGCGATCAAGCAACGGTTGCAGCCCGATCAGCTGGATTGGCGCGAGCAGATCGAATTGTTGTCGGAATCGGGGAAGCATGTACTCATGTGCGCTTGCACGGCATTGCCCAACGACGCGGGCGGAGCCGCCGGTGTGGTGCTGGTGTTCGACGATATCACCACCCTATTGCAGGCCCAGCGCGATGCGGCGTGGGGCGAGGTGGCGCGCCGCCTGGCGCACGAGATCAAGAATCCGCTCACGCCGATCCAGCTCTCGGCGGAACGCATGCGCCGCAAGTTTCTCGGCAGCATGAACGAACAGGATGCTCAGATTCTGGAGCGCGCGACGCATACCATCGTGGCGCAGGTCGATGCAATGAAGCAGATGGTGAACGCGTTCAGCGAGTACGCGCGCGCGCCGGACATGCACTTCACGCGCTTCGACTTGAACCAGTTGATCACCGAGGTGGTCGACCTGTATCGCGTCCAGGACTCGAGCGCCGAGCTCAAGCTGATGCTGAGCCAGCAACTGCCGAATATCTCGGCGGATCGCATGCGCATCCGCCAAATCCTCAACAATTTGGTCACCAATTCCCTGGAAGCGCTCGAGGGCAAGGTGGACGCGCGCATCGAAATCGAAACTCAGCCGGCCGATGACGGTCAAAAACTGGGGACCTCCGTCGCGATCGTGGTCTCCGACAACGGCCCCGGCTTTCAAAGAGATTTGATCGGCACTGTTTTCGATCCTTATGTCACCAGCAAACCGAAGGGCACGGGGTTGGGACTGGCAATTGTCAAGAAAATCGTGGAAGAACACGGCGGCCGCATTGAGGCGGATAATCAGCGCTCCGGGGGCGCTCGCGTGCGAATCCTACTGCCGTTGGGCGACGGTGCGCGCTCGGCGGGCTCCGTAAAGCCGCGCACAGGCGAACCGAGGAGAGAACGAGTATGACCGCTTCGAGAATATTGGTGGTGGACGACGAGGCGGATATCCGCGGATTGCTCAAGGAAATCCTTTCCGAGGAAGGATACGACGTGGAAATAGCGGCGGACGCGAGTCAGGCTCGCTCATCGCGCGCCGCTCAGGTCCCCGACCTGGTATTGCTCGATATCTGGATGCCCGACACGGACGGGATCACGCTGCTGCGCGAATGGTCGGTCACCGACGGCTACGATTGTCCGGTGGTGATGATGTCGGGTCACGGCACGGTCGAGACGGCCGTTGAAGCCACGCGCCTCGGTGCCTTCGATTTTGTGGAGAAGCCGCTGTCCCTGACCAAGCTGCTGCGCACGGTCGAGCGCGCGCTCGATGCCGGACGCCGCAAACGCCTGTCGGCGCGCACCCAGGGCTCGGCGCTCGCGGTACCCATCGGCAAGGCCAAGGCCACTCATTCGTTGCGCGAACAGGTACAGCAGGCCGCCACCAGTTCATCGCCGGTGATGTTCATCGGCGAACTGGGCTCCGGACGCGAAGCCTACGCGCGCTACCTGCATTCTTTGAGCGCGCGCGCCGCCAAACCTTTCTTCATTGTCGTGGCAGCGAGTCTTGGGTCGGATCCCGCCGCAGCGCTGTTCGGCAGCGAGCGCGACGGCAAGGTCGAGCTCGGGGCGTTCGATCTGGCGGCGGGCGGCTCGCTGTACATCAGCGGTCTGGAAGACTTGAACGGCAGCGCGCAGCGCGCGCTGCTCGGGGCGATCGAACAGCAGGGCTACACGCGGGTGGGAGGCCGGCAGCGTCTGACATTGAATGTGAGGTGGATCAGTTCGGCGCAGGAGGGGTTCGAGCTGCGCACCTCCCCGGAGCCGTTTCGCCGCGACCTGCTCGCGCATCTCAACGTGATCACCCTGCGCGTGGCGCCGCTGCGCGACTACGCCGAGGATGTACCCGATCTGTTGCGTTACTACGTGGACCGGCTGGTGGATGAGCAGCATCTGCCGTTGCGCCGGTTCAGCGTCGCCGCACAGAACCGGCTGCGCAACTATCCCTGGCCGGGTAACGTGGGCGAGCTCAAGAATCTGGTGCAGCGGGTGCTGATCCTAGGGTCCGGCGAGGAGATTCGGCTGGAGGAAATCGAGCGTGAACTCGCCGTGAAGCAAGCGATCGATGAGCCGCTGGTGAAGCAAGACTTGCTTGCCCTGCCGCTGCGCGAGGCACGCGAACAGTTCGAGCGGGCCTACCTTCAGCAGCAGTTGCTGCTCTGCAACGGAAAAGTGGGTCAGCTCGCCAAAAGAGTGGGTATGGAGCGCACGCACTTGTATCGTAAGTTGCGGGCATTAGGCGTCGATTTTCGCCAATTGGGCGAGGATTAGCTGCGAAGCGGTGAACATGTCAATTCCACGGGGAGAACAAGATGGAAGCGACCGCCGTCTCGGGCTTGCAGGCTGAAAGCCGCGATTTCTATGTCTGGATGGCCGGAGTCTTCGTCCTAATTGCCTTCGGCGGGTTCATGCCAACCTACTGGCTCAAGGTCGCGACCGGGACATTCCATGGCGCACCCATATTTCACGTCCATGGATTTCTGTTGTTCTCCTGGACGTGTTTCTTTTTCGTTCAGACGGCTCTGGTCGCGGCCGGGCGCACCCTCGATCATCGCACGTGGGGACTGGCGGGAATCGGGCTATTCAGCGTGATGATGTGTTCAATCCTGATCGGCGTGCTCGCCGCCATCAAGCGGGATGAAGCGCAGGGTTTCGGCGATGCGGCGCGGCGCTTCTCGGCCGTCTCGCTGTGCCAATGGCCATTGCTCGCCGGCTTCTTCGTGGTGGCGATTGCGAACATCAAAAAGCCGCAGGTGCACAAGCGACTCATGCTGCTCCTGATGGTCGGTCTGATGACGCCGGCCTTGGCCCGCGTATTCCTCACGTTATTTGCGCCGCCGGGTGCGGGAGCGCAGCCGCCCGCGCCGTTCGTCTCAGTGCCGCCCGCCCTCGTGGCCGCCTTGCTGCTGGTCGTCCCCATCGTTCGGGATTGGCGCAACTTGGGCCGCGTGCATCCCGTCTATCTTTACGGGGGCTCGATCCTCCTTGCGCAGCAAATGTTGGCGGTGCCGATTGCCGCCACCGCGGCCTGGATGCACATCGCGAAGGCGTTCGAGAGTTTGGCGGGCTAATCGCCGACCCGGATCACCAGCACGTCGACATCCGCCTTGCGCAGGATCTGGCGCATGCGATTGAGCTCATCGAGTTTGGAGATGGGGCCGATGCGGATGCGATGCCAGGTATCGTTGTCCACGGTTACCTTCTGCACCTTCGATTCGATGCCTTGCAGAGCGAGCTGCGCGCGTACCCGGTCGGCGTCGGCGAAGTTCTTGTATGAGCCCGCTTGCAGCATGTAGGTGCCGGGGCGCGTCTCGGGGACCGGTTTGATATCCGGCCGCACGTCCTTTTCCTTCTCCGGAACCACCACTTCGAACTTCGGCAGCATTTCGTAGAAGGCGTAGGACTTCGAATCATCGGCGCCTGAGTCGCCGGCGTCGACCGCCTCATTGCCGTGCGATTTCTTCTTGGTCGATTTCCCGATGCTGGCCGCGGGCGTGTCGAGGCGATGATCCTTGAGATACACCACCGCGGCCACTCCCAGGCCCAGTCCTAAGCCGCAGGCAAGACCCATCCAACCGGAGAATCCGCCGGGCTTGCCGCGCTTCGTTTTGTAGTCGCGGGCCATTCGCGTCACATGGTGTCGGGAGCCGACACGCCCAACAGCTTGAGCCCGTTGCGGATCACGGTCTGCGCTGCCAGCGCGAGGTCGAGTCGCGCATTGCGCGTCCCTGCATCATCGACGATGAATTGATGCGCGCTGTAATAGGTGTGGAAATCATTCGCCAGATCGCGCAGATAGTGCACCAGCGTGTGCGGCGCGCGCTGTGTCGCGCACAGCTCGACGAACTCGGGGTACGCGCAGATGCGCTTGATCAATTGCAGTTCCTGCGCCTCGCCGAGCTCGCCGAGATGCGCCAAGCCGTGCGCGACATCGTGCGCCAAGCCGCGCTCCTGAAGCTGCCTCAAGACGCTGGAAACGCGCGCATGCGCGTATTGTATGTAGTACACCGGGTTTTCGTTGGAGCGCGATTTGGCGAGCTCCATGTCGAAATCCAGATGCTGATCGTTGCTGCGCATGACGTAAAAGAGCCGTGCCGCATCGTTGCCGACCTCCATGCGCAAATCGCGCAAGGTGACGTAATCGCCGGAGCGCTTCGACATCTTGGCTTTTTCGCCGCCGCGATAGAGAGATACAATCTGCACCAGCAGGACTTCGAAGCGCTCGGCGGGCTGCTCGAGCGCCAGCAAGACGGCGCGCAGGCGCGCGATGTAACCGTGATGATCGGCGCCCCAGATGTACGTCAGGTGCTCGAAGCCGCGCTCGAGCTTGTCGAGCACATAGGCGATATCCGAGGCGAAATAGGTCTTGGCACCGTTCTCGCGCACCATGACCCGGTCCTTCTCATCGCCGAAGTCCGTGCTCTTGAACCATAGCGCGCCGTCCTTGAGGTAGGCATGCCCCGAATTCTTGAGTGCCTCGAGCGATCTATCGATCGCGCCGCTGTCGCTCAAGGAACGTTCCGAGAACCAGACATCGAAGGTGACGCCGAACTCGGCAAGATCCTCGCGGATGTCGCTGACGATGCCATCGAGCGCGCTCCGCAGCACCCTCGCGAAGGCCTCCTCGCCCAACGAGCTTCGGGCGCGATCGACGAGCGCGTCGATGAACACATCCTTGTCCCCGCCCTGCGGTTCGTCGGGAGGCAGGCCATCGAAAATTTCCGCCGCGCTGCGCTTGAGCTCGAGGCCCTCGGCCGCGAACAGCTGGTCGCCGACAGCCAGAAGATATTCGCCGACATAGGCGTTGGACGGAAACACGAAGCGCTCGCCGCAACGCTCGAGATAGCGCAGCCACGCGCTCACCGCCAGAATATCCATCTGGCGGCCCGCATCATTGATGTAGTACTCGCGCTCGACCTTGAACCCGACTGCGTCCAACAGGTTGCTCAAGGACGCGCCGAATGCCGCGTGCCGGCCGTGGGCCACGTGCAGCGGACCTGTGGGATTTGCCGAGACGAATTCCACTTGCATGTGCTTTCCTGCGCCCAGTTGCGAGCGGCCGTAGGACGCTCCTTCGCTCAAGACCTTGCCCAGTTCCTGATGGTAGGCATCGTCTCGCAGGAAAAAATTGATGAAGCCGGCGCCGGCGATCTGCACCTTCGCAACCAACTTGCTCGGCGGCAGCGCGGCGGCCAAGGCCTCGGCAATCTTGCGCGGATTCTGGCGGGCGGCCTTGGCGAGCCGCATGGCAAGGTTGCTCGCCAAATCGCCATGACTGGGGTCGCGCGTGTTTTCGACTTCGATGCCGACCGCGCGCGCGCCCGCGGGCACCAGATCCAGGGGCAGCGACTCCAGCGCTTCGCGCAGCAATGATTCAATCGAGTTCTTCAAACTAGAATCCGTGACCGACAAAGGTGCGAGAGTTTACAGCTCAATCGACTTCCAGGGGATCCACATCGATCGACCACCGCAGGCCCTTAGGTTGGGGCAGGGATTCCAGCCGCGGGAGCCAGCGCGCCAGAAAGCGCTGCAGGGTGCTTCGGGCGGCTGTTTCGATGAGCAGGTGCGCGCGAAAGTGGTCGGCGCGGCGGGCAAGCAGTGCGTTGGCGGGACCCAGGATTTTTATCTCAGGTTCGTGCAGCTCGCCGCCCGACTCTGCCGCGGCATGGAGGAATGAATCCAGACCGGCGCTGTCCTTGGCCTCGGCGCGCAGCAACGCGAGCCGCGAATAAGGCGGCCAGCCCGCCTCGCGGCGCTCGTCGAGCGCGCTCACTGCGAAACTTTCGTAGCCTTCCGCCACCAGCCGGGTCAGCAGCGGATGTTCCGGAAACTGGGTTTGAATCATGACTTCGCCCGGCCGCGTCTCCCTTCCGGCTCGTCCCGCGACCTGCGTGATGGTCTGTGCCAGACGCTCGGTCGCTCTGAAGTCGCTTGCGAAAAGTCCTTGATCGGCATCCAGTATCACCACGAGCGTAACCTCGGGGAAGTGATGTCCCTTGGTCAGCATTTGTGTTCCGATCAGGATGCGCGCCTCGCCGCGGTGCACCCGGTCAAGAACGGTTTGCACCGAACCGCGCGCGGATACCGAGTCTCGATCCAGGCGCGCCAGGGGCGCGTCCGGGAAAATTCTCGCCAAGGTTTCCTCGACCCGTTCGGTTCCCTGGCCCACGGCGAGCAAGCTCTGCCCGCAGCTGCCGCAAATCGCCGGCACCGCCGTCTGCGCTCCGCAGTGATGACAGCGCAGCTTGTCGGCGCGTCGATGCAAGGTCATCCGCGCGTCGCAATGCGCACAGGGAGCCACCCAGCCGCAGGAATTGCAGAACAGGGTGGGGGCGTAGCCGCGCCGATTCAGGAACACGATGACTTGGCCGCGGTCCTTCAGGTGCCGGCTGATCGCCTGTACTGTCGGAGTCGACAGGCCGGCGTCGCTGGGGTGCCGGCGCAGATCCAGCAGCGACATACGAGGCGGCCGCGCGGCTCCCGGCCGCTGCGGCAGGACGTGCTTCATATAGCGCCCGCTCGCCGCATTTTCCAAGGTTTCGAGCGACGGCGTCGCGGAGCCGAGCACGATCGGCACGCCCGCGCCGCGCGCTCGCACCACCGCGAGGTCGCGGGCCGAGTAGCGAAATCCCTCCTGCTGCTTGTAGGAGGCGTCATGCTCCTCATCGACCACGACGAGCGCGAGACTGGGGAGCGAGGTGAACACGGCCGAGCGGGTGCCGATGATGATGCGCGCCTGTCCGCCATGGGCTGCCCGCCATGCGTCGCGCCGCTCGTTGTCCGCAAGCCCCGAGTGCAGAACCGCGACGCCGGCGCTGAACCGACGGCGAAAGCGGTCCACCAGCTGCGGCGTCAGGGCGATTTCCGGAACCAGCACCAGCGCCTGGCCGCCTCCCGCGATGGCTGCCTCGATGACGTGCAGGTACACCTCGGTCTTGCCGCTTCCCGTCACCCCGTAGAGCAAGTGCACGGCGAAAGCTCCCAGCGTGCCGCGGATGGCATCGACCGCCTGGGTTTGCGCGGCGGTAAGATCGAGTGTTCCGGGGAGCACGGTGAGCGGCGGCACCGCAATGGCGGCATCGATGACGTCTTTCTCCACCCAACCCTTGAGCGCAAGGGCCTTGAGTTGCGCCGGATCGAACTCCTCGCCGATTTGCTCGGCCGTAGCGCGGCCCCGCGTCGTGAGCCACGCGAGCAGGGCGCGTTGTTTCGGCGCGCGCCGCGAGCTGGGCTCCGCCAGTTCCTGAAGGCCCGGCGAGGTGACGTTCCAGATCTCCAGACTTTCGAGGGCGGGTTTTCCTGCGCGCAAGGCCGCGGGCAGCGCGGCCGCAAACACTTCGCCTAAGGGGTGGTGGTAGTACCCGGCGGCCCAGCGCAGCAAGTCGAAGGTAACCCGATCGTAAACCGGGTGATCGTCCAGAATTTCCATGGCAGGTTTGAGCTTCTGCGGTGCGATGGCGGATTCGGAAACGATGCCAACCAATATGCCCACGAGCCGTTGACGGCCGAAGGGGACCAATACTCGCGCGCCGAGGGGCGGAGGCCGTTGCTGCGAAGAATTCGGAGGCGGCAAATAGTCGAATACCTTACGTAGCGGCGTATCCAGTGCGATCTGGAAAATGACGGATTCTTTTGTCCACAAAATCTGTGGATAACTCTGTTGAGAAGCAGGGATCATTTAGCCTAAGTGCCCGTTCCGTTTCGGGTCGCGTTCAATTTGGTGAAAAAATGCCCCAAATTGCAATGATTTATTTAAATTCAATGACTTACCACTGCCTCTGGATCACGCCCTGAGATATTCGCGGAAATATTGCAACGAGAGTCACATGCGGTGTGCGTAAGTCGCTGATCTTGCCGTCCCTACGTCAACCGAACCCCAAGCGTCAGCGTTTATACCTGGAACGGAGATGATACACATGGCTCGCTTTGATACGCTCAACACGGCTTGGATGGTCTGGGATGGTCCCGCTCCAACACCACGGGGAGCGGTTCTGGAGTACACCAAAGAACTCGAAAAATTCCTGGCGGAAATCGAGCGCCGTGCATTCCGCATGGCTCAAGTTGCTTTACGGGATGCGGACGATGCCCTGGACGTGGTGCAGGATGCCATGCTGAAGCTGACGCGAAGCTACGCATCGCGCCCCAGCACAGAATGGCGGCCCCTGTTTTATCGAATACTGGAAAACGGCATACGGGACTTGCAGCGGCGGCGCTCGGTGCGCAAGCGCATCATGACGTGGCTGCCGGGCCCTAAAGAGGATCCGGACAGCGAAGCTGCCGATCCTCTGGAGAATGTCGCGGATACGGGACCCGCCATCCCTGAGACGCTGATGCAGCGCGAGGCGATGCAGAAGCTCGAGGAATCGCTGCGCGCATTGCCGGCACGGCAACGCGAAGCCTTCATGTTAAGAAATTTTGAAGGAATGGATGTGGCCGAGACCGCGAGCGCCATGGCGTGCTCGCAAGGCAGCGTGAAGACGCATTATTCGCGCGCGGTGCATGCACTGCGCGAGCAGCTGGGCGAGGTGTGGTGATGGGTGAACAAGCACAGAGCGATTTTGAGGAGCGCAGCCGGCTGCTGTTTCAGGACAGCGTCGAGGGGTTGGACATGCGCATTCGCTCGCGCCTCACGCAAGCTCGCAGTGCTGCGATCGAGGCTGCGGATCGCCGCCCGGCGGGTCGCCGCCCGTGGTTCTCGGGATTCAGGATGTGGACTCCGGCTGCCGGTGTGACCGCCGCCGCTATTTTAGGCGTGGCGTTGTGGATGGGTTTGCCGTCCGGCCATCACGCTGGGACCATGGCCGACGCGCAGTCGAATCTCGAGGATCTCGAATTAGTCGCCTCATCGGATGAAGGCTCGGGAGATGCCATGGAAATGCTGCAAGACGATATCGATTTTTATGACTTTGCGGACAAGGCCGCGAGTCCGGAACCGGCCGCCTAGGTTGAATTCCAGTTGAGACAGGGAAGGAGTTGGCTGCTGCTCGGCCTGGTGTGCGCGGCTGCAAACGCCGCACCGCCGCCGGCAGCGCCGGCCTCGCCGCCGGCTGCTCCGCCTTCGGCTGCCCCGGGGGCCTCGACGGTTCCGCCCGACGAAGGGTTCCTCGAGTTCTTGGGTTCGGATGATGTGGGAGATGCTGCTTGGTGGGAATTCTTGAAGAGGGCGCCGCCGCACGGGAGTGATCCTCCCGCGACCCCGCCACAGGACGCAAAGAAATGATTAGGCCGTTGTTCTTCTGTGCAGGTCTCGCGTTATGCGCCGCCACCGGTTATGCGCAGGTCCCGGCGTCGGAACCGTCGGCCGCGGAGACCGCGCCCGCCGCCGCGGCACCCCCGGCGACGCCCAAGGCCTGGAACTCGCTCTCGCCGCAGCAACAGCAGGTGCTGCAAAGCTACCAGGGAAAGTGGGACGGCCTGCCCGCGGATCGGCAGCAGGCGCTCGCGAAGGGCAGCCAGCGCTGGATTTCGATGTCGCCGCAACAGCGCGACAACGCGCAACAGCGATTCCAGCAATGGCGCGCCATGCCGCCGGAGCAGCGGCAGCAGCTGCGCGAGCGGTATCAGCAGTTCAAGGCGCTACCGCCCGAGCGGCAGCAACAAGTGCGAGAAGCCTTTCAGCGGTTTCGCCAGATGCCGCCGGAGAGGCGCCAGCAACTACGCCAGCAATGGCGTCAAATGACGCCGGAGCAGCGTCATCACGCCGTGCAATCGATGCGAGCGCAGCCGCGGGCGCAGCCGCGAGCGCAGCCGCAGCAGCATGCCCCGCCGCCGCATCATCCGCCGCGCTAGCTCATCTACGGTTGGTAGCTGCGCTCAGCGTGCGCGCGCACGTCCTCGGGATAAAAGAGCACGTCGCGAAAGCGGCCTTGACTGAACATCAGAGCCTGATCGTTGAAGTGGGGAGACTTAGGATCGCCGCTGGCGCCGCCGGACATGAGGGCCTTGGCGTGAAGGGTCGGACCGAATTCCACGGCGGCGATGAAACTATTGCCCGAGAAGCCGTAGAGTCGCTTGGTGTTGTGACGCTTGGCTTCGATCGAAGCCAGCGCGCCCCACTGCGAATGTGCGAATCCTACGGATAAGCTGGGTTTGGCGTCGTCGAACGGCGGCTGCACGATGTCGTCGGTCAGGCGCTGAAAACGGTTGATCTCGCCCCAGGGTACCTGCCAGCGGCCGAAATCTTGGAGCAATCGGTCGAGCGCCGCATCCAGCGCGACCATGCGTTCCTCGTCGGTCAGCTTGTCCACCAAGTAATCGTAGACAGGTTCGTCCGCCTCGCGCGCTTCACGGCCCTTGCGATCGATCAGCTCCTGGCCCCAGAAAATCGCCACGGCGGTCGGCACGGAGTCCGCCGACGTACGCTTGTTCCAGGCGCGCAGCGCCGCGATGGGTTCTTGCAGC
>DASXNX010000096.1:0-3495 GCA_036494725.1 Steroidobacteraceae bacterium
CCCTTCTCCAACTGCAGATCGCCGAAGTCCAGCTTCGCGCGCCTATGTGCTTCTGACGCGGTGGATACTATGCGGGCGCCCGGTGTTGCTTGCAGCCGCGCCAGGAGTAGATTCGTCACCACGAAATAGGCGATGTGATTCGTGGCGAATGTCATTTCCAACGCATCCCCGGTCACTTGTCGCGTCCCGAATAATGCACCGGCGTTGTTGATGAGCACGTCAATCCGTGGCTCGCTCCCCGCGATCACTTCGGCCACGCGCTTCATCTCGGCGAGACGGGAGAGATTGGCGTAGTGAACAACGTGATGCAGGTCAGGAGCGACGGCCTCGATACGCTCGAGCGTGTGCTCGCCACGGGCACGGTCGCGGGCGATTAAAACGATCCGCGCACCCTGCTGCGCGAGCGTGCAAGCCGCGACCTCGCCTATGCCCGAAGTTGCACCGGTGATGACGACAGTTTTTCCGTGCATCCGACTCGCTCCTCCACTGGACGGATTCCCACGTCGCAGTTTCCCGTCACTGCTCAGCGCGAGCACCCCCCCGCGATGGCGTTCAGCAGCTCGTCATTCCGGTCCGAGCCCAGGTCCCAAAACATCATACCACCGAGATGTCTCTCCCGGACGTAACACGCTTTGTTCGCGATGGATTGCGGATCGTCGTATGAAATGAAGGTCCTGGAAGCGCTGTTCCATAGATACGGGGCCTGTGCATGTTCGTCCCAGTAGCGCACGAATCCCTCTTTGCCGATGAACTTCCCGACCAACTCGTCGTAACTGTGGTCGCCTTCGTAGTGCTCATAGGGTTGCTTGATCCCGTTGTGCACTGATGTGACGCCGGCGAACCCACGACCGTAGAACGGCACTCCCAGCACGATCTTTGTGGATGGCACGCCCGCGGCCAGGTACTGTTTGACGGCCGCATCGCCGTTGCGATCGGTTGCAGAGGAAAACTGCGAAGGATATAAGCCGGCTTGATGACCCGTCGTGGAGGTGAGGCTGTTAAAGAAGTCGTAAGCCATCTCGTTGATCCAATCGACATACACGTGGAGCTTGCTCATCTCCACGTGATCGAAGTACTCCCGATCCGCCGTCGCGATGGTGAGAATATAGCGGTCGCTCCCAGCGCGAGCCCGAGCGTCGCTCTCGGCATCCAACTCTTCGCGCAGGGTCTTCAGGAGGAGTGTGAAGTTCTCCTTGTCTTCAGCACGATATTTGATTCCGGCAACCCCTTGCCCGGGATATTCCCAGTCCAGGTCGATACCGTCGAGTGCGTACTCTCGCAGCAGCGCGACGGTGCTGCGCGCGAACGTACGCCGTGACGAACCGGTGACCGCCGCATCCGAGAATCCGTCGGCGAGCCAGCCGCCAATCGAGACGATCACTTTCAGCTTTGGGTTCTGCTTCTTCAAGGCAAGCAGTTTCGCCAGATCATCGGCAACACCGGGCTGATCCAGCAGCGCCCGACCGGCGTCGATGCGGGCGAAAGAGAAGTTGATGTGAGTCAGCTTCTCGGGGTGGATCACGGCGGGAATTGACCCACCCTGCACATAGGCTACGACTCGGGAAACCGCATCAGTGCTCTTGGGGCGCTGACTCTCCGCCGCGGCTGCGCCTGCCGCTGCCGCGGCTGCACACATCCATAGCGTTCCAGTTGCCAACAGCCGGGCGATAGACATTCTCGATAACGTATTCGGACTCTTCACGCAAAGCAGGGGCCGAGCTCGCGCACCTCGATGGTCGCCCATTGTGCGGCTGGGCATTCACGTGCGATGTCGATCGCCTGTTCCCGCGTCTCGCAGGTCAGTAAGAAGAAGCCGCCGATCACCTCCTTGGTTTCGGCAAACGGACCATCGGTGATCATTGCTGAATCCTCGCGCAACTTCACTCGCGCGCCCGAAGCATCACCCTTGAGGGATTGACTCATCACGAGCAAGCCGCGTTGCTTGAGGTCTTCGCTGAAATTCACCATGCGCGCGTAGACCGCGCGGCCCTCGGCATCAGTGCGTGTATCCCGCTGTCCCTGAGGCTCAACCACCAGTAGCATATACGCCATAACATTCCCCGTCCGTACCGCTGGGAAAGATGAGAAGTATATGATGCGGAAACCACCGAGCGGGAGCCTCCGAGTGCCCTTTGAGATCGATCGAAGGCGCTTGCTCGCCAATTTGACCGGCAGCGCACTGGCCTTATCGATCTTTGGCGGTGCCCGAGCGTCAAAGAGCGCTGAGCCTCGCATCGACGCCAGGCGACTACAGAGTACCCTGGAAGAGTTGAGCACCTTCGGCCGACCGACCGGCGGGAGCTTTGCAGACGGTGTCAGTAGGGTGGCCTACTCCGATGCGGACGTCGCCGGCCGCGCCTATGCCATGGGACTGATGAAGGATGCCGGTCTCGCTCCGGTCATTGACCCGGCCGGCAACATCATCGGCCGGCGTGCCGGGCTCGACCGGGCGGCGCGACCCATTCTGATGGGCTCGCACATTGATTCGGTCCCGAGCGGGGGCAATTTCGACGGCGATGTGGGCTCGATGGCAGCCATCGAGGTGGTACGCACATTAAACGATCACCAGGTCAGGACCCGCCATCCCCTCGAGGTCACCTTGTGGTCGAATGAAGAAGGCGGCCCGTTTGGCAGCGCCGCCGTCGTCGAGCCGGTGACCCAAGAGACGTTGGCGTTGCCTTTCAACGGAGTCACCATGCGCGACGGTCTACGCCGCATCGGTGGAGATCCGGATCGAATTGCCGAGGCGGTGCGGCCCGCGGGATCGTTGCATTGCTACCTGGAGCTCCACATCGAACAGGGTGGCATCCTGGCGAATTCGGCCATTCCGATCGGTGTTGTGGATGGCATCGTCAGTATCGACGAGTATGTCGTCGAGGTGCGTGGCTTCGCCAATCACGCGGGTACGACCCCCATGGAAGAGCGTCGCGACGCGTTGCTCGCGGCCGCGAAGTTGGTCGAAGCGGTGCGGGAAATCACCACCCGCACGCCCGGGCGGCAGGTTGGCACTGTCGGGCGTCTTCAGGTCTTTCCGAACGCACCCAACGTCATCCCGGGACTCGTCAAACTCTCCATCGAGTTTCGTGACCTGTCCGCCGAGACAGTCGCCCGACTCGGCACGGAAATCGCCGCTCGCGCGAAGGAAATTGCCGGGCAAACCGCCACCGAGATTTCGCTACAGCGTGTGGCTCATGATCCGCCGGCGCTCGCGGACCCCTCGATACAGAAGCAAATCGAGGCGGCCGCGGCGACCCTGGACCTCAAAACCATGCACCTGCCGAGCGGCGCCGGTCACGACGCGCAGTTCCTGGCCAAACTCGGGCCCATGGGCATGATTTTCGTACCGAGTATCGGCGGCATCAGCCATTCACCCAAAGAGCTTTCCCGCTGGTCAGACTGTGCGAACGGTGCCGACGTACTCCTGCGGACGGTGCTCCGAGTTGACAGGTGATTCTCGGGATACTTTCTTGCTTGCTCCTACTACAGAGGGAGCCG
>DASXNX010000097.1:0-14079 GCA_036494725.1 Steroidobacteraceae bacterium
ATCGCTCAACTTCACGCCGCGTACGCCGGCCGCTTCGCGGCCCATCGCGCGTACCTCATCTTCGATGAAGCGAATCGCCTTGCCGCCCGTGGTAAACAACAGAATGTCCTTGGTGCCGTCGGTGATCGCGACGCCCACCAGCTTGTCGCCCGGATCCAACGCCACCGCAATGATGCCGCTGGCGCGCGGCCGCGAGAACAGCGCCAGCGAGGTCTTTTTTACGGTGCCAAAGCTGGTCGCCATGAAGACGTACTTGCCTTCTTCGAAGTCCTTTATCGGCAGCATTGCGCTGATACGCTCGCCTTCTTGCAGCGGCAATAGGTTGACGATGGGCTTGCCGCGCGAGCCGCGGCTTGCCTGCGGCAGCTGATAGACCTTGAGCCAGTACAACTTGCCGCGATCCGAAAAGCACAGCAACGTGTCGTGTGTGTTGGCCACGAATAGCTTGTCGACGAAGTCCTCGTCCTTAACGGTGGTCGCGGCCTTGCCGCGGCCGCCGCGCCGTTGCGCTTGGTAATCCGAAACCGGCTGCGCCTTGGCATATCCGCCGTGCGACAGGGTGACCACCACATCCTCCGGCGAAATCAGATCCTCCGTCGTAAGATCTTCGTGATTGACGAGAATCTCCGTGCGGCGCTTGTCGCCGAAGGTATCTCGTATGAATTCCAATTCCGTGCGTATGACCTGCAGCAAGCGCTCGGGCCGCGCCAGGATGTCCGACAAGTCGCGAATCTGTTCCAGCAACTCCTGGTATTCGGCGATGACCTTGTCCTGCTCGAGTCCCGTCAACCGGTTGAGGCGCATGTCCAAAATCGCCTGAGCCTGCGTGTCCGTGAGACGGTAGCCGCTCTCGACGATGCCGAGGGCGGCGATCTCGCCCTCAGGCCGGGTGCTGATGGCCCCGGCGCGCGCCAGCATTTCCGGTACCGCCCCCGACTTCCATGCGCGCGCCAGCAGCGCTGCCTTGGCCTCCGGCGGCGACGGGGACGCCTTGATCGCCGCAATGATCTCGTCGATATTGGCCAGCGCAATCGCCAGCCCCTCCAAGATATGTCCACGCTCGCGCGCCTTGCGCAGCTCGAATAACGTGCGCCGGGTGACAACTTCGCGCCGGTGCCGTAGGAATGCATCGAGCATCTCTTTGAGGCTGAGCAGGCGCGGCTGGCCGTCGACCAACGCGACCATATTGATGCCGAACACCTGCTCCATGGGCGTCTGCGCGTACAGATTATTGAGCAGAATCTCGGGCACCTCGCCGCGCTTCAACTCGATCACGACGCGCATGCCGTCCTTGTCGGACTCATCGCGCAGACCGTCGGAAGCAATCCCGTCGATCAGCTTGTCCCGCACCAGATCGGCAATGCGCTCGATCAGGCGCGCCTTGTTAACCTGGTATGGCAGCTCGGTAATGATGATCGCCTGGCGCTCGCCCTTGCCGATATCCTCGAAGTGAGTGCGCGCACGCAAGTGCAAACGGCCGCGGCCGGTCTTATAGGCGGCGACGATTTCCATGGCGCCATTGATGAACCCGGAGGTCGGAAAATCCGGCCCGGGAACGATCTGCATCAATTGGCCGAGCGTGATATCCGGGTTCTCGATGAGCCCGATGCAGGCCGTGATGATCTCGGTCAGGTTGTGCGGCGGAATATTGGTCGCCATGCCGACGGCGATGCCTGATGAGCCGTTGATCAGCAGATTGGGGATGCGTGCCGGCAGCACCGCGGGCTCGCTCTCGGACTCATCGTAATTCGGCGTGAAATTGACGGTTTCCTTGTCGATGTCGGCAAGCAACTCGCCCGCCAGCTTCGACATGCGCACCTCGGTGTAGCGCATGGCGGCGGGCGGGTCGCCGTCCACCGAGCCGAAGTTACCCTGCCCGTCGACCAGCAGGTAGCGCATCGAAAAATCTTGCGCCATGCGCACGATCGCGTCGTACACCGATGCATCGCCGTGCGGGTGATACTTGCCGATGACGTCACCGACCACGCGGGCGGACTTCTTGTAGGGTTTGTTCCAGTCGTTAGCCAGCTCGCGCATGGCGTACAAAACGCGCCGATGCACCGGCTTCAATCCGTCGCGTACATCGGGCAAAGCGCGTCCCACGATCACGCTCATCGCGTAATCGAGATAGGACTTGCGCATCTCGTCTTCGAGATTTACGGGCAATATTTCGCGTGCGATCTCGGCCATTTGCGAGAATCCAGTGTCTCTGATCGGTTTCTATTCAGCGGGTTTAAGGGGGGCAAGACGGGTCTGAAACATGGCCTAATTCTAGCACATATCCCTCGGGGTCTTAAGCCTAGCGCACTGGTTTTGCCGATATACTTCGGCCATGTCCATGGCACACGCCGATTTACGCATCGATGTCCGCTGGCTCGCCCCCATGACGGCGCGCGGCGTGGTCCTCGAGCACCATTCCATGGTGGTTCGGGATGGGCGGATTCTCGATATTTTACCGAGCTCCACGGCGGCCGAGCGCTATTCGGCCGTCGCCGTCTTGCAACGGGCCTCGCACCTGTTGATGCCCGGCATGATCAACACCCATTCGGATGCCGCAGGGTTGTTATTTCGCGGGGTGCGCGATGGCGCTGCCGACGAGCGCTTCGCGACAGCGGAGTTCACGCGCGATGGCCTGATGGCGGCGATCGCAGAGATGCTCAAGTCGGGCGTCACCACTTTCTACGATGATCACTTTTTTCCCGAGGAGACCGCGCGCACGGTCGCCGAGCAGGGCATGAGGGCGGTGCTGGGCATGCCCATATCCGAAACAGCAACGCCATGGGCACGGAATGCTTCGCAATCGATGACGCGGTCGCTGCGCTTTCGCGACGAGTTCAATGGTCACCCGTTGATATCCACTGCGTTTGCGCCGCAATCGGGGAATTCCTTAAGCGACGCGACATTCGTTCACCTCGCCACCCTGGCGGATGAGCTCGACGCCGGCATCAGCATGGAACTTCACCAATCCATGACCGAAATCAGCCAAGGCCTCGCCTTGCATGGTGCACGGCCGATCGAGCGGCTGTGGAAGCTGGGGTTGCTCACTCCCGCCTTCAATGCTGTGCACATGGTTCATGCGGCGGCGGCGGATATCGAAGTCGCGCAGCGCACTGGAATCTCCATCAGCCTGTGCGCACAATCGGATTTGCAGTCGGGCAACGGCTTGCCACCGATCGCCGCATTTGCCGCGGCGGGTATACGGCTGGGACTTGGCACCGGCAGCGCGGCGGCGATGAGTCAGGATCTGTGGGGGGAAATGAAATTGATTGCGTTGATGTCGCAGGCATCTCCAAATGCAGCGGCGACCGCCTGGGACGCGCTGGCGTTCGCGACGCGCGGCGGAGCCGGGGTGATGAACCTCGACGGCGAGGTGGGCACGCTCGAAGCCGGAAAATGGGCGGATCTGTGTTGCGTCGATCTATCCGGACCGGGCATCCAACCGTTGCGCGATCCGATCACCCAACTGGTCTTGAGCGGCGGGCGCGATATCGTGAGCGATGTTTGGGTGGCGGGCCGGCAGCTGCTGTCGGTCGGCGAGCTGACCCGCCTCGACTGGCCCGAGGTTGCGGCCCGCTCGGCGGGTTGGGCCGCGCGCATGGGCTATTCATGAGCGACACCGCGCCGAATGCTGACCCGGCGGAACTCGCAAAATTTTCCGCTCTTGCGCAAAGCTGGTGGGATCCTGCCGGTCCGTCGAAACCCCTGCATGATTTGAATCCGGTGCGCCTGAGCTTCATCGAACACGCGCGGCGCTTGAGTGGCGCCCGAGTGCTCGATGTGGGATGCGGCGGGGGCATCTTGAGCGAGGCGCTGGCGCGAGGCGGTGCGCAGGTGCTCGGCATTGATTTATCGCGTGCCGTGCTCGATGTCGCCGAGTTGCACGCCCTCGAAGGCAACCTGGCGATCGAGTACCAGGCGATTGCCGCCGAGGAAATAGCGTCGCAACGCCCTGGCGCGTTCGATTTGGTGACTTGCATGGAAATGCTCGAGCACGTCCCCGATCCGGCCGCCGCCTTGCACGCGCTGGCACGGCTCGTCAAACCCGGCGGTGACGTGATCATCTCCACCTTGAATCGCAAACCGCTGGCTTTCGCGGTCGCCATCGTCGGCGCCGAATACATAGCGCGGGTGCTGCCTGCGGGTACGCATGAATATTTGAAATTCATCCGTCCCTCCGAGCTTGCGCGATGGGGACGGGCGGCCGGTCTCGAGCTCTTGGAACTGCGCGGCATTGCGTACAACCCGCTGACCCGGTCGTTTCGCCTCTCGGCGAATACCGACATCAACTACCTTGCGCACTTTACGCGGCCCGCAGCCTGATATGGTTCCGGCCCTGCGCGCAGTATTGTTCGACTTGGACGGCACCTTGCTCGATACCGCGCCGGATATGGTCGGCGCATTGAACGCATTGCGCGGCGAGCTGGCGCTGTCCGCGCTGCCCTACGAATCGGTGCGCAATGCCGTGAGCCACGGCGCGGCGCGGGTCGTGAAGATCGGATTTCCCGAGGCTGATCCGGCCTCGCTCGAGGCGCTGCAGAAGCGATTTTTGGATATCTATCGAGGCGCTCTCAGCCGGCAGACGAAACTGTTCGCCGGAATGCCGGAAGTGCTGGGGCAGCTGGATGAGTGGCGCATCAAAAGCGGGATCGTCACCAATAAACCGGCATGGCTGACCGAGCCTCTGCTCGAGGAATTGGGGTTGCGCGCGCGATTCGCCTGCGTGGTGAGCGGCGACTCGCTGGCGCAACGCAAGCCCCATCCCCTGCCCCTGCTGCACGCTGCGATGATCGCGCAAGTCTCGCCCGGCGAATGCGTCTATGTGGGCGACGCCGAGCGCGACGTGCAGGCAGCGCACGCGGCCGCCATGCCTGCCCTGGTGGCCAATTACGGCTACTTGCGGCCCGACGAGGACTCACGCACCTGGGGCGGCGACGGCTACTTGAATAAGCCGCTGGATCTATTGGATTGGTTGCAACAGAGCGGCCGCCTATGAGCGGCGCGACCTCGTGGCTCGCATTCCCGATCGCAATGGCGCTTGGCTTCCTGGCGGCAATGCTGTGGCGGGCGCGCGGCGAACAGAAACTGCGCATCGAGGTGGAATTGCTGCGCGCCCGGCTCAAAAGCGAGGAGACCTTGAGCGCGGAACGCGAACTTTCGCTGACTCGTGCCAGGGAACAATTGCAGGGCGTGTTCGCCGAACTGGCGCAGAACAGCTTGCAAAGCAACAGCGAGGTATTTTTGCAGCTGGCGCGCGAACGCTTGAGCCGCCAGCAGCTGGATGCGTCGCAGGTGCTGAAGGAGCGCGAGTCCGCAATCGAGTCTCTGGTCAAGCCGATTCGGGACGCGCTGGCCAAGACCGAGGCGCAGATCCAGGCGATTGAGCGCGAGCGCATCGACTCGTTCGCCACCATCAAGGCGCAAATGGAATCGGTCGCCACCGGGCAAACGTTGCTGTCGCGCGAAACGCGCAATCTGGTTACCGCGCTGCGCCGCCCCGATGTGCGCGGACAGTGGGGCGAAATAACGCTGCGACGGCTGGTCGAGTTGTCCGGCATGACCGCGCACGTGGATTTCACCGAGCAGCCGCATCGACACACCGACAATGGCGCGGTTCGGCCGGACATGATCGTACACATGCCGGAACAGCGCGACATCGTGGTGGACGTCAAGACGCCTCTGGATGCCTATCTGGCCGCAGTCGAGGCGCAGAACGATGAGGAGCGGCTCTCGCAGTTGCGGCGCCACTCGCAAATCGTGGGCGCGCGCATTCGCGAGCTATCATCGAAACAGTACTGGTCGCAGTTTGAGCGCAGTCCGGATTTCGTCGTGCTGTTCTTGCCGGGCGATCAATTCCTATCGGCTGCGCTCGAGGAGAACCCGACGCTGATCGACGATTCGATGCGGCAAAATGTCATGCTGGCCACGCCGACCAGTCTGGTCGCGCTGCTGAAGGCAGTCTCATATGGATGGAAGCAGACGGTCTTGGCGGACAACGCCGCCGAAGTGCGCCGGCTTGGCGAGGAACTGTACAAAAGACTCGCGGTTTTCGCCGAGCACCTCGGCAAATTGGGCAAGTCCTTGGGTCAAAGCGTGGAGTCGTTCAACCGGGCAGTGGGCTCTCTGGAACAACAGGTATTGCCGGCCGCACGCCGTTTCCCGGACCTTGGACTGCGCGTGAACCGCGACATCGATCCGCTGGAGCCGCTGTCGAGCATCACCCGTTCGCCGCGGGGAATCGCCGAAGGCGAGCCCTTTGATGAGTCGGGCACCGAGGACACTTGATGGCAGCTATCGGGCGCACGCAATCCCGTGGGGATCGATGCGCTTTTGGAGCTGGCAGTTCGCGCATCCTGACGCGCGGGAGCCGTTGCTCGGGATCTACGCGCTGCTGGCGGAATGGAGCGCGCTGATGGATCCGGCCACTGAATATAGCGTCGCGTGCATCAAGCTGGCTTGGTGGCAGGAAGAAGTGCGTCGTCTGGCGGCCGGCAATCCGGTGCATCCGATAGGCACTTATCTTGCTTCTTTGCCGGGCGCAGCGGCCGTGGATTTTTCATCCTTGAACCTCAGCATCGACGCCGCCGTCGCGCAAGCCGGCGGAGCACCCCTGGAACGCAGCAGTGATCTTATGCCCCATGCGCGGGCGCTGGGCGGGCTGCCGCTGGCCCTGGTGTCGCACTTCGCCGGAGCCGAGCGAGACCAGGCAGGTCTGGCGGAATGCACCGAGAAACTGGCGGCGGCTGATTACTTGTCGCGTTCGATAGCCGACTACCGGCGCGATGCGCGTTTCGGGCGCGTGCCCTTCGCCGTTGAGGAACTCGCCGCGAACGGCATCGATAACGCCGACCTGTCGGCCGACCATCCCCCTGCCCGCCTCGAGGGCTATCTGCAACAACTACGTGCCCGCGCCCTGCACCTGTTCGACGCCGCGTCGCGGGCTCTGCCCGGATCACGCCAAGCCGCTCTACGTCACCTGCTGGTGCTCGCTGCACTGGGGCGACGCCGCCTGCAGCTGAACGCCTCTTATCGGCAACCACGAGGAGTGCAGGATATGCTGCTTGCCTGGAGAACGGCGCGCCGCGCCGCAAGAAGTGGCCAATGACCGAAAGTATCCCCAAACAATTCAGCGCCGGCCCCGACCTACTCAAGAAACGCGCCATTCTCATCACGGGCGCCGGCAGCGGCTTGGGCAGAGCGCTTGCGCTCGAGTGCGCGCGCGCCGGCGCCAATGTGATTCTGTCGGGGCGCAACGGGAAAAAACTGGAGAGTGTTTACGATGAAATCGAGGCGCTCGGCGCGCCGCAACCGGCTATTGCCATGTTGGATCTCGCTGCCGCGACCGCGGTGGAATACGACAGCCTGGCAAAAGTGATAGACGATGAATTCGGCAAATTGGACGGCCTGGTCCACGCCGCGGGACTGCTCGGCGATCGCACGCCGCTGGAGCAATATGACGTGCCGACATGGTGTAAGGTCCTGCATGTGAACCTGACGGCGCCCTTCATATTGACCCAAGTGTTGCTGCCGGCGCTGCGTAAATCCGCCGACGCATCCATCGTATTCGTCAGCAGCGGCGTGGTGAAGCAATCGCGCCCCTTCTGGGGCGCATACGCGGTGGCCAAGACGGGATTGGAATCGGTTCGCGGCATGTGGGCCGAGGAACTCGAGGGCGAAGCGAACATACGCGTGAATAGCGTGAACCCCGGACGCATGCGCACCGCCATGCGCGCGGCGGCTTATCCAGCCGAGGATCCGAACTCGGTGCCCAAACCGGAGTCAGTCAGCGGAATTTTTCTGTACCTGCTGAGCGCGAATGGCCGGGGTATCGACGGACAATTCATCGACGCGCAATAAAGGGAGACGCAATGTCATCACGGACGTTACTTTCGGCCTGCGCATTGGCTGCGATATTTTCGGCACACGCCGTTGCCGCGCCGGCCGCCGATGCGGCGGCTCGCCCCATGGACAACGACTTTGTCATGCGCGACTTCCACTTTGCTTCCGGCGAATCGATGCCGGAACTCAGATTGCACTACACAATCTATGGCAAACCTCGCAAAGATGCGCTTGGAAAGGTCACGAACGCCGTATTGATCATGCATGGTACCGGTGGCTCCGGCCGCAGCCTTATCAACGACCGCTTCTCCAACGTGCTGTTCCAGCGTGGACAGCTGTTGGACGCCGAGAAATATTTCATCATTCTTCCCGATGCAATCGGCCACGGAAATTCCAGCAAACCCAGCGACGGCTTGCGCAGCCGCTTCCCGCAATACGGCTATCAGGACATGGTCGCCGCGCAATACGCCCTGGTCACGAAGGGTCTCGACGTAAACCACCTACGGCTGGTCATGGGAACTTCGATGGGCTGCATGCAAACGTTCATGTGGGGCGAAGCGTACCCGGACATGATGGACGCGCTGATGCCGCTCGCCTGTCTGCCGGTGCAGATCGCCGGGCGCAATCGAGTCTGGCGGGATCTGCTCATGGATGCCATTCGCAGCGACCCACAATGGATGAACGGCAACTATGCCGGCGAGCCCATGGATGGCTTGCGCGCGGCCGCCGGCTTGCTGCTCATCGCCGGCAGCGCGCCGATTCAAATGCAGATCACTCTACCGACGCGCGATACGGCGGACGAATTCGTGCAAAAATATATGGAGCGCGACCTCCCCAATTTGGATGCCAATGACCTTCTCTACCAGGTCAACGCCTCGCGCGACTACGACCCGGCGGCCGGGTTGGAAAGGATCAAGGCACCGTTGCTGCTGATCAATTCGGGGGACGATTTCATCAACCCGCCGGAATTGGGGATCGCGGAGCGCGAGATCAAACGCGTGAAGCAGGGTCGTTTTGTCCTATTGCCCGCTTCGGATCAGACTCATGGGCATGGCACGCACACCTGGGCCGCGGTATGGCAGAAGTATCTGGCGGAATTGCTGGATCAGTCGAAGACCCCGTAGGCGATCAATGGGGATCCCGCCGCGCTAAAGAGCCGGCTCGGGTTGCGTTTGCATTTGCGTAGCGGCAGCGGCGTCGATCTCGTTGATCAAGGCGTTGCGCTCGCTTGCCAACATCGCTCTTGAATGGCCTCGCGGCAGTTCGTGCGCCAGATGGACCGGCCCGAAGCGCACCCGCATCAATCGACTCACGATGATGCCGCGCGCCGCCCACCAATGCCGCACTTGGGCGGAGCGCGTCGCACGTACCGTAACGGTGAGCCAATGATTGGCGCCGTCGCCGAATTTGGCTTCAGCCTGCAGAATGCTCATCGGCTCGCCTTCGCAGTCGGCGGCGGCCCGAAACTCCTCGACCAAGACTTCGGTCAGCGGTCCCCGCATTCGCAGCACGTAGTCGATCGTGAGCGCATGCACGCCCCGGGATACCCGATGCGCCCAGGTACCGTCGTCGGTGAGTATTTCCAATCCTCCATCCACGGGCGGCATGGGCTGGATAGCGAGCCAGCGGCCCGATGAGCGGGGCAACTTCAAATGTTCGGCGGCGCGCGAGGTGGCTGCCTTGAGATCGAGGCTCGCGCCGGGCGAACGGTGGAACAGCAGCACGCGAAGCTCTTTTGTCGCGGGCGTATGCAGCCTGACCGGCCGCCCATCCAATGTGATGCGATCCCTCGCCGCGAGCTTGGCTCCGAGCGCGGGAACCTCGCCGTTGATCTTCAATCGCCCTTCGCGAATCCAGCGCTCGACTTCGCGGCGCGACCCGATGCCCGCCGCTGCCAGCAATTTCTGCACGCGCTCGGTGGCCGGTGCAGCCGACTTCGGAGTCGCGCGTTTAGCCTTGGATGGCAGGCGGCTCAATTGGAGTCGTCTTGTACACCGCTCGCAACCAGACCGTGCGTCCGCGGCGCACTGCCGTCCGAGGCTGCTTCGTCATCATCGTCCGGCTGGATCTCAAGGTCCGCCGCAGCCTCAAGTGTAGGAGCCGCTTGCGGCGGACCTTCGGGCTCCGATCCCGGCAGCGTCAGCTGCACACGCAGGTCCTCGAGTTCCTTCAGCTGCGCCAAGGTGGGCAGGTCATCCAGTTTCTTCAGGCTGAAGTAGTCGAGAAACTCGCGCGTGGTTCCCAATAGCTCGGGCTTGCCGGGCACATCGCGATGACCGACCACCCGAATCCAGTTGCGTTCGTGCAGGGTCTTGATGATGTTCGGATTCACCGCAACACCACGAATCTGCTCAATCTCCCCCCGGGTGATCGGCTGCCGGTATGCGATCAACGCCAGGGTTTCCAGCAGCGCACGCGAATACTTGGCGGGTCGCTCCTGCCACAAGCGCGCCACCGGCTGCGCGACCGCGGCTCGAATCTGAATGCGGTGGCCACTGGCCACCTCGAGCAATTCCAGGCCGCGCGTCTCGTACTCCGCCGTGAGCGCTGCCAGCGCGCCCTTAACCTCATCGGCGGTCGCAACGTCCCGTTCATCGAACACGCTCACCAGTTCCTCGATCGACAGGGGCCGGCCGGCGGCGAGCAATGCTGCTTCAACCACATTCTTCACGTATTGATGGTTCATTGGGTTCTCGCAAGATCATCGTTGGCGGCGCCGTCATCGGCAACCAGAGTCAAGTGGCGCGCCGGATTACCGAGACGCACATGCAGCGGCGCATAGGCCTCCGCCTGCGCTATTTCGATCAATCCTTCGCGCATCAGTTCCAGGATCGCCACGAAAGTCACCGTTACCCCGCGGCGTCCTTCCTCGGCGTTGAACAGCCGCACGAAGTCGACGTACCCGCTGGCCGCCAACGACGCGAGGATGTCGGTCATGCGCTGGCGCACCGACAAGGGTTCGCGCTGCACGTGAAGGTGCGCAAACATGTCGCTGCGCGACAGCACTTCTTGAAATGCAACCAGCATTTCCTGCAGCGTCACTTGCGGCGGCAATCGAACCACTTTCCGATCGACCAGATCCGCCGAGGCAACCCAGGTATCGCGATCGAGACGCGGCATCCGATCGATTCCCTCAGCGGCGCGCTTGAAGCGCTCGTACTCTTGGAGCCGGCGCACCAGCTCGGCGCGCGGATCCGCCTCTTCGCCGGCCTCATCGCTGCCCACCCTCGGCAGCAACATGCGCGATTTCACTTCCGCGAGCGTTGCCGCCATCAGCAGGTATTCGCCGGCCAGCTCGAGCTGCAGCACCTGCATCAGCTCGATATAGCGCATGTACTGGAGGGTAATTTCCGCAATCGGAATATCCAGGATGTCGAGATTCTGGCGCCGTATGAGATACAGCAGCATGTCGAGGGGCCCTTCGAAGGCCTCGAGAAACACCTCGAGCGCCTGCGGCGGAATGTACAAATCGCGCGGCATCTCGATGATGGGCTGCCCATCAACCACCGCAAACGGCATTTCCGCCTGTGCCGGCGCCGGATCCGCTGCCGGCACCGACGGCGCGGTACTCTGCACTAGCGTCAATTCTGGTTTCATCGGTAATTCATCGACATAGCCTGTCTGACGGCATCCAACGTCTCGCGTGCCACGGTTCGCGCCCGTTCGCACCCCTCGGCGATGATACCGCGTACCAAGTCCGGATTCTCTTCGAACTCCTGCGCCCGTTTCGCAATCCCGGTCACTTCCTCCACGATTTTCTCGATGAGCGGGGCCTTGCATTCGAGACAGCCGATTCCTGCGGTGCGGCATCCGCGTTGTACCCAGTCTTGAGTCTCGGTGCTCGAATAAATCTTATGCAGATCCCAGACCGGGCATTTGTCAGGGTCGCCGGGATCGGTTCGCCGCACACGCGCCGGGTCTGTTTGCATGGCCTTGAGCTTCTTGGCGATCGAGTCCGCGTCCTCTCGCAAGCCGATGGTATTGCCGTAGGACTTGGACATTTTGCGCCCGTCGAGACCCGGCACTTTCGGCGTGGCCGTGAGCAGCGCTTCGGGTTCGGGAAGGATCGCAATACCGGTACCTTCGAGGAATCCCAGCAAGCGATCGCGGTCGGCGACGGTCAGCCGGGCATTTGCCTCGAGGAGCGCACGCGCCTTGGCCAGCGCCTCGCCGTGACCTTTCTCTTGGAATTCCTTGCGCAAGGAGCGATACAAGTTCGCGTTGCGCGAGCCCAGGCTCTTGATGGCCTTTTCAACCTTTTGCTCGAATTCGGGTTCGCGGCCGTAAATGTGATTGAATCGCCTCGCGACCTCGCGCGTGATTTCGACATGCGCCACTTGATCCTCGCCGACCGGCACGAACTGCGAGCGATACAGCAAAATGTCCGCGCTTTGCAGCAGCGGGTAGCCCAGAAATCCATAGGTGCTCAAATCCCGATCGGCAAGTTGCGCTTGTTGATCCTTGTAGGAGGGCACGCGCTCCAGCCAGCCCAAGGGCGTGATCATCGACAGCAATAGGTGCAGTTCGGCGTGCTCGGGTACTTTGGACTGGATGAAGAGCGTTGCGACGCCGGGATTCAAACCGGCCGCCAGCCAATCGATGGTCATGGCCCAGGTGTGTTCTTCGAGCTTGGACGTGTCCTCGTAGCCGGTGGTCAGCGCATGCCAATCCGCAACGAAGAAATAGCATTCGTACTGGTACTGGAGCTCGATCCAATTTTTGAGAGCTCCATGATAGTTGCCTAGGTGCAATTGCCCGGTCGGGCGCATGCCGGACAGCACTCGTCGATTTTGAATCGGACCACTCATGCCGCAGACCCAATCAACACCGCGTCGATGATATGACTCATCGCCCTCTGTGTGGGATCGAAGAGCCACTGGAACTGCCCCAAGATCACCAAACCGAACACGATGAGCATGCCCACGGGTGCGATCTTCTCGAAGCGGGAGCCGAGCCGCGCGGGCAGCACGCTTGCCAGCACGCGGCCTCCGTCGAGCGGTGGAATGGGCAACATATTGAACAAGGCCAGCACCACATTGACGACGATACCTGCCTGAGCCATGAGCAGCACCCAATCATCCACCGTCGCGCCGATTCGGATGCGCAGCAAGGCCGCCAGCAGCGCAAACCAGATGATCGCCATGAGAATATTGGCGGCGGGCCCGGCAAGCGCAACAACTATCAAGGACCATCGCGATCCGCGTGCGCCGAGCGCCACCGGAATGGGTCTCGCCCAACCAAACAGCGGCAGACCCAGCGCCAGCAACAATCCGGGAATCAGCACCGTTCCAAGTGGATCGATGTGGCGCAGCGGATTCAAGCTCAGGCGGCCCAACAATTCGGCTGTGCGGTCGCCGAAGCAGCGGGCCGCCCAGCCGTGCGCCACTTCGTGCAGGGTGATGGCAAACAAAGCGGGAATGGCCCAGATCGATAAATTGTATAAAAACTTATTTAAATCCAATGCTTGCGCTCGTTATCTAACGTGATTACGAGCTCGTGTGCCCGCATTGCGGCCATTATACGGTGAGCGTCGCCGCAAAGGGGCTGACGTCGCCGCGGCCGGCGCGTACCACGATGGCGCGGTCGCCCGATAAGTCGATCACCGAGGTCGGTGTCAATCCGCAATTGCCGCCGTCCAATACCAGATCCACGCTGCGCTCGAGCTTGTCGTAAATCTCCTTGGCATCAGTGCGCGGCAACTCCTCTCCCGGCAGCAGCAGGGTCGAACTCATCACCGGCTCACCTAATTCACTCAACAACATGGCGGTAACCGGATGGTCCGGAACCCGCAATCCAATGGTGCCCCGCCGCTCGTGCTTCAAGCGCCGCGGCGTCTCGCGCGATGCCTTGAGCAAGAACGTGTAGGGCCCGGGCGTATGTGCGCGCAGCAATCGATACTGCCAGTTATCCACCAAGGCATACTTACCCACATCGGCGAGGTCCCTGCAAACCAATGTGAAGTGATGATTGCGGTCTGTTTCGCGGATGTCGCGGATTCGTTGCAGCGCCGTCTTGTCGCCGATATGACAGCCCAACGCGTAGCATGAGTCCGTGGGATACACGATCACCCCTCCGCCGCGCAACATTTCGACTGCTTGGCGCACATAGCGCCGTTGTGGTGTAACAGGATGCAGTTGCAGATAGATGCTCATCGCGTCGGCTATGATACCCGCATGAATCAACTCCTCGAATGGTCGCCCCTGATCATCTTCTTTGCGGTGTTTGAGATCCTGGACATCTACT
>DASXNX010000098.1:0-3327 GCA_036494725.1 Steroidobacteraceae bacterium
GCGCGTCCACCTCGACCAGTCCGCTCGGCGGCGACGCCGCCAACGCCGCGCGCGGAATCGGCGCGGAAGGGACCGGGGCATTGGCGCGCAAGATCATTTATTTCGATTTCGACAAATCGGAGATCAAACCGGAATTCGCCGACATCGTGGCGGCGGCCGCGCACAACTTGAGCGCGAATCCGAATCTAAAGGTGAAGCTCGAAGGCAATACCGACGAACGCGGAACCCGCGAATACAACATCGGTCTCGGCGAGCGGCGGGCGCAAGCGGTGCGGCGTGCGCTGATGCTGCAAGGGGTCGCGGAGTCCCAGGTGACAACGGTGAGCTTCGGCGCGGAACGGCCGGCGGTGGAGGGCGATGATGAGGCGGCTTGGTCGCAGAATCGCCGCGTGGAAGTGGTTTATCTCCCGTGAGGAGCAAGGTCAGCTTACTTGGCGTGCTCTGCGTGGTTGCGTGCGGCTTGGGAGGCTGTCAAACCCTGTCCGCCGAGGAAGATCCGGTACAAATCAAATTGAAGGATCTCGATTCACGGCTGTCCCGTATCGAGAGAGTCATGGAAAACCAGAGCTTGCTGCAGCTCTCGAATCAACTCGAGGCGTTGCGCAGCGATGTGCGCGCCATGCACAACGACGTCGATCAATTGAGCTTTGCCCTGGATGCGGGCCGCAAGCAACAGCGCGACTACTATTCCGATCTCGATCAGCGAATCAAAGCGTTGGAATCGCGCGGCGCTGCCGCTGCAGCGGGCGGAACTGTTGTTGCGGCAGCGGCCGCAGGGGCTGCCGCGAGTGCGCCCAAGGCAGAAGCGTCCGGCACGGGCGACGATAAGGCGGAATATCAGACGGCATTCAATTTGCTCAAGGATGGCCAGTACGACCGAGCCATCACGGCTTTCCAGAAATTCTTGTCTACTTATCCTGATAGCTCGCTGGCCGACAACGCGCAGTACTGGCTGGGCGAGGCCTACTATGTGAATAAGTCCTATTCTGAAGCGCAGGCGGCATTTCAGATGGTGGTCGACAAGTATCCGCAATCGCGCAAGCTCCCCGATGCGCTGTTAAAGATCGGTTACTGCCGTTATGAAACGAAGCAATGGGATGCAGCAAAAGCCGTGCTCACGCAGGTGGTCAGCCAGTATGGTGACTCGCCGGCCGGGCGCTTGGCGCAACAGCGCCTGGACAAGATGGCGGCCGAGAAACATTGAGTGCGCGCGCGAGCAAAGCGGGGCAGCTGCGCATCAACGAGATTTTCCATTCGTTGCAAGGGGAGGCTGACGCGGTCGGCTACCCCACGGTGTTCGTGCGCCTGACGGGATGCCCGCTGCGTTGCGGCTATTGCGACACCGAATACGCCTTTCACAATGGCGATTGGCTCGAACTGAATAGCATCCTTGATCAGGTACGGAGCTACGGTGCACGCCATGTGTGCGTGACGGGCGGTGAGCCGCTCGCGCAGCCAGGATGTATCAGGCTGCTGCGTGAGCTGTGCGACGCCGGATTCGAGGTGTCGCTGGAAACCAGCGGTGCGCTGGACGTGGCTATGGTGGATCCTCGCGTCTCCCGGGTGATCGACGTGAAGACGCCGGGATCCGGCGAGGTGGCCCGCAACCGACTTGAGAATTTCCCTCACCTGACGCCGCGCGATCAGCTCAAATTCGTCATCTGTTCGCGCGAGGACTATGACTGGAGTAAGGCGTACCTGAGCGAGCACGGATTGCCCGAGCGTTGCCGCATCTTGTTTTCCCCGAGTTACAACCAGCTGCCGCCGGAGCAATTGGCCGATTGGATTCTGGCCGACCGGCTGTCGGTGCGTTTTCAAATGCAATTGCACAAGGTCTTGTGGGGCGACGTGCCCGGCAAGTGATATGGACTCTAAACGTGCCATCGTCTTGCTCTCGGGCGGGCTCGATTCGGCCACGGTACTGGCGATCGCGCGCTCGCGAGGCTATGAGTGCTACGCGCTGAGCGTCGAGTACGGCCAGCGTCATCGCGCGGAGCTCGCTGCCGCGCAACGGGTCGCGGCTGCCTTGGGTGCACGCGAGCATCGGATCATGCGCGTGGATTTAGCAGGTATCGGCGGATCAGCGCTGACGGACTCCAGATTCGCGGTTCCCGAAACGCCGGGTGCGGGAATCCCGGTCACCTATGTGCCGGCGCGCAATACCCTGCTTCTGTCTCTCGCATTGGCCTGGGCGGAAGTGATCGGTGCTGCGGACCTATTCGTGGGCGTCAATGCGGTCGATTATTCGGGGTACCCAGATTGCCGGCCCGCGTTCATCTCGGCGTTCGAGCAACTCGCACGGCTTGCGACGAAGGCCGGGGTGGAAGGTGCGCGCTTCAAAATCCACGCGCCCTTGATCGATATGAGCAAGGCGGAGATCATCCGTGCGGGCTTAAGGTTGGGCCTGGATTTCGGTATGACGGTTTCCTGCTACCAGGCAGACCCGGAGGGCCGGGCGTGCGGAAAATGCGATTCCTGCCGGTTGCGTGCGGCCGGCTTTGCCGCCGCGTTCTTCCCGGATCCGACCCACTATCAATGAATGCGCGTTCGCGGTGATCTGCCGCGCAAGTTCGGCTATGATGCGCGCCTGCAAATGGGACGGTAGCTCAGTTGGTAGAGCAAGGCCCTTTTAAGGCTTTGGTCCTGGGTTCGAGTCCCAGCCGTCCCACCAGATTTTTCTAAATAAAATCAAATAATTATAATATATATCTAGATGGTTTCTGGAATAAATACGAGCGACAACCTATCGTCGCGATAAAGCAGCTGCCTGAGTTCGTCGCCGACCGACACTCGTGCTTCTGGGCGGCGCCGTACAACCGCATTTCTCACGAGAGACAACGAGGGTGTGTGAAGGTTGCGAAGTTCATTTGAGCTCTCGCAAAGGCCAAATAAGCTAAACTGTCTGCCTGTCCGAAAGGAGCTGGCCATGGCAAGCGCACCAATAATTGTTGAGGTTCTCGGTCCTATGCCGGGCGCGCAATACCCGTATCGCCTTGCGAAGCTACACGATTTGGTGGGTGAGGGGCTACCGGCAAGCGTGATCAGCCGACTCGAAAAGAGCCTGCACCTCACCGCGCCCCAAAGCGCGCGAATCCTGGCCGTTAGCGAGACCTCGCGTAAGCGCTTCAAGCAAACGCCGCGCAAGCGTTTGGATAGCGCCGTCTCCGATCGAATCATGCGCGTCATCAGCACGATCTCCGATGCTGTCGAAATTTTTGGAGATAGGGCTAAGGCCATCGGTTGGTTCAAGACACTGAGCCCGGCGCTCGGCGACCGCCAGCCGATTGACCTCATGACCAGCGATCCCGGCGCGAAACTCGTGCGTGA
>DASXNX010000099.1:0-13667 GCA_036494725.1 Steroidobacteraceae bacterium
TTGGCGCGCAAATCCGCCATCATCGATCGATTCCGCGCAGTCTCCGAAGACGCCTTCTTGTCTGCGTACATCGAAGCGATCGCGGCGGCGCCGACCTTTCAGTTTCAGCCACGAGCGCGCCAGGCGTTGCTCGATCTGTTCCTGCTCGAAAAGGCGGCATACGAAATCGTCTACGAGGCGGCGAACCGTCCTGCCTGGCTGCACGTGCCGCTGCGCGGCTTGGCGAGCCTCTCGCGGCGGCTGATTCCGGATCGTCCCAAATCATGATCGGCCGCGAATATCCGGACCCGAACGCCTTTGGTTTGTTGCTGGGCGAGCTCGATCTGCATCTGTTGGCCGAAGGAAATCATCTTGAACTGGGGCGCGTTCTGGGCGCACAGGTCATGACCTTGGGCGGCGTCCGCGGCGTGCGCTTCGCAGTCTGGGCGCCGAACGCACAACGCGTCTCGGTGGTCGGGGACTTCAATCGCTGGGACGGTCGGCGCCATCCGATGCGCCGGCGCGGGGATTCGGGAGTGTGGGAGGTTTTCGTTCCGCGCGTGGCGGCCGGCGGCTTCTACAAATACGAGATCCTGGGTCCCGCCGGCCTGTTGCCGCTGAAGTCGGACCCCATGGCGCTGCAAGCGGAAGCACCGCCCGGCACGGCATCGATCGTCGCCGATCCGGCGCCCTTTCTCTGGACCGATGAGCAGTGGCTGACCGCGCAGTCGGCCAAGCAGGGTTATCTGCACGAGCCCCTGTGCATCTACGAAGTGCACCTCGCCTCGTGGCGCCGGCGCGCCGACTTGAGTTCGCTCAATTGGGATGAATTGGCGCAGCAGCTCATTCCTTACGTGGTCGAGCTCGGCTTCACGCATCTGGAATTGCTTCCCATCATGGCGCATCCCTTCGGGGGTTCCTGGGGTTATCAGCCGCTCGGCCTGTACGCGCCGCAGGCGGATCTCGGCTCGCCGGCCGCGTTCGCGCGCTTCATCGATCGCTGTCACGCCGCCGGCATCGGCGTCATTCTCGACTGGGTGCCCGGACATTTCCCGACCGACGCCCACGGCCTGGCGCACTTCGATGGGACCGCGCTGTACGAGCATGCCGATGCGCGCGAGGGCTTCCACCGGGATTGGAATACGCTCATTTATAACTTCGGCCGCCGCGAGGTGCATGCCTTCCTTCTGTCGAGCGCGCTGCACTGGCTGGAGCATTATCACGTTGACGGCCTCAGGGTGGATGCGGTGGCCTCGATGCTCTACCGCGACTATTCACGGCGCGACGGCGAGTGGATCCCGAATAGATACGGCGGCCGCGAGAATATCGAGGCCTCCGATTTCCTCAGGCATTTGAACGATGTCGTCGCGCAGCGCTGCCCGCGCGCCATCACCATCGCCGAGGAGTCCACCGCCTGGCCCGGCGTGACGCAGTCGACCAAGGACTGGGGCCTTGGCTTTACCTATAAGTGGAACATGGGGTGGATGCACGATACGCTGCACTATCTGTCGATCGATCCGATCTACCGCTCCTATCATCACGACGAGATGACATTCGGGCTGATCTACGCATTCTCCGAGCGCTTCATCTCGCCGCTCTCGCACGATGAGGTCGTGCACGGCAAGGGTGCGCTCGTCAGCAAAATGCCCGGTGATCGCTGGCAGCGCTTCGCCGGCCTGCGCGCCTACTTCGGCTTCATGTGGGCGCATCCCGGCAAGAAGCTGCTGTTCATGGGCGGGGAGCTGGGACAGGAGCAGGAGTGGAATCATGACGGCCAGCTCGATTGGGCCGGACTCGAGGATCCCATGCATTGCGGCATCCAGCGCCTGGTGAGCGATCTGAATGGCTGCTATCGGGCGCAGTCCGCGCTGCATGCGCGCGACCTCGAGGCGACGGGATTTCGATGGATCGTCGGCGATGATCGGGCCAACAGTGTGTATGCCTTTTATCGGCGCAGCGATCCGCATGAAGCACCGATGATCGCCATTTGCAATTTCACGCCCGTGCCGCATCACGGCTATCGGCTGGGTGCGCCGCGCGCCGGGACCTGGCGCGAAATCATCAACACCGACGCCGCGATCTACGGCGGCTCCAACTTGGGAAACGGCGGCGCGGTCGAAGCCCAAGCACGCCATCAACACGGTCAGCCCTACAGCATCGAGCTCACCATCCCGCCCCTCGCGACCCTCTACTTGCTCCATGATGGGCGCTGAGCCGGCGGCGGCGCACGGGGATTATCCCCGGCGCCCCGAGATTGGGTCGCCTTTCCCGCTCGGCGCCACTTGCGACGCGGAGGGCACCAATTTCGCCGTGTTCGCCGGCAGCGCGGAGGAGATGGATCTGTGCCTGTTCGATGCCGGCGGCCGGCACGAGCTGCGGCGTTACTCGCTGACGGAATTCACCGATGGTGTCTGGCACGGCTATTTGCGCGGAGTCGGTCCCGGGCAGCTTTATGGCTATCGGGCGCATGGGCCCTATGAGCCCAAGCAAGGCCATCGCTACAACGCCAACAAGCTGCTGCTCGACCCGTACGCCCGCCGCATCGCCGGCGCGCTGCGCTGGAGCGACGCATTGTTCGGCTACCGGGTGACCTCGTCGCGCGCGGATCTCTCATTTGACCGGCGCGACAGCGCATTTGCTATGCCCAAGGCGGTGGTGACGGATGATGAGTTCCATTGGGGCGACGATCGCGCGCCGCGAACACCCTGGCGCTACACCAGCATCTATGAAATGCACGTGCGCGGCTTCACCCAGTTGCTCGGCGCGGTGCGCGAGCAGGATCGGGGTAGTTTTGCCGCGCTGAGCCACGGTCACGTCATCGACTATCTGCGCGGCCTAGGTGTCACGGCCATCGAACTGCTGCCGATCCACGCGTTCATCACCGACCGCATGCTGCTCGACAAGGGCCTCCACAACTATTGGGGCTACAACACCCTCGGTTTTTTCGCGCCGGACATGCGCTACCTCTCCGACGGTACCCTGCATCAGCTCAAATCCGCGATCAAACACCTGCACGCCGCCGGCATCGAGGTGATTCTCGATGTGGTCTACAACCACACCTGCGAGGGCAGCGAGCTCGGGCCGACCCTGAGCTGGCGCGGCTTCGACAATGCCGCGTACTACCGCCTGGTCGGGAACGATGCGCGCCATTGCATCAACGACACCGGCTGCGGCAACACACTCAATTTCACGCACCCTCGGGTCATCCAGATGGTGATGGACTCACTGCGTTACTGGGTGCAGGAGTTCCACATCGACGGCTTTCGCTTCGATCTCGGCGTCACGATGGGACGCGAGGCGCATGGCTTCGATCCCGGAGCGGGATTCTTCGATGCCCTCATGCAAGATCCCATCGTTGCGGCCACCAAGCTGATCTCCGAGCCATGGGACACGGGGCCGGGCGGCTATCAAGTCGGCAATCAACCGGGCGGAATGGCGGAATGGAATGGGCGCTTTCGCGACGAGGTGCGCAGTTTCTGGCGCGGCGACTCGGGACAGCGCGGCGCGCTCGCGGCGCGGCTGCAGGGCTCGGCGGATCTGTTCGATCACGGCGGACGCCGCCCCTGGGCCTCGGTGAATTTCGTCACATCGCACGACGGCTTCACACTCGAGGACTGGGTCAGCTATAACGAGAAGCATAACCAGGCGAACGGCGAGGGCAATCTCGATGGGGACAATGAGAATCACAGCCGTAATTGGGGCGCCGAAGGTCCGACCGAGGATTTAGGCATCAATGAAGTGCGCGCTCGCATCAAGCGCGCGATGCTGGCGACGCTCATCTTGTCGGACGGCACGCCGATGCTCTTGGCCGGAGATGAATGCGGTCGTACCCAGCGGGGAAACAACAATGCCTACTGCCAGGACAACGAGGTGTCATGGTTCGATTGGAACCTGGCCATGTCGGACTCGGCGCAGAAGCTGCGCGCCTTCGTGTCGCGTCTGATCGGCCTGCGCCGGCGCTTTCGCTCCGTGCGCAGCAGTTATTTCCAGCACGGTCGCATCGAGCCTCTCCCTAAGGTGCGCGACATCGAATGGTTCGACGAGAAAGGCCAGACCATGCTGCCCGAGGACTGGCAGTTCACGGAAGGCCGGTTGCTCAGCGTCCGGCGCGCCGTGGTGCTCGAGGACGAGCGCATCGAAATCAGCATGCTGTTGATCAACAACATCGACGAGCCGTCGGCCTTCCAGTTGCCCGGACCCGCATTACCCTGGTGTGGCCGGCTGGACAGCGCCAATCCGGAGGCGCCCGAGCGCGATCTGGATTCTGCCGCGGTCGAGGTCGCGGCGCACAGCGTGCTATTGTTGACCGCGGTCGTCGCGCCGGCCGACACAAACGCTGCATGAACCCGATGGGACCACTAGCGGCTGTCGCCGCTTTTGCGCTCACCGCCGGCCCATTGCCGGGGCAGGGTGCCGCTCCTGCGCAAGTGTCTGTGCTATCCGCCGCACAAGTCATTCAACTATTGGACGATACCGTGGAGTGGTATCGAACTCTGGGCACACAGCAGCAAGCGGCCGCCGACCCGCGAGATCTTTTGATCGTCTATGCCAACCGACAAACCGCCGCTCAGGTCGTCGGTCTTGCTTTCGACATCGCCCGGGCCAACGCGGAATTACTCAGCAGCGAGGCCAAAGCGGCGCCCGCAGCGGCGGGAAGCACCGGCTCGTCCTCGGACTCATTCGATCATGAGCATGCACAAGTCGAATCGCAGCTCGATTCTGTCCAGCAAGATCTCAAACGGGAGAGTCCCGCTAAAAAACCCGCACTTCAAGGCGAACTCGCCATGCTCAGCGCAAGAAAAAATCTGCTCGATACCATGTCCGACTTCGTCGAACAGAGCAACCCGCAGGAAGCGAGCGCCAACGCGCTCAAGGCGCAAATCGAGGCCATCGCCGCGGCGATACCGCAATTAGGGGTCCCGTCCGTTCCAGCCGGCGGTTCGCCGGCTGCGGCGCCCGCGGCTCTGCCGGCCGCGGCTGAAAAGCTCGCCACCCGGACCGGCATTTGGGATCTAGGCGTCGCGGCCTTGAATTTGAGGCGCAAGCTCAAGACCATCGATACTCTCAAAGGTCGTACCGCATCCTTGTCCCGGACATTTGCGGATTTTAGCGCGCCATCACGGTCGCAGCTGAAGGCCTATGCCGTTCGCAGCGATGCTCTGGCCGCGCAAGCACGCAGCGCCGATGAAGCCGCTCAAAAGATGCTGCGGGCCGAGTTCGATACCTTGGCGTGGCTCTTCAAGCAAACCTCGGGCATCTTGCTGCCGCTCGACAAGGAGCGGGTGCTGTTGCAGCAATACGGACGCAACCTTGATAGCTGGCGGGTCGGCGCCGTAGAGCAATACCATGACGCCTTGCAGGCGCTTGCAGTTCGCCTCGCGATTCTCGGCGCCATCCTGTGCGCCGTCATCGGCCTGGCGGAAGTCAGCAAGCGTGCTGTTTTGCACTACGCGCATGAACCTCGCCGGCGCAGCCAATTGCTGATGGTGCAACGGATCGTATTTTGGATTTCCATTGTTGCGATTGTGGGCTTGAGCTTTGCGACGGAGATCAGCACCTTCGCGACATTCGCGGGCCTGTTGACGGCCGGTGTCGCGGTGGCCATGCAAAGCGTCTTGGTGTCCGTGGTCGGCTATTTCTTTCTCATCGGCAAATACGGTATCCGGGTCGGCGATCGGATACAAATCGGAACCGTGGTCGGCGAAGTAATCGATATCGGCCTCGTGCGGATGCACCTCATGGAACTCAGCTCGAATGGTCCCTTGGGACCCACCGGTCGCGTGGTGGCGTTTGCCAATCTGATCGTCTTTCAGGCCTCCGGGCTTTTCAAACAAATACCGGGCGTCAACTTGTCTTGGCACGAGACAACCCTGAATTTGCCCTCCGTCGCCGATTATGGCGCGCTCAAGGAAAGACTGCAGACAGCCCTGGCGGCAGTTCTGGTCCGCTACCGCGAGGAATTGAGCCGCCAAAACCGGGAAATCGAGAAGACCACGGCGACCACTGCCTCGACACGCGACGCCGAATTTGTGCAAATGCACCTGGTGGACGGCCGCATGGTGGCTGCTATTCGGTATCCCGTGCACTCCGAAGACGCCGCCGATATCGACGAACAGGTGGCCGAGGCGGTTCTCAAGGTCATCGGGCGCGATTCCGCCGAACGCTGACGTCGATCCTAGCGGCCGCGCCGCACCTCGTAGCGAAGCTCGACCATGCCGCTCTGGTAGGCTTTGACCCCTGCCAGATGGAGGCCCGCGTCTCGGTCGAGACCCCCAAAGAAGCGGATCCCATCGCCGATCAGGACCGGGAGGATGGAATAATAAATTTCGTCGGCCAGCCCGAGACGAAGGCATTCGGCGCACACCGCACCGCCTCCCGCAAACCAGATGCTGCGGAAGCTCGGCCGCAGGCGCTCATTCACGAACCGTGTGAGATCGCCCGAGTAGAACTCGACGGAATTTCGCGTCCGGGCAAGCTCGCGACGGGTGAGAACGAAGGTGGGTTTGTCGCCGTACGCCCACCCGAAGCCCTGCGTCTCAAAATTGAGCGCGGTCTCATACGTGCGCGATCCCATGACGTAGCAATCGATCGTCCTGAGGAATATCTCCACAGACTTAGGATCCAGGGTCTCGCCGTCCACGAACTTGTCCGAGGTTTCGAGCCAATCGACGCGCCCGTCCCTCCGGGCGATGAAGCCGTCGAGGCTCGCCGCCATGTGGATCGTTACGCGAGAATCATTGCCTGGCATCCTGCCTTCCCCAAGGCTCGTAGCGCATTGCGAATATACCGAACGGACCATCGAGACGGAACCGCTTCTCGTCAACCGCGCTGCAGCAGATTGATTCGCGCCTTGCGCGTCCGGCGACGATTTTCCGCACTGCCATCGCTGCTCCAGTGCGACGCGAGTCGCACTTTCCAAATCCTAGACTTGCATCAAGTATTCATCTTCGGCTCGGGCGCTTAATACGTTGCACATAATGTCGATAAACAAGAGCAACGAAGAAGCAGAACAGGGAGACGAGAGAGGCGAGTGGTTGAAGTTGGCGCACTTAGTGAGGTTGAATCATGTCAACGAGCGCATTGCTGATCAGCGATTTCAAATCATCCTACGACGAGAGCGTAGCCGCTAACCTAACGTTCCAAGAATACTTCGAACTGTGCCGCAACGATCCGATGACTTATGGGTTGGCGGCGGAGCGCATGGTGAAGGCCATCGGCGAACCTCGGCTGGTCGCCACGAAATCAGACCCGCGCCTGCTGCGTCTGTTCGGCAATCGAACCTTGAAGTACTACGATGCCTTCGCCGATTTCTACGGCATGGAAGGCGGCATCATCGAAGAAATCGTTTCCTTCTACCGCCACGCCGCGCAGGGTCTCGAGGAGCGCAAACAGGTTCTTTATCTGCTGGGGCCGGTGGGCAGCGCGAAGAGCACGCTGGCCATCAAGCTGAAGAACCTGATGGAGCGCTATCCCATCTATACCTTGGTCGACGGCGATACCGGGGAACGCAGCCCGCTGCTGGAGTCGCCGCTGGGGCTGTTCAATCCGGACAAGTTCGGTGCTCGGCTGGAGGGAGAATACGGTATCGCACCGCGCTATCTCACCGGACTGTCGAGTCCCTGGGCGCAGAAGCGCATGCACAACTACCACGGCGACCTCTCGCGCTTTCTCGTGCAGCGTGTCTACCCCTCGGTACTCAATCAAATGGCGGTCGCGAAGACGGAACCGGGTGATGAGAACACCCAGGACATCAGCTCGCTGGTCGGCAAGGTCGACATGCGCAAGCTCAGCAAGCTGAGTCAGGATGATCCGGACGCCTACAGTTATTCGGGAGGCCTGTGCCTGACCACCCAAGGCCTGTTGGAGTTCGTGGAAATGTTCAAGGCGCCCATCAAGGTGCTGCATCCCTTGCTGACCGCGACGCAAGAGTGCAACTACAAGGGGACCGAGGGCTTCGGCGCCATGCCTTACCAGGGTACCGTCCTCGCGCATTCGAACGAGAGCGAGTGGAAGAAATTCAGCGGTAACCGGGACAATGAAGCGTTCCTCGATCGCATCTTCATCGTGAAGGTACCGTATTGCCTGCGCGTCACGGAGGAAGTCGCGATCTACCAGAAGCTGCTCCGGGAATCGACGCTGGAGAAGGCGCCATGCGCGCCCGGCACCTTGTCGATGCTCGCGCGCTACATGGTCTTGTCGAGGCTCAAGGCGCCCACCAACTCCAGTGTGTATTCGAAATTGCGGGTTTATGACGGCGAGAACCTGCGCGAATCCGATCCCCAGGCGAAGAGTGTCGCCGAATATCGCGAGGCGGCCGGCGCAGACGAGGGCATGACCGGATTCTCGACCCGCTACGCCTTCAAGCTCATCTCCAAGGCGTTCAATCGCGATCCGGCCGAGGAATCCGCCGACCCGGTGACGCTGCTGAAGGTCATCGAGGAGAGCATCGGCACCTCCGATTTTAGCCCCGATTTGCAGAAGGCGTGCATGGTGCACCTCAAGGACTTCCTCATCCCGCGCTATCTCGAGGAATTGACCAAGGAAATCCAGGCGGCCTATCTGGAGTCGTATGCAGATTATGGCCAGGAGCTCTTCGACCGCTATGTGGCGTTTGCCGATTTTTGGATCCAAGAAGAGGTCTACGTGGACCCGGCCACCGGCGTGGCCTTCGACAAGTCGGCGCTGAATGCCGAGCTCGAAAAAATGGAGAAGCCCGCCGGCATCGGCAATCCCAAGGACTTCCGCCACGAAATCGTCAATCATGTGCTGCGCGCGCAGAACAAGAGCGGCGGCGAGAAGCTCGTGTGGACCAGCTATCAGAAGCTGCGCGAAGTCATCGAAAAGCGCATGTTCGCCGCCACCGACGACCTGCTGCCCGTGGTGTCCTACTTTGCCAAGGGCAATGCCGAGGATGAGAAGAAGCACGCCGCGTTCGTTGCCCGCATGAAGGTGCGCGGCCACACGCCGACCCAGGTGCGCCGTCAGGTCGAATGGTGGACGATGGCCCGGCGGCAGTGATTCCCATTCACTAGGAGTGGCAGTGAGCAGCGTCATCGTCGATCGCCGGCCGGACAAGGGCAAGAGTACCGCGAATCGGCAGCGTGTCTTGAAGCGCTTGGAGGGAGCCCTCAAAGCGCAAGTCGACCAAATGATCGCGCGTCGCAAGATAGGCGATCACGACAAGGCCGCGGATGTCGCGATCAACCGCAAGGATGTCAAGGAACCGAGCTTCTCGTTGGATCCGCGATCGGGGGCCGCCGGCCGGGTGCTTCCGGGCAACGAGAAGTATCGCGTGGGCGACAAAATACCTCGCGACCCTTCCGGAAGCGGCCGGGGTTCCGGGCCCGGGGAAGGCGAGTCCGAGCAGGAGGATATCTTTCGTTTCGCCCTCTCGCGCGAAGAATATCTGTCGCTGCTCTTCGATGAACTCGAACTGCCGCCCATGGTCAAGAAGAGCCTGCTGGAAATCGATGCCAACAAATTTCGCCGCGGCGGCGTCGTGCGCTACGGGAATCCCAGCACCGTTTGCGTGGCGCGTACCTTCAAAGCCTCCATCGGCCGGCGCGTGGCGGCCGAGGCGCATTTCGAACAGGCCCTCGACGCAGCGGAGGCCGAGTTGCGTGTTGCGCGCTCCAGCGCCGTGCCGGCCCGCGTGCAGGCCGCGGAACTCGAGCTCAAGGAGGTGCGTCAGCGCGGTGCGGACATCCCCTTTCTCGATCCGATCGATCTGCGGCACCGCAGTTTGATCGAGGTGCAGTCGCCGCGCACCGCCGCGGTGATGTTCTGCCTCATGGACGTATCCTCGTCCATGGACGAGTCGCGCAAGGACCTGGCGAAGCGATTCTTCACGCTGCTCTACCTTTTCCTGACCCGCAAGTACGCCAAGGTGGAACTGGTGTTCATCCGGCATACCGATCAAGCGCAAGAAGTCGACGAAGACACGTTTTTCAGCGGCACGCAGGCCGGCAGCACCAAGGTCCTGTCCGCTCTCGCCAAAATGAACGAAATCATCGGTTTGCGCTATCCCGCCTCGCAATACAATGTTTTCGGCGCACAGGCCAGCGACGGCGATGCCTTCGGCAACGACTCGACCGAGTCATCGGCCTATTTGCTCTCGCAGCTCTTGCCGGCTTCGCGTTACTTTGTTTACGCCGAGGTGGGCGAGGCGGCGGCACAGGAGTCGAGCACCCTGTGGGCGGCCTATCGCGGCATCGAAAGCGATCACTTCAATATGGCGACGGTCACGGCCCGCGGCGAGGTTTACCCGGCGCTCGCCAAGCTATTTCAAAAGGAACAGCCGGCTTGACCCGCGCCGGCACGCTGCCCACGAGGGAATCCAGATTCAGCGGCAGCGAATGGACGCTGGACGATCTGCTCGCCATCGAGCAGATCTGCGCGCGCCACGCCGGGCGCTATGCCCTCGATACCTACCCCAATCAACTGGAAGTGATCACCAGCGAACAAATGCTGGACAGCTATGTCTCCAGCGGCCTGCCGGTCAATTACGGTCATTGGAGTTTCGGCAAGCAATACTTGATCGAGAGCGGCAAGTATCGTTCCGGCGCCAACGCCCTGGCCTACGAAATCGTCATCAACACGAACCCTTGCATCGCGTTTCTGATGGAAGGCAATTCTTTGGCGATGCAGGCTCTCGTGATTCCGCATGCCTGTTTCGGCCACAACAGTTTCTCGAAGAGCAATTATTTGTTCACGCAATGGACCCAGGCGGACGCCGTCCTCGACTACATGCTGTTTGCCCGCAATTACATCGCCGAGTGCGAGGAGCGCCACGGTGCGGCTCAGGTCGAGCAGACACTCGATGCGCTGCATGCGCTGCGCGACCAGGGGCTGGACAAGTACAAGCGGCCACGCAAGCTCGATACGCGCAAAGAGCGCGCCGACCAGGCAAAGCGGCTGTCGCTGGCCCAGGAAGCGATGCGCCAAGGCGAATACTACAGTCTGGTGCCTAAGGTTTCGAAGTCGGCCGAAGCCGAGCCGAAGTTTCCGGCCGAGCCCGAGGAAAACCTGCTCTATTTTATAGAGAAGCACGCGCCCAAGCTCGAGCCTTGGCAGCGGGAGCTCGCGCGCATCGTGCGCAAGATTGCCCAGTACTTCTATCCGCAGCGCCAGACGCAAGTCATGAATGAGGGCTGGGCAACGTTTTGGCATCATCGACTGATCAACGACATGTATGACGCCGGGCAGATCGATCAGGGAATATTGCTCGAATGTCTGCACTCCCACACCAACGTCATCAAGCAAACGGACTATGCGCGGGTGAATCCCTACGCGCTGGGATTCGCGGCGTGGAACGAGATCAAGCGCGTATGCGAGGCGCCGACCGCGGAGGATCGGGAGTACCTGCCAGGCATCGCGGGCCGAGATTGGCTGGAAACCTTCCATGACATCATGCGAAATTATCGCGACGAGAGCTTCCTGCTGCAGTTCGCGACGCCGAAGTTGGTGCGCGACTTTCGCTTGATGAACATTCAAACGGGCGACGGGCTGGACCATTGGACGGTAAGCGACACGGCGGGATCCGACGGGTTCAAGGCGATTCGCAGTCACTTGGCTGCCTCATATCGCCTTGAGTCCTACATGCCGGAAATATCGGTGGTCCGCTATGGGCGAGACTCCGATAGAAAGCTGACCCTGCAGCACCAAAGTTACAACGGCAGGATGCTTCTCGAGGATGAGACCGCACAAACCCTCAAGCACTTACGCTGGCTGTGGGGTTTCGACGTGTCGCTTGAAACGGTCGACCAGACCGGCAAGACGCTCAAGGCCTATTGACGGCGTCTGCGTCGAGATTGCGGCATCGCACACATGTCGCCGCCTGACCGAACACGCATTGCACACGCCGCGCCCCCCGGGAAAAAGGTAAGCTACGCCGCCCGATCGCGGCTCGGGCGCATTCGTAACCTGCGTGCCGAACCCGCGGAGCGTGTCTGGAAGTGAATTCGTTAAAATTAAGGAGAAGATTGATGACGAATCAGATTGTGGCAACGATGGTGACCGCGACCCTGCTGGCGCTCACAGGGATGGCAAGTGCCCAGACAGCAGGTGCGCCGGCCGCCGACAAGGATGTGCATGTCGTCAGCACGCAGGACCTAGACATGCTGCGCAAGGACATTCGTTCGCAGAAGAAGCAGTTGATGGCGCAGAACCTGACGCTCAGCGACGCTGATGCAACCAAGTTTTGGCCCATCTATGACCAGTATGTCGCTGAGCTGAGCAAAACCAAAGACAAGCAGTATGCGATGTTTCAGGAGTATGCCGATCACTTCGGGACGATGACTGATGAGCAGGCTAGCTCGCTCCTCAAGCAGTTGTTGGATGTGGACGTCGGAGCGACGCAGCTGCGCGCCAAGTACCTGCCGATCGTTTCAAAAGCTATCGGAGGGAAGAAGGGCGCGACTTGGGCCCAACTGGATCGTCGCATCCAGATGATGGTCGACCTGCAGCTCAGCTCTCGAACGCCGCTCGTTCAGGCGCAGGGCAAGTAAGTTTAAGGTGAGTCGACTGTGCTGCAGCGCGGCTCAAACCTTTACACTTCTTGTCGGTCGATCTCGTTGCAAACGAACTTGCCTAGATCAATACTGAAGTTTCCTAAAAAGTAAGCCCACGTAAATTATCGCGGCGTCGACTTAAGGTCGATATCCTGGCCGCGCTGAGCATGAACAAAGGACCCGGCTGGCAAACCGGTCTGCAAAACGTTCAGACGAAGGGGACACCATGATGAATCAGAATAACGGCATGCATTCGATGCAGGCGCGCCGATGGCGCATCGCGTCATCGCTCGGCCTCGCGCTGTTGATCGCGGCAGGTGCCGCACGGTCCGCGAATGATCTCGATACGCTTTTCCCACGCGGCACCACGCATCCGGATGGATCCAACACCTTTAACACTGAATGGCTCGGCCACAACGATCTGCAGGGCCGCACCACTTACCAGACTACGGTGCATACCCAGGGAGATCGGGTGATCGCTTATGCAGGGCACTTCGCGGGGAAGATGCTCAATCCCATGACCGGCGTGGTGGAGGAAAATGGGACCTCCATCGTCGATGTGACCGACCCCCGCCATCCTAAATACCTCAAGCACTTGATTGCCGACAAGGGCGGCGCGCGCATGGCGAAGCTGTGCGACGGCAATGCGTTGCCCGGCAAATTGTATCCCGGCAAGACCTTTCTGCTGCGCGAGAACGGCGCCGTATCCCACGAAGTGTGGGATGTCACCGATCCCGCCGATCCGACTTTGGTCTCAACGCCGGTGAACGGCCTCGATGTCACCCATCGCAATTGGTGGGATTGCAGCACGGGTATTGCCTACATCGTGGGCGGCGCCACGAGCCCGACCGATGCCAGCTTTGATGGATGGAACGCGAACAGCAGTCCGAATCAGCATCTGAAGATCTATGATCTCAGCGATCCCAAGCATCCAAAATACATCATGGATTTCGGGTATCCAGGCCAGAATCCCGGCTCGACCTTCGTGATGCCCGGAACCGAAACGACCACTCACACCGTGCCGCCCGGCGTGCACGGCCCGATTGTGGTCAGCACGTTGAACGGCAAGGCCATCAACCGGCTCTACATGCCCTATGGCGTAGGCTCCGACGGCATCATCCAAATCAATGACCTCACCAAGGTTTTACCGCCTCCCTATGGCACGGGGCTCTACTCCGA
>DASXNX010000100.1:0-38200 GCA_036494725.1 Steroidobacteraceae bacterium
TAGGGCGCGGCGCCCAATCCGGCGATTTCGATCACTTTGACACCGGTTAGCGGGCCCATCACTTCATTTTACGCAAGCTTTCGCGCATCGCATAGAATTGCCACCGCGCCCAAGCGGGGGCGACGAGGATGGATTGTGAAATCGAAGGTCTATGCGGACGCAAATAGCGCCCTGGCGGGCTCCCTGTTCGACGGCATGAGCGTGATGTCGGGCGGCTTTGGCCTGTGCGGCATCCCGGAAAATCTGATCACGGCGCTTCGCGATTCCGGCATCAAGGGATTGACGGTCATCGGCAACAATGTGGGCGCGGATGACTACGGTATGTGGGCGGTGCTCGCCAACGGCCAGATCAAAAAAGTCATCGCATCCTATGTCGGTGAGAACAAGGTTCTCGAGCAACTGTACATGTCCGGGGGCATCGAAATCGAGTTCAACCCCCAAGGGACTCTTGCCGAGCGGATTCGCGCGGGCGGAGCGGGCATCCCGGCGTTCTACACCCGCACCGGTTACGGCACCGTAGTCGCCGAAGGCAAGGAGACGCGCCAATTCAACGGCGAGAATTATGTGATGGAGACCGGACTCATCGCGGATATAGGCCTGATCAAGGCCTGGAAGGGCGATACCGAGGGCAACCTGATCTATCGCAAGACGGCGCGCAACTTCAATCCCATGATGGCGACTGCCGCCAAGCTCACCGTGGTGGAAGTCGAGCATCTGGTGCAACCCGGCGAATTGAATCCGGATCAAATTCACACTCCGGGGATATTCGTTGATCGGATTTTTCTTGGCCGCAACTACATCAAGCACATCGAGCGGCGTACCACACGAGGAGCGGCGCGCTAATGCCCTGGAACCGCGATGAAATGGCCGCGCGCGCCGCGCGCGAACTACATGACGGGTACTACGTGAATTTGGGTATCGGCATCCCCACGCTGGTCGCCAATCTCATTCCGCCGGGCATGTCGGTTACCTTGCAAAGTGAGAACGGCATGTTGGGCATGGGTCCCTTCCCCTACGACGATGAAATCGATGCCGACTTGATCAATGCCGGCAAGCAAACCATCACCGAGTTACCCGAGACCAGTTATTTCTCCTCGGCGGACAGCTTCGCCATGATTCGCGGCGGCCACATCGATCTGTCCATACTGGGAGGAATGCAAGTCTCGGAATCCGGGGACCTCGCCAACTGGATGGTGCCGGGCAAGATGGTCAAGGGCATGGGCGGCGCGATGGATCTGGTGGCGGGCGTGCGCCGCATCATCGTGGTGATGGAACATACCGAGAAATCGGGTGCACCGAAATTCCTGCGTCAATGTTCCCTGCCGCTCACGGGGAAGGCAGTCGTGGACTTGCTGATCACCGACTTCGGCGTATTTGAAATTGACCGTCACCGGGGCGGCGCCGCGCTGATCGAACTGGCGCCGGGTGTTACGCTTGATGAGATCAAAGCGAAGACCGGCGCTGCTTTCCAGGACAATACCAACAAATCCCGCGCAGCCCAATGACGGTTGCGTTGACGCACCTTGAACGGCTCGAATCCGAGAGCGTGCACATCATGCGCGAGGTCGTTGCCGAGAACGACAAGCCGGTGATGCTGTATTCGGTGGGAAAGGACAGCGCGGTCATGCTGCATATTGCCCGCAAGGCGTTTTATCCCAGCCTCCCGCCCTTTCCGCTGCTGCATGTCGACACTACCTGGAAGTTCCGGGCCATGTACGAGATGCGCGATAGGATGACGCGGGAAAGCGGCATGCAATTGATCGTTCATCGCAATCCCGACGCCCTGGCTCGCGGCATCAACCCCTTCGATCACGGCTCCCTGCACACCGATCTCTGGAAAACCGAAGGCTTGAAGCAGGCGTTGGTTCAGCATGGATTCGACAGCGCCTTCGGCGGTGCGCGCCGCGACGAGGAAAAGTCGCGCGCCAAGGAGCGTATTTTTTCCTTCCGCTCCGCAAACCAGCGTTGGGACCCGAAAAACCAGCGCCCGGAACTCTGGAACCTCTATAACTCGCGCAAGGCCAAGGGAGAAAGCATTCGAGTTTTTCCCTTGTCGAATTGGACGGAACTCGATATCTGGCAATACATTCTCTCGGAAAATGTCCCGATCGTGCCGCTGTATCTGGCGGCTCGCAGGCCGACCGTGAAGCGCGACGGCTTGCTGCTCATGGTCGATGACGATCGCTTTCGGCTGCGCGCGGGCGAGACCCCTGTGATGCGATCGATACGATTTCGAACCCTCGGTTGCTATCCCTTGACCGGCGCGATCGAAAGCAGCGCGGCGACGTTGCCGGCCATCATCCAGGAAATGCTGCTGACGAGTACCTCGGAGCGCCAGGGCCGCGCGATCGATCACGATCAGGCCGCTTCCATGGAGCACAAGAAGCAGGCGGGCTATTTCTAATGAGCGGCGCTTCCGGGCAAACCTCGCTGCTGCGCTTCATTACCTGCGGATCGGTCGACGATGGCAAATCGACGCTCATCGGGCGCTTGCTGTACGACACAAAAACGATCTTCGAGGACCAGCTGTCGGCGCTCGCTGCCGACAGCAAGCGCATCGGCACCCAGGGGCAAAACATCGACTTCGCATTGCTGGTGGACGGCCTCGCCGCCGAGCGCGAACAGGGCATCACGATCGATGTCGCCTACCGCTTCTTTTCGACCGAGCGGCGAAAGTTCATCGTCGCCGATACGCCGGGCCACGAGCAATACACGAGAAACATGGTGACCGGCGCCTCCACCGCGGATCTGGCGGTCATCCTGATCGATGCGCGCAAGGGGGTGCTGACGCAGACGCGTCGTCACAGCTACCTTGCGCATTTGATCGGCATCAAAAATCTGGTGCTCGCCGTCAATAAAATGGATCTGATCGATTACGATCAATCGCGGTACACAAAGATTGTCGAGGATTATCGCGCCTTCGCCGACAGCATCGGCATCCGCAGCTTTGTCCCGATTCCGATCTGCAGTCTTGACGGAGACAACATCACCACCCTGTCCGGCAATACGCGCTGGTTTTCGGGCCCAACATTGCTGGAGCAGTTGGAAGGGGCCGAGGTTGACGCGACGGCCGCACAACAGCGGCCCTTTCGCATGCCCGTGCAGTGGGTCAATCGGCCGGACCTTGATTTTCGGGGCTTTTCCGGATTGATCAGCGATGGGTTCATTCGTCCCGGAGATGCCGTACGCGTGCTCCCTTCCGGCAAAACCTCGACGGTGGCGCGGCTGGTCATGATGGGCGGCGACTTAAAGGTGGCGGTCGCCGGGCAATCGGTGACGCTCACCCTCGCCCACGAGGTGGATTGCAGCCGCGGCGACATGATCACAGCGGCCGACAATGCGCCTGAGGCAGCCGATCAGTTCGAATCCACGATCGTCTGGATGGCTGACGAGCCTTTGCTCCCGGGCCGGCCCTACTGGCTCAAGCTCGGCACGCAACTGCTGACCGCCACCATTCATACTCCGAAATTTCAAGTCAACGTCAATACGCTGGAGCATCTCGCGGCGAAGACTTTGGGACTGAATGCCATCGGCGTCGCCAATCTTTCCACCGACAAACCTTTGGTTTTCGAACCCTATGAGAAGAACCGCGGACTGGGCGGCTTCATCCTCATCGACAAAATCAGTAATGCCACGGTGGCTGCGGGCATGCTGCATTTCGCGCTGCGCCGCGCCGGCAATGTGCACTGGCAGGCCCTCGACATCGACCGGGACTCACATGCAAGTTTGAAGCATCAGAGGCCACGTCTGCTTTGGTTTACGGGTTTGAGCGGCGCCGGCAAATCGGCGATAGCGAATCTGGTGCAAAAAAAGCTCTATGCATTGGGCAAGCACAGTTTTTTGCTCGACGGCGACAATGTGCGGCACGGTCTGAACAAGGATCTGGGCTTCACGGATGCGGATCGCGTCGAGAACATCAGGCGCATCGGCGAGGTGGCGAAACTGATGACGGATGCGGGGCTCATTGTCTTGACGGCGTTCATATCGCCCTTCCGCGCTGAACGGCGCATGGTGCGCGGCATGTCGCAGCCGGGCGAGTTCATCGAGATATACGTTGAAACGCCGCTGGCGGTGGCCGAGCAACGGGACGTAAAGGGACTCTACAAGAAAGCGCGTGCCGGCGAATTGAAGCACTTCACCGGCATCGATTCACCTTATGAAACTCCGGAGAATCCCGAAATCCGGGTCAATACCGTCGAGACTTCGGCCGATGAAGCCGCGGACCTGATCGTCGCCTATGTATTGCGCGGTTTCGATGAAGGGACTGGCGCGAAAAAAGTGTGAAGTGGTCGGGGTGACAGGATTCGAACCTGCGACATCTACGTCCCAAACGTAGCGCTCTACCAGTCTGAGCTACACCCCGAGAATCGCGTCTTTTAGGGCCGGCAATGCTAGCAGGTTGGGAGCGGCGCGCAACTAGAGACGGCGGCGCGTTATACTGCAGCGCCATGATCCACGCCGGTCCCGAAGTCTCAGTCGTCGTTCCGATATTCAACGAGCGGGACAATCTGATTGAACTGACGGAGAAGATCCGCACCGCCCTGGGCGATACGGCCTGGGAGATCATCTACGTGGACGATGACTCGCCCGACCGGTCGGCGGAACTGGCTCGCGAACTGGCGGCGCAGGACTCGCGGGTACGCTGCGTTCAACGAATTGGCCGTCGCGGTTTATCGTCTGCCTGCGTGGAAGGCATGCTGGCCAGCTCGGCGCCTTATCTAGCGGTGATTGATGGCGATCTGCAGCACGATGAGAGTCTGCTGCCGCATATGCTGACGGAACTAAAGGCGGGCCAGCTCGACATGGTGGTCGGCAGCCGCTATGTGCAAGGCGGCGGTACCGGCGATTGGGACGCCAAGCGTCTGCGCTTGAGCAAGCTGGGCACGCGTTTCAGCCGCGTCTTGGTTCCGGATCAATTGACCGACCCGATGAGCGGCTTTTTCATGATGCGCCGTGCCGTATTCGACGCAGCAGTTCATGATCTGTCGACCATCGGCACCAAGATTCTCACCGATCTTTTCGCCTCGACAGCGCAGCCGCTGCGTTTCAAGGAATTGCCTTACAGCTTCAGGCTGCGTACGGCCGGAGACAGCAAGCTCGATTCCCTGACGCGCTGGGAATACGCCATGCTGCTGCTCGACAAGCTGGCGGGGCACATCATCCCGGTGCGCTTCATCGCATTTTGCATCGTCGGCGCACTCGGCGTGGGCGTGCACTTCGCGGTGCTCACCCCCCTGCTTCAGTTCGCGCACGTACGCTTCCCTGCCGCGCAGGCCGCAGCCACGATCTGCGCCATGACATTTAATTTCGCCGTTAACAACGTGCTCACCTACCGCGACCAACGCTTGCGCGGCTGGCGCTGGCTGCGCGGATGGCTGTCATTCAACCTCGCCTGCAGCGTTGGCGCCTTCATGAACGTCGGTCTGGCGACGTATCTTAACGAAATCAGCGGCACTCGCTATCTTGCGGCCCTGGGGGGTATCGCCGTGGGAGCCGCGTGGAACTATGCCGTGACCAAGCGATTCACTTGGAATAGCTCGCAGGCTTGAGCGGCAGGCCAAAGGCAAGTAGTACATTGCCCGGACGTCCCCCGAATCCGCCGTACCCGGAAGGCACAAATAGCATGCCGCCGGCAATGGTGGGACCCGGACCGAGCATCGACGCACCCTTTGCCGCAACGCCGTTCACGGTTTGAAATTCGTGGTCGGTGTCGACCTCCCACAGAATCGTGCCATCGAGGGTCGAATACGCGCGCAGTGTGCCATCGTTGGATCCGGAAAATACCGCCCCCGGAATGACGCTGATCGCCGCCGCCTGCGCGGCGCTGCAGAGCCGTCCGGCGATACATTTGGGCGGCAGCGGAGGCGCGTACCACGCACGCTCGCCCGTCTGTAGATTCACCGCATGGAGCCCACCCGGCGCGGCGGAGAAAATATCCGAGACGGCAAAGTACGCGTGAGTCTCATCCACCGCGGAACCCCACTCGATGCCGCCCAGCGCGCCGCCCGCGCCAGCGCGGTATTGCCAAAGAACCGCGCCGTCGTTTTCGGGATCGAGCGCCCATCCCAACCCAGACTTCTGGCCGATGACAATGGCGTTTCTGCCGTTGGCAAGGGTGGCCAGTATCGGGGAATTGCCGAAGTCGTAGTCCGGCCCGCTTTGATCTGCGCAGTTTGGGTTTTGGCTTTTCGCCCGACAGCCGGTGATGAAGACGTCCTTGGGATAGAGCTGCTTCACCCACTTGATCTTACCGGAGAGTTTCAGCGCCACCACCGCGTCACTCGCGGGCGCCGCAGCGCCGGCGTAGGTATTTCCGGTACCGACGTAAATGAGCCCGCGCTTGGAATCGATGGTGGGCGATGACCATATTGATGCCCCGGCCGGTCCATAGAGCGTGACCCCGCTGGAACTCTTGCCGCGCTCCCGCGGCTCATCGGCGATCATGTATGTCCGCCACAGCAGTTTGCCGGTGCTGGCGTCCAAAGATGACACGCTGCCACGGAATGTGCAGCAACCGTAATCCGGCCGGGCACCCTGCGACTCCTCGTAGGACGACATGGACACATAGAGACGGCCGCGGTACAAGGCAGGCGCTCCGGTAATTCGCGCCAGCGGATGCGATTCCACTTGGGTTTTCCAAAGCAAACGGCCGCTGGTTGCGTCCAGAGCATAGGCATGCGCCGCCGTGTCACCGAAGTAAACGGCGGCGCCGCCCTTGCCCGGCCCCACGCTGATCGCGCTGCGCACGCCGCCATCGGCGCTGAAGAACCAGTGAATGCAACCGGAACTCGCATCGAGCGCATAAACAGTGCCATTCTGGCTGCCGACAAACACCCAACCTCCGACCACGGTGGGCTGCGCCCAGGAAGAGGTTGCATCGGGAAACCCAAACGCCCATTTTAGTTCCAACTGCGGCAATTGCTGCGCGCTTAATCCTGCTGCGGATAGGGATTGCCGGCGCTCATTGGCGAGCGAAGCGCCCCAACCATTCCACGCAGGTCCCGAATCGAGCTTTAATCGTGCCGGTGTATCGCATCGCCCCACCGTCGCACCCGTTGCATCGCCCGTTATCGTGCCCCCGAGGTATTCCGCGATGGCGCGTCGCTGCGGACCGCTCAAGGTAGCGCCCTGCACGCGCATCGGTCCGCTTGCCAGCGCATCGAGGATCGCCGTGGGCGAACGCTGCTTGAGGACTTCCGGAGCCGGTGCGCGTGCTTCGGGAGCGTCGTTGTGGCAACCGGAACAATGTTCCAGAAATAAGGACTCGCCGCTCCGCGCCTGGGACTGCGCCACTACGGTGTGCGCGCCGTGCGCGTATAGCAGCAGGCCGGCCACGAGTGGCATTCGACTACGCATGCATAGCGAGTCTATTAACTGTGTTTGCGCTTTGGAAAGTAAATGAGACAACCCGGCGACATGACCGCGGCCACGGACACCGGCTTGCCCGCCAGCACCGCGTCCAAGGCATCGGTCAAATACCGATGGCGCACCGGCCGCTGTGCTTCATAGTTCAGGCGATCATCGATGGGGCCGTGATACATCAAAGTCCAGGTCTTAGGGTCGATCACGAAAACTTCCGCGGTTCGGTCCACGCCCCAGGACTCGCCGACCGACTGCGATCGGTCCAGCAAGACGGTCATGTCGAAACCGAATTCCTTGGCCTCCTGCGCCACCGATTCAGGCGTGTCCTGCAGCGTGGGATTCAGCAATAGAAATTCGACGTTGCGGGATTGGTACTGCGCTCGAATATCACGCAGCGCCGGAACCGCGAGACGCACGATCGGGCAGCCGTTGCTCTGCGTCATGATGACCACGGCTTTCTTGCTCGAGAATCCGTAGAGCTCGTGCTTCGCCCCGCTCTGATCCATCAGCGTAAAGTCCGCGACATGCTGTCCCGGCGTCAGTACCGATGCTGCGCCTGCGCCGATCGTCCACAGCGCGCCGAGCGAGAGCAGTATGCCTTTGCGCATGACGGTTACTGCGCGACTTGCGCCGTTTGCGCGGGAGCGGCGTCCAAGGTCAGATAGCGGTAGCGAATCACGCCGAACAACATCTCATCCCAGGTCTGCTGGCCCCATGGGACCACCCGATTGGGATCCGGATTGGCCTTGTTCTGCGTGGAGTTATCGTAACTCATGCTGTACCTGACCTTGGTGCCCGCCGGCAGAACGACTGGCGTCTTCAACACATAGGTTGTCTGCCAGTTGAATTCATACTTCGGCACATTGAGCAGTACTTCCTCGTGACCGTCGGGATAGATCGCCACGAATTCGGCCGCGGCCCCGCGGAAATGGGCATGTGGATGCAAGCTGTAAACCAGCACTTCCTGATCGAAGGTGTGCGTCGCATCGTTGGTGTAGAGCTTGGTGTTGGCGGGAATCTTGATTTTCGGATTCGCCATGATGGCGGCGCGATAGCGGTACTGCGGTGGCTTGTCCATGAAGTACAAGCCCATCTGGGTCATGTCCGTCGCTTCCTTGCCGTTCACCGTGTAGTGCGCCTGAAAGCCGAACTTGGCGCCCTTCTTCAGCAAGATGCCGCTCTCGGGCGGAATTTGCAGCGGCTCCGAACCCGGCACGTAGTCGGCGAGGCTGCCATCGCCCGCGTCGCGCTTGCCGCCACCGCCCATCTCGCCGCCGATCGTGGCAATGATGTGATGCAAGTTGGCCCGATCGCCCGGCAGGAAGTCCACGGCGCGCACCCACACATCGTGGTCCAGCGGATTGTCGACGGTCCACATTTGATAGGGAATCACGCCGGTCGCCGGCACATCGAACTTCGGCAGATTCACGATCAGATCCGGCTTGCCGAGCGGCCAAACCGGCCAATCCTTCTTGACCATGGTTAGAGGATCCGCGCCGCTCCCGCGCGGCGATCCGGCTTCGATCCAATGCACCAGCGTTTTGGTTTGATCGGCGGTCAGCGAGCGATCGTTGCTGAAGACGCCGTAGTGAGGATCGGCGTGCCACGGCGGCATACGCTTGGTTCTCACCACCTCGCGGATCATCGGCGAGAAACCGAGAACCATGTCATAGCTCGACATCTGCCACGGAGCGATGCCGCCTGCGCGATGGCAGGCCACACAATGCTCGCTCAGCATCGGAGCAATGGTCTTCTCGTAGGAAATTTGCTTGTGGGCCGCAAGACGGCTGCGTTCCGGCATCACGATATTGCAGCCGGTGGCCTCGGTTTGCGCCACCTTGATCGGAGCGGCGGTCAAGGCAGCATCGAGCGCGTCGGCCACGTAGTTCTGCGAGCCCTTGGTAACGGCGCCGCGATACAGCACCTTCCAGGTCTGCGCGTTCACGACCAACACTTCGCCGTTGCGCGTGAATCCCAAGGACTCGCCGATGAGCTGCAATTCGTCGCTGAGTACCGGCATGCCGACCCCATCCGCTTTGGCTTCCTTGCTGATCGCTTCCGGCGTGTCCTTCATATTCGAATCGATCGCCAGAAATTCCACGCCTTGCGCTTGATACTTGGCGCGCATCGCGTCCACGGACTTCGCTGCGGAGCGCGACGCGTCACAACCGTTGCCGTCGGCCAACAGCACCACCGCCTTCATGTCGGACAAGTAGTAAAGCTCGTGCGAAAGTCCGTTCTGATCGATCAGGCGAAAGTTGTCGACGGTATCGCCGGGATTCAAGGCGAGCGCCGGCCCCGCAAGACAACACACTGCCGCAAAACCCAAACCCAACTGCCGAAGGTCGCCCATAGTAGAATTCCTGCCTAGTACGCAAACGCGCGATTAAATTGCGATCGTCAAACCGCTTAATTGTACTACTGGCTCAGGCGCCGGGCGAATCGGCCGTCACGTTCCGCTAGACGGAATTCTTCCGAAGATCGTCCAGAATGGCGGCCGTGTCCGCTCCCAACAACGGCGCCGCATTGCCGATGCGCCCGGGGGTTTCGGAAAGCTGCACAGGAACGCCCAATACGCGAATCGGGCCGGCGACGGCGTGCCGCACTGTGGGCGTCATGTTGCGGGCGCTCGTCTGCTCGTCTTCCAATACTTCCTTGAGATTTCGCACCACGGTGGCGGGAACGCCATGCTTTGCAAACAGGCCGGCCCACACCGCCGCCGGTTGCGTAAGAAACAGCGACTCGAGCATGGGTTCGAGCACCGCGCGGTTTTTGACCCGTTGAGAGTTTGAATTGTAATCCGGGTGATCGATCAGGTCGGGCTTGCCGATCGAATCGCAAAAGCTCTTCCATAACTTGTCGCTGGCCACCGCCACGGTGATTTCCCGGTCAGCGCACCGGTAGTTGCGGTACGGCACGATGCCGTCGAACAAGGTGCCCAGCGGTTTCGGCACGATGCCGGACGCCAAAAAACGCGCGAAGTTCGAAACCATGGTCGACATCACCGTGTCCATCATGGACACGTCCACGAATTGGCCACGGCCGGTTCGATGTCGAGCCTCGAGCGCCAGCATGGCGCCGATCAGAGAAAATAGTCCCGCGGTGATGTCGGCGATGGAGTGGCCGGTCTTGACGGTTTCACCCGCCTCGGTGCCGGTGATGCTCATGAGACCGGAGGCCGATTGGATGATTAAATCCATGGCCGGCTCCATGCGTCGCGGGCCGGTCTGGCCATAGCCGGAAATCGACACATAAATCAACCGTGGATTGGCGGCCGCGAGCGAGGCGTAGTCCAAGCCGAGGCGGTTCATGGTGCCCGGCCTGAAGTTTTCGACCAAAATATCGGCCTTCGCCGCGAGCTTGCGGCAAGCATCGAGGCCGGACGGCGTCTTCAAATCGATCGCCAGGCTTTGCTTGCCGCTGTTAAGGCCGACAAAATAGGCCGCATCATCGCCGCTGAACGGCGGTCCCCAGGTGCGGCCGATGTCGCCCTCGGGGCCTTCGACTTTGATCACCTTCGCGCCGTAAGCTGCCATCAGCATGGTGCAGTAGGGACCCGCGAGGGCGTGGGAGAAATCGAGAACGGAAATACCGTCCAACGGCGGTGCTGGTATTGTCATTTTAAAGGATCTTAATCCGGAGACATTGATGAAGCCATTGTTATATACGCACCCCTTCTCGTCGTATTCCCAGAAAGTGCTGATCGCGCTCTATGAGAACGACACTCCTTTCACCGCCCGCACGCTGAGCCCCGAGGATCCGACGGCGATGACCGAGCTCACCGCTCTCTCGCCCCTGCGGAAATTTCCCGTTCTGGTCGATGACGGAAACGTGATCGCGGAGTCGAGCGTCATCATCGAATATTTGATGATTTATCATCCGGGAGAGATGCGGCTCATTCCTTCGGAAACGCGCGCCGCGCTCGAAGTGAGGATGATGGACCGATACTTTGACAACTATGTCATGACGCCGATGCAAAATATCGTGGCCGATTTCCTTCGAGCCGCAGACCGGCGCGATCCGTTCGGCGTCGCGCAAACAAAATCGCAGCTGACCCGCGTCTATGAATGGCTGGATGGCGTGATGGCCGGTCGCCGCTGGGCCGCCGGCGAGCAATTCAGTCTCGCCGACTGCGCCGCGGCGCCGTCGCTGTTCTACGCCGACTGGGTGCACGAAATCGCCGGGAACTGTCCCAATTTGCGCGCCTATCGCAGGCGTCTGCTCGAACGGCCGTCATTCGCCCGGGCGGTGGACGAAGCGCGGCCTTACCGCGGGTTCTTCCCGCCCGGTGCGCCCGCGCGCGACTAAGGTTTGCTGTCCTGATTTGCACGATGGATCACGAAATTGCGGATGTTGGTCACATCATCGCGCGTCAGCGCCGCCTTGAAGGACGCCATCCCGGCATCTTTCAGCGCGCCATCGAGCACGATGTTGTAGAAGAAATCCATTCCCAGAAAATTCGATGCGCGCAGATCGGGAACCATTCCGCCGCCGATCGCATTTTCGCCATGACAGGCGCTGCAGTACTGAATGTATAGGGGCTCGCCCTTCGCGATGGACTCGGCATCGGTCGGCTCGGGCGGCGGATTGATGACCAGGGTGCGCGGCGCGAGCGGCGGCAGCGTGGCCGTGCCGCCGAGTTTGAACACCAGCATGCGGCTGACGTTGCGCAGGTTTCCCGACATGGCGGCCGCCCTGCCGCCGCTCAAAGAGTAGCTGCCTCCCCACCCGCTCAAAACCGCGATGTATTGCTCCCCGCCCGCCTCGAAGGTGCTGGGAGCCGCGATGATCCCCGACTGAGCAAACATGGACCACAGTTTTTCGCCGTTGTCCGCGCGATAGACATTGAAATTGCCGGCCGCATCGCCCTGCGCCACGATGTTGCCCGCGGTCGTTACGATGCCGCCGTTCCAGGGACCCTTGTAGGTCACGCGCCAAGCCTCTCGCTGGCGCGCCGGATCCCAGGCGAGCAAGAATCCTTCGTTCTGCGGGGTCAGACTGCCCAGGGCGACGCCCAAATTCCAGCCGATGGGAGAGATCGGCAGCGGCGGCAGAGGTATGAATGTGAGGGGCACCTGCTGCGCCGGAATGTAGACCAGGCCGGTCTTGGGGTTGAAAGCCATGGGCTGCCAGTTGTGGGCGCCCAGCGCGCCCGGTTTGATATCCACGGGCTTGCCGGTCTCGCCGTAGCGCGCTTCCTTGTTGATGATGGGTCGCCCGGTTTTCATATCGATGCCGCTCGCCCATGTGACCGGCACGATGGCCTTGGCGGAAATCAGCGCGCCGGTCTTTCGATCCAGGACGTAGAAGAAACCATTCTTGTTGGCCTGCATGAGAACATGCCGAAGCTTGCCTTCGATGTTGATATCGGCGAGCACCAATTGCTGGACGGCGTCGTAGTCCCACTCCTCACCGGGCGTGGCCTGATAGTGCCAGACGTACTCGCCGGTATCGGCATTGAGCGCCACGATCGATGACAGAAAAAGATTGTCGCCCGTGCCGGCACTGCGCGCGGAGCGCGCCCACTGCACGCCGTTGCCGACGCCGAAGAACACCAGATTGAGCGCGGGGTCATAGGAGATCGCGTCCCAAACCGGGCCGCCGCCACCGAGCTTCCACCATTCTCCGGCCCAGGTTTTGGCGGCACGCGCCATCGATGCGTTCTCAAAGGGTTTGGATGGATCGCCGGGGACGGTAAAAAACCGCCAGACCAGCTTGCCGGTCTCCGCATCATAGGCCGAGATATAGCCGCGAGCGCCGTACTCGCCGCCGCTGTTGCCGATGATCACGCGTCCCTTGATGACACGCGGCGCCTGGGTGATGGTGTAGGGCTTGCCGGCTTCGACCGTCATGGTGCTCCACACCGGCTTGCCGGTCGCCTCATCCAGCGCCACCAAGCGCCCATCGTAGGCGCCCACATAGATCTTATGATTCCACGCCGCCACGCCTCGATTTCCGACATCGCAGCAGGCGTTCAGTCCCAGCTCGCGTTTCACTTGTGGATCGTAGGCCCAGAGAAGGCGGCCGCTGTGCGCATCGTAAGCTTTGACCAAGCTCCAAGCCGTCGATACATACATCACGCCGTCGATGACCAAGGGCGTGGCTTCCTGGCCGCGGTTGGTGTCGAGATCGGCGAACCAGGCCAGGCCCAGTTGCCTGGCGTTCGCCGCGTTGATCTTCGTCAGAGGGCTGAAGCGTTGTTCGCTGTAGGTGCGGCCATAGGTCAGCCAATTGCCGGGCTCAGCGTCCGCATTCGCGATTCGCGCACCATCCACCGCCGGCGAAGCCTGTGCCAGGCCGAAGCCAAACATTGCAATCAACGACCAGAGTCCCGGAGCGCCCGCGCGCACGGTCTTGCGTTGGACTTCCATGCTTCACTCCCCAGAATACGTTGTTATCGTTCTGGCGAAGTATGCACTACTCAGCCTGGGCCGCGCGCCTGATAGGTGAATCTTTGGCCTGCAATGGCGGCGGCGTACATCAACCCACCCTTGGCGATCGTGAAAACAGCCATGCCGCTATTATAGATACCGGCAGTGGTGGCATCCCTCTGTCCGCCGCTCGCACTGGAAGAGATGCCGCTGGTGCCCGCGCTGGCAGACGCCGCGGCGGTGATGGCCACTGCACTGGCCCCCGCCGAGAATTCGAAACTGCCGGATTCGAATTCATCGAGCGAACGCTTGTCTTGAAAGAAAATGATCTGGCTGTAGCCCTTGCCTCCGGCTTGGAAGCCGACGCTGAGTTGCGTCATGGTGGTGTCCCCCACCAGCTTGCCCTGCGCGTATACCTGACCCTTGCCGAACGCGCCACCCACGATGAAGCCGCCTTCACCGATGACGGGAAACACGGCGTAGCCATAGCAGTTTCCGAAAAAGGTTCCGCTGGCGCCGGCATTTTGAAACAGCGACACGGTATCCGCGTACTCATCCGCGCGCGCGAGTCCGGTGCATACGGCGATCAGCACAGCCAAACTGACGGCCCTCGCAATGTTTTTCATCGTTTCCCCTCATGGTTGCCGCTTGGTGCGCGCCGCCGCCGACGCCTCTTTTCGATACGCCTGCAGTACTGAATCCAGTAGACCCGGGAAGCGCCCCTCGAGTTCCGCGGCGCGCACACGGCTCGAAAGATCCACGCCCTTGCGTTCGCTGGCGATCACCCCCGCCTCGCGCAGGATTCGATAATGCTGCGAGCAGGTTGATTTCGCCATGGGCCGCTTGAGCCTCAGGGCAGTCTCGGTGCAATTCATGCCGCGGCGCGACTTGAGAAGTTCGTTGACGATGCCGATCCGCAGCGGATCCGACAAAGCGTGCAGAATCGCCGCGACCGTCACGTCGCGGATGTGAGGATGCGTCAGGAGACGGCTCATCGGCTGATGCTAGCGCAATCCTTGCCGACGCGATACTGCTATAGTTCAATACTACCGAACTAAGCGACAACGGAGACACATGACCAGGTTGTTCGACCCTCTCAAGCTCGGCGAGCTCACCGTCCCCAACCGCATATTCATGGCGCCGCTCACCCGCAGCCGCGCCGGCGTGGAGCGGATCCCGAACCGCCTGATGGCCCAATACTACGCACAACGCGCCGGTGCCGGATTGATCATGTCGGAGGCCACCGTGGTCTCGCCGATGGGAATCGGCTACGCGGACACCCCCGGGATCTGGTCGCAGGAGCAGGTCGAGGGCTGGAAGCTCATCACGCATGCCGTGCACGAAGCCGGCGGCCGGATCTTTTTGCAGCTCTGGCACGTCGGGCGCATTTCCGATCCGCTGTTTCTGCACGGCGCCCTGCCGGTGGCGCCGAGCGCCATTGCCGCGAAGGGCCACGTCAGCCTGCTTCGTCCGCAAAAGCCCTACGAAACTCCGCGTGCCCTTGAATCCACGGAAATTCCCAGCATTGTCGAGGCCTTCCGCAAGGGCGCGCAGAATGCGCAAATTGCCGGTTTTGACGGTGTCGAACTGCACGGTGCAAACGGCTACCTGCTGGATCAGTTCCTGCAGAATGGCAGCAATGCGCGCCGCGACGAATATGGCGGCTCGGTGCAGAATCGGGCGCGCTTGATGCTGCAGGCCGTCGATGCCGCCATATCGGTATGGGGGCCCGGACGCGTGGGCGTGCATCTGGCGCCGCGCGGCGACGCCCATTCGATGGGTGATTCGGATCTGCCGGGGACGTTTGAACACGTGGCACGCGAGCTTGGGGCGAGGCGCGTCGCCTTCATCTGCGCGCGGGAGTACATAGGACCCGACCGCATCGGTCCGCGCCTCAAAGCGGCCTTCGGCGGGGTTTACGTCGTCAACGAAAAATTCGACTTTGAATCCGCGACGCACGCACTGGAGGTCGGTGAGGCCGATGCAGTCGCATTCGGCAAACTGTTCATCGCCAACCCCGACTTGCCGCGGCGCTTCGAGCTACGGGCGCCGTTCAATGAACCCAAGGTTCCGCAGTTCTATTTCGGCGGCGCCGAAGGCTATACGGACTATCCAACGCTGGAATAAGCATCCCAGACGCGGGCCCCCCGCGCTAGTATTAGGCATGGAGCCGGTGACCCCACCCGACCTGCGAGCTGGAATCGATGCGCGCGATATTGCGGACGGCGCCATCCTGCCCGGACGAGTCGATTCCGAAGAGGCAATCCTGATTCGGCGCGGCAGCGCCTATTTTGCGGTCGGCGCGCAGTGTTCCCACTACCATGGTGCGCTCGCCGCCGGTCTGATCGTGGACGATACGATTCGATGTCCCTTGCACCATGCCTGCTTCAGTCTGCGCTCGGGCGCGGCATTGCGGGCACCGGCGCTGGACCCGATCCCCTGTTGGCGGGTGGAATGCGTCGGCCAGCGTGTGTACGTGCGCGAGAGGATTCTTGAGCAGCCGGCCGGCGCCCACCGTAGTGCGAATCCGACCGAGCCCTCGTCCGTGGTCATTGTCGGAGGGGGTGGCGCCGCTTTGGCGGCGGCGAATATGCTTCGTCGCGAAGGTTATGCTGCCCCCATCACCATCATCAGCGCGGATGACTCCGCGCCTTACGATCGGCCGAATTTGTCGAAGGACTTTCTCGCCGGAACCGCACCTGCCGAATGGATGCCGCTGCGCGCCGGCGATTACTACGCCGAACAACACATCGATCTGCTCCTCAGCACGCAAGTCTCCGCCCTGCACATAAATCAGCGACGGCTGCAGCTCGCCGACGGTCAAAAACTGGATTATGGCGCGCTATTGCTGGCCACCGGCGCTGATCCGGTGCACCTGGAAATTCGCGGCTCCTCGTCAATGCCGCGCTTCTACTTGCGCAGTTTCGCCGACTCGCAGGCCATCGTGAACGCGGCGGCCACGGCGAAGCGCGCGCTGATCGTGGGCGCGAGTTTCATCGGACTCGAGGTGGCTGCGGCCTTGCGCCAACGCGGGTTGGAAGTGCATATCGTCGGACCCGAGCGCATTCCGCTGGAGCGCGTGCTGGGACCTGAGATCGGCGGGCACGTGGCGGACCTTCACCGCTCGCACGGCGTCGTGCTGCACTTGGGCACCTCGGTCGACCGCGTCGATGGAACCCGCGCCACATTGAGCGATGGCTCCACGGTCGATGCGGATTTCATGGTGCTGGGAATTGGGGTGCGGCCGGCCCTCTCGCTTGCCATGCAGGCGGGGCTGGCCGTCGATCGCGGAATTTCAGTCAACGAATACCTGGAGACCAGCGCACCCGGTGTTTTCGCCGCCGGCGACGTCGCGCGCTGGCCGGATCCACGAACTGGGAATCGCATTCGCGTCGAGCATTGGGTGGTTGCGGAGCGCCAGGGCCAGGTGGCGGCGCTCAATATGATCGGCCGCAAGCAGCGCTACGATGCCGTGCCGTTCTTTTGGAGTCAGCATTACGACGTCGCCATCAACTACGTCGGCCATGCGGAAACCTGGGATGCCGTTACGATCGAAGGATCGCCGGCTTCGAACGACTGCGCGGCGACCTACATGCTGGGCGGCCGTGTTCTTGCGGTCGCGACGATTTCTCGCGACCTAGAGAGCCTGGTGGCCGAGCGCGACCTCGAACTGCTGAGAGCGAGCACTCCATAAAATGGACCGACGCCGGTTTTTAATCGCGGCGGCCGCCGCGGCCACAGCAGCCCGTGCGCAACAGGATCCTGTGCTGCCCGCCGCTCCCGCGGGCACCGATGAAGAGCTGTCGTTGCAGGATATTGCGGCCGCGTTCGACAGCGAGCGCCTGTCCTCGCAGCAGCTGACGCAGATGTATCTGACCCGCATCAACCGGCTCGACCAGCAGGGCCCGGAGCTGCGAGCCGTCATTGAAGTCAATCCGCGTGCGCTCGAAATCGCCGCCGGCCTCGATGCGGAACGCAAAGCACGCGGGCGCCGGGGTCCGATGCACGGCGTGCCGGTTCTGATCAAGGACAACATCGAAACCTCGGATCGCATGATGACGACCGCCGGTTCATTGGCCCTCGAGGGGTGGTACGCTCCGCGCGATGCCCCGCTGATCAACCGGCTGCGGGCCGCCGGCGCGGTCATCCTGGGCAAGACCAACTTGAGCGAGTGGGCCAACTTCCGCTCAACGCATTCCTTGAGCGGTTGGAGCGGCCGCGGCGGGCAGACTCGAAATCCCTATGCCACGAACCGCACGCCCTCGGGGTCGAGTTCGGGATCCGCGGTGGCGGTGGCGGCCAATCTCTGTGCCATCGCCGTCGGGACTGAAACCGACGGTTCGATTGTCAGCCCGGCCTCGATCAACGGTATTGTCGGATTGAAGCCGACCGTGGGTCTCATCAGCCGGCGCGGCATCGTCCCCATCTCGCACAGCCAGGATACCGCCGGTCCTTTGGCCCGCAGTGTGCGCGATGCGGCCGCCATGCTGAGCGCCATGGCGGGACTCGATGCGGCCGACCCCGCCAGCGTCGCGGTTGGAGAACGCTTCGACATTGACTACGCGCGCCACCTCGATCCTTTGGGGCTGCGCGGCGCGCGGCTGGGAATTGCGCGCAAGTTCTTTGCCGACAACACGCCCGTCAACGGCTTTTTGGACCTGTGCGTTCAAACTCTGAAGGGGGCGGGTGCGATCATCGTCGACCCGGCGGATCTGCCGATGCACGGTTCGTTCGGCGCGTCCGAACAGGAGGTTCTGCTTTACGAATTCAAGGCTGATTTGAATTCCTATCTGCGGCGCTTGCCTCCCACCTTTCCGGTACGCTCCCTGGCTGCGCTGATCCGCTTCAACGAGGCGCATAGGGATCGCGAGATGCCGCTCTTCGACCAGGAGTTGCTGCTGCAATCGCAGGCCAAGGGTGCGCTGAGCGACAAGGCGTACTTGGACGCACGCGCGGCGTGCCTCAAGGCCACGCGCAGCAACGGCATCGACGCCGTGCTCTCGCAGCACAAGCTTGACGCCATGGTATCGCTCACTTCGGGACCGGCTTGGCTCATTGATACGGTGAATGGAGACTCCGACACCGGAGGATGTTCCTCGCCGGCCGCAATCGCCGGATATCCGCACATAACCGTGCCGGCGGGATTGTACCGAGGGCTCCCCATCGGTCTGTCTTTTTTTGGCGCGGCCTTCAGCGAGCCCAAGCTGATCAAGCTGGCGTCCGGATATGAGAACGCGGCACACGCACGCGTGCCGCCGCGTTTTAGCTAGCTAGTTCAATCCCTTATTCGGATTGATGAGATACTTCTGTCCGGTCGAACGCCTGGAATACGCGGCGATCGTGTCCAGTTGCAATGCTTCCGCCAGCGAAATTTCCTTCGAATAGTGGCTGGCAAAAGTGGTTTTGAGTTCCCTCGCCACGCGCTCCTTGAGCGCTTGGAAGGCCGCCGGTCCGATCTTCTCGATGAACGGTGTCAGCAGCCAGCCGCCGATTCCCCAGGCCATGCCGTAGTTGCGGTTGAGTACGGTGGGACTCATGTCGAGCGATCCGTACAAATAGACCTGCTTGTGCACGCTCGACCCATAGCGGCTGTAGCTCGTGGCGCTGCGGTTCGCTGCCGCCTCCATGCAGGCCAAAATCTGGCCCGCCAGCGGGCCGCCGCCCGTCGCATCGAAACCCAACGTGGCCCCCGTGCTCACCAGCGCTTCTGTCAGGTCCTTGGCGAAACTCGCCGAGTCGGTACGGCACACGTGAATCGCTCCCGCGGCGCGCAGCAAGTCTTCTTGCTCCTTTTTGCGGACAATATTCACCAGTCCAATTTGATCGGCGCGGCAAAGTCGATTGAGCATCTGCCCCAGATTGGAGGCCGCGGCCGTGTGCACCAGCGCCTTGTGGCCCTCGCGCTGCATCGTGCCGATCATTCCCAATGCGGTAAGCGGGTTGACGAAGCACGAGGCTCCTTCGGCCGCGGTCGCGCCCGGCGGCAATAACAGGCATTGATTCACGTTGAGACATCGGTATTGGGAATACATGGCGCCGCCCAATACCGCGACCAATTTGCCCAACAGCGCTTGCGCGGCGCCGGAAGATCCGGCCTGCACGACGACGCCGGCCCCTTCATTGCCGACGGGCATCGATATGTCCGCCCGGGCGGCCATCGCTTGCACGGCGTTCGCACTGATGGAGGCGGTCACCGTGGGGCGCTCAGCGGGTCCGGAAACCTTGGCGGAGTTCCAATCCGCATTCGCCAACAGCAAGCCCAAGTCGGACGGATTGATCGGTGCCGCACCGATTCGCACGATTACTTCATCCGCGCCGGGTGCCGGTACGGCGGTGGCGACCAGCGAGAGTTCCATCTCTCCGCTTTTCTTGACGAGAGAGCGAAGTTGCAATCCAGAGAGCTTGTTTTCTGTGTTCATGGCGCTAGCATACCCGTACCGCGTCGCGTTCCGCAGGCCGATCAGAAAATTCCCATCGCCATGCCCGCGGCGATGGTCTTCCCCAGCTCCGCGCAATGCTGGATGGATTTCTCCTCGATAAATTTGGGCCGCAAGATTTCCTCCGGAGATTGCGCGTGCGTGCAAACCACATAGGGATCCGCAACGGCCTTGAGCCGCCAGCCGGCCGCGATGCGCTCGATCTGCCGCGCCGCGTTACTGCCGTCGCTGCCGGCGCAGATCAGCGTGAGATAAGGCCTGCCGTTGATTTTATCCAATGCGGCATAGTAGCTGCGATCAAAAAAATCCTTCATCACGCCGGACATCGCGGCGAGATTTTCGGGGCATGCAAAGATATAGCCGTCGGCCGCCAGAACATCCTTGGGCGTCGCTTGCGCGGCTCCCAACAGCGAAATGCGCGCTCCCTCCTCGGCACCGGCCCCGGCGGCCGCAGCGCCGGCCATCTGCGCCGTGCCGCCGGTCATGGAGTGATACACGATCAGCAGCGCTTTCAGGCGCGGCGCCACTCGGTGCGCCCTCCGGGCTTGTCGTCCAGCAATATGCCCGCGGCCGTGAGTTGCGCGCGAATGCGATCCGACTCGGCGTAGTTCTTGGCGGCACGCGCGGCCTGGCGCGAGGCCAGCAACGCTTCCACTTCCGCATCGGACGCGCCCGTTCCGCCGGCACTGCGCTTCAGGTAGCTATCGGGGTCCTGTTGCAGCACGCCCAAGGTTGCGCCCATGGCGCGCAAGCTGGCCGCCGCAACACCGGCCTTCGAGGCTTCGCCCGCGGCTTTCGCGAGGTTCAAGTTGCGCGCGACGCCCTGCATGACGGCGAACGCATCGGGAGTATTGAAATCATCATCCATTGCGGCGCGAAAGCGCGCGATTTCCCCGGCATCGGCCGATCCCGCCGGTGGCGCATCCTTGAGCGCTCGGTACAGCCCCAGCAATGTCTCGTCCGCCTGCGCCAGCTGCGCCGCCGAATAGTTGATCGGCCCACGATAGTGGCTGCTGAGCAGAAAGAAGCGCAGCACCTCCGGATCGCGCAAAGTCTTGAGAACCTCGCGCACCGTGAAGAAATTGCCGGTCGATTTCGACATCTTGTCGTTGTTGACCTGCACGAAGCCGTTGTGCATCCACACGTTCACGAACGGCGGACCGCAGGCCGCACAGGATTGGGCAATTTCGTTCTCGTGATGCGGAAACTTCAAATCCTCGCCGCCGCCATGCAAATCGAAATGCGTGCCCAGCAGGCTGGTCGACATCGCCGAGCATTCGATGTGCCAGCCCGGGCGTCCCGGCCCCCACGGCGACGGCCACGACGGCTCCCCCGGCTTGGCGTGCTTCCACATCACGAAATCGTGAGGATCTTGCTTCGCATCATCCACTTGAATACGTGAGCCGGCGCGCAAGTCGTCGATCTTCTTGCCCGAGAGGCGGCCATAATCCGCGAACTTGCGCACCGAGTACATGACATCGCCGTTGGACGCCGCATAGCCGTAACCCTTGTCGATCAACGTTTGAATCATGGCGATGATGGGATCGATGAATTCCGTCGCACGCGGCTCCAGGTCGGGAGTCAGAAGCCCCAGTGTCGCGCAATCCTCGTGCATCGCGGTGGTGAAGCGGCGCGCCAGATCGGCCCAATTCTCGCCATTGGCGGCCGCCCGGTCGATGATTTTATCGTCTATGTCGGTGACATTGCGCACATAGGTCACCTTGTATCCGGACTCGCGCAGATAGCGCTGCACCAGATCAAATGCCGTCAGCATGCGCGCGTGCCCTACGTGAATGTAATCGTAGTTGGTCATGCCGCAGACATACATGCGCACTTCGTTGGGCCGCAGCGGTTTGAATACCTCTTTCTCGCCGGTCAGCGAGTTATGAATTTTGAGCATGAGATTCCAGTCGGCGCTGCGCGATTTGCGGCGGGATGAGCTTCAGCAGCGGCGCGAGTTCAGGACCATGCGCCTGGCCCGTCAGCGCCACTCGCAGCGGCATGAATAGTTCCGCGCCCTTTCTGCCGGTTCTTTCCTTGAGTATTTTCGCCAGCACCTTCACGTCGCGATTGGATTGCGCGAAAGCGTCGCTGGCCGCGGCGAAGAATGCCGGGCCGGCGGCCGCGATGATGCGCTGTTCCTCCGCGCCCAGCGGCGCAAGATCGCCTTGAATCACCGAGCGCCAGGCCGAAGCGTCGGGCGGCAGAACGATGTTATGGCGCACCAGCTCGACGAAATCGAGCGGGTCGTTCGAACCGAGCCAGGCCCGGATCTCCGCGGCCGACATGCGCTCGAGGGATTCCTTTTGCCAGTGAACGAGCTGGGACTCCTCGAAGCGGGCCGGCGCGCGTCCCAGATGGTCCGGTCGAAAATGCGCCGGCATGTCGGACGCGGACAGCCAGCCGTCGACGTCGGCAGCGTGGCCGAGGCGAAACAGCTGATTGACGATGGCGATACTCAAAAAGCCTCGCTCGCGAAACTCGTGAGCGCTGGTGCTGCCATGTCTCTTTGATAGCGGCGCACCGTCCTCTCCCACCAACAAGCCCACGTGCCCATAGCCCGGGCGCCGCAGCTCCAGAGCATCCAGCAACATGAGCTGGCGCGGCGTGTTGGTGAGGTGGTCATCGCCCCGAAGAACCTGCGTGACTCCCATGGCCGAATCGTCGACGGCGTTGCAGAAGAAGAAAGCCGCGGTGCCGTCCTCGCGCCTGATGATGAAATCGCCGATGTCGCCGGACGCGAAACGCTGCGGACCATGCACCGCGTCGGTGAACTCGACCACGACTCCGGCGGGAACGGCAAAACGCAGACTGGCCTTGAGGCCTCGCGCTTCGCGCTCGGCTCGCTGCGCAGCCGTCAATCCCCGGCACGTCCCGGCGTAGCGCGGCGGTTTCCCCGCCATACGCTGCAACTTCCGAGATAGCTCCAGCTCCTCCGGCGTGCAGTAGCAAGGATAGGCCTGCTGCTGCGCTTCCAGGCGCGCGTACAGAGTCCGATAAAATTCGCCGCGCTCGGCCTGGGAATAGGGAGCCGAAGGTCCGCCCACATCCGGTCCCTCGTCCCAGTCGAGGCCCAGCCAGCGCAGCTGCTCCATGAGTTCGTCGCGATAGCGCAATTGGCTGCGCTCGGCGTCCGTGTCCTCGATGCGCAGAATGAACCGGCCCCCGGTTTTGCGGGCCCACAGATAACTGAAAAGCGCCGTGCGTGCGTTGCCCAGATGCAGCGAGCCGGTGGGACTGGGTGCGAACCGAGTGACGGCGCGCGTTTCGTTGGATTGGGACATATCGTCACGATTGTACCCATTCGGTTAGAATCTCGGCGTATGAAACACCTTTTACTGAGCCTTGGATTATTGACAGCGGCCTCCTTACCCATGGGGATGGCGGCTGAAAAAGCGCCCGCACCGGAAAAACCGGCGGTCGCGGCCCCGTCGCCACAGGTGCAAGTGGTAACCTCGATGGGGAATTTTACGATCGAATTGAATGCGGAACGGGCGCCGCTGACCGTCGCGAATTTCCTGAGCTACGTCGACCAGGGGCACTACACCAACACCATAGTGCATCGCGTGGTCTCGAATTTCGTGATCCAGATGGGCGGCTTTGACGCGGACTATAAAGCGAAGTCCGCGCCCAACAAGGTGGCCAACGAATCCGGCAACGGTCTCAGCAATGTGCGCGGCAGCGTGGGGCTGGCGCGCACCCAGGATCCGCATGGGGGCAATGCGCAGTTTTATGTGAACATTGCGGATAACGCCGCACTGGATCCGAACCAGACGCGCTGGGGTTATGCCGTATTCGGCAAGGTCGTCGCGGGAATGGACGTCGTCGACCGCATCAGCAACGTCGCCACCGGCGCGCATGGATTGATGAAGGAAGAGGCGCCGGTCAAGCAGATCGTGGTGCTTCGAGTCGAGCGCGTTCCCAGCCCCTAGCGTGGCCACCCTCTTTATTTCTGATTTGCACATCGACGCAAGTCATCCGCCGATCATCGAGCGATTTCTGAAATTCCTGCAGGGCGAAGCCAGGGACGCGGCGGCCCTGTACATCCTCGGGGATCTGTTTGAGTCCTGGATCGGCGATGACGCGCCCGATGAGGCGCAGTCCGCGGCGATTGCCGGCCTGAACGCGCTCACGGCAGGCGGCGTGCCCTGCTTCGTCATGCACGGCAATCGGGATTTCCTGCTGGCGGAGCGCTTCTGCGCCATGAGCGGCGCGCAGCTGCTGCCCGACCCCCTGATCGTCAATCTATACGGCGAGCCGGTGCTGGTGATGCACGGCGATGCGCTGTGCACGGATGATCGCGCCTACCAGCGTCTGCGCGCGACGGTGCGCGACCCGGACTGGCAACGAACATTCTTGGCGCTGTCCATCGATCAGCGCCGCACCCTCGCGGGTGCGGCGCGCGCCGGCAGCCGGGCACATACCGCCACCGTGATGAACACAATCACCGATGTCAATGCCGACAGCGTCGCTGCGGCACTGCGCGGCGCCGGCACCGCCACGCTGCTGCATGGCCATACTCATAGACCGGCCGTCCATTCATTGCAAGTCGACGGCAAGCCGCGCACCCGGATCGTGCTGGGCGATTGGTACGATCATGGGAGCGTGCTGCGCTGGGACGCTAAGGGACCCGCGCTGGTTGCGCTGAATTGATAGCGCTACCACATCGGCCGTCGATCCTTTAAGCTGCGCCGCACACCTAAGGGATCTTGGGCTTCGTACAATGAAAAAGAATCCGTTGCGCGGCTGGGTCACACTCATTCTTTGCGCCCTGCTGCCGCCGCTGTTGGCGGCGCAGCCGGAATTCACTCCGCATCCGGAAGCTTGGCCGCAAACAAGGCCCGCGCCGCGCGAACCCGCCGCGGAAGCCTTCATCGAGCAGCTGCTCAAGCAAATGACCCTGGAGGAGAAAATCGGTCAGATGATCCAGGCCGACATCGCCTGGGTCTCGCCGCAGGATTTGCGCACCTACAAGCTCGGCTCGATTCTCGCCGGCGGCGGATCCGCTCCCGGCGGCAACGTTCGCACCAGCCCGCAGGCATGGCGGACATTGACCGACGAGTTTCACCGCGAAGCCCTGCAGGGCGGCGGCCCGCATCCGGCCATTCCCGTTCTCTTCGGCGTCGACGCCGTGCACGGCAACGCCAAGTTGGTGGGCGCCACCATTTTCCCGCACAACGTCGGCTTGGGCGCGGCGCACGATCCGGATCTGGTGCGCCGCTTAGGCGAAGCCACCGCGCAGGAGGTGTCCGCCGTCGGCATCGATTGGACGTTTGCGCCCACCGTGGCCGTGGTGCGCGACGTGCGCTGGGGTCGATCGTACGAGAGCTATTCGGAATCGCCGGATCTGGTGGCAGCGTACGCGGCGCAAATGGTGACCGGACTTCAGGGTCGGCACGGCTCCGCGGAATTTCTCGCGCCCGGGCACACCTTGTCCTCGGTCAAGCACTTTCTCGGCGACGGAGGAACCGCCGCCGGGCGCGATCAGGGCATGACGGTGGGGCCGGAGCGCGAGCTCAGTTCCGTGCACGGCGCGGGCTATCCCGCCGCGATCAACGCCGGCGCCATGATCGTCATGGCCTCTTACACCAGCTGGAACGGCGTCAAGATGCACGCCAATCATTACCTGCTCACCGACATCTTGAAGGGGCGGCTCGGATTGGATGGTTTCGTGGTCGGCGATTGGAACGGCCACGAGGAGATTCCCGGCTGCACCAAGTATCGCTGCGCGGCCGCCATCCTGGCGGGGGTGGACATGCTCATGGCGCCCGACAGCTGGAAAGCCGTGTTCGACAACACCCTGGCGCAGGCGCGTTCCGGCGAGATCCCGGCCGCGCGCATCGACGATGCGGTGCGGCGCATTTTGCGCGTGAAGACCCTCGCCGGAATGTTCAAGCGCTCCCTTCCCCCGGAGAGCGCCGATGCGGGCGACTTCGCGGCACTGGGCAGCGCGGCACACCGGGCGCTGGCACGCGAGGCGGTGCGCAAATCGCTGGTACTGCTCAAGAACAATCACGCCACGCTGCCGCTGAACGCGCGCGGCAGAATCCTGGTCGCCGGCGAGTCCGCTGATTCGATCAGGGACCAGACCGGGGGATGGACCATCGATTGGCAGGGCGATCAAAACACCAATGCCGATTTTCCCGGCGCGACCTCGATCTATTCCGGCATCAAGGCCGCCGTGACCGCGGCGGGCGGAACAGCGGAATGGGTGGCCGACGGCAATTTCAGCGCCAAGCCCGACGCCGCCATCGTGGTGTTCGGTGAGAAACCCTATGCCGAGTTTGAAGGCGACCGCGAAAACCTGGAATACTCGCCCGGCGATAAGCATGACCTAGAGTTGCTGCGCAAGCTGCGTGCCGCGGGCGTGCCGACCGTGGCGGTTTTTCTTTCCGGCAGGCCGCTGTGGGTCAACCCGGAGATCAACGCAGCAGACGCCTTCGTGGCCGCATGGCTCCCGGGCAGCGAAGGCGAAGGGATAGCCGATGTTTTATTGCGCGCCCCCGGCAAGCAGAGCTTCGATTTCAGCGGCCGCCTGTCATTTACCTGGCCGCGCACCGCCATGCCGGCGACCTTCGATGCGGCCGGCAATGCTTCGGGAGCGCAGTTCAAGCGAGGATTCGGACTCGACTATCAGAGTAAGCCCTCGATACTCGAGGTTCTCTCGGAGGATCCGGCCATCCCGCCGCGCTGGCTGGCGCCCGAGGGCAGTCTTTTTCACGCAGGCCATGTGACGGCGCCCTGGTCGATCTTCGTCGCAGACGACAGTGCGGAGGTGCACTTGACGACCTCGCATCAAGGCAGTCCCGAAGGTGCGCTATCGGTTGAACTGGCGCCGGACGACAAGGGCGGCGCCAAGGGAACCTGGACGGGCAAGGGCCTTGGGGTTTGGCGATTTTCAGGCCGCGCCGTGGATCTTCGCATGCAGGTGAAGCAAGGCGCGGTGCTGAAGTTGAGGTATCGAGTCGATCGAATGCCGGAGAAACCCGTCAAGGTCGGCATGCGCTGCGCGGAAGCGCTTTGCGGCAGCACATCAGGCGCCATGCTGGATTTGACCGACGACTTCAAATCCGCCGCTCCTGGCACCTGGCACACGATATCGATTCCCCTGACGCGCCTGAGCGCCGGCGGCGCCGATCTCAAGGACGTCGTCATTCCCTTGGCCATTGAAACTTCCGGCCGACTCAGCCTCTCGATTTCCGAGGCTAGGCTGGCGCCCCGGAGTGAAAGCGAAACACCGGATCCGGGCTCGTGATCAAGTCCGCCTCGAGCACCGCGAATTCGGCGGTTCGCTGCTTCAAATCCAGGCCCGAGCGCGTTGCGGCGCGAGCGGCGAGACCGGAGTAGATCTCGTAATGCCGAGCCTCGGCTTCGTGCAGGCTCTGGAACAGCTCCTTGAGCGGCGTGTGAATGCTTAGACTTAGGGCTGCGAAGCGCTCGCAGGAGCGCGCTTCGATGAGGGCACCGCATATCATCAAGTCGAGCTCGCGCCGCGGCTCCGCTTGCGCCACGAGACGGCGCATGCGCTCCGCATAACGTCCCGGCGCCAGGCGTTGCGGAACGATCCTCATCGCGCGGATCAGTTTCGCAACCTGCTCGTAGTGACGCAGCTCCTCGCGCGCCAGGCGCGACATCTTGGCGGTGAGATCGAGGTCTTCGGCGTAGGCGAACATCAGGCTCAAGGCGGTGGACGCTGCCTTCTTCTCGCAATTCGCGTGATCGATCAGCAACAACTCGGGCTGTGCGCAGGCCTGCGCAGTCCAGCTCGCGGGAGTCGGCACGCGCAGCAAGGGATGCGCGAACTCCGCCGCCGCAGAAATCATTCGGGATCTTTCAGGGTCGAGATGGCGGTGAGCAGCGCGCCCGCCGACTGAAAGCGATCGTTCGGTGACTTGGCCAGCAAGCCGCGCAGCAATCCTTCGAAACGCGCGAACTGCGGCGCGATCTCGGGAAGTTCGGCGCGTTTGTGCTTGTAGATCACTTCCATCGCGGTCGCACCGTTATATGGCTTGCGGCCCGTCAGCATCTCGTAAAAAACCACGCCCAGACTGTACAGATCGCTGCGCGCATCGATGACCTCGGCATGTCCCTGTTCCGGACTCATATAGTACGGGGTGCCGAAAATCTCGCGCGAGCCGGTGAGCGACGCCTCGGTTTCATTGGTTTTGGCCAGGCCGAAATCGATCAAGCTCAACGAGCCATCATTGCGCAACATCACATTGGCCGGCTTGAGATCCCGATGCAGCACGCCCACGGAGTGAATGGCCTCCAGTGCCCCGGCGATCTGCCGAAGGAAGTTCACCGCGGTCGCCGGCATCAGCAGCTCCTTCATGCGATGCCGCAAATCGCCGGCCGGAAAATGCTCCATCGCGATGTAGGCGTGATCGTCGGCGACGCCCAGATCGTAGATCTGCACGATATTCTTGTGCCTGAGGCCGGCGACGATTTCATATTCCTGCAGGAACCGGTCGAAGCTGACGAAGCGCTCCGAGACATCCGGCACCTGGCTGAAGACCTTCAAAACCACCAGAGTTCCGGCGCGTTCGCTTTCGGCCAGATAAATCTTGCACATGCCGCCGCTGCCTACCTGGCGGATGCAGCGATGACCGCGGATCGCCACCGACCCGAAACGGTAGCGGCTCTCATAGTCGGGATTGGAACGCATCATGGAAAGCGCCTGGCGGTGCTCCGCCGAAGCCGATGAAATCATCCTGATGAGTTGATCGCGATTCAGCTTGCGGCCGTAAAGGCGATATACCCTCGGCACGGCGCCGGGTTGCGGCTGCGGCGCATCTTCCAGCAGCACCAGCACGATCGGTGCGAACTCGGGCTTGGCCGCCTGGGCGGTCGCAAAGTTGACCGCGGCCACGGTCGGAGGTGCTCCGACGACCACCGCCGCATCGAAGCCGACCGCGGCGAACTGTTCGTCAAAATCCGGGTCCTTGCCCAGCGCATGCTCCACGATGGCCACGTTGGGCCATTCAATCTCCACATGCTTTCTGACGAGCAGCCGGTGATCGTCGCGTGCCGCTATCAATAGCAGACGCATTACCGCGCGCCGACCGGCGCCGGCCGCCTACCAGTCGCGAATCTAGAGAATTCGCACGGATTTGAGCCCACGACCGCCGCTATCGCGACGCTGCTGCTTGGCTTCATCGGATCGCTCTCCCTGCAGGCGCTCGAGGTACTCCGGCGTCACATCCCCAGTTACGTACTCGCCCGAAAAACACGATGTGTCGAAGTCTTCGATTTTTGCGTTGTCGTGCCGCACCGCGCTGACCAGATCTTCCAAGTCTTGGTAGATCAGCCAGTCCGCGCCGATGATTTCGCGCACTTCTTCATCGGTGTGTCCCGCCGCCACCAGCTCGGCCGCGTCCGGCATGTCGATGCCATAGACATTCGGGTAGCGCACCGGCGGCGCCGCGGAAGCGAAAAATACTTTTTTGGCGCCCGCTTCCCGCGCCATGTCGATGATCTGCGCGGAGGTGGTGCCGCGCACGATCGAGTCGTCCACCAACAGCACGTTCTTGCCGCGAAACTCCAGATCAATCGCGTTCAACTTGCTGCGCACCGATTTCGCGCGTTGTTCCTGGCCCGGCATGATGAATGTTCGGCCGATATAGCGGTTCTTGATGAACCCTTCGCGATACTTCACTCCCAGCAGCTGCGCGACCTGCACCGCGCTCGTGCGGCTGGTATCGGGAATCGGAATGACCACATCGATGCCGTGGTCGGGACGCTCGTGCCTGATCTTTTCGGCGAGGCGTTCGCCCATGCGCAAACGCGCCTTGTAAACCGATATGTTGTCGATGATCGAATCGGGGCGGGCAAAGTACACGTATTCAAAAATACACGGCGTGTGACGGGCCATGGCCACGCATTGCTGCGCGTAGAACCGGCCCTGCTCATCGATGAATACGGCCTCTCCCGGCGCCACGTCGCGCACCATGTCGAAACCCAGCATGTCGAGCGCCACGCTTTCCGACGCCAGCATCCATTCCGTACCTTTCTTGGTGTCGCGTTTGCCGATGACCAGCGGCCGAATGCCGTTGGGATCGCGAAAACCCAAAATACCGTGTCCGATGACCATGGCGGTCACCGCATACCCGCCGCGGCAGCGGCGATAAACGGCATTGGCCGCGGCAAATACGTCCCCCGGAGTCACGCGCGGCGTGCCGACGCGTTCCAGTTCGGAGGCCAGAACATTGAGCAGCACCTCGGAGTCCGAGCGGGTATTCAGGTGCCGGCGGTCCTCGCGCACCAAAACCTCGGTCAGTTCGCGGGCGTTGGTCAGGTTGCCGTTATGTCCCAGGCAGATTCCGTACGGAGAATTGACGTAGAAGGGTTGCGCGTCGTGCGCGCTGTCGCAGCCCGCGGTGGGATAGCGGACATGGCCGATGCCGACGTTGCCCTGCAGCTTGAGCATGTGCTTTTGCTGAAACACATCACGCACCAATCCGGAGTCCTTGCGCATGAACAGCTCGCCGTCCTGGCTGGTCATGATGCCGGCGGCATCCTGCCCCCGATGTTGCAGCACCGTCAGCGCATCATAGATGCGTTGATTGACCGCACTGGTACCCACCATTCCGACGATTCCGCACATGAAGAACCCCCGCTACCTAGGTTTACCTTTGACCGTCGTCAAACGTTCGAGCTTCGCCCAAGGCTCGCCCTTCTCGCCGACCATGGCCCGCAGCCAATCGCCGACGGTCTCGCCGTAAGGAATCAGCTTCGACCGGTTCCACCAATCGTCGTGACTCATATGCAAAAGCTCGCCGGCGATGACCACCAGACCCACCAACACCACGCCGCGCGCGGCGCCGAAGAACAGTCCGATGACCCGATCCATCGGGCCCAATCCTAAGCTGCGCGTGAAATAGCTGAGCAGAAATCCAACGCCCCAACCAATCAACAGCACGAGCAAAAAAATCGCCAATCGCCCGGCCCAGGGGGCCACTTTCGGATCCGCCAGCAAGCCGCCAAGATGCGGCTCGACGATGGGACCGAAGGTCCAGGAGGCCCATACAGCCAGTATCCAGAAGACCAGCGAGACTGCCTCGCGAATGAAACCGCGGAGCACTCCGATCAAGGTCGACAGCAAGACGATCAATAAAATTACGATGTCGGCCCCGGTCAATACCCACCACCTATCCTCGCCCTGGCGATCGCTTCTCTACGCGGGCGCACGTGCGCCCTCTGTCGCTATTCTACCGGAGCCTGGGTGCGGCCGCCGTGAATCCCTCCCCACAATCGCGATTCAAGCGGCCGGAGGCACGATGCTGGATGCATACTTCAGCGCCTTGAGCTTCGCGGCGATCCGTTCCGCCGATTCGCGATCGGCCAAGGGCCCCACTCGCACGCGATAGCGCAGCGCAGGCCCTAATCCTTGCGACGACGTGTACACGGAGAATCCCTGAGTCTTCAATTCGCGCTGCAGTTTCTCCGCATTATCGCGATTGCCAAAACTACCCAGCTGCACGGCCCAGGCCCGAGTGGAAGATATGGGGGCCGGCGCTGAAGTTTCAACCGCAGCGGCGGCCGCCGGCACCGCAGCGGGCGCCGGCGGCGGCGCGCTCACTGGAGCCGGCGATGGCGATGGCGTGGCCGCTGACACCGCGGGCGACTCGGCGGCGCTCGCCGGCGGCGCGACGGACTCGTTCGGGGCTGCTGGTTCCTTGCCGGTCAGCATTCTCACCTCGATGGTACGGTGGCCATCGGGGGTCGCAGCCGGCGGACCGGACACGGGCGGCAGCGCGGACTTGGGGCCGGACAGCAATTCAGGCACGACCAGCACCACGATCACCACGAGAATCGAGGCGCCGATCAGGCGTTCCTTGACGCGGCGATCCATCAGACTAGCAATCCTTCGGCTTCGAGCCAATCCAACGCAGGCCCTACCGTATGAAATGACCCGAATACCACGATCCGGTCCTGCGATTCGGCTTGCGCGGCGGCGGCAGCGCAGGCGGCTGGGATGCCGTCGGCAACGTGCACCTCGCCCGCAACTTGATCTCGAACCAGCACCGCCAATTCCGCGCCGCTGCGTCCTCGCGCGCCGTCAAGCGTCGCACACCACCAAGCATCGATCTCGGAATCCAGAATGCCGGCAATGGACGCCGCATCCTTGTCCGCCAGGATTCCGCACACGGCCAGAGTCTTGCCTGCGCTCGAACCGACGCTCAAATTGCGCGCCAGCATGCGCGCCGCATCCGGATTGTGTGCGACGTCCAGAATCCAGGTCGGCAGCCCAGGGGGCTTGATCACCTGAAAGCGGGCCGGCAGGCGCACCGATTTCAAACCCTGTGCAATCGAGGCGGCCAGGATAGGGTGTGCCGGCTCAATCTCCTCCAAAGCCGCGAGCGCCGCCGCGGCGTTGGCGAATTGAATGTCGCCCAGCAGAGCGGGTGCAGGCAGCTGGGGCAAATCCCAGCGCGTACCGCGATAGCGCCAGCCATCTCCGTCAAGGACATAGTTGTATTCGATGGCCAGGCGCTTCAAGGGCGACTCGGTGCTGCGCGCGATATCTTCGAGAATCGGCGCCGGCTCGCGCCCGCCGATGACGGCGGTTCGCCCCTTGCGAAATATACCCGCCTTTTCACGTGCGATGGCCTCGAGCGTGTTACCGAGGTACTCCTGGTGATCGAGGCCGATGCTCGCCACCACCGCAACGGCGGGATCGACCACATTGACGGCGTCGAGCCGCCCTCCCATGCCGACTTCCAACACCCATACATCGAGCCGCGCCGTCTCGAAAATCAGCAGCGCCGCCAGCGCATTGAACTCGAAGAACGTCAGCGCCACGGCGCCGCGCGCCGACTCGATTTTTTCGAACGCCGCCACCAGTTCGTCGGCGTATACGCAACGGTCAAGAATGCGGATGCGCTCGCGGTAGTCGCGCAGATGCGGCGAGGTGAACATGCCGACCCGGTTGCCGGCTGCGCCCAAAATGGCTGCGCAGTAGGCCGTGATCGATCCTTTTCCATTGGTTCCGCCCACGGTGATCACCGGCACCCGCGGCTGCCGCCATTGCAATCGGTCGAGCACCGTGCGCAGCCGATCCAATCCAAGATCGATGGCCTGCGGATGCACCTGTGTTTGGTAGGCCAACCACTGCTCGAGACTCCGCATGTGGATTTGGCCCTTAAGCTGTGGCGGGTTCTTTACCGGTCAGCAATCGCAGTATGGCCCCGATACGATCGCGCATCTCGCGCCGATCGACAATCATATCGAGCGCGCCGTGCTCGAGCAGAAACTCGCTGCGCTGGAAGCCTTCCGGCAAAGTCTCCCTGACCGTCTGTTGAATGACGCGCGGCCCGGCAAATCCGATCAAGGCTTTCGGCTCGCCGATATTGACATCGCCCAGCATCGCCAGACTCGCCGAGACGCCGCCGGTGGTCGGATCAGTCATCACCGAGATGAACGGCAGCCGCGCTTCGGACAGCCGCTTGAGGGCCGCGCTGGTCTTCGCCATTTGCAGCAGAGAATACAATGCTTCCTGCATGCGCGCCCCGCCGCTGGCTGCGAAGCACACCAAGGGCATGCGATGCTCGAGGCAATGCTCCACCGCCTCGACGAATTTCTCGCCCACCACGGAGCCCATGGACCCGCCGAGAAAGCGGAATTCGAACGCACACGCCACCACGTCGAGGCCCGCGAGCTTGCCGGCCAGCACCACCAGCGCGTCGCGTTCGCCCGTTTGTTTCTGCGACTGGATCAACCGATCCTTGTAGCGCTTGGTGTCCTTGAACTTGAGCGGATCCTCCGGCTCGACTTTGATGGCGATCTCGGTGGTGGACCCCGTATCGAGAAATCTCATCAGCCGCTCGCGACCGTTGATGCGCATGTGGTGGCTGCACTTCGGACAAACATGCAGATTGCGTTCGATCTCGGCGCGGTACAGCACCGCGTCGCATTGCGGACATTTGATCCACAGCCCTTCGGGCACCGATCGCGTGCGGCGTTCGGTCTTGATTCGCGACGGGACAATGCGCTCAAACCAGGTCATGCCTTAGTTTAAACCAATTTCGGCAAGCGACGCGGGGATACCGTAAACGGGCGGGTATTCGACTCGCCACAGAAAAAGTCCGGTCGCCGGTGCGGTGGCGCCGGCATAGCGGCGATCGAGGCTCGTCAAAATCTTGGCCATGGCGTCACGGGGGTTCGGATCCCGCTGTACATCGAGCAGCGTGCCCACGATGTTGCGGACCATGTGGTGCAGGTACGCGTTGGCGCGAATCTCGAGCCACACGTAGTCGCCGTCGCGGGTCACCTGGATGGCGTCCACGCGCCTGACGGGCGTCTTGGATTGGCACTGAATCGAACGAAACGCCGAAAAATCATGTTCGCCGATCAGCGCCTGCGCCGCCTCATGCATCGCGGCCGCATCGAGCGGCCGGTGGATCCACGCAACGCGTGCGCGCTGCAAGGCGGGGCGCGCGCTGCGGTTCAATATCGCGTAACGATAGATGCGCCGCGCCGCCTTGTGCCGCGCGTGAAACCCCATGGTCACCTCGCCGGCCCATTGCAAAGCGATGCTCGGTGCCAGTTTGGTATTGGCGCCCAGCACCCACGCTCGGGGCGTACGCAATGCATGGGTGTCGAAATGGATGACCTGGCCGACTGCGTGCACGCCGGCATCGGTGCGCCCGGCGCAAATCGCCATGACCGGATGGCCCGCAACGAAGCTCAACGCCGCCTGGACGGCGTCTTGAATCGATGTTGCGTGGGATTGGGACTGCCAGCCCGCGTAGTCGGTTCCGTCATACTCGATGATGGCGGCGACGCGGTGGCCGGGTTCGGTCACGTTAACCGGGGAGATTCTCGATCAGGCGCTGCGCTTCCTGTTTTTGACTGGCCGAACCCTCGCTCACGACTTCCTCGAGAATGCTGCGTGCGCCTTCCGGATCGCCCATGTCCATGTATGCCCGCGCCAGATCCAGTTTGGTACCGACCTCGCTCATCGTGACCGGTTCCATTTCCGGCAGCGTCATATCTTCTTTTCTGATCTTGCTGGTACGAGTGGCGGAAATGGCCTGCAACTTGTTGGTCGGTGCTTCCGAGCCGTTCAGGGCCTCGCCCACATCGAGATCCACCTTGCGATTGCGCTGGCTGGCCTCGAACACCTCGGTGGAAAATACTTCATCTTCCGCGCGCGGCTGTTCGACCGTATCCCCCGAGCCCAAGGCGTTGGCGAGCCGGTCGAGGTCCAAATCGATGCTATCGGCGTTGATGCCGCGCAGTTTCGAGGTGGAATCGACGTCCGCCACCCGATCCGGCTCCTGGACATCGGAGTACTCGGGCGATTTCATGCGCGAGGTACCGGCATCCGGCGCGGTACCGCGCGGCATTTGTATGGTTGGCGCCGACTCCGGTCCCAGCACCGCTGTCTTGATCTCTTCGTGATCCGTACCCAGATCGGCGACAAACGAGGCTTCCAGCTCGCGCTCGAGCTCGGTCAAGTCTCGATCGCGCGCCTTGCTTTCCGCTTCCGCCATCATGCGCCGGGATTTTTCGTCGAGTCCGGCGACCATGGTGGGGGCGTCGGAGGGATGATCGGTCTCTTCGAGCCGCGGAATAATCGCCGACTTTCCGGCGGAATCTTCGAGATGGTCCAGGTCCAGACCCAAATCGTCGATCGACAGCTCGGCAGTTTGGTCCGCCTTGTTCGCCGCGCCGAGCTTGGAGCTGATTCGGCTGCGGACATCGGCGGTCTTGAGCGCCGGCGATTCCGTCGTGGGCGAATCGGCGAAATTCATCAACTCGGACTCCACCGTCGGCTCATCGCGCACCGGCATATCGCGCGTCGGCGAGTCATCTGCGCCGCGCTCCGGGCGGTCGAGAGTGAAATCCAGATCCGATACGGAATGCATCGCGGGCGATTCGCCGGTTGCGGCCGTGTCTTCGCTGTCCTTGGCAATCGGGTGATCGATGCTGCGCTCGCCTTCCGGATCGCCGAACAGATCGATGTCGACGCGGTTCTCGCCGCCCTCGAGGTTCAAGTCCACCAAGGCGCCGGCACCGCGGCCGCTGCCGGCGGCACTGCCCGCGAACAAGGGTTCATCGGGGCAAATCTGCTTGCCCATGATGACGATCTTGTCCCACTCTCCCGCGGGCGCGCGATCGCGTGACGCTTCGAGACCCTTGGCGGCCTGCAAGAAGGCATCCTTGTTGCCCCATACGAAGTAGATTTCGAGCAGCTTCAGGCGCAGATCGCGCCGATCCGGCTCGCGTTCCAAGGCGATGCGCACCAGGTCGGCGGCTTGGTCGTACAGACCGTACGCCATGTGAAAGTCCGCCTCGGCCAAGGGATCGCCCTGGTCGAGATTGACGGCACTCTCGCTGGACATGGTGTCCTCGGGTGCCTTGAGGTCGGAGGTGGTCTCGGCAAACCGTTCCCGCGGCTCATTGAAATTCGGCATCGGATGCTCGCCCGATTCCTCGACGACAAAAGAGTCGTCGTCGCCTCGCCCCGTGGCGATGCGCGCGGTCGGATCGCGGAATTCGGTGATGTCGGTCGAGTCCAGCCCCGGGAAGTCGCCGCCTCCGCCGGAAGTCGGCCGGCGGCGTCTCGCCGCGATGATGAGACCGATGATCAGGAGCAGAAGCGCGGCCGCCGGCAGCCACCAATGTTCGGCGGCCCAATCGAGCCAAGATTCCGATTGCGCCACCGGAGCCGGCTTCTTAACGACCACGGGCTTGGGCGCGGGTAGAGGCGTCGGTGTCGGCGTCGCTGTGCTCTCGGCCGGCGGCGGCGCGGGAACCGGAGTCGCGGCCGTGGCCGGGCTCGATGGCGCAGGCTGCGCCGCGGGCTGAGGCGGGGCCGGCTGCGGCACGGGCGGCGTCGGCGCCACCTTGCGCTGCAACTCGGCAAGTTCATTGCTCTTGACGTCCAGAGGGCGGCGCGTATCGGCACCGGGTTGGGCCGCCGCGTTGTCCTTGGCATTGCCGCTCAGGGCCTTCGATTCCGCGCTCGAGGCAGTGGGGGTGCTCGCGTTGGCACCGGCGCCGGCGCCCGGCGTGACCAAGCGCAAGTGACCGGTTGAAGCACTCGCGCTGCCGCGCCAGGCTTCCATCTGGCGATGAACTTCGTGTATCGCCTCGGTTTGATTCAACGCCGCGATCTCGTCCGCACCGGGCAGTCGCAGAACGGCACCCCGTCGCAGAATATTGATGTTGCCGCCGAAGGCATCCGGATTCGAGCGATACACCGCGATCATGGTCTTATCGAGCGCAGCGGGCGTTTCGGCATTCATGCTGTGCGCGATCTTGGTCAGCGTGTCACCCTTGGCAACCTTGTATGTGTTGCCCGAAATGACTCCGGCGGGTTCGGAACTGCCGGCTGACTCGGAACTGCTGGGGGCGCTGCGCGCTCTCGAAGCACGGCTGGGCTTGGTGCGCGGGGCGCTCGGCGCTTCGGCATTACCCGGTGTTTCGGATGGCGGGGCCGTGGCCACGGGCGCAGGCCTGCTACGGGGTGGAAGGGGCGCAGGAGTCCCGACCGGCGCCGCCACCGGCGCGGCGGCATTCGAGCGCTCGCCCGGAGAATAGACGGGCGGATCGAGCAATACGGTGTATTCGCGCATGAGCCGTCCGCGGGCCCAATTGATCTCCACCAAGAACGTTACAAAGGGCTCGGGGATGGCTTCCGCTGAATGCACAAAGAGGACATCGCGTCCGTCCTTGCTCTTGCCGACTTTAAAGGTGAGCGATTGCAGAAAAGGCGGCCGATCGATGCCATACCGGCTGAACGACTCCTTGCTGGCGAGGCTCGCGCGCAACGCCGCCAGATCCTCGGGGTCGGCTGCGATCAAATCGATCTCGGCGTTCATCGGCTCGTTCAGAGCCGAGTTCAAATGGATCTCACCAAGGCCCAACGCCCAAGACAAGGACGGGGATAGCAGGCACGCCATCAGCATCAGGCGAGGCAGGGTCACGGACATTTCTACTCCCAGAATTCTGGTGGGCAAGCGGGCAAAGTTCATTGTGCAATAGGGGCTTGGAAGCGAATTCTCACTTGCCTTTTACATAAGC
>DASXNX010000101.1:0-22417 GCA_036494725.1 Steroidobacteraceae bacterium
TCGGGGTCGATTGCAAATAATTGGCGCCGGTTCTAGCCCCATGCGAATTGGCGTTTCGATTCTCCTGCTCGTACTGCTTGTGTCGACCGAAGTTCTAGGTGCTGAGAAACCGGTGACGCAGGATCGACGGCAACGCGCAGCGGCAGCGTTCAGTGATGGCATACTTTTGATACATGCCAGGTCCGAGGTCGATTCGGCCGCGGACGGCTATCGCCAAGACCCCTATTTCTACTACTTCACTGGTTTAGAAAACGCAGTCGGGGCAATCCTCGCTGTAGTGGGAAAATCGGGTGAGAGTTGGATATTCTTGCCGCCTTACGGGGCCTTCGGCGAGCACCCGCAGGTGCCTACCGGACCAGACCTCGCAAAAGAGCTGGGCGTGGATCACGTCGCTGACTGGTCCGAATTGGCAGGCTTCCTCGCCGAATATGGCGCCACGCCCTTACCCCTGTATTACGTTAACGATGGACAAAGCGTTGCTGCGTTACCGCCGAATATACTAGGTCAGAAAGACAATGAGGAGCCGCTGTGGGTGCAGGTCATACTGAAAAAATGGCCGACGTTTGAGGGAAGGAATGTAGCGCGCCGCCTTAGTACTCTTATTGCCGTTCAATCTTCCGAAGAGCTCAGGGATCTGCGATCTGCGGCCCACGCAACCGTTACTGCACTAATAGCCGGAATGCGCGCCGTTCGCCCGGGTGTGTCGCAGAGGAATGTCGAAGCTGTCGTGGAGAATGCATGTTGGGGTGCTGGCGCACATGGCGTTGCATTCTGGCCATGGGCCATGGCGGGAGACAACGGCGTTTTCCCCCGTCCCTTTGCTTCAATGAGTCGCTACGATCACCTAGATCGCAATATGCGCTCCGGCGAATTGGTCCGTCTCGATGTCGGATGCGAGTGGAACCATTACCAAGGGGATTTAGGGCGAACCGTACCGGTGTCGGGGCACTATAGTGATGAGCAGCGTGAAACCTGGGCCGTATTTGTCGCTGCCTACCACGCAGGTGTCGGCGCCCTTCGTGAAGGAGCAACCATCGACCGGGTTTTCGCCGCCTGGCGTGATGAATTGATTCGTCACCGCACATTGGCAAAGACGCTACTCGCGCAACGCGCGATCGACTCGTGGTCAAAACGCGAGAATGTTCCTTTCTGGCAAATTCACTCGACGAACCTGGCAGCTGGTGCTTCCCCGGATCCGTTACGCGCCGGCGTTACTGTCAATTTCGAACCGATTGCATCGATCGACGGCCAGGGCTTTTTTCTCGAGGATATGTATTTGATCGAGAAGGATGGCGTTGAACTGCTAACACCTGGTGTTCCATATTCGGCAGAAGAAATTGAAACAGCTATGCGCCATGGGAACCATCGATAAAAGTATCCTAATCCCATTCGAAGGCCCACAACCCGAAAAGGACCAATGGCATAGTTGGAAGTGGAGCGGGTGATGGGAATCGAACCCACGTTAGCAGCTTGGGAAGCTGCAGTTCTACCATTGAACTACACCCGCGCGGGAACGCAATTCTAGGTTGCCCGCGCCTTCGCTGCAATTGTGCGCGGCGCTATGATCCTGGGGGCCTGGAAAACGCCGAGGGATGATATTCTTCTTCAGGGGATGGGCTAGCTGCAGGCAATAATGGCCAGGGAGAACTCGTATTCCATCTTAAAGACAGCGCGCTTACGCGATCCTATCTTGCTGTCTATGCTGACTTTGAATTGGGCCTTCGCGCCCGCCCTCGCCGGGGCGCAAGCCTTGCCGCCCATCCCACCCGAAAGACTCAACGTGGCGGCCGACCGCATCGAATCGCTCGCATTTCTTGGCGGAGACTACGGCGCATCGGGGGGCGTCTTTGCTTTCCGGGGCAACACCCGCTTCGATATGTCGGTCGACAAGGCAGGCGGCGGCGGCGATGTCGGCGATCCAAGGCCGCTGGGTGACGGCAGCGTGAAATGGAATCCCACCGTGTATGGGAACATTGGGTATCTATCGATCAACGACGAACAAGCTCCGGAGCCGCTGACCGGCAACACGCTCGACTATCGTTCGCTCGGAATGGAGCTCGGCGGCGGCGCCCGGTTCTGGTTCAACGAACATTTTAGTGTGTCTCCCGTGCTCAACGCGGTTTATGTCCGTCGCATCTTTACACCGTGGACGGCCGCCTGGTGTTGGATATGTTGAGCACCATCAAGGTAATGTATTGGGTGGGCCTGGGTGTCTCCTACACCTGGAGCGGCAATCTGTCGGGTTGGTCGGTGGGACTCGCCATGAGGCTCAAACTCTAGCCTGCATCTCAGAATCGGAAACCGAATCTGAAGCGCGACTGGCAATCGCAATTTCCCAACCGCCCCCTGCATCCAGGCATCGCGCCACGGCGACGTGACCTGCTGCTCCGCGGTCCCCGTTGAGCTCGGAAACCAGGCGAAGCCCAAACCGACGCTGCCGCCGTTGTACAAAAATTGATCGGTGGCGCCCGAAAGAGAGCGGGGAAGATGAACGGCGCCGCACGGCGCCGTTCTTCGTTCGGGGCAAAGGCTCCGCTACTTGAATTTATAGTCCACGGACATTTGAAAGGGCCGCCCGAGAATCCCCGAGAAGTACGTGGTGGCCGAATTCGCGAAATTGCCGCCCGAGGTGGCGAGGGCCGGGAACGGCGGCTCCTTGTTGAACACGTTGTCCACGATCAAGCGGGTTTGGAACTGCGGCGTCCACTGCATGCCCAGCGTAGAGTTGATGAGCCACCAGGCACCCACGCCCCGGATGTCAGCGTTTATATTTTCATTTGCCGATATATGAGATATCTCATACTCGGTAAAACTTAAGTAGCAAATCTGCTGGGACCTGTAAATAACTCTCAGGTGAATTGTTTTAATCAGCGTCCGCGCTTAGGACGCCGCTCATGGGGGGATTCATGGATCGCAGAGGTTTCATTAAAAGCGCCGGTTCGCTGACGCTCGCCGCCGCGGCGGGCGAACTGCAAGCCGCCGCCCCGAGCTTTGATCCGACCGAGCAGTCCATTGCATCGCTTCAGCGCGCGCTAGCCTCTGGTGCGCTCACTTCTGAGGCGCTGACCGCGGCGTACCTGACCCGCATTGCGCGATTCGATCACCACGGCCCATTGTATCGATCGGTGCTCGCGCTCAATTCCAATTCACTCATCGATGCGAGGACGCTTGATTCTGAAAGAAGATCAGGCAAATTGCGCGGGCCCTTGCACGGCATTCCCATCATCGTCAAAGACAACATAGAGACTCGCGATCCCATCGCAACCACGGCCGGCTCACTCGCGCTGCAGCGTTCCATACACAGCAGCGACGCCCCGTTGATGGGACGGCTGCGCGCCGCGGGTGCCATTTTGCTGGGCAAGGCCAACTTGAGCGAATGGGCGAACTTTCGTTCGACGCGTTCCTGCAGCGGTTGGAGCGGGGTCGGCGGCCAGACCCGAAACGCCTACGCGCGCGATCGCAACCCATCCGGGTCGAGCGCGGGCTCCGCGGTTGCAGCGGCTGCCAGTTTCTGCGCTGCGGCGATCGGCACGGAGACCAACGGCTCGATTCTTTCACCCTCCTCGCTGAACGGCCTGGTCGGTCTCAAGCCCACCGTGGGCCTCGTCAGCGGCAAAGGGGTGGTTCCCATTTCGCCCAGACAGGACACCGCCGGCCCGATGTGCCGCACCGTGGCCGACGCGGCGATCCTGGCCGCGGTGATCGCCGAGCGCCCCTTAGGCTACGGCGCGCATGGCCGCGACCTCGAAGCGTTTCGCTTGCGCGGGTTACGTATCGGGGTCATGCCCACGCCCAAGGCGGCCCACCCGGATACCCTGCGCCTGTTCGCAACTGCGCGGGCCGCGCTAGAACAGGAAGGCGCCCTGACCGTGGACTTGAAATCGCCCGCGGCTTTCAACGAAGTGGACGAACCCGAACTCGAGGCACTGCTTTACGAGTTCAAGGCCGCCATCAACGACTACTTGAATACGCTCGATGCATCGCAGGTCGAATGCCGAACGCTCGCCGACCTCATCAGATTCAACCAGCAGCATTCCGACGATGAACTCATTGTATTCGGGCAGGAACTCTTCGAGATGGCCGAGGCGCGCGGACCGCTATCGGACGAGAAATATCAAAAGTCGGTTGCCACCCTGCAGCGATGCGCCGATGTGGAAGGATTGGCGGCGCTTCTCGGCCAGCAAGGCGTGGAAATATTATTGGTGCCGAGCAACGGTCCCGCCGAACTGATCGACCCGGTGTGGGGGGACCGCCGCGGCGGCGGCGGGTCGCAAATCGCGGGCGCGGCCGCCATCGCCGGCTACCCCAGTCTCACCACACCCGCAGGACTAGTCAGCGGTCTGCCGGTGGGAATCACTTTGGTGACCCGCCGCAATCAGGACGGACTCCTGCTGCAAGTGGCGAGAGCCTATGAGCGCGCGGTCAATGCGCGCATCCCGCCGCGTCTTTCGATATAGCCTCAGCGCCGCAAGTAGGCGTCGGTTCCGTCCAGCCAGTCCTGGCGCGGCGGATTGAACACGTCCACGTCCAGCGTGTCCTCGAGAGCTACGGCGCGATGCGGAAGATTCGATGGAATCACCAGCACTTCTCCGGAACGCACGGTCAACTCCTGTTCCCCCTTCGGCCCAAGCCAGAACTTGAGCGCGCCGTCGAGCACGTAAGTGATCTGTTCGTTGTGGTGCGCGTGCTGCGGCACTTCGTCGCCCTTTTTCAAATGAATATGGGCGATCATCACGCCCTTGCCGGTGACCAAGCGCCGCGTGATGTTGCCCCGCATCGGCTCGGCGGGCAGATCGTCCCAGCGATAATGCTTGGCGCTCGTTGTTTCGTTCATAAAGACTCTCCTGATTAACCGACGGCTTCTATCTCCACGAGCAAATCCTCGCGGCACACATCGGCCTGCAAATACACGATGCACGTGGTCGGATCGAGCAGCCCGGCGAGCGTCGCCTTGATGGCGGGTAGATCCGCGAGATTGCGCACATAGACTTTGAGCTTGAGGTCCGAAAGCGCAAAGCGCTGCGCGCCCACGGTTCGATTCGCCTCGTCCACCAGCGCCCCAATGTTCACCAAGGTCTCGCGCGTCTGAGCCACCACATCGCCGTGATGGATGGTTTCGTGGCCCACGATGCTGGCGGTGCCGGAAACGAATAACCGGCTCTCCGGAGGCTCTCCCCAGATGCAGGCGCGCGAAAAAATCGGGCTGTGCTTGCCGAATTTCGGCGGGTAGTGATAGGCGCTGGTCTGACGCGGATTCTCGATCATCTTGGGCGGCCGGCGCGCCGCCAGAAAATAGATGGACAGGGGACTGCCGGCGGGCGACCCCAGGGCGCAGGCGGCGGGAACCGTTCCCGCGGTGGCGCGGCCCGACTTGCGAAATGCCATGGCCCGGGCGGAATTGAAGTGGCGATAGCGCTCGTCGCCGCCGGCCTGCGCGTTGATCTCCGGCAAATAATTCCAGATGCGAATCAGGTGACGGTGCTGCGTTTCATTGAGCACCTCGAAGATGTCTTGATACGCAGTCTCGGTGGCGCGCAGCAGCTTACCGGCCGCGCCGTCTTCACCCTGCTCCGCGATGGTCAGGGATCCGAACAAGAGGTCATCGCAATAGCGGTAGCTCACCCGCGAGGCTCTCACCTCATCGGACACCTGCACGCCAGGCCCGACCGCTCGCCACACCTCGCACAGATCGCCCGCATTCAGCGAGCGAATCGTGCTGGCGGTCACTGGCAGGCGATCGATGCTGGGCGGCTCCTCGAACCCCACAACCCCCAAGACACTCTGCCACCATAAAACAGGCCGCGACTCGACTTGATCGAAAGACAGGTATTCGAGCTGCAAAGTCGCCGTACCGGCCGCCGTGAGGAGCGCACTGGAGTTCATCCGGCCGCAGTTTAGCCTGCCACCGCGGCCTTAGGGTAGTTCGCCCAGGTGTTCGCCCCGGGTCAGTACGCGATATAGGGTCCGGTGCCCACGGTGGTCTTGAAATTCTCCACGGCGACGGCCACGCGCTTGCCATAGAAAAACGGCAGTCCATAGTCGAAGCTCTGCGCATTGGGATTGGTGCCGCCCAGCGTCGGGAATGCGTTGAACGTGGGATTGTTGGTGAGCATGGTCTGCGCGTTGCCGATCATGAACGGCACATTGTTGATCATCGTCCCGTTGGTGCCCTGCAAGCTGACCGTCAGGCTCAAGGTCGAGCCGGGACAGTAGAAAGACGTGAGGCTGCCGGCGCACGGCGAAATGTTGCTGGTGAAGAAAATCCCGTTCGAGCCGCTGTCGATGAAACTCTGATTCAACATCTGACCATCGAAGGTCATGGTCATTTCCGCGTTGCCATTGACATTGAACACGGTCTGCGTGCCGGATGCGTTGTTCGACTGCGTGTCGATTCCGAAAATCAGCGTGCCTGTGACGTTCAGCTGGCCGGTGGAGGTGACGGCCGGCATATCGAGGATGACCCCGTTGTTGTCGGTGGCGAAAAGCGTGACCGGATTGGGTTCCTGTATGTCTTCGGCGGCCACGGTCCCGACGCAGGTGCTCGGAGTCGCGCAGGAATAGTAAGTGGCCGGGACCACCTGCATGGCGCATAGTGGACAGTTCAGCGCGAAGGGACCGATCCCGAGGATGCCGTTGGCGCCGAATGTCGTCACGGTATCTTCGGCCGAACCTGTGCTGGAACAGTCACTGGGCACCGTGGTGTAGTTCGGATCGCCGATGACTTGGATGGGCATCGACTTCGCCGACTCGCCTGAAATAGTCATATCCGTCAATTCCACCGGCCCCCAGGCATAGCCATCGACGAATTGCGTGCATTCCACCAAGGGACTGCCGCTGGCTGCCATTTGTTTCGGCAGCGTCAAGCTCAAGACCGTCGACAGAACGCGCAGTCCGTATGAACCCGTGTCCACCTGAATGTGATCGATGGTCTGGCAACTGGTCGTGCTTCCGGGAACGCACACGGTGACCGATGTGAACAAGGTGTTGACGCTGTTGTTCGACGGTCCCTCATCGACGATCACGGCGACGGTATTGCCGCCGGTTGGCGGAGCCGGGGGCGCAGGCGAGTAGCTGCCGCCGCCGCCGCAGGAGATGACGCCAAGACACAGCGCCACGCCGAGAGCCGTTCGAATAACACGCAGGTTCGCCGGCATCAGTGCAAATCTCCCAGGTTGAAGCCCGCGGGGATGGCCGACGGCAGGTAAGCGCGGCCCGCGAAGGAGCGTGTGTGACCGCTGGCCTGCACCACCAGATCGGGCAGCGCGACTTGCACATGCTTGCGGTCCGATATTCCCGTGCGGGGAGCTGCGACATAGCTGTCGAAATACTTGCCCATGGCTTGCCGCAGATTCGGCATGAAGGGTCCACTCCATGCCACCGCAAACACATTGCCGTTCGCCGCGACGAATTCGCGCAGCACGGTTCCCGACGGCAGCTGAATCTCGTGTACTCGGTAAACCGTGCGGTCTTCGGACGATTTGATCGATGCCCGAAGCTGCGATACGTCTGCCTGCACCGAGACCTCCGGTTCGCCCAGGGTTGCATGGCACAGTCGCGGGCTCAACGCCGCGATGAACGCGACGGCGCAGAGCGCAGCCATACTCAAGTGTTTGGATTGGAGCATCTGGCATTCCTCTGAGGGTTTGTAAGGGTACTGCCCCGTTTGGTTCAACGATTCCATGTCTGTCATCGGCGACATCATTCTTTGATCGGCGGCTTGCTGCGGGCCTGTCCCTGGAATGCCAGCATCCAGCCGGGATATTCCGGCGGCAAGGCGCTCACCTCGTCGAGCAGCTTCAATTCGGCCTCGTCCAGTCGAACACGCGTCGATGCGACATTATCCCGCAGCTGTTCCATCGATTTTGCGCCGATGATCACAGTTGTGACGAAAGGTTTGCTCAACAGCCACGCCAAGGCGATCTGCGCCACGGAGACTTGGCGGGATGCGGCCATCGGCCGCATGGCGTCGACGCATTTGAACGCACGTGCCTTGTCCACCAAGGGGAAATCAAAGGCGCCGCGGCGCGCACCGGCCGGTCCCTTGTCTTCGGCATTGCTGTACTTGCCGCTCAACAGCCCGCCGGCGAGGGGGCTCCAAACCATCAGGCCTAGTTTCTGATCCTTGAGCAGGTGAACGATCTCGCGCTCCAGATCCCGCCCGGCAATGGTGTAGTAAGCCTGCACACTGACGAACTTGGCCAGATTCAAGCGCTCCGACACCGCGAGGGACTTCATGATTTGCCAGGCGGCGAGGTTGCAGAGGCCGATGTAGCGGACCCGCCCGGAACGGACCAGGTCGTTCAACGCCGACAGCGACTCCTCGAACGGGGTCAAGGGATCAAAGCCGTGTATTTGATAGAGGTCGATGTAATCGAGCTGCAGGCGCTTCAGGCTCGCGTCCACCTGGTTGAATAAATGGTGCCGCGACTGGCCGCGGCCGTTCGGCGTGTCGTCCATGCTGCCGGTGGCCTTGGTCGCGACGATGAGATCCTCGCGCTTGAGCTTCAGCGACTTCAGCGACTGTCCCAGCAGCATTTCCGACTGGCCCGTGTGATACACATTCGCCGTATCGACGAAATTGATACCCGCATCAACGGCGAACCTCACCTGCTCGTTGACCGCCTCCTGCTGCAGGGTACCGATGGATTCCCAGATCCCCTTACCTCCCCCGTAGGTCATGCTGCCGAGGCACAGCTCCGAAACATATAAACCGGTCGATCCGAGTAACTGGTAGCGCATGAACTATCCCCCGTCGGTCAACTGAAGACCCTCTAATCCGTTGCAGCTTACAATGAATCGGGTGCCTGGCGGATTCCGGGCGCCTTTCAAGGCTAGACATTTCTTGACGCGAAATGTCGCCCGGGTACGGGATGAATTCAATGCAGAGCTGTCCTACGTTTCTTATGGGTGGATGCCTCTATCTAAAGGTGGATGCGTGAAGATACAGAACGTATTGAAACTAAGTGCCGCAGGGCTTGCGCTGGCGGGTTGCCGCATCGGCGACGGAGCCCAGTACACCGTGGGCGGCATCGTGACCGGAGTGGCCGGTGCCGGTCTGGTGCTCGAGGACAATTCGGGCAGCGATCTGGCCGTCGGCTTGAACGGCGGCTTCGTCTTCGGTAATCGGCTCGGCAACGGGGATGTCTACTCGGTCACCGTGAAGAGCCAGCCTGCGAATCCTGCGCAGACTTGCACGGTGCGCAGCGGCTCCGGAACCATCGACAAGGCGGATGTCACCAATGTGCTCGTCTCCTGCACGCAAACGGGACGCTTCGCGTACGTGGCGAATCGGCAATCGAACAATCTGTCCGCTTACGCCATCGATTCGGCCAATGGCGGGCTGTTGCCCATCGCCGGTTCGCCGTTCGCATCCACGGGCACGACCCCGACCGCAGTGGCGGTGGATCCCAATGGCGATTTCCTCTACGTGGCGAACGATGCATCGAACAACGTCTCCGTGTATTCCGTCGATACATCCAGCGGCGCGTTGACCGCCGTGGGTTTTCCGGCCAACGCGGGCACCTCTCCCGGCGCCCTCGCCGTCGATCCCAGAGATCAGTATCTTTACGTGGCCAATCTCAGCTCCAATGACGTCTCGGCCTACACCATCGTGAACGGCGTGTTGAGCGAGATCCCAGGCTCGCCATTCGCGGTCGGTGCCGAGCCTGCGGCGTTGCAATTCGACCCCAACGGGAATTTTTTGTACGTCGCGAATTTCAACGGCGCGACGATGGCGGTGTTCGCCCTGGATCAAGCCACCGGAGCCTTGAGCACCGTTTCCGGTTCCCCCTTTGTCACGGGTTCCGGTCCGATCTCCATCGCCATCGATCCGACCAACACATTCGCCTTCGTGGCCAACGAGGCAGCGGCCACCTTGTCGGAATTTGCCTTGAACCCCGAGACCGGCGCGCTCGCCCCGGTGGCCGGCTCGCCCATTGCGGTGACGACCGGCCCCGAGTTCCTCGCCATCGATCCTCAAGGCCGCTACCTCTATGCCGCCAATGTCACCTCGGCCAATCAAGTGGCCAGTTTTTCCATCACACCGGCCAGCGGCTCCTTGATGCCGCTGTCCACGGCGGCGGCCGGTGCGCTGCCGATCAGTCTCACCGTCGATCCTTCCGGCGCGTTCGTTTACGCTGCCAACTACAACTCCAACGACATTTCGGCCTACATGGTCGACGAGGCGACCGGCGCGCTGATACCCGTCCCAGGATCGCCGTTCGCAGCGGGCACGCAGCCGCACTCCATCGCCATCGATTAGTCCTTCGCCTGAGTAGCCCTAAGCCGCAGATCCTTGTATGTTGCGAGGATCATGACCCTCGCCAAGAATCGCGGGCTGATGCTCGCCTTGGGCGGGGCCGTGCTGCTGCTCGCAGCGGAGCTGCTGGCGTATCGACCCGTGGCTCCCAAGGGCTTGAATGCCGCGGCCACCGAATTTTCCGCGGCCAGAGCCCTGCGCGTTCTCAGGGATTTGGTGGGCGACGGCATTCCGCATCCCATCGGCAGCGCCGCCAACGCGCGAGTTCGCGAGCTGATCGTCAAACACTTGGAATCACTGGGATATAGCACGGAGCTGCAAACCGGATTTGTTTGCAACGATTGGGGCACGTGCGGCACGCCCACCAACATCATCGCCACCTCCGGCGCCGTCCCGCAAAACACCGCCCTCTTGCTGGCCGCGCACTACGACTCGGTGCCCGTAGGTCCGGGTGCCTCCGACGACGGTGTCGGCGTGGCCGCGGTTCTTGAGATCGCGCGGATTCTGAAAGTCATGCCGCCATCCACACGGCCCGTCGTTCTGCTGGTGACCGACGGCGAGGAGGCAGGGCTCTTGGGCGCCCAGCTCTTTGTCCGCGAGCATCCGCTGGCAGGAAAGATCCGCGCGGCAGTCAACTTGGATGCGCGCGGCGTGTCCGGGCCCAGTCTGATGTTCGAAACCGGCACGGCCAATACTTGGCTGATGCAGCTGTATTCCGCGGCCGCACAGCGGCCCATCACCAACTCGCTGTTCTATGTCGTCTACAAGGCGCTGCCGAACGACACCGATTTCACCGTTTTCAAGGCGGCATCGTATCAAGGCTTCAACCTCGCATTCATCGGCGATGTTGCCCACTATCACACGCCGCTCGACAACTTCGCGAATGCCTCGCCGAGCAGTCTTCAACATCAGGGCGACAATGCGTTGAGCGCGCTCTTGGCGCTTCAGAACTACCCCGATTTGCATCCGCCTGCCGGCGAGTCGCTGTTCTTCGACGTGTTCGCGCGCGACATCGTGGTGCTGCCCGCAAGGATGGCACTACCGGCCGCGCTCGCCGCACTGTTGCTGCTCCTGGTCGAGGCGATGCTGTTGCGGCGTGGCGGATTGCTGTTGGTGAGCGAGGCGCTCTGGGGTGCGCTTGCGGCACTCGCCACCCCACTGCTCAGCGGCGCGCTCAGTATCGGCGTGCTCGCGCTGCTTCGGGCCTTTGGCGCGTTGCCGCCGCTCGGCATGGATTCCTGGGTCGCGCATCCACTGGCGATGAACGGGGCTGCGCCCGCGATCGCGTTGGGATGCGCCGGCGCGGTCGGCTGGTGGGCCGCGCGACGCGCGGGGTTCTGGGGATTTTGGTTCGGCGCCGCTGCGTGGATCGGGCTGCTGGCGGTTGCCGCCGCCGCCGCGGCGCCCGGCGCCAGTTATATATTGCTGCTGACGGCCCTCGCTGCGGTTCTCGCCCCCCTGCCCTGCGTTTCAAGCTGGCTGCGCCGCGAGCCTCCCGATCGCGCGGCGGCGGCATTTGCCGTTCTGATCCCCTGGTTCATCATGCTGGCGCTGCTATTGCCGGTGTTGCTGATCATCTATCCTGGGCTGGGGGCCGTCGCGTGGCCGCTGTCGGCATTCACCTTGGGTCTGGCGGCATCGCTGTTGCTCCCGCTGCTCGCCCGTACCGCGGTTCGCGCCCGCAGGTTGCTGGTCGGGGCGGCCGCTGCGCTGACCTTGGGCTGCGCGCTCGTCACCCTGCTGCTGCCGGTTTACACCAGCCGCTGGCCGCAACGGATCAACGTGGAATATTGGTTCGATTCCGATGCCGATCACGCCCATTGGTGGGTCTACGCCGCCTCCTCGCGATTGCCCGCGGCGATGAGGGCGGCAGCGAACTTTGATTCCATACCGCGCGCGCGATTCCCGGGAAGTTCGTCCATGGGATTCTTCGGCGATGCGCCGAAACTGAATCTTGCGGCGCCGGAGCTCACGCAAACCTCCGCGGCACCGGCGGCATCGCTGCACGCCACTCACTATGAATTGCTGCTCCGATCCGCGCGCGGAGCCCAGGATGCATTTGTCGTGTTTCCGGAGAGCGCCAATGTGCAGGATGTCGTTGTCACCACCTCATCGGGCCCGCAGCGCGCCAAGCTGCGCAAGATGCCGAGCGGCGCCGCGCGACTCCTGATCTCCGGCATCCCGGCCGCCGGCGTGCAATTCGGGATTGACGCAACCCCGCAGCGGTTGGCCGTGCAGGTGTTCGATCAGAGTTATGGACTGCCAGAGGAGTTGCCGGACGGAACAACACTGCGGCGCGCGAAGGGAGAGACTGCGACCAGCTCGCAGGATGGAGATTCAACGGTGGTGCAGCGCACCGTCTGGCTCGATCCTGCGGCCGGACGCTAAGACTCCATGCCGATCAACCGGCCCGCGAGTACGAGGCGTGTACCGCAGCCAGCCGTTGGTTGTGAATTTTGTCCACGGCACCGGCGATCGCTTGCTGCCGGCACTCCCGCACCGCTGTCGGAACCAGGCGCGCGTCGCTGGGGCACAATTGTTCGGCCGCCCGGGCGATCCGATGATACAAAGCACGCGCGCCGTCATCCGTTGCAAGCGCATCACTGCTGTAATGAACCGCGAGGCTGGGTGCATCGCTTTCGGCCGGCGCCGCACCGGCCGCCGCAGCAAATCCGGCGAACGCGCCCAACAGCAGAATTTTGGTGGCTAGGTTGGTCATGAAAGCTCTCCTGAGCAAGGTTATTTAACACCCCTATAAGACGCTCCAGACCCCCCAAAGGTGTAGACAGTGGCATCGAGTTCGTCCCGCATTCACACGGTTTCGTCCCGCTTCGGGGCGCCGGTGCGATAATTCGCGGCGACAGGCGCGAGCGGCCTGCGGTAGGCTTCCACTATGTTGGGAATCAGCTCTATTGAATCCTCCACCCGGCGGTTCGCGGGAGGCTTGACCCGTACCCAGTTCCTGGCGGTGGTGTGCCTTTTCTGGGTGTACGTGACCGTATCGAATATTCTCTACGCCTACGGCATGCGCTCCGGCATCGCCCGGCAGACGACGGTCTCGGTCTTCGCATCCTGGGACGCGAGGCTGTTGCAACACGCGCTCTTGCTGCCGATGGTGCTGGTGTCCTTCTGGGCATCGCTCAAGGTGCAATGGCGGCCGCTGTTATTGGCGCTGCCCTTGCAATTGATCTTGGGCGCAGTGTTCGCCGCCATGGCCTATCCGGCCATGCTTCTCGCGCAGACCATAATCGGCGTGGACGAGATGAAAACGAGCGGATCCGTCCTGTCGCATATCGTTGGCGACGTCTGGAACGAGCCCTACTGGCTCACCTTCTGGCTCGCCAGCTTCGTGAGTTTTCTCCCCTCCTATGGTTTTGGGCTGGCGCTGGTCACCGGCCTGGCGCTGTACACGCGCTTCCGCGATTCCGAGCTGCGGCTTGCCGCGCTGGAGCGCGAATGGAGCGCGGCCCGCTTGGCGGCGCTGCGCATGCAACTGTCGCCGCATACTCTGTTCAATCTTTTGCACACCATTCGCGGGCACATCGAATGGGACCCGAAGGCCGCGCAATCCATGGTGGTGCAGCTCGCCGACCTGTTGCGCCGGCTGCTCAATGCCGGCGAGCGCGACTTTTCACGGCTCGCCGATGAACTGCAATTCGCGCGTCTCTACCTGGAGCTGCAGCGGCGCCGCTTCGCGGATCGCCTCAGGGTCACGCTGCCCAACCCGGCCGAGGTCCCCGCGCTATGGGTACCGAGCTTGATATTGCAGCCTCTGATCGAGAATGCGGTGGTGCACGGCATGGCGGGTCATCAAGGCAAGGTGTCGGTGAGCGTCGCGGTGAGCGTAAGCGGCGAGACCCTGTTGCTGCGCGTCGCCAACACGATGACGGCGAATCGGATCGAGGGCTCCGATGGCATCGGTCTCAAGAACGTGCGCGAGCGCATGGCCGTGCAATTCGAAGGGCGCGCCAGCTTGTCTGCCGGCGGCTCGGACAACGAATGGATCAGCGAAATCGCCATGCCCATCATCCGCGAGTCGCCGCCCGCCATTCGCGAACCGCGCGCGGCGGCCAATCTGCACACCACCACGGTGCTCGGCACATGATGGACGTGATCATCGTCGACGACGAGACCGCCGGCCGCCGCACCCTGCGCGAGTATTGCGAAGCGGAACACGATCTGCGCGTGGTCGGGGAATTCGCCGACGGCGAAGCGGCGCTTTGCGCCATCCGCGCCGCCAAGCCGCATCTGCTGTTCCTCGACATACAGATGGACCCGTTGAACGGCATTGAATTGGCGCGCGCGCTGGAGCCCGAGATCCTGCCCTCGCTGGTGTTCGTCACCGCCTACGACACCTACGCGCTCGAGGCCTTTGAAGTCAGCGCCGTGGATTACCTGCTCAAACCCTTCGATCAGGAGCGGTTCCGCAAGACCTTGGCGCGCGTCCGGCCGCGCCATCATAGTTTCGGCGTCGACGATCGTCAGACACTGCTCGCCGGCCTGCTCGCACAGCTGGAGCGCGGCGCGCGCCCGCACAGCGAGGAAAAGCCGCGGCTGCTCGCCGAATTCGGCGGCCATCTGCACGTGCTCGACGCGACGCACGTGGAAATGATCGAGGCGGACCGCAATTACGTGGTGATCCGCGTCGGCCGCGATAACTATCATGCCCGCAGCACGCTGCAGCAGGCGGAACTGGCGCTGCGCGCGCAGCCCATGCTGCGCATCAGCCGTTCCTGCCTGGTCAACTTGAATTACGTCAAGGAAGTCAACCGCACCCTGCGCGGCGATTTCATTCTGGTTTTGGCTGGCGGCGCCACCGTGACCAGCAGCGAAGGGTTTCGCGGGAAGGTGAAGGAGTACTTGAGCAGCCTGCGGATTTCCTCGCTGGATCGGGCTTGAGGCGCTAGAGAAATTCGTCCGGCGCGAAAGGCGACAGTAATTTCAGCCACAGCCGTTCCGTGCGGCTGGTTCCCGGGTCGGTGCGCCACACCTGTTCCCCGCCGGCATCGCCGCCGATCACCCACTCGACGTGATCGGTCCCGGGTTGCAGCCGCAGCGTGTAGCTACCATCCGTGCTGATGTCGTCAAACAGATTCGTGACCTGCAGGGCGATATCGGCGCTGCTGAACACCAGCCCCAGCTCGCTGTTGATGCGCGCCGAACGTTCATCCATGTTCAAGGATCCGATGAAGACGATTTTCTGATCGATCACCAGAGCCTTGGCGTGCAGGCTGGCGTTGGTGCTGCGGTAGGGGTGAAAGCGCGCATGCTTCTGGCCGAGTTTCGGCCTGACTTCGTACAGCTCGACACCGAGCTTGAGCAGCGGCGCGCGATAACGCGCGTAGCCGATGTCCACCAGCGGCGCGTCCGTGGCGGCCAGGGAATTGGTGATGATTCGAATGCGCACGCCGCGCGCCGTGAGCTCGCCCAGCAATTTGAGCCCTTGCTTGCCCGGCACGAAGTAAGGAGAAATGATGATGAGCTCTTGCTTCGCGGAGGCCATGAGCGCGGCGATGTCGCTCGCGATGGTGACGTATTCGTCCGGCGAGCTCTCGCTGGCGATTTTCGCCGGCTGATCGGCGAGCACGGTGGCCGGCACCCAGGTGAGCTGCACCTGGTGCGCATCCAGTTCCTGCTCCAGCCAGTTCTCGCCGGCCGCGGTTTCCGGATCCGGCGGGGATGCCGGCTGCGCCTCGGCATCCACAGCCTCTGCCACCGCCGCGATCGGATAGGCGTACTTGCTGTTCCAGAATTCATCGAACGAGGCCGACAGTTCGGGGACGATCGGCCCGGCCGCGACCACGTCGAGATCGATGTAGTTGCTGTACGGATCGCGCATGAAATATTGGTCGCCGATGTTGCGCCCGCCCGTGATGGCAATCGCGTTGTCCGCCACGAACAATTTGTTGTGCATGCGGTGATTGATGCGTTGTATCTCCGAGGCGGAGGCGACCCAGCGGATCCAGGTCGAGTAGCGCGCGGCGGTGAACGGATTGAAGACGCGCACCTCGACGTTGCGGTGCTCGCTCAAGTGCATGAAGCGGCGGTCCTCGCCTGCCGTGTTCAAATCATCGATCAGGACGCGCACGCGCACGCCGCGGTCCGCCGCCATGCGCACGTGATGCAGGAAAATCTGCGTGGAGTCGTCCTCGTGAATGATGTAGTACTGGATATCCAGCGTGCGCTCGGCATGATCCGCGAGCGCCAGCAGGCTGGCCAAGGCCTCGTCTCCCGAGATCAGCAGCCTCACTCCCGACAAGTTCTTGCCCGGCTCCTCGGCCTCGATGATCTGGCCCATCGCGGTGCTGTCGGGCGTGGCGTAGGCTTCGGATTGAGTCTTCTGCACATGCCGCGGAAGTCCCGCGCAACCGGTGATTGCCAGGGCGCCGAAGGCCATGAGCGCGGGCGATGGCCATATGCCTTTGTGCATCGCTACGTCGCCACGACCTGATTGCGCATCGAGCCATCATATCAGGCACACTTCGCAGCCATGCACCCACGCAGCATCCGTAGTTTCGTGCTTCGCGCCGGACGCACGACCGCGGCGCAGGAGCGCGCGCTCGAGCAATTGTGGCCCGCTTACGGCATCACCTTGAACGACGCGTTGCTGGACCTCGGCGTTATTTTCGGGCGCGCGGCGCCGCGCTGCCTGGAGATCGGATTCGGCGTTGGAGAAGTGATCGGAAGTTTGGCGGAGGCGAATCCCGGCACTGACTACGTAGGGGTTGAGGTGCACCCGCCCGGCGTCGGACGGCTGCTGCTGCGCGCCGACTCGGCACGGTTGAAGAACCTGCGCGTCATTTGCGCCGACGCCGTGGAGGTCTTGCGGGATCACGTGCCCGACGAGTCCTTCGATGAGATCCTGGTATTTTTCCCGGATCCCTGGCACAAGAAGCGCCATCACAAGCGCCGCTTGATCGAAGAGCGCTTCGTGGCTGCACTCGCGGCCAAGCTGCGCGCCGGCGGCATATTGAGACTGGCCACGGACTGGCAGGCGTATGCCGAACAGATGCGGGATGTGTGCAACGCCAATCCGCAGCTTCAGTCTCTGAGTCCGGATCTAACCTTCGTAGCGCGGCCCGATTTCAGGCCATCCACCCGGTTCGAGCGGCGTGGCGCGCGCTTGGGTCATGGCGTGTGGGATTTGGCGTATGTAAAGCGCGAGACAGCGCTAGGTGAGAAAGCTGCCGCGGATGCCATCGATGATGAATTGCACCGCGAGCGCCGCGAGGATCACGCCGGATAGGCGGCTCATGACGTTGGCGCCGGTGACGCCGAAGAAGTGCATGAGCCGCGGGGTGGCCAGCATCAGCACCCACGACAGCAAGATCACCAGCACGACGACGCCGAGAAAGCCGGCGAATAGCAGCGCGTTGCCATAAACCTCCCCCGCGGTCAGCAGGATGGTGGCGAGCGCGCCTGGTCCCGCGATGAAGGGGAAGGCCAGGGGGAACACCGAAATATCGTCGCGGGTCTTGGCCTCTTCCTTTTCGGTCATGGTGGATTTGGTGCCCGAGGTGCGCGCAAACACCATGTCCAAGGCAATCAAGAACAACAGCGTTCCGCCGGCAATGCGAAACGAGCTCAAGGATATTCCCATGATGCTCAGGAACTTCGCGCCCACCAACGCGAACAACACGCAGATACCCAGCGCGATGGCAGCCGCCTTGCCGGCCATCTTTTTCTTGTATTGGGCGCTGGCTCCGTGCGTCAGTCCGGCGAACAGGGGAATCAATGAAATCGGCTCAACCACCACGAAGAACACCACGAAGAATTTGATCAGCGTTTCGACCATGTAATGTTGCTGCGCGCAAAATATACATATTGCGCGGATGGCTCATTGGGAGTTGAATGGTCTTGAGCATAGCAGACGGAGACGGCGATGAACGTAATCAAGCCGGTCGTAGGCGAATGGTACCGCGGCGGTACCAACGAGCTCTTTGAGGTGGTCGCGATCGATCATCAGGATGAGACCATCGAGATTCAATATTTCGACGGCACCGTCGCGGAAATGGATTTCGATTCCTGGAACGAACACCTGTGGGAAGAACTCATCGAGGCGGCTGACGCACCCGAGGACTGGACCGGAGCCATCGATGTCGAGTCCGAGGATTTGGGACGCGAGTTCGAGGACAACGCCAGAACGAACTGGTCCAATCCGCACGACCGATCGGTGCGCCGCTAGAACAAGTTAAATTCCGGGCGCCTCAGCGCCTGGCATCCGCGGCTTCGCGCACGCCCACGGCAATCAATGGCCGGCGCAAGATCACCAGCACGATCAGCCCCGGCATCGCTGCAAGACAGGTGATGGTGAAGAAGTTGGCCCAGCCGACGACCGGCACCAGGAAACCGGCGATGACTCCGGTGACGTTTCGCGGCAATACCGCCAGTGCGGAGAGCAACGCGTACTGCGTGGCGCTGAAATTTGCCGAGCACAGCGACATCAGGAAAGCCACGAAGGCCGCCTGGCCCATGCCGCCGATCATGGTGTCCACGCAGGTAGCCAGGACCAGCAACCACACTTTTTTTCCGGCCAGCGCCAGCCAGACGTACAGCAGATTCGTGAGCGCCTGCCCGATGCCGAAAATCAGCAGCGAACGAAAGGTTCCCCAGCGCATGTACAGCCAGCCGCCGAGCGCGACGCCGATCATGGTGGAGATGGTCATGTTCAATTTGCCGGCGACGCCCAGCTCGAGCAGCGAGAAGCCGACTCCCTGCAGCATGAAGGTGCTGTACAGGCTCAAGGCCAGCGCGTCGCCCACCTTGTATAAGAGAATGAGGATCAAGAAGCCCCAGATGCCTTTCTGCGCGAGCAATGCCTTGAGCGGCTGCCACACGGCCGCAACCAGGCTCTTGGGTGGTACGCCCGGCGCGTCAGGTTCGGGTGACCAGAGTGTCGCCAACATGCTGGCCGCCATCAGGCAGGCGACGAACATGAACGCGAGCCGCCAGCCAAGGTAGCCGGCGATGGACACCAGCACCGTACCGGCCAGCATCGCCGCCGTACGATAGCCGAAGGCCGCGGCCGCAGCGGCCATTGCGCGCTCGCTGGGCGGAATCGTGTCGACGCGGTAGGCGTCGACCACGATATCCTGCGATGCCGACAAAAATGCCAGCAACACGGCAGTGGCGGCCAACAAGGGCAAATCCTGGGTGGGCGAACTCAAGCCCATCACGCCGATGCAGACCGTCAGCGCCGCTTGATATAGCAAGATCCACCCGCGGCGCCGGCCCAGAAACGGCGGCAGGTAGCGATCCAGGATCGGGGCCCACAGAAACTTGATGTTGTAAGGCAGCGCCACCAGCGAAAAAATGCCGATGGTCTTGATGTTCAAATGCTCGGAAGCCAGCCACGCCTGCAAGGAAAAGTTGGTCAGATTGAACGGCAGGCCCGATGCAAAGCTCATCAGGAGGACTGCCATCAGGCGTTTGTCGCCCAGCGCCCGGCGCAATGTGAGCTTGGGAGTTTGCGTCAAAGCGAAACAGCAGTCGTGACGATGCACATCGCGCGCGATAATATCAGGCCCCATGAGCTTGGCGTATCAAAGTGAATTCATCGACCTGTGCGTACGCATGGGCGTGCTGCGATTCGGCAATTTCACGCTGAAGTCAGGACGCGAGAGTCCCTACTTCTTCAATGCCGGTTTGTTCAGCACCGGCACTGCCATTGCGGCGGTCGGACGTGCCTACGCAGCCGCGCTGGTGGAGTCCGATCTGTCTTTCGACATGCTATTCGGGCCCGCGTACAAGGGCATCGCCCTCGCGACGGTGACGGCGGCGGCGCTGGCGGAACGTCACGGACGCGACCTGCCCTTTGCCTTCAACCGCAAGGAGGCCAAGGACCATGGCGAGGGAGGTCGGATCATCGGCAGCCCGTTGAAGGGTCGCGTGCTGATCGTCGACGACGTGATCACCGCCGGGACCGCGATCCGCGAGGCCGTTGATATCATCCGCTCGGCCGGGGCTACGCCGGCCGGCGTCCTGCTGGCGCTGGATCGCCAGGAGCGCGCTCCGGGCAGCGATTTTTCGGCAGTGCAGGAGGTCCGTCGCGAATTCGCGATACCCGTGGTATCGGTGGTGAATCTTAAGGACCTGATGGAGCATATCTCGGCGGCGGGCCGCGAAGATGACCTGTCGAGCATGCGGCTGTATCGTGAGCGATACGGCCTCGCGGATTGAGGAATTGCCCCTGGAAATGCATGCCCGCTCCGCTCACAATGGCGCCCGGACTCGAGGATAGATGCTTGAAAAATGCCGCTTACACCCTCTGCCTTTGCGTTCTGCTGGCCCCCCTGGGGCTGGCGGCGACCGGCAGCGCGCCGGGCAGTCCCAGCCGGGTCCTGTACAAGTGGGTGGATTCGGACGGTGTGACGCATTACGGTGATCACATTCCCCCCGAATACGCCAACCAGGAACAGCATGTCCTGAACGCGCGAGGCATCGAGATCAGCCACACGGACGCCCTGAAATCGCCCGATCAGGTATCAGCCGATGAACAGAAAAGAATGGACGCCGAGCAGCGCGCGGTGCGCGACAAGAATCTATTGAGCACCTACTCGTCGGTGCAGGAAATCGAGCGGCTGCGCGACCAGCGCCTCACCCTGCTTGCCGACCAGATCAAGGTCACGAACCAGTTTCTTGAAACCCTCGACGGCCGGATGAAAAAATTGCGCGCCGACAGCATGCATTTCAGGCCCTACAGCGGCGATCCGAAGTCCCCGCCCATGCCGGATCAGGTCGCCGAGGATCTGGTGCACTTGAGCAGCGATGTTCGCACGCAGCAGCAGAACCTGCGCCAAAAGCGTAGCGAAGAGTCGACGATGAGCATTCAATTCGAGAGCGACATCGACCGCTTCAAAGAACTCAAGCACGTCCAATGACCCCGAAGACCCGAGTTCTGCTGGGCGTTACCGGCGGTATCGCCGCGTATAAGAGTCCCGACCTGGTGCGCCGCCTGATCGAACGGGGCGCCGATGTGCAAGTGGTGATGACCGCGGCGGCGCAGCGTTTCGTCTCTCCCATGACCTTTCAGGCCGTGTCGGGACATCCCACTCGCAGCGATCTGTGGGACAGCACCGCCGAAGCGGCCATGGGGCATATCGAACTCGCGCGCTGGGCGCAGATCGTGCTGATCGCTCCGGCCAGTGCAGACTTCATTGCGCGCATGGCGGGCGGCCGTGCGGATGACCTGCTGTGCACGCTGTGCATTGCCACCGAAGCGCCCATCATGCTGGCGCCGGCAATGAATCGCGTCATGTGGGCCAACAAGGCCACGCAGGCCAATATCGCGACCCTCGTGTCGCGCGGCATCGGAATTTTGGGACCGGCGTCCGGCAACCAAGCGTGCGGGGAGGTCGGCGAGGGCCGCATGCTGGAACCTTCGAAGCTGGCCGAGACTCTGCTCGCGCCGCCGGCCAATGCGGGACTCCTCGCCGGCTTGAATGTGCTGATCACGGCGGGCCCCACCCGCGAGCGCCTGGATCCGGTTCGTTATCTCACCAATCGCAGTTCCGGAAAGATGGGCTTTGCGGTGGCGGAAGCGGCGCGTGAGGCGGGCGCGCACGTCACCGTGGTGACCGGGCCGGTGCAATTGCAGACGCCGGTCGGCGTCACGCGCATCAACGTGGAAAGCGCGCGCGACATGTATGCCGCCGTGCATCGCCAGGTGGGCGACGCCGATATATTCATTGCGGCCGCCGCGGTCGCCGACTTTCAACCCGTCAAGGTCGCCAAGCAAAAAATCAAGAAGCAAGGCGGCTCCGTCAATCTGGAACTCGAGCCCGCACCGGACATCATCAAGTCGGTCGCCGACATGTCCAAGCGCCCCTTCGTGGTCGGTTTTGCGGCCGAAACCAACGATGTGGAAGACAACGCGCGCATCAAGCTCAAGCGCAAGAAGCTCGACATGATCGCCGCGAACCAGGTCGGCGATAACATGGCATTCGATTGCGAGGACAATGCACTGACGGTGATCTGGCCCGGCGGAAAAATGGAAGTCGCGCGCGGGCCGAAGATCGACGTGGCGCGCGAGCTCATCGCGCTCATCGCCAACCGCATGCCGCCTCCGGACGGCTCGCCCAGACGCGGCGCCCGAAAACGCCGTCCCGCCCTGCCCCGCGATCGCGCGCGCGGCCGCCGCGCACGCCGAGTGTAGGAGCT
>DASXNX010000102.1:0-2325 GCA_036494725.1 Steroidobacteraceae bacterium
CGCATTGGCGGACAGTGGTTGGCCCCGTGTTCCAGGCGATTTGGCCCCTCGATGTGGAATTGCAAACGTCGGCGACTACGTTCAAGCTCGTACAAATCCTTCTTGCGACCGGTGAGGCGTTTCCGGAAGCTTGCGACATTATCATCCCATTCATCCGGCCGGAGGATGCAGGCGCGGAGACGACCGTATTCTCCATCTCCAATGCGACTGACGGGCTCTACGAAGCCGTGCCGTCAAAAATGCTGGACACGATCGTGGCGGTTGTTGGTGAGGCACTTCCAGGAACTGTCTATGCGCTCGGCAAAGCTCTTTCGCGGTTGCGCGCGATTGATCCCAAGCTCGCCGATACGCGGAAATTCCAGAAGCTACTCATCTAAGCTTCGCAGCACGGTTAACGGCGACGGGCCTTCCGGCAGTCGCGCGCATGGCCTATGTTTGCCGCCCGCATTGGCTCTCGGAAATCATGCGCGAGGACTGGCTCAATCATCGCCTCAGCCACGGCTAAGGACCGCCGCCTCCGGATTCACTCGTCGCGACAGGTTCTTCGAGCGTGATGGTAAGCAGACCCATTTCGTGGCGTGACTGACGGGCCTCTTAGGGCCATCGCGCTGAATGATGTAGGGGCTTCTATGCCATTCCTGTCCTGCCGCGGCAACGAATCCATCTCTTGACCAACCCGCCACCGGATGAGATGCGTTTCTGAGGATTCGTCGACACGACAGAGGAAATGGTGAATGAGCGCCGCAACCCTACCTCTTGCCGTGGCCGCCAGGGATCACGGCCGCATTCCGGTTCTCGACATCGGACCCTACCTTGCCGGTGATTCCGGCGCCGCAGCACCGCTCGCGCGCGCCTTCGCCCGCATCTGCGAAGATACCGGGTTCCTGGTGGTCGCCAATCACGGTGTAGCGCCTCGCCTGGTCGAGGACACCTTCGCTGTCGCGGCCCAATTCTTCGCCCGGCCCGAGGATGACAAGCTCGCGCTCAAGATCGGCAAGTACAACATCGGCTATCTTCCGTTTGGCGGCCAGGTCGTGCGGCATTCGCCGGTCAACAAGAATACAAGCCCGAATTTTAGCGAGAGCTTTTACATCACCCGCGACCGCGCCCCGGACCATCCGGACATCGTCAATGAGAAGCCGCTCGTCGGGCTCAACCGCTGGCCGCCTGACATGCCTGAATTCCGCGCTACGGCGACGGCGTACTACAGCGCGATCGAGGCGATGACCACCCGGCTGGTGCCGATCGTCGCGATCGCGCTGGACCTGCCCTCGGACTATTTCGCCGAGGCATTCGCCGCGCCGAACTGCACGATCCGGCTGATCCACTACCCGCCGCATCCTGACCCGGAGGACAACGAGTTCGGCTTTGCGCCGCACACCGACAATAATTTCCTGACGTTTCTCGCGCAGTCGGCGCTGCCGGGTCTCGAGGTGCGCACCACTGAGGGCGAGTGGATCCGGCCACCGGCGGTGCCCGGGACGTTTGTCGTAAATACCGGGGCGATGCTGGCGCGGTACTCGAACGACCGCTTCCGGGCTACGCCGCACGGCGGCGGCGGTTGCACCGCGTTGCAGCGCTCGGCTCTGCTGCAATTGGCTTGGGATCACGTCTCGTCGGCGCTCGATGGCCGTGAATCGGCCTTCGAGCCGCATGCCAGCGGCGGCATGGCCAATTGGCGCAGTTGGCTGCGCCGCAGCTTCAAAGACCACAACGAGCTGGCCAATGCGGTGCTTTACGCGCTCGATTTGCCGATACCGCAAATCGACCTGGGCAATATTCCGACAGCACCGCCAACAATGCGGCGCGTCGTCACCACACCAGAACCGACCGAGAAGCCGTAAACGGAAAAGCAGGATCGAGTTGGTTTGATGGTCGCATGGTTCGAAGTCTGTCGCCGAGATCCGGCAAGGGGCCTTGCCATATTTCGGCGGCTGTTATCGAGTTATGTCGACCGGGGTAGCCCTGTCTCACGCACACAGTGATCCGATCGCGACCGTGTTCCGCGACTATCCCGGCCGGGTCATCGCCGGAATGATCTGCTTCTTTGCAATTTTCAGCATCGCGCTCGGGCTCGGCGCATGGCTGCCCAACATCCTTGCCGAACGCGGCTTCACGATCGCCAAGTCGCTGAACTCGATCTTCTGGATGACGCTTGCCTTCCCGTGCGCAGCGCCTGGATCAATCGTCGCCGGCTGCAGCTGGTATCATGCGGGCCGGCTCCTGCATTGTCTGCTCGCGCAGAAACTCGAGGAATATACCCTGTAAATAGGTCGGATGCCAATCCTTACGAATGGTCACGCCGATTGCAGTACTCGGTTCGAT
>DASXNX010000103.1:0-2487 GCA_036494725.1 Steroidobacteraceae bacterium
TACAGCTTGCGGCCGCAATGGCCACAGCGCAAAAGTCCAGCAAGAAGCAACTCGCCGCGCCGCACCGCGCCTCTGACCGCGGCACTGCCCTTACCGGTCGCGACGCGTATTCTACCAGCCGCTCCGCGCCCGCTTGGCTTGAGACAGTTGACCGAGTGAGTGGGTGAGTGGCGTCGCGGCGCGCGCTCCGCCGCCCATGGCACCTAGCTCGCCGGCATTTTTCGATCAGATCATTCGCAAATACCAAGGCACTCGGCTCGGCCGGCAGGAGCTCGACGCCGAGCTGCTTACCGGCATGCGGCTTTGATAAAAAAGGCGCCGAGCGCAGGCCCGGCGCCAAATGCTCCCTCCGTCTTCAAGCGGTGGAGGGAGCCCAGGGTCACCTATTAGGGTTGGTCTCTGGGATCGCGATCCGGTTCATCCTGCACGCATCTGAAGTTGTCGGCGTTTGTCGGGTCGCCGACCGTGTACCGAGCGACCTGCGGGAATGGACACAATGGCCGCTGGAATTGCACGCCGCTTGCCGGAGTGTTGTTGACGTAATGCGTGGCAATGATCTTATCGGGAGCAACACCCTCCTCCACCCAGCGCTCGAGCGCTGTCAGGAGGTCATGATCGGCATCGATCACCGGGCCGTTGTTCACGCCGTTGCCGAAGGCGTTTGGTCCGTCTCCGCTGCTGCAATGCGCCATGCCCGGCACCATGAAGAGCCGGTAGAATTCCTGGATTTCCTCCCACCGGCCGCCCTTTTGCCGACCAGGTTCCACGCCTGCCAACTCGGCCCTGACACTGTTGTAGTAGTTGACGCTGTTGATCGGGGCGATGGCCGAGTCCGCCCACCCGACATAGTGGACGATCTTGGCGCCATGTGCCCTCAGCGGTCGGAGGTCGGGATCGGTCGCGTTGAGAATCGGCCCGAGGTCCTCATCCGCGAGCGCGACATCACTTGTGAAATTGAACGTGTGGAAGTCCCAATTCGGATCCTCAAAAAGAAGATACGCGAAGAACCCGTTTCCGAAGAATTGCTGCAGTGCCTCGCCCTGAGCTGTACTGTTTGACAAATCGGCATCGCGGGAGGTTCCAGTGATCCAGGCCTGCCAATTGGAGGGGTTGGACTCGCTGCCCGGCTCATAGCCGGGGAAGATAAGCTCTCCGGTCGCGGGGTCGTGCGCGCCACGGTAGATCTTGCGAGCCGCTCTCACCTGCGCTGATGACAAGCAGGTGGTGGGATCCTGCCCGCTACGCATTGCACGACGGCCGGATCAAAGTCGCAGTCCCGTGGATCGTTCAAGAATACGTCCGTCTTGACGCCGCCATCCTGACCGACACAGTGCGCGAGTGCAGCCTTGCTGAGCACCGGGAGGAGGTTCGGCGGAATGTAGCTCGCCGGGTCATTGAGGAGCGCCTGCTCGTTCCAAATAAACCCGCTGAGCAAGTGTGTTTGGAAGTTGGCGGGCGAGCCGACGATAATGCCGTCGAAATCTTCCGGGTAGCGCTGCGCCTCCATCAAGGCCTCGTGGCCGCCCTTCGAACAACCATTGAAGTACGACCGCTGGGGTCCCTGGCCGGTGAGCGCTGTTATGATCATCTTGGACTTGTCGGTCGTTTCTTTGAGTGCCCGATAGGCATAATCGATGATTTTCTCGGGGTGGCCTAAGGCGAAGGTTGGCTGCCCTCCAGCCTGGCTGCCGTCGTCCGTGGCGGCGGCGGCGTACCCCCGCCTGAGCGCGTTGGCAAGGCCGCTATACCCGATGCTGCCGCAGAACCCGCCGCAACCGAGTTGCTCGTATTTTCCGTTGAAGCTGGTGTCCGTAGGGATCCAGACCTCGAAATTGATGATCGAATCATTCGTCGGCGTGGCCGTGCCGGCAACTCGACAGAATTGCGGCAGGCCGGTGTTCGTGGTGCACCCTGTAGCGCCCGTCGTGCAGCCCGGCGGCGTGTTGAATGTCCCGCCGGTGACGGTCTGGGCGGCGGTGATCTGCCCATGGGGCAAGGATAGGCTGGCCAGACCCTCACACGTGGTCGCCGCAGGTACCGCTGTGGCGCCGAGAAAGATGGTGACGAGCGGGGCCGTCGCAAGCACGACCGGCTTCCGGTGATCCTTCATATCGTTCCTCCCAACTTTGAGCTGATCCGGCTGCGTCGCGAGGGTGCCGGTCGAGGTTTTTGCGCATGATGGCCCAGCTCACGTCAGCCTATCTTGGCGGAACAGTTGGTTCCAATGATCGGCCTGGCGCAGGGCATTAACCAAATGCGCTAACGATAGTTAACATGCGCGCTCGATAGGTGCAAACAATTAGCGGTTCATGCGACGGCGCGGCGGCCGGATGTTCCCGCCATAGAACTCATCGACGTTGATAAAGGCCATTGCGTGTGGCTTGGCGGCACCGGTCCGGCCGCGGTTAGGCCAGTGGTAGGATTTCGGCCGGTCCATTGCAACGCACGGTTCCCCGGTCAATTCATCCTTGAAGGCCCTATCGAGGA
>DASXNX010000104.1:0-20170 GCA_036494725.1 Steroidobacteraceae bacterium
TAACCCCGCACTTTTGCAGCACTACCGCACTCGCTTCCAGCATGTGCTGGTGGACGAATTCCAGGATACCAATGCCATCCAGTACAAATGGCTGATGCTCCTCACCGCTTCGGGCGGCACGCCGTTCGTCGTGGGCGATGATGATCAGTCGATATATCGGTGGCGAGGCGCCCGGGTCGAGAACCTGAATCAGTTCAGGCGCGATTTCCCGCAGGCGGTGCTGTACAAGCTGGAGCAGAATTACCGCTCGACCGGAACCATTCTGAAAGCTGCCAACGCGCTGATTGCGCACAACGCGGGCCGTCTCGGCAAGACTCTGTGGACCAGCGGCGAGGACGGCGAGCGCGTCAAGCTGTATGCGGCGTTCAACGAACGCGATGAAGCGGATTTCGTCGTGAACCGGATCCGCGAATGGGTCGCGCGCGGCGGCGCGCGGCGCGAGGTGGCGGTGCTGTACCGCTCGAACGCGCAGTCGCGCGTCTTCGAAGAGGCCTTCTTGAATGCGCGCATGCCCTATCGGGTCTATGGCGGCCTGCGTTTTTTCGAGCGCGCCGAAATCAAGGATACGCTGGCGTATTTGCGGCTGATCGCCAGCCGCGCCGACGACACTTCCTTTGAGAGGGTGGTGAATCTGCCCGTGCGCGGCATCGGTGCCAGGACCATGGACCTGGTGCGCGAGACGGCGCGTGCGAATTCATCCTCTCTGTGGAATGCCGCCGTTGCCTGCACCTCCGGAGCGTTGCCGCCGCGGGCTGCGCAAGCACTGCAGGCCTTCATGCACCTCATCGACAAGCTGGCCCGCGAAGTGCAGGGCCTCGAGCTTCATGAGCAGGTAGATCACGTCATCCAGATGAGCGGCCTCATCGAGCACTTCAAGAAGGAAAAAGGCGAGCGCGGCGAGGGAAGAATCGAGAACTTGCTCGAACTGGTCAGCGCCGCCAGAGGATTCTCCCCGGAGACGGAAGCGGAGAGCGAGCTATCGCCGCTCGAATCCTTTCTCGCGCACGCCGTGCTCGAGTCCGGCGAGGGGCAGGCCGACCCGTACGACGATTGTGTACAGATGATGACCTTGCATTCGGCCAAGGGACTGGAGTTCCCCGTGGTATTTCTTGCCGGAATGGAGGACGGACTCTTTCCGCACCAGCGCTCGGTGGCCGATCTCGCGGGCTTGGAAGAGGAGCGGCGGCTATGCTACGTCGGGGCGACGCGCGCGATGCGCCATCTCTATATCACCTATGCGGAACAGCGCCGGCTCTATGGCGTGGATACCTACGGCCAGCCGTCACGCTTCATCGGCGAGTTGCCGGCGGACCTGATCGAGGAGATCCGGCCCCGCCTGCACGTGTCGCGCCCGGTATTCGTCAAGCGCAGCAGCACGCTCGATGAGTCCCCATCCGCGGGGATGCGCATGGGCAGCCGGGTACGCCATTCCAAGTTCGGCGACGGCGTGGTATTGAATTTCGAAGGCAACGGACCGCATGCCCGCATCCAGGTGAATTTCGAGCAGCAGGGCACGAAGTGGTTGATGCTGTCTTACGCCAATCTCGAGGTCGTGTAGAGTAGTTCGCCTGTGAAAATCATCATATTGGGCGCTGGGCAAGTCGGCCGTACGGCGGCATATCACCTCTCCCGCGAGGAAGCGAATGATGTGACCGTCATCGATCAGAACGAGGACATCCTGCGGGACCTGCAGGATCGCCTCGACATTCGCACCGTGAACGGCAATGCCTCCAGTCCCCGCATCTTGGAAGCCGCCGGGATCGCCGGCGCGGATATTCTGGTGGCGCTCACCAACAGCGACGAAGTCAACATGCTGGCCTGCCAGGTGGCCTGGACGCTGTACCGCACGCCGAAAAAGATCGCCCGCGTCCGCGCCGCCGATTACACCGAGAGAGAAAAGCTGTTCGGCGAAAACGGCGTGGCGGTGGATGTCTGGATAAGCCCCGAACAACTGGTCACGGAATATGTGGCCCGGCTCATCCGTTATCCGGGCGCGCTGCAAGTGCTGGATTTCGCCGACGGGCGGGTGCGCCTGGTGGGGATCCGCGCGCTGCAGGGCGGACCGCTGGTGGGCCAGACCTTGAGCACGCTGCGCAAGCACATTCCCTCCGCCGATGCCCGGGTTGCCGCGATTTACCGGGCCGGCAAGAGCGTCAAGCCGGAGGGCACCACCGTCATCGAGGATGGCGACGAGGTATTTTTCCTCGCGGCGCGCGAGAACATCCGTGTGGTGATGAAGGAGCTGCGCCGCGAGGAAGCGCCGGCGCGGCGCGTGGTGATCGCGGGCGGCGGCAACATCGGCCTGCGGCTCGCGAACGAATTGGAAGGCAAGAATCAGGTCAAGCTCATCGAGCGCGACAGTAAGCGCGCACGGCGCGTTTCCGAGCAGCTCAAGAGCACCACCGTGCTGCACGGCGATGCGGCCGACGAGGAATTGCTGCTCGAGGAAAATATCGACAGCGCCGACATTTTCGCGGCGCTGACCAATTCCGAGGAAGCGAACATTCTCTCGGCGATGCTCGCCAAGCGCTTAGGCGCGCACAAGGTCATGGCGCTGATCAACAAGCCGTCGTACGCCGAGCTCATCGAAAGCGGTTCGATCGATGTCGCGATTTCGCCGCAGACCGTCACGATCGGATCGCTGCTGGCGCATGTGCGGCGCGGCGATGTGGTGCGCGTTCATTCGCTGCGCCGCGGCGCCGCCGAAGCGCTCGAGGTTGTGGTGCACGGCGATGCCGACAGCTCCAAGGTGATCGGCCGGCGCATCGAGGACATCGTGCTGCCCGAGGGCACGACCTTGGGAGCGGTGGTGCGCGGCGAGGAAGTCATCATCGCGCATCACGACACCACGGTTCAGCCGGATGATCACTTGATTCTGTTCTTGACGGACCGCCGTCACATCGAGGCGGTCGAGAAACTATTCCAGGGTTCAGCCTCTTTTCTGTGAAAGACATTTTACTGCCGGTCGCCCACGTATTCGCCCTCGTCATGATGGTGTTTTCGGCGGCCATGCTGGCGCCGCTGGTGATGGCGGTGTGGGGCATGGATCCGGCGCTGCAGTCCTTCATCATCTCGGCGCTGGCCACGTTTGCTCTCGGCGCGCTGTTGTGGCTGGCGACCCGGCGCTTCAAGCGCGAACTCAAGACCCGCGACGGATTGCTGCTGGTGGCGCTAACCTGGGTCGCTCTGCCGGCCGTGGCCGGATTTCCGCTGTGGAATTACCTGCCCATCAATTTCACCCAGGCTTACTTCGAGGCGGCGTCCGGCCTCTCGACCACCGGCGGCACCGTGCTCTCCGGACTCGAGCTCTTGCCGCGCTCGATCAATTTGTGGCGCCACCTCTTAAGCTGGCTGGGCGGCATGGGCATCATTGTCCTGGCGGTCGCCATCCTGCCCATGCTCGGCGTCGGCGGCATGCAGATTTACCGCGCGGAAATGCCGGGCCCGATGAAGGACAGCAAGCTCACGCCGCGCATCGGCCAAACCGCAAAGCTGCTATGGGCGGTGTATGCGGGATTGACCGCGGTTTGCATCGTGGCGTTGAGATTCGCGGGCATGGACTGGTTCGACGCGGTATGCCATGGATTCTCGGCGCTCTCGCTCGGCGGCTTCTCTACTTACGATGCCAGCATCGGCCACTTCAACTCGCTGCCCATCGAGATGCTGTTGACGGCATTCCAGATTTTGGCGGCTCTGAATTTCGCCACGCACTTTCTCGCTTGGAGCCAGCGCGGCGTGATGGCCTACTTCCGCGACGCCGAGGCCAAGGCGATCTTGGGCGTGCTGGCGGCCAGCTGCGTCGGCATAGCGCTGTTCCTGTATTTCAAGGGAACGTATCCGGATTTTCCCTCCGCCCTGCGCGGCGCGACGTTCAATGTCGTTTCGATCGCCACCGACGGCGGCTTGCACACCCAGGACTACTCTCGCTGGCCTTTGTTCGCGCCGATGTGGATGATCTTTCTGAGCTGTATCGTGGCCAGCTCCGGATCCACCGGTGGCGGCATCAAGATGATCCGCACGCTGGTTCTCGCCAAGCAGGCGCATCGAGAGCTGAATCAACTGGTGCATCCGAACATGGTGCGGCCGCTGAAGGTCGGCGGCACGGTCATCGCCAACCGCGTGGTGTTCGCAGTCCTTGCCTTCGTGTTCCTGTACTTCATGAGCATCGTGACGCTGATCTTTCTCCAGCTGGCGAGCGGTCTGGATTTCATGACGTCGTTTTCGGCCATCATCGCCTGTATCAACAACGCGGGTCCGGGATTGGGATTGGTGGGTCCCGGCAGCAATTACGGAGTGCTGAACACCTTCCAAACCTGGGTGTGCTCCGCAGCCATGCTGCTCGGCAGATTGGAGGTTTTCACCATCCTGGTCTTGTTTACCCCGACTCTCTGGCGCAAGTAGCGCGTCAAAGCGCCCCGAGAAAGGCGTCGATCGCCGCGAGACACTCCGGTTCATCCAGCAGCGGCACATGGCCGCGCCGCGCCACTTCAAGCTGCTCAAGATCCGGGTTCTCCGTTTTCATTCGCGCGAAAGTCGCGGCGCTCAAGATATCCGAATGCGCACCGCGAATCGCCAGCATCGGGATGCCGCGCAAGGCCGACCAGAACGGCCACAAGTTGGCGGTGGCGGCCGGCGCGGCGCGCAGCATCTCCCCGATCATCGGATCCGCATCCACCAGCACCTTGCCGGCGGCGTCCTCGCGAAACCCGCGGCGTGCCAGCATCGACCAGCGCTCCTCGGGCAGATCCGGCCACGCCTCGCCAAACATGAATTGGGTTTGCGCGACTGCATCATTCCAGTTCTGCGCCGGCGGCAAGCGGCCTGCATAGCCCTTGATGCGTTCGAGACCCTTGGGATCGACCTCCGGTCCTACATCGTTCAAGACGATTCCTCGAACCCGATCGCGGTATCCCCCGCCCATCATCATCGCCAGCATGCCTCCCATGGAGGTGCCGATGATGGCCGCACGCGGTTCGCTCACAGCGTCCAGCAGGCCCAGCAGGTCTTGTACGTAAATGCCAGGTTGGTAATTCTGCGGATTTGGATCCCGCGCGGAGAAACCGCGGCCACGCACATCCGGAACGATGACGCGATATCGGCCCTGCAGATGTGCAGCCAGGTCGTCGAAATCCCGGCTGTTGCGGGTCAGGCCGTGCAGGCACAGCACTGCCGCGCCCTTCGGGCCCGGCGATTCGTAGACTTTGGCATAAAGCCGCAGCCCATCCTGGCTTGACCAGGTGATTTCGCGATAGGCCGTTTCCATCGATGCTCCTCAATAGGCGAGATCCGCATATTCGCGCCGCAGCTCCCGCTTCAGTATCTTGCCATTGGCGTTTCGCGGCAGGCTGGCGCGCGACACGACACCTCGGATTCGCTGCTGTTTCCCAAGCTGCGCGTTGGTCCATTTAACGAGCTGGTCGTGAACAATCTCGGTGCCGGGCCGGGGTACGACCACCGCCAGCGGCGTCTCCCCCCATTGCGCACTGTGCGCGCCTATCACGGCGACATCGAGGACTTGCGGATGCAAGCGCATCACCGCTTCGATATCCGCCGGATAAATGTTTTGCCCGCCGGACAGAATCATATCCTTCTTCCGATCCACGATATAGAGAAAGCCGTCCGCGTCCAGCCTCCCGAGATCTCCCGTTCGCAACCAACGCCGCCCCATCTCGTCCGTCCAGGTGGCATTCAGGCTGGCCGCGTCGTTGCTGTAATAGCCCGACATGAGCATCGGGCTCAGTCCCACGATCTCACCGATTTCCCCTTGAGCCAACTCGCGGTCGTCGTCGCCGATAATGCGTATGTCGCTGCCAAGAAATGGCTTGCCCACCGACTCGGATTTGGACTCGAAGTCCTCAGGCGACAATACCGTGCACAGTCCCTCGGTGAGGCCGTACAGCTCGATCAGCTGGCAGCGGAATACCCGGGGAAATGTCCGCTTTGTCGGAAGCGGTAATGGCGAACCGCAGCACATGAGCGTGTCGAGACTGGATAGATCGCGGCGTTCGAGGTCCGCGACCTTCAAGAGCCTCTCGAGCTGCAGCGGCACGAATGTTCCGTGAGTCACTCTTTCCCGTTCCATCAGCTCGACCGCGGACTCGGCATTGAAAGAGGGCATGACGATAATCGTGCCGCCCACCAAAACGGTACAGAGCATGGCGACCCAGGTGATATTCGAGAACAATCCCAGCGAGCACAAGGTCACGCAGTCGCTGCGGTAGCGAAGCATGAGTGCCAGATCAACCGCCCAGTGCATTCGACAGCCATGGCTGTGGACAATGCCCTTGGGCGTGCTAGTGGTGCCCGAACTATAGATGATGTTGCAGTCCTGATCGGGCCCGATGAAGGTGCGCCACTGCGCCGATTGCGGCGCCAGCCAGAAGTGGTAATCGGACCAGCCCTCGCCGACGGAGCCACCCGCGGCCGGCACGCCGATCCGCTGCGCGCGCGCCACGGCCTCGGACGTGCTCCGCAATCCGTCAATTCGGGCGCAATGGCGGCCCGACGCAAATACCGCGCGAGCCTTTGCATCGGCGATCATCGCGGCGACAGCGGTATCGGCGATGGAGGTATTGAGCGGTACCGCCACGCAACCGCACCGAATGACGCCGAACAGGGCAACCACCATTTCCAGGCTGTTGTCCATGAGCAAGGCGACGCGATCGCCCGTTTGCATCCCCAGCGCCTTCAGGCCGTTGGCCGCCTTGGCGCTGTCGCGCTCGAATTCCCCCCAGGTGAGCCTTTTTTCGCCCTCGACCAGCGCGCTACGCGCTGCCCGCCACTTGCCGTGCAGCGCCACCATTTCGGGCAGCGAGGTGCCCGGACTCCGGAACCAGTTCATGAGGGAGCACTGCTAATAGTGGTACTGCACCGTGGCCGTATAGGTGCGCGGCGGACCATAGAAGCCGATCTGGCTTACGTTGGCCAGCAGCCCCGTGCCGGTGCCGCCGAAATCGTAGCCTGCCACGCGGTACCAACGATCCAGCAGATTCTTGCCGTCAAGCGCGAAGCGCCAGGCGCCGCTGGTGGTGGTGTATGCCAGGCCCGCGTCGAGCAGTCCGTAGGCCGGTTGATCGGTGACACTCGCGGTGGTGTTCGCCACTTTGGTGAAGCTGCGCCAATCCCAGCCGACTCGGCCCAGCAGCGCACCGCCCGGCAACTGCCAGGTGTAGGCGGCCTTGGCGGCCACCGTCCAGGCGGGTGCGTTGATGGGGCGATTCTGATCGGCGATATTCACCGGCGGCGCGCTCGGCGTGCAACCCGGCGTCAACGCGGTGCAGCCTACCAGGAAATCTTGGTAGTAAGAGTCGAGGTAGCCGACGTTGAGCCCAAGGGTGAGTGCACCGATGGGGCGCCACGCCGATTCGATTTCTACGCCCTGGTTGATCTGCTTGCCGGCGTTCAGGACCGCGGTGACGTTTTGCGGCACGCCGCCGGTCTCGACGAACTGCTGGACGCCGATCTGCGCATTCTTGTACGGATCGTAGAACAGCGCCAGATTCAACTGCAGGGTCGATTCGAGCAGCGTCGACTTGAGCCCGACCTCGAAATTGTCGGCCGTCTCGGAATTGTATCCATCCTCTGTCTGCGGATACACCAAGGCATTGCCACGCATGTCGAATCCGCCGCTCTTGAAGCCCTTGCTGTAGGAGAAATAAGTCATGATGTCTTTCGAAATGTGATAATCGACGCCGAGGCGCGGCGAGACATTCGAGAAGGTTCGGCTGTTCGTGTAATCCGTGAGCACGCCGGCAGCCGCCGACGGGAACAGGAAAAATCCAGCCGGCGGCGTCGCAGGATCGAAGAAGGTCTGATTGGGCAGCAGCTGCGTGGGGGCGATGCTGGCGTACTGCGCCTGATAAACGGTCGCGGTCTTCTTGTCCTGATTCCAGCGCACCCCGACGTCGAGATTGAGCACCTCAGTCAGCTTCCAGGCGGTATCGGCATAGACCGCGGTGCTCTTGGTTTGCACACAGCCGTTCACGATCGAGGTCAGGTACAAATCAGCGGCGGCGGCGAGCACGCCGAGAGAGGCGTTGTAGGCGCCGCAGGCGGTGCTATTCATGTAGAAAAGACCACCGACCGCCTTGACGATGTCGTTGGTGAAATTCAATTGCCCTTCGCCGGAAGCCTGATGCTCGCTGTATTGCGCGGGCACCTGAAACAGATTTTCATTCAACTCCTCGAAATCGATGTACTGTCTGCCGTGCCCGTCGCGATAGGCGCCCACCAGCTTAAGATCGAGGTTTGGTGCGAGGCCCTGGGTATAGGTCGCTGCCAGGCCGTTGCGAAAAAAGCGGTCTTCATCCACCGGCATGTCGGTGCGTGTGTCGTAGCGGCTGTCGATGGAGGGAGCCAGGACGTCGTTGAGACGTTCGCCCCCCGAGGCATTCGAATGATCCTGGGTGGTGTCGAACACCAGTTTGAGTTTCGAGCTTTCGCCCCATAGTGCCGTCATGTTGGCGCGCGCCGCCAGGACATCGCGGTTCGACACATCCTCGCCGATGCTGTTGTAGGGACTGGGCGTCGTGCCGGCCTGCGCGACCACATGCCCATATCCGTCATGATGCAGATCCGCGAGGGCGACGCCGACATACAGGTGATCCGCGATGAGCGGCGTCGAGGCGCTGAACTTCCCGTCGATTTCACCGTAGTTGCCGCCGGTGACCGAAGCCGTGGCCGTCGCCGGCCCCGCGATATCGCGGGTGACGTACTTGATTGCGCCCGCAATGGTGTTCTTACCGTAGAGGGTTCCTTGCGGGCCGCGCAAGATCTCCAGGCGATCCACATCATAAACGTCGAGCAGGGCGGCCTGCGGCCTCGCCAGATAGACATCATCAATGTACACGCCGACTCCGGGTTCAAAGCCCCACAGAGGATCGCTCTGACCGACGCCGCGGATGTAGACGTTGATGGTGCTGCTGGTCGCGCGGTCGGCCGAGATCTTCATGTTCGGCACGTAGCTGTTCAGGTCGGCGAGTGAAGTGACATTGTTTTGCTGAAGGGCTTCGGCATTGATCGCGGTAACGGCAAGCGGGACATCCTGAAGGTTCTCTGTTCGCCGCCGTGCCGTGACCACGATTTCCGCCAGGCCGGTTGCATCGGCGGCGGCCGCGGCTGTTGTCACCGTTTGCGCGCCGCCGGCGGCGGCGTGCAGGCCGCCCAAGGCGAGCAGCAACGGCGCGGCGATTCGAAACGAATTGGGCGCTTGGGTCTTGTTCATGTGCACTCCCTAAAGTCGGGCTGACGGATCGGGTCGCCCTGTTGTATTAGTTCTACGACCTCAACGGTCGTTGAGTAAATATTCAACGACCGTTGAGGAATAGTCAAGTCCCCGGCGCTGGGGCAGAATGCGCGCCATGCTCAAGCGACGCAGAGCGCCGAAGAAGACGAGTGCCCGGCCGGGGAAGGAGCGCATCCTCGACTCCGCCGAGGAGCTATTTGCGCGCCACGGTTTCTACGGGGTCTCGGTGCGCGATATCACCGAGGCAGCGAATGTCGATGTCGCCTTGGTCAATTACCACTTCGGCAGCAAGCGCGAGTTGTTTGCCGCGGTATTCCAGCGGCGCGCCGAGATGCTCAATCCCGAACGCTTGGCGCGCCTGGACGAGGTGCGGCGCGCGGCGCTGCCCGGCGTACCGACGCTGGAAGACATCATCAATTCCTTTACGTATCCCTTGCTGGAGAGGTCGGCACGCGGCGGCCCAGGATGGAAGAGCTATTTCGCGTTGGTCGCGCAGGTCAACAACTCTCCGGAGTGGGGGCCGGTGTTGATGACGCAATATTTCGACCCCTTGGTGGAGCGGCTCATCGCTGCTCTTCGCGAGGCATTGCCCGACTGCCCGATTCGCGAGATCTACTGGGGTTATCAATTCCTCACCGGCGCGCTGACCATCACCTTTGCCGAAACGGGCCGGATAGACAAGCTCTCCGGGGGTCTGTGCAAGTCTTCTGATCTGGATAGCGTGCACGAGAGGTTGCCGCCTTATATTGCGGCAGGCTTCCGCGCCATTTGCGGGGTTCGATCCACATTAGTGGAAGAGCAGGCGAGTTTGAAACATCTCAATCCCACTCGATCACGAAATCGTTCCAAAAAGACCGAATGAGCTATTTTTCCACCTACTTTTGGAGAAAATGGTAAAAATGTGCCTATATTCTTGGATTATCGAGATATTAGTGGGATATACAGACTCGTGATTGCTCTGCTGCAGCGCGTTTCGAGCGCTCAGGTCGAGATCGCCGGCGAGATCGTGGGCTCCATCGGTCCAGGGCTTATGGTATTGATCGGCGTCAGGCCCGCCGATGATGAAAAGAACGCCGAGCGTTTACTCGGCAGAGTGGTCCAGTACCGAGTGTTTGCCGATGGGTCCGGGAAAATGAACCTGAGCCTGATCCAGGTTAAGGGCGCCCTGTTGCTTGTCCCTCAATTCACCCTGGCCGCAGACACCGCGAAGGGGTTGAGACCCGGCTTTTCAACAGCGGCACCGCCTGAGCAGGGCCGCCGATTGTTCGAGTTCCTGGTTCAATCGGCGCACGAACAATTAGGTGCAGTGCAAACCGGCGTGTTCGGCGCGCACATGCAGGTGTCGTCAACCAACGACGGTCCGGTCACGATTTGGCTGGAAAACTGATAAAAGCTCAAATGCGACCGAACGCGCATCGTCATGTGATGGTCAAATGTCATAATGTGTTTGGCGTATCATTGGCGCCCAATTAATAGACGGAATCGGAGAGCTGAAATGTTGGACACAAAAGTGCTACTGATCATTTTGGTCATTGCATTGGTCGTTTTCGGAACCAAGCGCATACGCAGCATCGGTTCGGACTTGGGCGCGGCGGTGAAGGGCTTTAAGTCGGCCATGAACGAAGGCGAAACCGAAGAAGCGGCCAAACAGCTCAAGCAGGACAAGGATGCGGATTTTGCCGGCGCCGCGACGCGAGAGGGCGAGACCAAGGTTCCCCCCAAAACCAACGCTTGATTTCGCATGCTTGATGTTGGTTTCTCGGAAATACTGCTCACCTCGGCGATAGCACTCATCGTTTTGGGTCCTGAGCGCCTGCCCAAGGTTGCGCGGCAGGTCGGCAACTGGATGGGCCGCGCGCGCGTCATGGCGCGTCAACTGACCGAACAATTGGAAAGAGAGGTCACGGCCGAGGAGCTGCTGAGGACTCAGTCCAAACCGAGCAGCGACGCGAATACCGCAACCAGCACGCCCGCGGCTTCCAGCGCACCCGCTGCGTTCGACACCTCGTACCTGCCCAACCCGCCGGCGGCGGCGACCGCACCCAAGGCGCCGTACTCGCCCGAAGATGCCGCAGGCGTTCAAGGCGCAGATTGGCACGCCAGTCCGCCAGAAAATAACCGAGCCAATGAGTGAGCCCGGCGAACCGGGCGGACTCGCCGAAGGCACACTGATCTCGCACTTGTTGGAGCTGCGCGATCGCTTGCTGAGGGCGATGATCGCAGTGGGCATCTGTTTCGTGCCCTGCGTGTACTACATGAATCCGCTGTTCACCTTCGTGGCGAAGCCCTTGATCAGCAAACTGCCTGCGGGCGCGAGCCTCATTGCCACCGGCGTGGTCGCTCCCTTCTCCGTGCCGTTCAAAATGGCGCTGGTGCTGGCCATCGGCGCCGCCATTCCCGTCATTCTGTATCAAGCCTGGGCATTCGTCGCGCCCGGCCTCTACAAGCACGAAAAGAAGCTGGCCGTGCCGCTGCTCATCTCCAGCATCATCTTGTTTTACCTGGGCGCCGCGTTCGCCTACTACGCGGTCCTGCCCGCGATGCTGAGCTTCTTGATTTCCGTCACGCCCCACGGCGTGCAGATGATGACGGACATGAGCGCCTATCTGGATTTCGTCATGGTGCTGCTGCTGGCCTTCGGTTTGGCCTTCGAGGTGCCCGTGGCTACTGTATTATTGGTCTGGACGGGCTTTGTTAAGATCAAGACGCTGAAGAAGAATCGCGGTTTTGTGCTTCTCGGGATATTCATCTTCGCCGCCTTCGTCACGCCGCCGGATGCGGTGTCGCAGAGCGCGCTGGCGGTACCGATGTACGTGTTGTACGAAGTAGGGATCATCATGGCCGGAATACTACTCAAAGAAAAAATCGCGGCACGAGAGAAAGAGGAAGCGGAGCAGGCCGAGCGCGAAGCCGGGGCTTGATTTGAGCGCGACCTTTTTCGGCCAGCCGAGAGGACTGGCCACGTTGTTCCTGACGGAAATGTGGGAACGATTCACCTTCTACGGCATGCGGGCCCTGCTGGTGCTGTTTCTCGTCAGCTCCGTCACCGCCGGCGGCTTTGCGCTGGATGACAGAACCGCCACCGCTATTTATGGCCTGTACAACGCAGCGGTTTACCTGGCCGCGCTGCCCGGCGGCTGGATCGCGGATCGTCTGATCGGCGCGCAGCGCGCCGTGATGCTGGGCGGCCTGCTCATCACACTGGGCAATGCCTTGCTGGCGACTTCAACCACGCCTCGCGGCTTCTACATCGGCTTGTTCGTGATCGTACTGGGCGTGGGGCTGCTCAAACCCAATGTCAGCGCCATCGTCGCGGATCTGTACCCCGAGGGCGGCGCACGGCTGGATGCCGGATTTACCATCTTCTACATCGGCATCAACATCGGCGGCTTCTTAGGTCCCCTGGTGACAGGCGAGGCGCAAGTGCTGTGGGGACAGCGCGCCGGTTTCGCGGCCGCCTCTTTTTTCATGGCCGTGGGAGTGCTGCAGTTCTACTTGACGAGGCGGCATCTGGGAGCCTCGGGAGCCTACGTCCCTGCGTCGGGCCCGAACGCGGGCGTACGTACGAAGCAATGGCGGCAACTCGGAGTGGCGGTGGCGCTCGCCGCGCTGCTTTTCGCCTTGGTGAGCCTCGGTTTCATTCCGGTCAGCCCGGTGAGCATCGCGCGGGCCGTTACCTATGCCATCGTGACCATGGCGGTGCTGTACTTTCTGTACTACTTCTTCATCGCGGACATCAATCGCGAAGAGAGCCGGCGCGGTGTGGTGCTGGTGGTGCTGTTCGTGGGCTGCGCCATGTTTTTCTCGGGCTTCGAACAAGCAGGCTCGTCATTGAATCTTTTCGCCGATCGCTATACCGACCGCGTGGTGCAGTGGGCGCATTTCGTCATTCCCTCGAGCTGGTTCCAATCGGCGAACTCGTTCTTTATTTTCATTTTTGCGCCATTTTTTGCCTGGCTGTGGGTAATGCTGGCGAAACGCAACTTGAATCCGGGGGCGCCCGCCAAGTTCGCCATCGGCGTGATCCTGATGGGCTCTGGATTTCTGGTGATGGCCGCGGCTGCCGCGATCGTCGCCTCGGGCACCAAGGTATTGCCGTACTGGCTGATCATGACTTACTTGCTGCATACCTTCGGCGAGCTGTGCCTGAGCCCGGTGGGCTTGAGCTACTACACCAAGCTGGCGCCTAAGCGCTTCGTGGGACAGATGATGGGCATGTGGTTCTTGGCCACCTCCCTCGGCAATTTGGTCGCCAGCCTGATCGCCGGAGACTTCGATGCGAATAACGTCGCGGCCATGCCGGGGCAGTACATGCATATCGTTTACTTTTCGGTGGGACTGGGCGCCGTTCTATTGGCCTTGAGCCGGCCGGTTAAAAAACTCATGGGCGATGTGAAATGAGCAACATGGGAAACGCGGCACCCCAGCTCACGCTGAAGGCCATCGTTCTATCGGTGCTTCTCACGGTGATACTGGCGGCGGCGAACGCCTACGTGGGCTTGTTCGCGGCGCTGACCGTGGCCACCGCCATTCCGGCCGCGGTTATCTCGATGGCAGTGCTCCCGCTGTTCGGCAAGACCAACATTCTCGAGAATAATATCGTCGCCACCGGCGCTTCCGCCGGTTCGTCGGTTGCCGCCGGCGCGATCTTTACCTTGCCCGCGCTGATTCTGCTGCATCACTGGCTGAGCTTCGATTACTGGTGGACCTTCACCATCATCGGCCTCGGAGGCATGCTCGGTGTGCTGTTTTCAGTGCCCTTGCGGCGCACGCTGATCCTCGAGCAGAAACTCAAGTTTCCCGAGGGCGTGGCGGCAGCGGAAGTGCTCAAGGTCGGCGCCAATCCGGGCGTGGGCGCAAAGTACTTAGGCATAGCCGGCGTGGTCGCCGGCCTGTTCAAGCTCATCACCTCCGGATTCGGGTTGCTGCCCGACACATTCATGGAATCGAGATTCGTCGGCGAACGCGGCATCGCTTTTTTTAGCTACAGCTTCTCCCCAGCGCTGCTCGGCGTGGGCTACATCGTGGGACTCAATGTGGCGATTTTGATCGTGGCGGGGGGCGCATTCTCCTGGTGGTTGTCGGTACCGCTGTACAACGTGTTTTTCTTCAACCACGATCCCGCGTTGCTGCAGAAATTGGCCGGCTTGAGCTCCGACGAAGCCGCCTCGGTCATCTGGCACGGGCAAATCCGCTACATCGGTGTCGGCTGCATGCTTGCCGGCGCACTGTGGGCGCTGTGGTCGATGCGCAGATCCCTGCTGACGGCGATTCGCAGCGGACTCAAGGTCAACGCCAAGGGAAATGCCGATCTCCCGCACACCGAGCGCGACTTGCCGATGGGTGCGGTGCTGATCGGCATCGCCCTGTTCGTCATCCCGCTGTTCTTGGTTTACTACCTGGTGGTGGGCACCATCGGCGTCGCTCTCTCCATGGCGGTGATCATGATCATCGCCGGGTTTTTGTTTTCATCCGTGAGCGGCTATATGGCCGGACTCGTCGGTTCATCGAACAATCCCGTCTCGGGGATCACGGTTTGCACCATCCTGTTTGCCTCGCTGGTGCTCATGTGGATGGTCGGCGGCAAGTCGACGATCGGCGCAGTGGCCGTGGTCTTCATCGGCGCGGTGGTATGCAGCGCTGCGGCGGTCGCCGGAGACAACCTCCAGGACTTGAAAGCCGGTCAAATCATCGGCGCCACGCCGTGGCGCCAGCAGGTCATGCTGATGGTGGGCGTGGTGGCGAGCGCATCGGTGATGGCGCCGGTGCTGAACGTGCTGCAGTTCGCCTACGGGATCGGCGAACCCTCGCATGCCGGTGCCAAGGCGCTGGCCGCACCGCAGGCGACCCTGGTCAAATCCGTGGCCGAAGGGATGTTCGGCGGCACGCTGCCGGTGCTCATGATAGGGATCGGCGTGGGCGTGGGCATCTTGATCATCGCTGTGGATTTGTACCTGAAGCGGATCGGATCTCGCTGGAGCGCGCCCGTTCTGGCGGTCGCCGTGGGAATCTATCTGCCGCTGGAGGTCTCCACGCCCATTCTGGCGGGTGGATTGATCGCGGAGATGGTTTCACGCTGGCACAAGGCGCACAGCGAGCCGGATGATCACGACAAGCTGGCGCAAAACGGTATGCTGTTCGCAGCGGGACTGATCACGGGCGAGGCCCTGGTGGGAATTTTCATTGCCATTTGCATCTGGATTTGGACCAACCCGGATGTGTTGACCCTGGGGTATCAACTACCTGCAGGGCAGTGGATCGCCGCGCTGCTGCTGTTCGGAGTTTGCTACTGGGTTTACCGCGCCGGAACGCCGCGGCGACCCGCGTAGCGTACCGCGTAGCGCTCCGCGTAGATTGCGCGACTCACGTCATTCCACGAAGCTCGTTCTTTGCCTCGCCACCATCTATCTGGTGTGGGGATCGGCTTTCCTATTCACCAAGATAGCGGTCCAGACTTTGCCGCCGGCCCTGTTCGCCGGCATTCGATTCGTGACCGCGGGTGTGCTGGTGGCATTCGTTGCCTGGGTTTGGGGCGGGGATAATTTTCCGAAGCGCATGATCGAATGGCGCCATCTCGTGATTGCCGGCTTCTTCATGGTGTTCGTCAGCAATGGCTTGAATACCTGGTCCATGCAATACCTGCCGAGCAACGAATCGGCCCTGCTCAACGGCACTTCCGCCTTCTGGATCGCCGGCCTGGGGGTTTTCGGACGGCGCGGCCATCCTCTTACCCGCTCCGCAATCCTGGGGTTGATCATCGGCTTCATTGGAGCGGTGCTCATGCTGATCCCGAAGGGAGCCCCGACGGGGCCGGTATTCACCAAAGGGATTTTCGCGCAATTGGGGGTGCTCACCGCCTGCGCATCCTGGTCCTTGGGCACGCTGTACTACCGCAGCATCGACACGCAATTGAGCTCGATGATGTTCATGGGGCTGCAAATGCTCATGGGCGGGTTGATGCTGCTGACGGTGGCCGCCGTGCGCGGCGACTCGATACACTGGCCGCCCAGCGCACCCGCGCTCATCTCACTTTGCTACCTGACTTTTTTCAGCTCAGGCCTGGCCTACGCAGCGTATGGATGGCTGACCATGAACGCCAAGCCCTCCCTCATCAGCACCTACGGCTACGTCAATCCCGCCATCGCGGCGCTTTTGGGCTGGGTGTTCCTGCACGAGCATCTCTCCGGCTTGCAACTCATCGGGATGGTGGTCATCATTCTCGGCGTCTGCATTTTGACCCTTCCCGGCGGCAGCCTCACCGATCCAAAGACTCTCGCCGAGCCGAAGGCGCAGTAATCAATTCACGCAACAACGCGGGCAGTCGTGGAAGTCTCGTCGACCGTTACAACGATCGCAGCAATCACGCCGGCGCACCTTGCGCGGCGCGCTCTGTTCGGCTTCATCATCACCTTCATCGTCGCGCGCGTGATGGTGCTTCTCATCATGTCGCACCGGGTGCCGAATTTTTATTTCTTCTTGCGCGGCACGCATGTGCATCACTTGAATTACGGCATCTTTTTGCTCGCCGCAGTGGCCGCATATCTCTTGTTCATGGAGCGCACCCCGAGAAATTGCAAATTCGCGGCCTTAGGCTACGGGGTCGCGATGGCGCTGACCTTTGATGAATTCGGCATGTGGCTGCATCTCGGCGGCAGCTACTGGCAGCGGGCGAGCGTCGACGCCATCATCGTGGTTGCCGCGGTCTTGGGTTTGGTCGGGTTCGGTTCGGCCCTGCGTACTTTCCAATCGCGCCATGTGAGAGGGTCAATCGCCATCCTGATCGCGGTCATTGCATTCGGGGCGGTGCTGTACGACACGTCGCTGCACATCGGCAGGGTGGAGGGGCCACGCTTGGAGGCGCTGGAACTATCGTCCTCGCCCTAGTGACCGACTCCGAAGGAGGTGGGACATGAAGCAAGCAGTCGCAATGGTTACGGGCGCCAGTCAGGGAATCGGGCAATCCACGGCCATCCGGCTGGCCCGGGATTTCTCCTCGATCGTTCTTATCGCCCGAAATCGCGGGAAACTGAACTTGTTGATGATGCCTTGCCAACGATGGCGCCGCGTATTCACCATCAGGATTCCGGATCCAGCATCGCCAGAGATTGACTGCCGAGACGTGTCCCAACGACAGTTGCGGACCGTAGTCGTGCTCACATTCAGTCAAACGACTTTACATATGCACGGCGCGCTGGCGGTCATGATGAGAGGGCGCTTCGGGATATGATCGTAGATCGAACAATTTGGCACCAAAGGAGTAGCAATTTGCATTGCTTCAATCATCTTGATCGAGATGCCGTCGGCAGCTGTAAGGCTTGTGCCAAAGGCCTTTGTGCCGAGTGCGCCGTCGATTTAGGACACGGCTTGTCCTGTCGCGGCGACCATGAGGTCACCGTGCACGCCTATAATGCCATGTTCGCGCGAAGCGCCAAGATATCGAGCGCAGCGAAGAATAACGTCCAGGGTGTCCCCATCTTCTTGACCGTCATTGGCATTCTGATGGGCGCATATGGGGTCTTGTCCAGCCAGGGAGGAAGAAGTTTTAGTATCTTACTGGGCTCAGCCTTTACCGTTTTTGGAATCATTTCATTCGTTCGAAATCGGAGCATGTATTCGCGTAGTTCGAACAAGTAAGCCAAATATTGGACGGACATTCTCGCAAATTCTATATATCCAGATTTCTGGAGTTCCGGCCTGAAGTGCCGCTTCGGTTGCCTCAGGCAATTCTGGCAGTCGCTCCCTTAAGTCACGCAATTCCCGCTCTTCAGCGTTTCGGATTGCGCCGGGTTGCTTCATAGCCCTCTCGAGTTTTGCTAAGCAGGGTTGGGTAGCCCCGAAACAAAATATTCACGAAAACCCTGAGGGTGTTTGCGGGGATCTGTCGCTTTTCTCAAATGGGGCAAGGTGTGGCCCCATGGCAGTCATCGACGAGGATGGTCCGCGGTTACAAGATCGCCTCGCGCGCATCACTAGAACCAAGGGGATAAGAATCATGTATCGAACCGCTCGCCGTCATTTGTTTTTCCGGCTGCCGCTATGTACGCGCGATTGGATGCTCCTTGTGGGGTTACTGGTCTCTCTCGTGGCGGTTGCTCCGAGCTTTGCTTCTAGCAAAATTTGGGTGCAGCCCGTGTTTCTGTATACATGGGCGGGGGCCGGATTCCCCTGGGAGACAAGCGTTCAGCAAGCGTTTGCGGATATCCAGGCGGATCCCGATGCTCAATATTGCCACTACTATAGTGATGGCTCGAGTCAGTGCAAAACATACTTAGACTATCATCCGGACTATTCCGCGCCCATGGCTATCGTCTATAACGGCTCGGTCAGCTATGCGAATTGGCTTGACTATCAAACCTGCAACACTAACCCCAGCGGTCAAACCTTTTGCAACTCGGGTTACGAACAGGGTTATATCGTGGCGGCGGCTACTTGCCCGGCGGGCTTCACCGTCTCCGGTTCCGCTGGTACTGGCTCCAATCCTATTTACTATACGGAGTCGTGCTACAAGGTAGTGCAAGACCCGCCGCCACCCGTTTGTTTAGCCTGTATCGGAAATTCGATTCAGGCGGCAAGCGGCGTGAAGCTACAGCCCGAGAGCGATTTTGCGAGCCCCACGGGCCTATCATATTCGCGAACCTATCGCAGTGACTTAGGCTCTTGGTCTTCAATCGTCAACGCGGCGTTCATCGATTATTCCCAGACGAGTGGTACATCTAGCGGCAACTGCTACGCGTCCTATTACACGCTCCCCTCCACTAACACGAGTGTCGCAAACTGCTTTCCCTATTTCAGCACTGCCATCGCGGCGTATCAGCTTAAAACGCACGATGGGCGGTACATCAATTTTTCAGGTCCCAACAATGCGGTTACACAAAACGTCGACATAAATGATCGAGTCACCCAGCTCAGTGTCGGCGGCGTTACCGAATGGCAGGTGACTCGCGAGGATGACAGCGTCGAGTTGTACAACACCGCTGGTTCTCTTCTGCAACGCACGGAACGTGGCGGCCGTGCGTTTACCTTCACGTACTCGACTTCGAGCACGCCATCGACTATTGCGCCACGATCGGGGTTGCTACTGACCGAGAGCGATGCATTCGGCCATATGCTTTCTTGGCAATACAATGCTGCCGCCCAGGTGTCGCAGATGACCGATCCTGCCGGAGGACTCTACCAGTACAGCTATGACAGCAACGGCAACTTGACCGGGATAAGCTACCCAGACAGTGCGAGCAAGGCCTACGAGTACAATGAGTCGGCCAACACGGGCGGTGTGAACTTGCCCAACGCTCTGACTGGTGTCACGGATGAGAGCGCCACCCGCTACGCGACGGTCCAATACAACACGCAATACGGGTACACCTTCGCAAGCAACACGCAGCATGCAGGCGGCGTGGATAGCTACTCTCTGACGTATAACCTGTACGCCTATTTCGGTTACTCCAATATCGCCACCACCGTCGCGGACCCGTTCGGTACCAGCCGAACCTATAATTTTTCGGATGGCTACGGCTTGAGTTACAACCGCGACTCTGGCCAGGTTCAGCCCGCGGCGTCCGGCACCGGAACGGTCACCCAGTCTGAATCTTACGATGCCAATGGCAATCTCGCATCGTTCACTGACTTCAGCGGCAACGTGACGAACCATGTTTACGATCTATCGCGCAATCTGGAAACCTCTCGCACGGAAGGGTACGGCACAGCGCAAGCGCGCACGATCACAACGGCCTGGGATGCCAATTGGCGCCAGCCCGATTTGATCACGGAGCCGAATCGCACGACGGCGTTTACCTACGATTCATTAGGCAATGTGCTCACCAAGACGATCACCGACACGACGGTGACGCCGAATACAACCCGGACCTGGACATATACGTATGACAGCTACGGGCGGATGCTCACGGCCAAAGGCCCGCGCACCGATGT
>DASXNX010000105.1:0-13853 GCA_036494725.1 Steroidobacteraceae bacterium
GATGCGCCCCAGGCCACGGCCTAAGGAGTTCGCATGCAGAAGATCATGGTCTGTATCAAGCGCGTCGTTGATTACAACGTTCGCATCAAAGTAAAGCCCGACGGCAGCGGCGTCATGCTCGACGGCGTGAAGATGAGCATCAATCCCTTCGATGAAATCGCACTCGAGGAAGCGCTGCGGATCAAGGAGCGCGGGGCGAATATCGAGGTTCTGGCCGTGAGCATCGGCGTCGCGGACGCTCAGCAGCAGCTGCGTACGGCACTGGCCATGGGCGCCGACCGTGCCATTCTCGTGCAATCCGATTCTGCGGTTGAACCGCTGATCGCCGCGCAGGTGTTTCTCGCGCTGGCAAAAAAGGAGAATCCCGACCTGATCCTGCTCGGCAAACAAGCGATCGACGATGATGCCAACCAAACCGGCCAAATGCTGGCCGCGATATGGGAACGGCCGCAGGCAACTTACGCTTCCAAGATCGATATTGCCGACGGCAAGGCCAGCGTCACCCGCGAGATCGACGCCGGACTCGAGACCATCGAGGTCGACCTGCCGGCGGTCATGACGGTGGATCTGCGCTTGAATGAACCACGCTACGTGAAGCTGCCGGATATCATGAAAGCGAAGAAGAAGCCGCTGGACGTGACCTCCATGGACGCATTGGGAGTCAGCGGCGGGGTGCTGCTCAAGACGGTCAAGACCGAGCCGCCGGCGCAGCGCCAGAAAGGCGTCATGGTCAAGGACGCGGCTGAACTCGTGGACGTTCTCAAGAAAAAGGGATTGATCTAATGCACAAGGTATTAATCGTCGGCGAGCACGACGGAAAAACGCTGAATCCTTCCACCGCGAAGTGCGTCACCTGCGCCAAGGCAATCGCCGACGCCGAAATAAGCATCGTGCTGCTGGGAGCCGACACTGCGGCTGTGGCCACGCAGGCCGCCACGCTATCGGGCGTCAAATCCGTGCTGCGGATGGACCGGCCGGAAAATCTTCACCCGCTCGCCGCGGTGTTCGCGCCGCAGCTGGCGGCGCTCGCCGCCGACTTCTCGCATGTCTTCGGTCCATCCACCAGCTTCGGCAAGGACCTCATGCCGCGAATCGCCGCTCTGCTCGGCGTGCCGCAGGTGAGCGATCTGATGGCGGTCGAGGGAGCGTACCGCTTTCGCCGGCCCATCTACGCCGGCAACGCCATCATCACGGTCGAAGCGGATGCATCGCGCAAGCTGGTTGCAACGGTGCGCGTGGCGTCGTTTCAACAGGCGGCCGGCGGCGGAAATGCGGCTATCGATTCGAGGGCCTCGAGCGCGGCCATTCCATCGCACACGCGCTATGTCGGCGCCAAGTCCGGCTCGACGGATCGGCCGGATCTGCAAACCGCTGCGCGGGTCGTGTCCGGCGGCCGCGCGCTGGGCAGCGCGGAGAATTTCCAGTTGCTGTTCAAATTGGCCGATAAGCTGGGCGCTGCGGTTGGCGCCTCACGCGCCGCGGTCGATGCGGGCTATGCACCGAACGAGATGCAAGTGGGTCAAACGGGCAAGATCATTTCACCGGAGATCTACATCGCGATCGGAATATCCGGCGCTATTCAGCATCTGACGGGAATCAAGGATGCGCGCACCATCGTCGCAATCAACAAGGACGGCGAAGCACCGATTTTCGAGGTTGCCGACGTCGGCTTGGTGGGCGACCTGTTTCAGATCGTGCCCGAGCTCGAGCGGCTGATCGGCGCCTAACCGGGTACCTAACCGGGCACCTTACCGGGTACCTAACCGGGTACCTAACCGGGTACCTTACCTACAGCTGCTTCAATACGTAATCGGCTGCGGATACTTTGAATTCACCGGGCGCCTCGACATCGACAGTCGCGGCGACGCCATCCTTGACGATGATGGCAAATCGCTGGCCTCGAGTCCCCATGCCGAACTTCGTGCCGTCCAATTCCAGCCCCAAGGCTTTCACGTAGGCGCCGTTGCCATCCGCCAGCATCAGAATCTTGTCTCCGACACCGCCATGCTTGCCCCAGGCGTTCATGACGAACACATCGTTCACTGCGGTGCAGGCAATGGTATCGACGCCCTTCGCCTTGATTTGATCCGCGAGTTCGACGAACCCGGGTAAGTGCTTCGCGTCGCAGGTCGGCGTGAAGGCGCCCGGAACGGAAAACAGCACCACTTTCTTGCCGGCGAAAAGTTGCTCAGTCGTGATTTTCTGCGGCCCATCCTTGGTCATTCGGGTAAACGCGCCCTCGGGCATCTTGTCGCCGTCTTTGATCGTCATGGAAATTTCCTCAAGTTAGGGGCTGGCCCACTTTTTCGGCATACAACTCATACAGCTTCAGCACACGCGGGCTGATGTTCGGGACGTTCTTGAGGCCGGCGAACGCCTTTTTCGCCTCGGCGTAGTTCTTCAAGCAGGCCTGCGACCGGCCGAGATAGACATACCCTTCGTCCATCGACTTGACCTGGCCTTTTTGCAGGCCGCGATTGAGGGCCGTGACGGCGCCCTGACAATCGCCGGCGCCGAAATAGACCTCGCCCAATTTGATGTCGAGTTGCCCGGCCGGATTCTTGGACGCTTCCGCCTCGAGCTGCGGCAGACCCTTCTTATCCGTATCGGCGCGGGCCTTCAGTGAGTTCAACAATCGCGTGGTGCGCTCCTTGTGCTCGTCCTTGAGGACGCCGGAGCTGGTCGCCTTCTCCAGCACCATCTGCGCTTCGCCCGGCAACGATTTATCCGCGAGCAATTGCGCCATTTCGATGTAGTCCGTATCCGCGTTCATGGAATTGGTGTCGTACATGATGCGGTAGATCATCAGGGTATTGGCATCGTCACGCTCATCCTGGCGTTCGATGCGAATCAGATTGTTCCAGTATGAGATTTTGTTGGTCAGCCTGACCAGCTCGGTCAATGCCGCAATCACACCGGCATTGTCGCCGGCATCATTGGCGCACTGGAGCTTGAACTGGTAGAGCAGTTCCTTGGGTTGCTCGTTCGCCTTGCGGTAGGAGGCGATCGCCTTGTCGGCCCATGCGGTGGAGTCCTTGCAGTCCTTTTGCAAGTAGTACAGCTGCGACTCGAGTAGAAAGTCGTTGGGGGTGGCTCCGCTCGATTCCGTGACGGATTTGCCGTACTCGATGGCCTTTGCGTTCTGTTGATTCTGCGCCGCAATCTGAAAGAGCATGTGATTGGTTTTCGCCAGTTCCTCCGGCGTATAGGCGCCGGCGGCAACCGCCTGCTCGAATGCCGCCTCGGCCGCCTTGAAATTATTCAGCCTGATGTATGCATAGCCTTTTAAATCCTGGACATGTGTCTTATCGAAGTTCGTGATGCCGGATTTTGCCTCCGCCGCTTCCAGGTTCTTGACGACTTCCGACCATTGTTGGGCCTGGTAGGCCTTTTGGGCGGCCATATATTCCTTGGCGATGGACCGGCTGATCTCCTGCTTGGGCGCGTCGGCCGAAAGCGCGGCCGTCGGCAGACCGCCGACGCAGATCAATACGGCCAGGCACAGCGCGGCAGGCTGGCGTCGGAATTCACGTATCAAATGACTCATTAGCAATCCTCGCTGTATTCGAATTTATTTGCTTGGCCCGTGTCCGGCATCGCTGCTCAAACAAACGGCGCGCAAACCCCAATTAACAGGGTATGACGCGCCGTAATGCCACTAGAGGTAACCTACTTAGAAGAAGTCGTTGTTGACGAATCCGATTTTCTTCAAGCCGCGATGCTGCAAATCGGCCAATGTCTGGGCCACGATTTCATACTTGGCGAATTTATCGACCGTGATGTGCACTTCGGGCTGCGGATCCTTGCTGGCTTCCTGCTCGATATAGCCCTGCATGGTATGCCGATCCACCGGCGTCTTGTTCCACAGCAAAGTGCCGTCGAAATCGATGGTCAGGTCAATCACCTCCGGCGGCGGCGGCGGCACAAAGTCCGGCGGCGGCGGCAGCGGATTGTCGATCTTGACCGCGTGCGTCTGATTGGGAAGAGTGATGATGAAAATAATCAGCAGCACCAACATCACGTCGATTAACGGCGTCATGTTGATTTCTGAATAGGATTGGCCTTCGCCGCCCCCGCCTACCGCCATAGCCATGAATTAGAACTCCTACGGTGTGGGGCGATCGGGCTCGGTGATAAATGCCACTTTGCGAATGCCGATCCGCTGCGTAGCCACCAATACCTGTCCCACGAACTGATACCTGACATTCGAATCGCCGCGTATGTGCACTTCGGGCTGCGGATCTTGTCCGACTATCCCGCGCAAACGCTTCAATAGCTCGTCCTGACCCGACAGAAGCTCGGTGTTCCAATAGATGCCGCCTTGCTTATCGACGGCAATGGTGATGTTTTCCGGCCGGGTTTGCGTCACCAAGTTGGTCGCTTTGGGCAGCTGCACCTGCACCTGCTGAAGAATGACCCGGATGGTGATGATGAAAATGATCAGCAATACCAACATCACGTCCACGAGCGGCGTGACGTTGATATCCGACATGGCCTGAGCTTCTTCCTCTTGGCCCCCTACATGTAGCGCCATGGACCTTGAATCCCTAGCGAGCCGCGGTCGCCGGCTTGGCGCCGACCGACACCGGCGGCTTGTCCATTCCCAAACCCATCTTGACGCCGGAAATCAGGTAGGCGTGCAACTCGTGCGTGAAATGACTGACGCGTTCCTGGACCGCCTTATTGCGGCGCAAGAGGACGTTGTAACCCAGCACGGCGGGAACCGCGACCACCAACCCGATGGCGGTCATGATCAAGGCTTCACCGACGGGCCCTGCCACCTTCTCGATGGAGCCCTGTCCCGAGACACCGATCGCGATCAGCGCGTTGTAGATGCCGATCACGGTGCCGAGCAGGCCGACGAAGGGAGCGGTCGCGCCCACTGATGCCAGCACCGGCAATCCGGTCTGCAGTCGGCTCGTGATGGCGTCCGCAGTACGCTGCAGCGACTCGCTGATCCACTCGCTGGTGCCGATGGCACCGGAGAGACGGGTCTTGTTCACTTCGTGGTATTCGTAGGCTTGCTTGCCGGTTTCCGCGAGCGCGCGAAACGGGTTGGAGCCGCCCTTCAGTTTGCTGATGGCGTCGGTGAGCGTGGTGGAGCCCCAGAACTCCTTTTCCGCTTCGATCGACTGATTGCGAAGCCGGCGCTGGTCGAAGAATTTGGTGATCATGATGAACCAGGTCATCAACGACATGATCAGCAACACAGCGAGGATCGACCTGCTTACGATATTACCGTTGGCAATCAGCGCGCCAAGGCCATATGGGTTTTCAACAACTGTCTCTTGCATTGACCGATTTCCTCTACTTAGATCAGATTAATTAATGTACTGAACTGCAATTCGCTGGTTGCAAAACTACGGCTACTTACTCGTTAGCTTCCAGGTAATCTTGAACGGGAAGGTTCCCTCGACACCCTTGCCGTCTTCCATCGCGGGATTCATGCGCTGACCTTTCACGCCCTTCAGGCACGCTTCATCGAGACGCGGAAAGCCGCTGCTGGTCTGAATGGTCGCGTCCAGAATCTGTCCCGTTGAACTTACCTTCATCAACAGTACGCAGCTACCCTCTTCGCCGGCCCGTTTGGATGCATCGGGATAGTATTCTTCGCCGATCTTGAAGGGATGCTTGTTATCGTACTTCGGCGCGCTAACGGTGTGCTGCGGCGCAACCGCCACCGGCGGCGGCGGCGCTTGCACCCGGGAGACTTCCGTTATCGCGTTGGTCTCGGGCGCAGCGGATTGGATATTGACGAATTCGGGCGGTGGAACGTACGGTTTTATTTCTTCGAGTTTGGGTGGCGGAGGCGGCGGCTTATCAATGTCTTTCGGCTTTTCGATCTGCGCGATTTCCACCGGCGGAATAATCTTCTGAACCAGTTGTCCGGCCAGTCCGGTATAGAAGCCGTAAACTATGACGACATGTAGAAGAATAACGGCGATGAGCGCCGCGCCCCGTCTGCCTGAAAATAACGATGGATTTTCGTATCTATACATAACCCAATGCGACCCTGCCCCTAGCTCTTGATCTTGCGCGATGCGCACGCCGCGAACTTGCACCCTGGATTTCCCAGCGTGTCCCTTCAAGTTCCGTTCGGCGAGTTCAAGAAGACTGACACATATCCCGCCCGAACTGCAAGCGCCACTTGCGCGCAAGATACAGCCATAACGACGACCCCGCCTGTGATTTCTTCGCTGCGGCCTATGCTTCCGGTTCTAGATCCGTTACCGCTCCCAAGGAGGCGCTGCTGACCTCCCGAGAATACTTCGCCAGGGCGCCGCGGCGCGCATATGCCTTCGGTGCGACCCAAGATTTACGCCGCCCCTTAAGCTCCGCCGCGCCTACGTGCAAAGTGATTTCGCGGCTGTGCGCGTCAATAGTGATCGCATCGCCTGTTTTGACCAAGGCTAAAGGCCCACCCAGGGCTGCCTCCGGCGAGACGTGCCCCACGACGAAGCCATGGCTACCACCGGAAAACCGGCCGTCGGTGATCAACGCCACCTCGCTTCCCAAACCCCGGCCCATGATGGCGCTGGTCGGACTTAACATCTCGCGCATGCCCGGCCCGCCTTTCGGCCCTTCATAACGAATGACCACCACATCGCCGGAGCGCACTTTGGCGCTTAAAATTCCTTGCAAGGCCGCTTCTTCGGAATCGTACACGCGTGCCTTGCCCTTGAAGCTCAGGCCCTCCTTTCCGGTAATCTTCGCGACCGCGCCCTGCGGCGCGAGATTTCCATAGAGCACCACCAAGTGGCTGTCTTTCTTGATCGGATCGCTCAAGGGCTGCACGATCTGCTGGCCGGCGGGGTAGTCGGGTGCTGAAGCCAGATTCTCGGCCAGGGTTGCCCCCGTCACGGTAAGACAATCGCCGTGCAGCAGGCCGGCCTTCAGCAGCGTCTTCATCAACGGCTGGATCCCGCCGATGGCAACCAGTTCCGACATGGAATAGCGGCCGCTCGGCCTTAGGTCCGCCAGGACCGGTACGCGCTTGCCGATGCGCGTGAAATCGTCAAGCCGCAATTTGACATTGGCTGAGGAGGCGATCGCCAAAAGGTGCAGCACAGCATTGGTCGAACCTCCCAGCGCAATAACCACCGTGATCGCATTTTCAAATGCACGGCGGGTCATGATCCGCCGCGGAGTAATACCGCTGCGGATCAATTTCACTACCGCGGTCCCGGCCTGCTCCGAGTCCTCGTGCTTGTGGTTCGAGATCGCTTCCTGCGCAGAACTATTGGGCAAACTCATTCCCAGCGCTTCGACGGCGGAGGCCATGGTATTGGCCGTATACATCCCCGAGCAGGAGCCCGGTCCCGGAATGGCGGTGCGCTCGACGAACTTGAGCTGTTGTTCCGACACCGTTCCTTGCGCATAGCCGCCGACCGCTTCGAAAACCGAAACGATGTCGCGTTTGTCCGCGCCGGGACGAATGGTGCCGCCGTAGACAAAGACCGCGGGCCGGTCGAGCCGCGCGAGCGCCATCATGCACCCGGGCATGTTCTTATCGCAGCCGCCGATCGCCACGACGCCATCGAATCCCTGGGCGCCGACCACCGTTTCAATGGAATCGGCGATCACCTCGCGAGACACCAACGAGTAGCGCATTCCCGGTGTGCCCATCGAGATGCCGTCGGATACGGTAATGGTGTTGAAGATGATCGCTTTGGCGCCCGCGCGCTCTGCGCCCGTGGCGGCCAGACGCGCCAGCACGTCGATGTGCATATTGCAAGGCGTCAAGTTGCTCCAGGTGGAGGCGACACCGACTTGCGGCTTTTCGAAGTCGGCGTCGACAAATCCGACGGCGCGCAGCATCGCGCGACTCGGAGTCTGCTTCACACCGTCAACGATCAATCTCGAATAGCGGCGGGTTTCGATTCCGGAGTTTTTCTTTGGCATGACCCTACTTTAAGCAATACCGTAACGTTGCACCAAGTAGCGATATGCCCCGCGCACAGCTTGCGCTTCAGCACCCACGCAGCGGCCCGGCCGATCTTTCGAGTTCCAGGCATACAAATCGATATGCAGCCAGCGCGGCGATTCGGTCACGAAACGCTTCAAAAACAGGGCCCCGAATATGGCGCCGGCGAGAGGCGATGCTGCCACATTGTTCAAGTCGGCGATTTTGCTGGCCAGTTCATCTTCATATCCCACCCACAGCGGCATCGGCCAAAGCGGGTCATGCTCTGCCGCCGCAGTCTGCGCCAGCGCCTGCACCATGCGATCATCGCTGCCGAACAGAGCGGGAAGCTCCGGCCCCAGTGCAACCCGCGCCGCGCCGGTGAGCGTCGCAAAGTCGATGATCAGGTCTGGATGCTCCGCGTCGGCGAACGCCAGCGCGTCGCACAGCACCAATCTGCCTTCGGCATCCGTGTTGCCGACCTCGACCGTCAAACCCTTGCGCGTGCGCAGTACATCGCCCGGCCGGTACGCATTGCCGCTGATGGCATTCTCCACCGCCGGCACCAGAACACGCACGCGGGCCTGCAGCCGGGCGCTCATGACCCAGTGCGCCAGCGACAAAGCAACCGCGGCTCCGCCCATGTCTTTCTTCATCAACGCCATTCCGGCACTGGGCTTGATGTCCAATCCGCCGCTGTCGAAGCACACCCCCTTCCCCAGCAGCGTGACACAGGGATAGTTATCGCCGCCGGCCGGTGCCCAGCGCAATTCGATCAGACGCGGGGCGGCGCTGCTCGCCCGCCCCACGGCGTGAATGGCCGGAAAATTTGCAGCCAGCAATTCCTCGCCCACCCATTCCTTGAAATCCGCCCCATGCCTCGCGGCAAGCTGACGCGCCGCAGCAGCCAATTCCGCCGGACCGAAATCGCCGGCCGGCGTATTGATCCAGTCCCGCGCCATGCGCAACGCCTCGGTCGCATGCGTAACGTAGTTCGCATCCGCGTTCGCGGGCATATCCAAGGTGGCGGCGTCGTTTTTGGCCTGCTTGTAGCGTTCAAAACGATAGGCCGCGTACGCGAATCCCAGAGACAGTTGCGTGGCTTCTGCCGCCGAGAAATCCTGCGCCAGCCCGAAGCGCCGCGCCGGCAATCGCTCGGCGAGCCCCGCCGCGTGCCAAAGCGACAGCTCTCCCTGACGTTTACCCAAGCCGCCGACCGCCGCTGTCAGTGCCCCGCCGGAATCCGGCAATAAAAGGACGCGGTGTTTTTCCCCTTTGAAATTCTGCTCGATCAGCCACCGGCGCACGAGCGGCGATTGTCCGTCGCGCCACGATTCGATTTCGTCCTCGTACAGCAACCATAACGGGATTGAAATGCTCACACTCGCTACCCCTGGATTTTGTTGCATCATATGAGATTCTGTGGTGCTATTTACGGCTAGTTAACAGAGCGCTTCGCCCTCCCCCCAGGCTCCGCTTCAGGCTGAAGAAGTCTACAAAGCGGGGTCTCACGTTTTAGAAGATCGAGAACGGCCAAGGAGATTATGCATGCGGTTGTATTCGCAGAAGGACGTCGACAAGAAAGCGCTCCGCGGGGCGCGCATTGCCGTGCTCGGCTATGGCAGTCAAGGCCGCGCGCATGCGCTCAATCTGCGCGACAGCGGCTACGACGTCGTGGTGGGCGTGCGCAAGGGCGATAGCTGGACCAAGGCGAAGCGCGACGGTCTTCAGGTCATGGAGCCGCGCGCGGCCGTGCGCGGCGCGCAATTGGTGGCCATGCTGGTGCCCGATCTTACGCAAAAGCCGCTGTATGACGAGCTGAAGTCACTGCTCGAAAAAGGCACGACGCTGTTGTTCGCGCATGGATTCAATATTCACTTCAAGCAGATCAAGCCGCGCAAGGATCTGGACGTGGTCTTGATCGCGCCCAAGGGGCCCGGCGACCTGGTGCGGCGCCAATATCAGCAAGGACGCGGTGTCCCCTGCCTGTTGGCTATCGCGCAAAATCCGTCCAAGCACGCCAAGGCCAAGGCGCTGGCCTATGCGGACGGCATCGGCGGCACGCGCGGCGGGGTGTTGGAGACCACTTTCGGCGAGGAAACCGAAACGGATTTATTCGGCGAGCAGGCTGTGCTTTGCGGCGGAGCCACCGAGCTCGTGGTCAAGGGCTATGAAACCCTGGTGGAAGCGGGCTATCAGCCTGCGGTGGCGTACTACGAGTGCCTGCACGAGCTGAAACTGATTGTCGACCTTTTGCATGAAGGAGGCATCACCAAAATGCACCGCTTCATCAGCGAGACCGCCAAGTACGGCGACTTGACGCGCGGACCGCGCATCGTGAATAAAGCGACCAAGAAGGAAATGCGCAAGATCCTGCTGGAAATTCAGCAGGGGAAATTCGCCCGCCAGTGGATCGCGGAAAACAAAGGCGGCCGGCGCAAGTACTCGAAGCTGCTGAAGGCCGACTTGACGCATTCCATCGAAAAGGTCGGAGCGCAATTGCGCGCGCGCATGCCGTGGCTGGAAGCCGGCAAGGCCTAGGAGCCTCTCTGAGCATTCCACGATGAGCGCGCGCACGTTGTTCGACAAGGTCTGGTCGGCGCACGAGGTGGTCGCCGAAACTGCCGATGCGCCCGCCGTGCTGTACATCGACCTGCACCTCATCCACGAGGTCACATCGCCGCAGGCCTTCAGTCTGCTGAAGTCGATGAATTTGCCGGTGCGCCGTCCCGACCGCACCCTGGCAAGCATGGATCATTCCACTCCCACCTTGAGCGAACAGGTGTTCGGCAACGTTCCGATCAAGGTGGATGCGGCCGCCAGGCAAGTCCGTCAGCTGGAACAAAACGCCGCGGAATTCGGTGTCGAGTTATTCGGACTGCGCGACGCGCGCCGCGGCATCGTCCACGTCATCAGCCCGGAATTGGGAGCCACGCAGCCCGGCATGACCATCGTGTGCGGCGACAGCCATACCAGCACGCACGGCGCATTCGGCGCTCTGGCCTTCGGCATCGGCACCACTGAAGTGGGCCATGTCTTCGCGACCCAGGCGTTGTTGCAGCGCAAGCCCAAGACCTTTGCGGTCAATGTCGAGGGCAAGCTGCGCCCCGGCGTAACCGCCAAGGATTTAATCCTCGCCATCATCGGCCAGATCGGCGTCTCGGGCGGTACGGGCCATGTACTGGAATTTCGTGGATCCACGATACGCGCGCTGTCCATGGATGAGCGCATGACGGTATGCAACATGTCCATCGAGGCCGGCGCGCGCGCCGGTATGATCGCTCCGGACGAAATCACATTCGCGTATTTGCAAGGCAGGCCGCGCGCACCCGCCGGCAAGGATTGGGAGGCGGCGCTGGCCCGTTGGCGCACATTGGCCACAGATCCCGGTGCGGTATTCGACGCTTCGGTGAACATCGATGCCGCGCAAATTGAACCCATGATCACTTATGGCACCAATCCGGGCATGGTGGTCCCGATCGGCGCGGCGATACCCAGCAAAGTGGGCGACGCAATGTTCGATAAAGCGCTGCACTACATGGGATTCCACGGCGGCGACGCCATGCTGGGCAAGCCGGTGAACGTGGTGTTCATCGGCAGCTGCACCAACGGCCGGCTCGAGGACTTGCAGGCGGCGGCTCAGATTCTCAAAGGGCGCAAGGTTGCGCCGGGCGTTCACCTGCTCATCGTGCCGGGGTCGCAACAAATCAAACGCCAGGCGGAGGAAAGCGGACTTGCGGACGTGTTCAAGGCCGCGGGAGCGGACTGGCGCGAGTCGGGTTGTTCAATGTGCCTGGGGATGAACGGCGATACCGTCGCCGCGGGCCAGTATTCGATCAGCACCAGCAACCGAAATTTCGAGGGGCGTCAGGGAAAGGGCGCGCGAACTCTGCTGGTCAGTCCTTTGACTGCCGCCGCCAGTGCCGTCACCGGACGCATCGCCGATCCGCGCGAGCTGATGTAATGCAGGCAATAAAGCGCATCAAATCGAAAACCGTGGTGATCCCATCGAGCAACATCGACACGGATCAGATCATCCCGGCGCGATTTTTGACCACGACCACCAAGGATGGACTGGGCAAACAGCTGTTCGCGGATTGGCGCTACGAGCGCGATGGCACGCCCAAGCGGGAGTTCGTCCTCAATCGCCCGGAAGCCCGCGGCGCCGAAATCCTGGTCGCGGGCCGCAATTTCGGCTGCGGATCATCGCGCGAGCACGCGCCGTGGGCGCTGCTTGATTTCGGAATTCGCGCTGTGGTCAGCACCGAAATCGCGGACATCTTTCGCGGCAATTCGTTGATGAACGGACTCTTGCCGGTGATTGTCGACGATGAAACATCGCGTTGGCTGCTGGCGAATCCCGGCGCCGAGGTCGAGATCGATCTTGAGACCCGACGCCTGACCTTGCCGAGCGGCAGCGCGGTGTCCTTTCCGATCGAAGCGTTCGCGCGGCAGTGCCTGCTCAATGGTATCGACGAGCTCGGATATTTGCGCGGCAAGCTCGGCGCCATCGAACGCTATGAAGCGGCGTTCGCTGCGACACCCGCCTAGATGAAGGCGCTGATTGCAGTACTCGCCGGCGATGGCATCGGCGGCGAGGTCACCGCAGAAGCGCAACGGGCCTTGGAAAAAATCGCCTCGCGATTCGGCCATCAATTCGAATTTTCAGCGGCGCTGCTGGGCGGGGCCGCCATCGATGCGACCGGCGAAGCGCTGCCGCCGGCCACGCTGGCTCTGGCTGCGCGCGCCGATGCGATTTTGCTGGGCGCGGTCGGCGGCCCGAAATGGTCCGACCCCGATGCCAAGGTCCGCCCCGAGCAAGGTCTGCTGCAGCTTCGCAAGGCATTGGGACTGTTCGCCAACTTGCGTCCCGTGGTACCGCATCCCGCGATGCTTGATGCTTCGCCGATCAAATCCGAGATTCTGCGCGGCGTCGACATCATGGTAGTGCGCGAACTCACCGGCGGAATCTACTTCGGCGAGAAAACGCGCACCGCCACCGAAGCCACGGACATGTGCCGCTACAGCCTGATGGAGATCGAGCGGGTGGTGCGCCTTGCCGCCACGCTGGCGCGCGGCCGGCGCCGTAAACTGACTTCCGTGGACAAGGCCAATGTGCTCGAGACCTCGCGCCTGTGGCGCTCAACGGTCAGTCGCATCATGCCGGCCGAGTTTCCCGATGTCAGCGTGGAACATCTGCTGGTCGACTCCGCCGCCATGCATCTTTTGCAGCGCCCGCGGGACTTCGACGTCATCGTCACCGAGAATATGTTCGGCGACATTCTCACGGATGAGGCATCCATGCTGGCCGGATCCATGGGACTTCTCCCCTCGGCATCGCTGAGCGCCGACCCCCGGGGCGGTCTGTTCGAACCCATACACGGTTCGGCGCCGGATATCGCCGGCCGCGGCATCGCCAACCCCTACGCCGCGATCTTAAGCGCGGCAATGCTGCTGCGCTATTCGCTGCGCCTGGCCCAGGAGGCGATGGCGCTGGACGACGCCGTGGCGGGCGCCATCAGCGCAGGAGCGCTCACCGCGGACTTGGCAGCCCCGGGCAAAGCGATTACGACACGCGCCGCTGCTGATGCGGTGCTGGCTGCACTCTAGCCGCACGTTCCAGGCCGGCGCTCAAGTCGGCGAGCAGATCCTCCTGATCCTCGATTCCGACCGATACGCGCAGCAACGCCGGGCCGATCCCCGCCCGCGCTCGCGCCGATTCGTCCATGCCGGCATGGCTCATGCTCGCCGGGTGGGCGATGAGGCTTTCCACGCCTCCTAGAGACTCGGCCAGAGAAAAGCAGGTCAGCCCGGCGAGAAAGGCCTGGATGGCGGGTTCGCCACCCGCCAGTTCGAAACTGAGCATCGCGCCGAAACCGCTTTGCTGACGGCAGGCGATCTCATGTCCGGGGTTGTCCTTGAGGCCCGGGTAGTACACCCGCCGCACTTC
>DASXNX010000106.1:0-9184 GCA_036494725.1 Steroidobacteraceae bacterium
CTATGGCTGAGCGAAAGCTCCATGGGCCCCGACGAGCACAATGCGGTCCGCGAAGCGGCCGAGGCGTTCGCTGAACCCCGCAGCGAGTCCGTACTCGCATTCGATCTCGGCGATGCCCGTTCGGCGGTGATGATTCGCGCACTCAATAACCGGCGCGCGATGGTCGGATTGGTCATGATCATCATGGATACGCGAATCGTCGGTCAGGGATTGACGAAATTGCTGACCCCGAAACTACAGCGTGCGCTGATGCAATTCGCGGGAATGCGCCCGGATCGCGCGCCTCCGGCGGCGATCCTGCAGGTGGCCGACCTGGATCTCTCGCAGGTTGATCCTCCCGCGCCGCGCCCGACTGCGCCCTCACCGGCGGCCAAGGTGCCCGTACCCGCAACACCGACAGCACGAGCAGTGTCGAAAACAGCCTCCGCCGGCCAGGGCCCGGTTGCAGCCAGCCCAAAATCCATTGCAGCCCAGCTGCAACAGATTGCCTCGCGCACGCCGAATCGCCCGACGAATCCAGCTGCCGTATCGGCTCCCACGCGTCACGCGAGCTATGTGAGCCACGTCGGCGCCGCCCGCCCTGCCCGCCAAGAGCCACCTGCACGCCCTGCAAGTCACGCCCCCGCCCGTCCGCAACCTGCTGCGCGACCCGAGCCCACCGCGCGACCCGAGCCGCCCGCCCGCCCCGAGATTCCCGCCCGCCACCCGGCTCAAGACCTTCCGTCAGCGGCCGAAATGGAACTCTCTTTTGACCTGGACAAGGCGTCGCCAAAAGGGGTGCCGCCGGAGATCGATCGCTTGAACGCGGCATTGCGCAAGAGCCCCATTTCATTGCACGTGCAGCGGCTGGTGCCATTGAGCAAGGGCGGCCAAACCAAGCGCTACGAAGTATTGCTGCGCTCCGGTCCGGAGGGCGCGCAGAATGTCGCGCCGCAGGCCATGCTCAAGTCGGCGGTCGAGAATGGTTTGGGCTCCATGATCGACCGACGCGTCATATCGGAACTCATCGGTTGGCTGGTGCGTCATCCGGAGATCTGGCAGAACAACGAAGTGATGTTCTCCGTGAATCTCACGACCACCGCCCTGCATGATGAGCACTTCATCAAATTCGTCGAGCTGTGCCTGGCGAAGTCGTCCTTGTCCAAGGGAACCATTGCCTTTGAAATCGACGCCGCCGAGGCCCTCACCCTGTCCGACAAAATCAGCGATGTTGCCATCGCCCTGCATCGCCTCGGCTGTCCTTTGATTCTGGATGATTTCAAGCTACGCACGGAATGCTTCGAACTGATGCGCCTGCCGGGTGTTCGCTACTTGAAACTGTCGCCCGATATCACCGCGAAAATGCGCACTGACAAGGTGTCCCAGGCCGCCATCACCGGAGTCGTGCAAATGGCCCGCGTCCTTGGCATGCACACCTGCGCCAAGCGCACGGAGAACACCGCGGAACAGGAGTGGTTGACCGCTCTGGGCGTCGACTTCGTGCAATCGAACGCGGTCTCCCCGCCGGTCTCGATCGACACTTTGGCGAAGAGCTCAAACACCAAGACATGAGCGCGCGCTCAAGGCGCCGATCTATCTAGCGACCACCACCACGTCGCCATCGGACAACGAATCCGCCGGATTCAACACGATCTTGTCGTCGGCCCCGAGGCCGCTCATGATCGCCACGCTGCTGCCGAAATCTGTGCCCAGACTCACTTCGGCCAGGCGCACGCGCCCGGTCGCATCGACGACCGCGATGCGCGGGCCCCCCGGCCTGAACAACAGCACATTGGTGGGCACAAGCAGGGCGCTGCCATCCTGCTTGATCGGCAATCGCACCTGCACGTACGCTCCCGCAATCAGCTCGTCGCGCGGGTTCGGCACCCTGACCTCGACTTGCATGGTTCGAGTGGCGACATCGATTGCCCGGGCCGTACGGGCGATGCTGCCTTGATACTCCTCGTTCGCATGCTCCGGCAAGCTCACCGTCACCGCATCGCCGATCTTGACCTGCCGCGCAAACACTTGCGGAACATAGACGTAGAGACGCAACGGATCGGTCTGCGCAATGGTGAACAGCATCTTGCCGGCGCCGCCGTTTCCGGCATCGACCAAATCGCCGACATCGATGCTGCGGCTGGTCACCATTCCCTTGAAGGGCGCCAGGACTTGATTGAAGCTCTGTAGTTTGCGCAACCGCGCGGTATTGGCCTTGGCCGAGGCTAGATTGGCCTGCGCTTGGCTGTAGCCGCTCAAACGCTCGTCCAAATCCTGCTGCGACACCGAATCGCTCTCTCGAAGACCCTTCCAGCGTTCCGCCGTACTGCGCGCAAGGCTTTCGCTCGATGCCGCCTGCTGCTCCGCTGCAATTGCTTGCGACAGCTCTTCATCGATCTCCGGGGCCGCGATGACCGCCAATAACTCTCCCTTCTCGACTGCGCTGCCGATGTCTTTTGCCCAGCGCAAAATGTAGCCATTGCTGCGCGCGTAAACAGTGGCTTCGTTGATTCCTTGCAGCGTGCCCGGCAATGTCAGCGGTAATCCGCTTCCTCCCGCCTTGGGACTCACCAGCGTGACGTATTGCTTGGCATGCGCTTCCGTGGAGGTCTGCAGCGCGCGCGCCTGGAAGCTGCGTGCGCCCAAAACGATGATGCCGCCGACCAGCAGAACGCCGACGATTCCACCGACGATGAACTTGGCTCGCGTCACCACCAAAGCCGGTTGAGCCGGCTGATCCGTAGGCATTTCAAGCATTTCCTTCTACCAGCGGCTCGTCGGGAAAGAGCGAATTCTTGCGCATCTCGAGACGCCGGTGGATTCCCGCGAAAATGACCGGCACAAAAAATAGCGTGGACACGGTGGCAAACAACAGGCCTCCGATCACCGCGCGGCCCAGCGGGGCATTTTGCTCGGCGCCTTCGCCAAGCCCCAATGCCATCGGAATCATGCCGGTGATCATCGCCAGGGCCGTCATCAAGACCGGCCTGATGCGCGTTGCACCCGCATCCCGCGCCGCGCTGATGGGATCCAGTCCCTCATTCATGCGCTGGCGGGCGAATGACACGATCAAGATGCTGTTGGCCGTGGCCACGCCCATGGTCATGATCGCCCCGGTCAGCGCCGGCACGCTCAAGTTTGTGGCGGTGAGAAACAGCATCCAGCAAATTCCGGCCAAGGCCGCGGGCAACGCCGTAATGATAATGAACGCGTCGGTCCAGGACTGAAAATTCACGACGATCAACAAATACACCATGACGACCGCCATCACCAACCCCACGCCCAGCTCGATGTAGGACGTGCGCATCGTCAGCGTCTGGCCACGCAACTGGATGGTCGCGCCGCGCGGCAGCTGCGGACGCATGTCATCGGCGAGCCTCTTGATCTTGGTGGTGATGCTGCCGAGGTCCTTTCCCTCGACGCTGACATACACATCCGTGGCCGCGGCCAGGTTATATCGCGACGCCACCGCAATCTGCGCGGTGGGTTTGACCGAGACCAGGTTGCTGAGCAATTGCGGCGCATTTCCGCCGGTCCCGCGCACCGGGGTTCGCAACAGCGCATCGAGGCTGTCGACTGCATATTGCGGCGACTGCGCGGACAGCGTGTAGACCACGCCATTGCTCGGATCCAACCAGAATCCGGGCGAGGTCTGCGTGCTACCCGAGGTGGATATGAGCAAGTTCTGAGCGACGTCGTTGGCGCTCAAGCCCATTCCCTGCAGCTGGGTTCGATCCATGTTCAGCGTCACCGTGGGCAGATCGAGCCGCTGGTGGATGTGGGTATCCACCGTACCGGGAATTTGCCTGATCTGCTTCATGAGTTTTGCCGCCAGCTCGTAATTGGCGCGCAAGTCGGCGCCCGTGAACAGCACATCGATCGCCGCTGGAAGCCCGAAGTTCAGAATTTGAGTCACGATGTCTGCGGGTTGGAAGAAAAACTCCAGTCCGGGGAAACGCCGCGGGAGCTCGCGGCGCATTTGTTCGATGTAGTACCGGGTTGCGCGGTGGCCCTCATTGAGGGACACCAGCACCTCGCCATCCAAGGTTCCGAAGGTCCCCGCGTTGCTGTAGGTATTGTTGATGCCGCTGCCCGACACCCCTAGATTATCGAGCACCGTTCCGAGTTCACGGGGAGGGACGATGGTGCGGATGGCGGCCTCGACTTCATCGGCCGCCCGCGCGGTTTCCTCGATGCGCGTGCCTGTCGGCATTCGCATGTGCATGCGAATTTGTCCGGCGTCGACGCTCGGGAAGAAATCCCTGCCCATGATGAACACCAGACAGCAAGAGAACAGGCAAAACCCCAAAAACACCCCGGCAAAGAGGCGCCGATGCTGCAACACTGTGGCGAGAATGGCGCTGTAGCCGGAACGCATCTTTTCGAATCGTGCGTTAAACGCCAGATATACCCGCTGCAACAGGCTGGGCCCATCGTGCGCGTGCCCCGGCGTGTGGTCCATGAGCAGCATCACGAGAGTCGGCACCAGGGTACGCGACAACAAGTAGGAGGCAAGCATGGCAAATACCACGGCCTCCGCTAGGGGCGCAAACAGATAGCGCGCGACTCCGGTGAGAAAGAACATCGGCACGAACACGATGCAAATGCACAGCGTCGACACCAGTGCGGGAACGGCAATCTCACCCGCGCCGTCCAGGATGGCCTTGTGCAGATCCGAACCCAGATGGATGTGGCGCTCGATGTTCTCGATGGTCACCGTGGCATCGTCGACCAAAATGCCGACCGCCAGCGCCAGCCCCCCCAGGGTCATGATGTTGAGCGTTTCGCCCACGATGTACAGGGTGATGATGGAGCAGAGAATCGACAGCGGAATCGACACCGCGATAATGCAGGTGCTGCGCCAGTTGCCCAGAAACAGCAGGATCAACATGGCGGTCAACAGGGCCGCGATCAGCGCCTCGCGCACCACCCCGCTGATGGCGGCTCTGACGAACTTGGATTGATCGAACAAGGGCGTAATTTTCAGATCCTTGGGCAGGATCTGCGCCGCGACCGGCAATTGCGCGAGCAGCGACCCGACGATTTCGAGGGTTGAGGAGCCGCCGTTCTTGATGATGGACATGAGCACGCCGCGCTCGCCGTTCTGGCGCACGATATTGGTCTGCGGCGAGAATCCGTCACGGACGTGGGCCACCTCGGACATGTAGGTGGTAACGCCATTTTTGGTTGCCACGGGAATACGATTCAATCCGTCGATGGAATCGGGCGAACCGTTGATGCCGATCGCGTATTCGGTGGCGCCAATTTTTACGGTACCCGATGGCAGTATCAGGTTCTGGGCGTTGACTGCGTTCACCACGTCGGTCGGCGATAGGCCTTTCGCCAGCAGTGCCGCGGTATCGAGATCGATCGAAACCAGGCGTTGTTTCCCGCCGTAAGGCAGGGGTATGGCGACGCCGGGAATTGTCACCAGCCGCGGCCGCAGAAAATTAAAGGCGGCATCAAATAGGGCCGGTTCGGCCATCGTGGGACTGGACAAGCCCAGCTGGATGATCGGCACCGCGGACGCAGAATACTTGATCACCTGCGGCGGCAGCGTACCGGGCGGAAGCTGGCGCAACTGCAGTTGTTCGACTGCCACGACCTGGGCGACCGCGACCGGAATGTTGGCGTTGCGTTGAAAGAAGATCTTGATGATCGCGAGACCGGCCAAGGATTGGGATTCGATATGCTCGATGTCGTTGACCGAGGTGGTCAGGAAGCGTTCATTGTTCGCAGTGATACGCTGGCCCATCTCCTGGGCGGACAACCCGCTGTAGGTCCAGATGATGCTGATCACCGGGATATTGATTTCGGGAAGGATGTCGACTGACATCTTCAGCAACACGAGCGGCGTTGCGAGGAGAATCAGCAGCGCCATCACCAAGAACGTGTATGGGCGCCGGAGCGCAACTTGGACGATCCACATTAACTGAACGACCCCTTTGCGGCATAGTTGCCGATACCGATGCTTAAATGCAAACTACACCCGTCTGCAGCGAGACACCGGGACCGGGCTAAGTGTTTGTTAGTCCCATGAAGTTCGGTTCCGGATCCCGTTAGAATAGATCACCATGATCTTCACCGCACTAATCGCCGCCTGCGCCTTGCTTGGAATCCTGATTTTCCTGGCTGCCATCGGCCGATTGCGGCGGCGGCGGATCATGGGCGGCCTGACCCAGGGCGCAATCGCTCTGATTCTGCTGTTAGCGGCAGCCTGCGCCGCGCTCGTGGGCAGCAATCTGAGCAGCTATCAGCGATTGAGCTTCGAACAGCCCGCCGCCGAACTGCAATTCAGCAAGGTCGCCGCACGTCAGTTCAATGCGAATTTGAGCTATTCGAGCGGAGAGCACGCCAGTTTTGTGCTGCGCGGAGACGAATGGCAAGTCGATGCGCGGGTCCTGAAATGGAGTACCTTTGCCAACCTCTTGGGTTTCAACGCCGCCTATCGGCTGGAACGCATCAGCGGTCGCTACTCGAATATCGAGGATGAGCGGAACCAGCCGCGCACCGTATATGAGCTGCATGCGCCCGGCAGCGTTGATCCATGGGAACTCATTCATCGCTATCACTCATGGGTGCCCTGGATCGATGCGCTATACGGCAGCGCAACTTTCCTGCCCATGGCGGACGGCGCATCTTACGAAATCAAGGTTTCGCAAAGCGGATTGGTTGCACGGCCGCTGAATCAAGTCGCCCGCGATGCCGGCGGCAGCTGGCATTGAAGCGACCCGCATGAAGCGCCTTACCCTATTGGAAAAAATCTTTGCCGGCGTCCTCGGATTGCTGCTGATACTCGGCGGGGTCGCATGGTGGAAAACACGGCCGCCGACACTTGCGGCGAGGAAACAGGTGGTCGATGCGATCACCACAACCGATTTGGTGGACCAGAGCATCTATGCGACCGCGCTGCGCATCTCGCAGCTCGTATCCACGCCCGAGGGGCAGACTCTGGCGCAGTCGGCGTTGCGCATCGCGGACCATGAGCTCGACCTGGCCTTTACCCAGGCGTTGAGCGACGCGGAGGCCCACCCGCCCTCGTTGAGTTCGGATGCATTGGCGATCCAAGCTCGCGTCGCCAAGTCGCAGTCATCACTCACCGCCGATCAGCAGCGGGTAAACGAACTGACAGCCACCGTGGCGCAAGCCAAACCCGCACAAAAGGACGCCGCCCAGGACCAGCTGGACCTTGCCCAATCGCAATTGGAGTTGGATAAAGACGAGTTGGACCAGGCCAATCAGGACCTGGTGGATGCGGGGGGCAACCCGCGCCAGCAAATCGAATCGATGATGCAGGAGCATGACGCGCAGTCGAAGGTGCCCGCCTTATCAACCGCGGCCAAAGCAGCGCCGGCAGAGGTGGGAGGCGGATCGGTGGCGAAAATTCGCGGCTGGAATCAGGTCAGGCTGAAGCTGCAGGAAATCGAGGAAGCGCGCGCCGCTGCGCGCGAGAAAGTGGAAGCCCTTCGGGAGCGACGCGCGGCATTGGCAAGTCGGCTGGAGACGGCAAAGAGCGGGGTTTCGAATCCCACTCCTGCGCAGCTGCAACAGACGAAAACCATCGCGGCGGACCAGAAAATTCTGACGCTGATGGATAAGCGTATCTCGGATCTTCACAAGTTGTCCCATGTATACAACCAATGGGGAGTGCTGGTTGGGCTCGATCTACGCACCCTTGGTCACGGCATTCTGCTCGATGCCTTGATCGTCATCGGGGTGTTGATCATTTTGCTGTTCCTCGACGGTTGGCTGCAGCACCTGCTGGACAGCCCGAAACTGGATCGCCGGCAAGTGGAGACTTTGCGCAGCATCACTCGCGTCAGCCTGCGACTTGTAGCTCTGCTGATAGTCCTGCTGATCGTCGTCGGCTTGCCAAGCCAGTTTGCCACGACGATTGGCATTGTCGGCGCCGGCCTGACGGTCGCTCTCAAGGATTTCATCGTCGCGTTCTTCGGCTGGCTGGTGCTGATGGGCCGCAACGGCATCCGTATCGGCGACTGGGTTGAAATCAAAGGCGTGAGCGGCGAAGTCACGGAACTCGGGATGTTTCATACCGTGATGCTGGAAACCGGAAACTGGAGCGATTCCGGGCATCCGACCGGCCGGCGCGTCACGTTCACCAACAGCTTTGCCATCGAGGGACACTATTTCAATTTTTCCACTTCGGGCCAATGGCTATGGGATCAGCTGCAGATTGTCGTACCCAGCGGACGAGACCCCTATCCCATCGTGGAGGCGATCACCAAGGAGGTGGTCGAAGTCACGGCCGAAAGTGCGCACCAGGCCGAGAGCGAGTGGCATCGCGCAGTCCCCGCGCAACGCAGCAAGGTCTTCTCCGGAACTCCGGGAATCAACGTAAAACCCGTGGTCGGCGGCGTGGAAATCGCCATTCGTTACATCACGCGCGCTAACGAGCGCTACCAACTGCGCGCCAAGCTTTATCAGGCGGCGGTGGATCTATTGGGCGAGAAACGGGCAGGACCCGGCTAAGTCAGGGAGAAATGGGATGCGGCTGCTGATCGAATGGCTCATTGCCTGGCCGGAGCGGGTTGCACAACATCTGATGTGGCTGGCACCGCTTTTCGCGAGAATCACCGTGGGTTGGGTTTTTCTGCTGAGCGGCTGGGGCAAGCTCAACAACCTGCCCCAGGTCACGGAGAATTTTATTGGCTGGGGTATTCCCTTCCCGCAATTCTTTACCCCGCTGACCTCCGGCATCGAATTTTTCGGCGGTATGTTTCTGCTGCTGGGACTGCTCACGCGCATATCCGCCGGAGCATTGGGCGTCACGATGATCGTTGCCATCAAGGCAGCCAAATGGGGCGACGTCGATTCGCTGGAAACGTTGCTGGGATTCGACGAATTCGAGTATCTGGCGCTGTTCTTGTGGCTGGCCATAGCTGGCGCGGGCGCCGTCTCGCTGGATCACTTGTTGATGCGCAAGGTCGCGCGGCAGGATCCTCCGCTATAATGCGCACCGCGCGCCGGCTTAGCACAGTGGTAGTGCAACGGTTTTGTAAACCGTAGGTCGGGGGTTCGAATCCCTCAGCCGGCACCATTTTTAAAAAGGTCCTACCTGGGGACATGGTCTCCATTTTCTTCCGGAGACATGGGTAACAGTTTAGCACCGAAGGGATTTGGGGCGCATTCGACGCGACCTGTCTCGTGATCGAAGAACCCTAAATCGTAGTGCATGAAGCTGACT
>DASXNX010000107.1:0-3181 GCA_036494725.1 Steroidobacteraceae bacterium
AAAAGCTTGGCCGCATCTCCCAGGCCAAACCAAAGAATGACCAAAGGAATCACCGCAATCAGCGGCGTGGCGTACAGCGCATTGACGATCCAGTCGGTAGCTGCGTCGAAGGTCTTATAACGGCCGATGAGCAGCCCAATACTGATGCCGATTACCGAGGCGGAGAAGAAGCCGACCAGCAAGGTACGCAGGCTGCTCGCCAACGCGCCCAGCAGCTCGCCGTTTTGCACCATGACAAATCCTGCACGGATGATTGCCGTGGGGTAGGACATGAACAGCGGATTGACGCGCCGGCCGAGGAGCTCCCAGGCGAGCAGCGTGACCACGATCGAAACCAGGCGGACTATCCAAGTCTTGCTGTTCGAGCGGGCCGGCGGCGCGATCTCTTCGACCTCAGAGCTGCCGTCCTGATCCATTTTGTCGGCGCTGTTGCGGCCTTCGGGCACATTCGCTCCAATCATTGCGCGGCTAGCGGCGCCGGGGTGCGGATCAAAGACCACATGTCGCGGCGGATCTCTTGAAACAGCGGCTCGATACGCATCTCTGCGAGCTCGGGCCGCGGATGCGGGAAGGGCACCTCGATGATCTTCTTCACCCGTCCGGGTTTGGCCGCCAGCACCACGATGCGGTCGCTGAGATAAATCGCTTCATCCAGGTCGTGCGTGACGAATAACGTGGTTTTCGCAGTCTGTTCATGAATGCGCATCAGTTCGATCTGCAAAACCTCACGTGTTTGCGCGTCCAGCGCGCTGAACGGTTCGTCCATCAACATGATGGCAGGATCGATGGCGAGCGCCCGCGCCAAGCCGATCCGTTGTTGCATGCCTCCCGACAACTCATGCGGGAATTGATCCGCGGCATGCGCCAGGCCAATCAATTCAAGCAGCTTCAGGGCGCGCTCGCTGCGCTCTGTCTTGGCGATTCCCTGCAGTTCAAGTCCGAACTGCACGTTTTCCTTCGCTGAGCGCCAGGGAAGCAGACTGGCCTGCTGGAACACGAAGCCCCGATCCCGACCTGGACCGGTGACCGCAGCGCCATCCACCATCACGGTCCCGGAGTCGAGGCGCACCAGGCCTTGGATGATTCGCAATAGGGTAGTCTTGCCGCAGCCGCTCTCGCCGATGAGCGAAACGATTTCGCCCTGCTGCACATCGAAGTCCACATTTCGCAGCACTTGCAGCAGGCGGTCGGTACCGTCGGTGCCGGCGCGCAGGCGAAAGGTCTTGCAGACGTTTCGCACGCTCAGCTTGATGGAGCTATTTGCCATGGGCGCCGTCATGTTATCAGCCTAGCCTCGTGATTTCTTTACGCTTGCCCTGGCAAATACATCGGCGCGATCCTTGAGGCCGGCACAGCCACGACCGGCTTTGTTGCGCCGCTTTGTGAGCGCTTTGTTACGTGATAACATCCGACGCTAGAGCAATTGACGACCGGTGTCAACATTCGAGTACCTCTGTATACATATGTACATATTGGGTTGACAAGAATCCGCCGAACTCGATAATGTGACTTCATTCTAACGAAGCGATTGCCACCGGAGCAGCCGTACGTGGGGCTAGAATGCCCGCCGATCAGCAGCGTCTCGCCGGCGACCGAGGCCGATTGCTGGATATTTGGCCCCGATTGCACCGGCGCTGCCGGAGAGGAAATGACGAGTGGCTGATCAGCTGAATACCGCGGCGGTGATGGCAAAGTACTTCGCGGCAGCGAAAATACCCTATCTCTTCGGCTATCCCGGCGACCCTAATATTGAACTGATGGAGCAATGCCGCCGCGAGGGGCTGCAGTTCGTACTTGCCTGCCGCGAAGGTACTGCCGCCTTGATGGCCGATGCCTATGGCCAGCTCACCGGCCTGCCGGGGGTGTGTGTTTCGACACTCGGGCCGGGCTCGACCAGCATGGTGAACGGTGTTGCCACGGCTTTCTTGGATCGCACGCCGATGATCGCGATTTCCGGCCAGATGAGCACCAAGCTCGAACCAATATTCACGCATCAGTACGTGGATCAAGGACGGCTGTTCTCAAGCATCACCAAATGGGCCACCCCCATCGTGGCGGACGCGGCCGGCGCGGTCATGCGTAAGGCCTTTCGAACCGCGGTCGCCGAACGACCGGGCCCAGTGCATATTACAACGCCCGCGAACGTGCTCGCGGCCGCAGCCGCCGACAATGAAATCAGGCTGCCTCCCTTGGCCGCCGCGGGCGGCGTGGTCCAAGTTTTCAGCGCCTCCGGCAACGGCACGAAACCGGCGTCGCTGCTGGATCGCTCGCGCCGACCGGTGATCCTCGCCGGCATGTCGGCGGTGCGCGCCAACAGCGGGGCAGCGATTCGGGCGCTCTCCGAACACCTAGGATGTCCCGTAGTGGTTTCGCCCAAGGCCAAGGGCGTCTTTCCGGAAGATCATCCTTACTTTGCCGGCACGCTCGACATGGCATGCAACAAAAAGGTTTGGTCGTTCCTGGCATCGGCCGACCTCATTCTTGCCGCCGGTTTCGACGCAGTGGAACTCATCAGTCAATGGCAGCTGCGCGTGCCGGTGGTGCATATCGACTCGACCCCAAATACGGACCAGATCTATCCCGCCGATGTTGAATTCGTAGGCTCGATTCCGGCGGTGCTCGAGGAGTTTCGTGCCGCGGGCAGCGGCAATCCGCGCTGGAGCGAAGCGGAGGTCAATAAGCATCGCAGCGAATTGTTCGACGAATACTATTCTGGCCGCGTCGCCGGGAAGCTCAATCCGAGCGAGGTGGTGGACACGGTGCGCGAGGCGCTGCCGCCGGATACCATCGCTACCACCGATGTCGGGTCCCATAAGCTGTTGGTCGGACAGGGTTGGCGCACCAACCAACCACGATCGCTGCTGATGACAAATGGCCTCTCCTCCATGGGGTTCGCGCTGCCCGGCGCGATCGCCGCCAAACTTCTGTACCGCGACCGGCCGACGGTGTGCTTCACCGGCGACGGCGGTTTTGCGATGGTGCAATCGGAGCTCAAGGTGGCTGCGGCCCTCGGCCTCGGTCTGCTGGTCGTTGTTTTCTGCGACAATAGCCTGCATCGCATCGAGCTGAAGCAGATGGTAAAGCACTACCCGAGCTTCGGGACGCGCTTCGAGGCCAGCGACATCGTGAAATTGGCGGAAGCCATGGGATGCGACGGCGAACGCGCTGATTCGAAGCAAGC
>DASXNX010000108.1:0-6877 GCA_036494725.1 Steroidobacteraceae bacterium
GTGATCAGCGTGCCGGCATCGGTCCTGGACACCACCCGCTTGAGCGCCGCGGAACGGCGCTCGCCCACCGTCACGCCGGCCGCGCCGGGCGCCTTTCTGAACTACCAATTGTCGGTGCAGCAAATCAATGGTCAGAACAACGACGGCGCCTATGCGGAGCTCGGCCTATTTGCCGGTGCCGGCGTTTTGACCAACACCGCGGTGGCCCGCTACAGCGACATCGATAGCCGGCTGGTCCGGCTCGACACCGCCTATACGCGGGACTTCCCCAGTACTCTGGAGACTCTGAATATCGGCGATGCCATCAGCGATCCCGGCAGCTGGGGCGACGCCGTACGATTCGCGGGAGTGCGCTGGAGCCGGAATTTCGGCTTGCGGCCCGATTTGTTGACGACGCCGTTGTTGGCAACCTCCGGCGTCGCCACCGTGCCCTCGACCGTCGATGTATTCGTCAACAATCAATTGGTGACCAGCAATCAACTGCCGCCCGGGCCGTTCATCATCGATCGATTGCCCACCGTGTCCGGCACCGGAGATGTGAACGTGGTGGTACGGGATGCGTTGGGCCGCGAGCAAGTCCTCACGCAGCCCTTCTACTCCAGCACATCGCTGCTCGCCCCGGGCCTCGACCAATACTCGGTCAACCTGGGCAGCGTTCGCGAAAATTACGCGCTGGCCAGCAATCAGTACGGATCGGTGCTGGCCGAGGGCACCTATCGGCGCGGCATAACGGACGGCATCACCCTGGAAGGTCACGGCGAGTACCTCGAGGGCAATTCTCATGCGGCGGGCGCGAACGCCGCCTTTGGTATCGGAACGATCGGGGTCGTCAATGTGACCGCCGCGAGCGGCGGCGACTCGACCGGTTCAGGCTGGCTCTCCGGTATCGGCATCGAGCATCGCGGCACCAATGCCAGCTTCATCGCCAGCACGCAATGGGCAAGCAGCGATTTCTCCCAGGTGGGCGAGCCGGTCGACCCGGCAATGCGCCTGCGCGAGCGCGATCTTCTGCAGACTGGAATCGGACTGGGCCACTTCGGCTCGTTGTCGCTGGCCTATGTCCGGCAGACCTATCGAGATTCGCCGAGCCAGCAAACCTTGGGACTCACCCAAAGCATCAGCTTCGGCCGCAACGGTGCGCTAAATCTCACCCTGACACGCACGCACACCGCGGCGCAGCTTGCGACCGCGGCCCAGGATTCAACCAGCGCCTACCTGATTTTTGTGCTGCCCTTGGATTTCCGGCGAGCCGCCACCCTCACGACGGTGGGCGGCAGCGGCGGCGGCGCGCCGAATAACGAGGTGATCGCTTCGCTTACAGAGAGCCCTCCCGCGGGCCCGGGCAGCGGCTATCGCTTGAGCTTGTCGACCGCCGGAAACTACGACGCGGATTGGCGTCAGCAATTCCACAGCGCCGATGCGGAATTCGAAATAGCGCGTAACGACGGCGTCGATGGCCGCAGCGCCTACTTAAGCGGCGCGATGACCTATCTCGACGGCGAGTTGAATTCCACGCGGCAGGTCAGTGGCAGCTTCGCCATGGTCGATGTGGCGGGACTCGCGAACGTGCCGGTATACGTCGAAAACCAACTCACCACCCATACCGATGCGGACGGCAAGGCACTGCTTTACAACCTCAGGCCTTATGAAGCAAACCACATCAGCATAACGCCGGAGGACTTGCCGCTGGATACCGCGATCGGCGCGAGCAGCACCATCATGGCGCCGCCCTATCGCAGCGGCGTCATCGCGCGATTTCCCGTCGAGCGCGTGCGCAGCGCCACGTTCAAATTGATCACCGACGATGGCAAACCGGTGCCGGTGGGCGCCATGGTCAATTTGAAGGGCACGTTGTTTCCGGTGGTGCTCGACGGTCTGGTGTACGTCACCGGCTTAGATCACGGAATGTCCGCGGAAGCGAGCTGGACGGGCGGCCACTGCGGATTTCGCTTGGAGCCGCCGCCGCCCGATGATCCCTTGCCCGATATGGGAACCATTCAATGCCGGGCTTCACGATGACCGCCCGCAACATCGGTCGCGATTTTCTCGCCGCCCTGATCCTTGGACTCGGGTCGGCGACTCACGCGCTGGCTGCCACCACCGTCAACTGCACCACCAGCAGCAGCGGCATCGTGTTCGGCATCTACAATCCCCTGAGTCCGGTGGCGGACGCGTCCACCGGCACTTTGAGGGTTCTGTGCAGCGGCAGCGGCACGGGTTCGGCCAACGTCACACTCAGTGTCACTCTGAGCACCGGGTTGAGCGGCAGCTTTGCGACGCGCAAGATGTTTTCGGGCGCCAACGCGCTCAACTACAACATCTACTGGAGCACGGCCTACAACCAGATCGTCGGCGACGGCACCGGTGGTTCGTTCGCAGGCACCGCGGGGCCCTTCGTGGTTCTCGCCGGCGGCAGCAACACCGCCACGGGAACATTTTACGGGCTCATCCCCGCGTCGCAGGACGTGGCGCCCGGCGCGTATTCGGATGTGATCACCGTGACGGTGACGTACTAAATCGATTCCAGCGGCCGTACCGCGAGCCGCACCGGCCAGGGATAGTCACCGGCCTGCAGCCCGGGCACGAGAACGAAGCGAAACTTGAGTGACAGCGCCAAGGTCTGCGGCTTCTGCCAGCGTTGCACGATCGTGCCGCCCTCCGCGCCGAGAGACAGGTCTGAATTCAGGCCTTCGATGGTCATCGAGGTCAGCATGGGCGCCACCGTCATGACCTCGAGGGCGAAGCCGCTTGCCGAATTGCTGCGCACCGTGAACTGCGTCGGCTGCGCAATATCGATGTAGCCGCGCCGAAGGTCGGCGTCCGAAATGCGCACATCGCGGGGTACGGATTGAAGTTCAATATCGGCCACGGCGCGCACCGTCGCGCTGACCGAAAAATTGGAATGCACGTCCTTGGCGCCCGCTGCGGCGACGCTCGCGGCGACAATCAGCGCCAGACGCGCCGTGTTCAACCCCGGATTGTGCGAAGATCTGCTCAAGTCCATAAGTAGCGGCACGCACTCACCGTACTTTAGCGGTTGACTGCGGTTGCGCTGCCTGACATAACGCGAGTTTGCGGGGAGATTTCCAATAAGAATACGCGCGCGAGTTGCCTTCGGCCCCATGGTGTTTGTCGGGTGGCTGCTTTGGGCGCCGTTGGGCGCGCACGGCGAGAACGCGGATGAATTGATTTCGGTGGTCGTTACCGCCACCCGCATTCCGCAGGACAGCCGCGATCTGCCGGTTTCCATCGATCGGGTCGAGGCGCGAACCATTCGCCTCGGGCAGCTGCAGGTCAATCTATCGGAATCGCTGTACACGGTGCCCGGAGTCTCGGCGCAAAGCCGCCAGAATTACGCGCAGGATCTGCAGCTGTCGGTGCGCGGCTTCGGTGCGCGATCCAGTTTCGGCGTTCGCGGCGTCCGGCTGTATTCCGACGGCATCCCCGGAACCATGCCCGATGGGCAGGGACAGTTTTCGCAATTCGATCTGGGATCCGCCGACCACATCGAAGTGCTGCGGGGACCGTTCTCGGCGCTCTACGGCAATTCCTCGGGCGGGGTGATCGCGGTCTTCACCGAAGATGCCAAGCCGGGCTATGACGTGGACGGCACCGTCGAGTACGGCACGTTCGACACGCAGCGTTACGCGCTCAAGACCACCGGATCGAACGATGACGTCAACTACGTGTTGGACGCATCTCACTTCCAAACCAACGGCTATCGAGTACATAGCGAGGCGGAACGCAATCTCTTCAATTCGAAATTGACCTTGGAGCCGAGCGCCACCTCAAAATTGACCTTGGTAGGCAATGTGATTCAGACGCCGTTCGTGCAGGATCCTTTAGGGCTTACCGAAGCGCAGCTGCAAGCGGACCCGCAGCAGGCCGGCGTGAATGCGATCGCGTACAACACCCGCAAATCGCTCGCCCAGGAGCAATTCGGCATCACCTACCAAAACCAGATCAGCGCTGCAGATGAGGTTTTCGCCACTGCCTATACCGGTCATCGCGCCACGACCCAGTTCCAAGCAATACCCATGGCCACGCAGGCGGCAGCGCCGCTGTATCCGGGCGGCGTGATCGATCTGGACCGCTCGTATTGGGGCCTGGATTTTCACGTGAGCGATCAACGAAGTTTGGGCGGGACGCCCTTGGTGTTGGTCGCCGGCATTAATTACGATGACCTGGCGGAAGCGCGCAAGGGCTATTTGAATTACATCGGAACGGAGTTGGGCGTGCAGGGAGCACTGCGTCGCGACGAGGCCAATAACGTCTACGACTTCGATCAGTACTTGCAAGCGCAATGGGATCCCGGTGCCCGCTGGCGACTGGTCGCCGGTGTGCGCAACAGCTTGGTGGAAGTCACCTCACACGGGCACTTACCGGTGCTCGATTATGCGGACAGCGAAGTGCGCTACTCCGCGGTGAATCCGGTCGCGGGTGTGACGTTTCGCGCGGCCTCCGCGGTCAATATCTATGGTGCGTATGGCAAAGGATTCGAAACGCCTACCTTGAACGATCTGGCGTATCGTTCGGTCGACGGCAGTCTGCCAGGGCTGAATCTTGGATTGAAGCCGGCGCGCAGCGACAACTACGAGCTGGGCATCAAGGCGGGCAACGAGGCCGTGCGGGCCAATCTCGCTGCATTCTTCATCAAAACCGTCAATGAGTTGGCCGTGCTGCAGAATCTGGCGGGCCGTACCGTGGATCAGAATATCGGAGAGACCACGCGCCGCGGTCTGGAACTTGGGGTGGAGGGAAAATGGGCGGGTGGGTTCAGCGCCCACTTGGCGTACAGCTACATTCGCGCCGTGGTGGCGCAGTCCTATTTCACTTGTATCGCGCCGCCCTGCAATCCACTCGCCAATCCTTCCGGGCCGCCGCCGCCGAATTACCTGCCCGTGGCGGCCGGGAATTACTTACCGGCAGTCGCGCGAAACGCGGTATACGCGGGCCTTACCTGGCATTACGCCCCCACGGGCTTCTCAGTCACGCTCGAAACCATCGGCCGCGCCGGAATTTATGCCGACGACCGCAATACGGGCTTTGCGTCGAGCTATTGGGTGGAGAATGTCCGCGCCGGGTTTGAGCAGGAAACAAGCCGCTGGCGATTCAGCGAATTCGGGCGGGTTGATAACTTGGCAAATCGGGCCTATGTAGGTTCTGTCATCGTAAATGAGACCAATTCGAGGTTTTTCGAGCCCGCCCCCGGGCGCACCGTTTATGTGATGTTCAATGCAGCGTGGCGCAATTAAGCTGGTGTTATGTACACCAAATGGCTTGAACCGCGTTGAGCATATAGAGTCTTATTGAGTATGCGGCGTTGAAACGCCCCATGCGTGAGGTAAGGAGAGACGTATGAGTATCGAGCGCAAAAGTGTTTTGGCAGCAGTAAGCGCGTTAGGACTGATCCTGGCGGGTGCAGGCAGTGCGCTGGCGCAGGGCCATGCCGGCGGCGGTGGCGGCCATGCATCCGGCGGTGGCGGGCATAGCTTTGGCGGCGGATCACATGCCGCGGCCGGCGCTCATTATGCGGGCCCGGGGCACTTTAGCGGCGGCGTGCACGCCTACGGCGGGGCTGCGGGGGTACACGGATACCCCGCGGCGTACCACGGAACGGGCTATGTGGGCCATGGTGCCTCCGGCTACCCCGGCCACTACTCTGGGCATGGCTACGCCACGAACGGGTACTACCATGGCGGTGGGTACTATCACGGCGGTTACTACCATAGCGGCGCCTATTGGCATGGCGGGTACTGGCATGGCGGATATTGGCCGTACGCCTACTACGGTTACGGCTTCGCCTGGTTCTTGCCGATTCTGCCGCTGGCCTACGCTACATATTGGTATGGCGGCGTCCCTTACTACTATGCCAACAATGTGTACTACACCTGGGATCAGAACCAGGACGGCTACGTAGCCACGGATCCGCCACCGCTGGCGGATCCCAACGCCGCCGGCGGTGAGGGTGCCGGCCCGGCGCCCGGTGCGAACGGCGCGCCGAATCCTGGACCGGGTCCGGACGCGCAGAATGGCCCGGGGCCAGGCCCCGGCCCCGGTGGCCCGACGGCCGGGCAGATCTTCATGTATCCGAAGAATGGGCAGAGCGCTGAGCAACAGGCGACCGACAAGGCCGAGTGCCAGAGATGGGCGGCTGAGCAGGCGGGGCAGGTTGCGCAGAATGGCTCGGACTACAACCGCGCCATGGTGGCCTGCGTCGAGGGGCGGGGATATACCGCTCGCTGACTCTAAGAAAATCGCAGATAGAAAAGCCGCGCTTGAGCGCGGCTTTTTTTTGGTGCACCCGGCAGGGCGCACTCACTGGGAGGTGAAAGTCCTCTACACACCCGACACGGGGAAGTGTTAGCTGCACGGCAAGGGCGCTCTGGGTGACTGGAGGTCTGAAGGAAGCTGGAGGCAAAGCGCTGGCGCGACGAACAGGAAGCGGATACAAGGCGGCGCCGTGGAGTAAGTAGGCCAAAATCTACGAAGCCCGATTCGTGTACGGAACGCGGTTCCGTAGATCCGACGCGCATAAGCGTGAAGGTGGGTGCGCAATACCCGGGAGACCTGGTGATCTGCCTTGTGCTATCGGCATCGTGAGATGTTGAGATGGATTACCAGGAGGCAGCAGAGGCCATAGTAGTCACTGGCTCATGCCAGCGATAAAGGGCCGAACCTGTCATGAGCGGAGAGTCACGCGTGATCTCAGTTGGACTTGACCGACAATTCCGGTGCATCCGGAGCGACGACGACACTGGACGGAGCGGAACTCTGCCTCGTGCGCCCGACGTGGTCTACCGGTCCGCAGGCGACACGATGAACGAAACGAAACTCGCTACGCCTTGGCGCAGTAGACAGGAACCGCCGTATGCGG
>DASXNX010000109.1:0-30751 GCA_036494725.1 Steroidobacteraceae bacterium
CAGAAGTATTATCAAGATTCGCTGGCGCAGTTCATCGATGCGGTCCGTCAACAACCCTCGATGTACGAGGCTTGGAACTATCTCGGATTCGCAAGCCGTCATCTGGGCCGCTATGACGAAGCCCTGTCGGCCTATGCCAAGGCGCTGGAGATCAATCCCAAATATCCGAATGCGATCGAGTATCGAGGCGAGGCTTATTTGGGACTGAACAAGATCGAGGATGCAAAAGCGGCCTACATGACGCTGTTTGCCGATTCGCGGCCTCTCGCCGATGAACTGATGGCGGCCATGCGTCGCTGGGCGGACGCTCGTCGCCAGGATTCACAAGGTCTGCCCGCCGAGGAACTGGACGCCTTCGCAAAATGGATGGATGAGCGCAGCGACATCGCGGCGCAGACCGCCTCGCTGGTGATCGGCGGACCCAACGTGATTGGCTCGAAGATCTGGCAATAGGATTGCCCTAAAGGCGCAAATTTTTTGGGCCATCGCGGCGTGCGCGGCGATGAGTACCCTGCGTGCCGACGAATTGCCGCCTTATGAGTGGCATCTCCCGCCGGGATTCCCTCGTCCGGCGGTGCCCCCGGACAATCCCATGTCGGCACCGAAGGTCGCGTTGGGCCGTCGCCTGTTTTTTGAGGCTCGCCTGTCGGCAACCGGCCGTTACTCCTGCGCCAGCTGCCATCGACCGGAGCTTGCCTACACGGACGGAAAAGCACGCGCGGTCGGGGCGACCGGCGAATCGGTCAGGCGCGCCGCCATGAGTCTGACCAATGTCGCCTACAATCCCGCTTTCACGTGGGGCGATGCGCGCATCGATTCGCTGGAAGCGCAAATGCGCCAGCCCCTGTTCGGCGAGCACCCGCTGGAAATGGGCCTGCACAAGGATGGCGCCCCGGCCATGTCCGCCATTGCCCAGGACGGCAGCTACGCGGCCGAGTTCGCCGCGGCATTCCCGGGCAATCCCGCGCCGGTGACGATCGAGCACGCGATCAAGGCGATCGCCGCCTTCGAGCGCACCTTGATCTCGGGCCGTGCGCCCTTCGATCGCTATGTATTCGACGACGACCGGGATGCGTTATCGGAATCGGCAAAGCGCGGCATGGCGCTTTTCTACTCGGTGCGCGTGGGCTGCGCCCAATGTCACTTCGGAATCAATTTCTCGGGACCGCTGATCTACGAGGGGCACACGAAGGCTCACGCCATCTACGCCAATACGGGTTTGTACGACTTGGACGGGCGCGGCGCCTATCCGGCTACCGATCAGGGCTTGATGGAAACTACGCATCGTGCTGCCGATATGGGCAAATTCCGCGTGCCCACCTTGCGCAACCTGGCGCTCACCGCCCCCTACATGCACGATGGCAGCGTCTCCACGCTCGACGGGGTGCTGGATCACTATGCGACCGGCGGGCATCGCAGTCCGAGGCAGGACCCTAAGGTTCGGCCTTTTATCCTGACGAACGCGGAACGCAGGGATTTAATTGCCTTCCTTGGCAGTCTCACGGATCCGGAATTCGCAAAACCACCATAAGCCTCTGATTTATTGAACCAAGTCGCGGTAAAAGGCCTCCGGTAAGCAGACTATCCGACGCCATGAGACTCCCCAAGCCCGCGCTGGAAGGCAGCCTGCCCACCAAAATGATACTGGCTGTCGCCTTGAGCTACGTGGTCGATGGATTACTGCTGGCCGGTTTCGCGGCAACGGGAACCATCAGCATCACCATCCCCCTTGCGTACACCGCCATCGGACTTTTGGACAGCGCGCTTTTCCTGCTGCTGCGTGCCTGGGCGATCCGTTATCACCGCGATCAGAGCTACGCGTTCACCCTGGCCAATGTGATCATCTCGAGCGCAATCCAAATCGGGTTCGCCGCGCTTGCCCCGCAAATGGCGTTTTATTTCTTCACCGTGCTGTTCGTCGTCTTCGGCGTGGGCAGCCTGGAACTGTCGAAGTGGCAATCCGGAATCGCCTGGATCGGCGTCGCCATCGCGGCGGCGGTGGTCATGTCCGCGATCAATGCCCAGATCGTGGTTCCGCAGGACACCGCGGCGGTGCGCGCCTTGGTGTGGTTGTGTTTCGTGGCGACATTGGGTCGTTGCATTCTACTGGGTGTGTTCGGGCGTGCGTTGCGTCTGCGCCTGCATGACCGGCGTCTGCAACTTCGTGACTCCATTCAAATGCTGAAGGAGCGCGATAAGACCTTGGCGTCGGTCAATCTCGAATTGAAGCGCCAGGCAACGCACGATGCGTTGACGGGAATTGCCAATCGCGTGCTGTTCGTCGAGCGCTTGACTCAAGCGGTTCACGAGCACCAACCCTTCGCCGTCTGCGTATGCGACCTGGATCGCTTCAAGATCATCAATGACTCCCTGGGACACGGTGCCGGCGATGCGCTGCTCAAGCACGTATCGCAGCGCCTGCTGTCGATCACGCGCTCAACCGACACGGTCGCCCGTGCGGGCGGTGATGAGTTTCTGCTTCTGCTGCGCAATGTCGGCTCGGCCGCGGAGGTCGAGGCGCTCATCGCACGCTGGCTGACCGCCCTGTCGCAGCCCTACCAAGTAACGGGCCTTGAGCTGCATGTCAGCCCCAGCATCGGCATCGCCCGCTACCCCAACGACGGCACGGGCGCGGAAGAGCTGCTGGCGAGGGCCGATGAGGCGATGTACTTTGCCAAGCGAAACGGCCGCAAGACCTTCCGATTTTTCGATTCCAGCGTCATGGGCTTCTCACGCGAGCGTTTGGAGATCGAAGCGGAACTGCGCGGTGCGCTCTCGAAAGGCCAGCTCGTCCTGAATTATCAGCCGAAGATCGACATCGCGACCGGCGAAATGCGCAGCGTCGAAGCGCTCATTCGCTGGCGGCACCCGAAGCGCGGAACCATACTTCCGGGCGAGTTCATACCCATTGCCGAGGAAAGCGGCCTCATCTTGGAGATCGGCGATTGGGTGATCCGCGAAGCCTGCCGACAGGCGCGCGAATGGCAGCAGCGCCACATGCCGTTCCTGCGCGTCGCGGTGAATGTCTCGCCGCTGCAATTTCGCCAGGCGAATTTCGTCAAGAAGGTCAACGCGGCTCTGCAGGAGCACTCCCTTGATCCGACCTACCTGGAAATCGAGCTCACCGAGGCCACGCTGATGAGCAACGCCGAAACCTCGGTGGCATTGCTCGAGCAACTGAGCCAGATCGGCGTGGTGGTGGCCATCGATGATTTCGGCACGGGCTATTCGAGCATGAGCTACCTGCAGCGGTTTCCCATCGACAAGCTGAAGATCGACCGCAGCTTCATCAGCGATGTGGCTTCCAATGCCGGAGACGCCTCCATTGTGCGGGCGATCATCTCGTTGGCCCACGGACTACGCCTGAAGGTGATTGCCGAAGGCGTCGAATCCGAGGAACAGTTGGGAATCTTGAAGCGTATGGGCTGTGACCAATACCAAGGCTTCTTTCGCAGTGCCGCCGTGCCGCCCGCGGAGATCGAGCGATTCGCGCGGCACGAATCCGAGCGCTCGAAGGACGACGGCGAGCCCGAGATCGATCGGACGCAGAGCAAGCTGTTCCGCCTGCGCGAAGCCTGAGTCCGTAGAATCGGGACCGTGAACGCGTCGCAACCCGCCCAACTCCCGGGAACGGCATTCCCCGGATATGAGGTCGTACCGGAAGGGGCGCGAGCCGGGCTCATCATCGTGCACGGAATCGCCGAGCACGGCGGCCGCTACCATCATGCGGCCGACGCGCTGGCAGCGAATGCCATTGCCTGTTTCGTCTACGATCAGCGCGGCCACGGCCAATCCTCGGGTCCCCGAGCCCATGTGGATGACTTCAGCTGTTTTGCCCAGGACCTGCAACAGGTCGGCCAGGCGATCCGCCGGCGATTCCCAGCGCTGCCGCTCTTTGTTTGGGGCCACAGCATGGGTTCTGTGGTGGTTTTGCGTGCGGCTGTCGAGGGCTTATCCTGGGCACGCGGCGTGATCACCACCGGCTGTGCCATCGATGCCATGCCCAAACTCGACGGGGCCGCCGGCGCAATTCTGCGGCTCGCCTCGGCGCTGCTGCCGCGGCTCAAGATCAGCCTGCGCATCGACGCGACCGTTCTCACCCAGGTTGAAGCGGAGCAGCGCGCCCATATGAGCGATCCGCTGGTCCCGCGATCCGCCAGCCTGCGATTGTTGTATGGGTTCGCGCTCGCTTGCAAGCGCGGCCGCGAGCAGGCGTCGTTGATTACCCTCCCCTGGCTGGCTGTGCACGGCGAAGCGGACAAGGTCTGTCCGCCGAGCGGCTCAACCTCGCTCATCGCCGTACTCGGATCGAGCGACAAGGAACTCGTGACATATCCGGCGCTTCTGCACGAGGTGCACAACGAGAATCTCCCGGCTCGCGCCGCTGTGTTCGGACTGATGACGCACTGGATACTGAACCGAGTTTAGGAGAGGCGTGCCGCCCGGCCTCCCCTACGCTAAACTGCGCGTCCCAATCGCCACTAACATTCAAAAAGGGGAGTCCCGCATGCGTCCATCGCGTTTATTGGCCATTTCATCCTTAGCCGCCCTTGCCGCCGCATCGGCGCTGGCCGCGGGATCCGACCTGCCTGCCGCAAAGCCGGATAGTGTCGGCATGTCGACCGAGCGGCTGGCCGCGCTTGCCCCCGGCATGAAAGCGCTCGTAGATCAGGGACGGCTTGCTGGCGTCGTCACGATGGTTGCGCGTCACGGCAAGGTGGTCGAGTTCGATGCCGCCGGAAAGCGCGATATCGCGGCCAATGCGCCCATGCAAAAGGACAGTATTTTCCGCATCTATTCCATGAGCAAGCCGATCACGGGCGTCGCCATGATGATGCTGTTCGAACAAGGAAAGTGGCAGCTCAATGATCCGGTCGCGAAGTACATTCCCGAGTTCGCGAACCTCAAGGTCTACGCGACCGATGCGAGCAACAACATGGTCCTCAAGGACCCCGCGCATCCGGTGACGATGCGCGAGTTGATGTCGCATACCGGCGGCTTCACGTACGGGTTTTTCAGCAACACGCCGGTCGATAAATTGCAGCGCGAAGCCGATGTGCTCAATGTCAACAACACCTTGGACGAGTTCATCAAGCGCATGGCGAAGTTGCCGCTGAACGCACAACCGGGAACGGAGTGGCACTACAGCGTCTCGGTGGATATCCAGGGATACATCGTGCAGAAGCTCTCCGGAATGCCCTTCGAGGAGTTCCTTGAAAAACGCATTTTCAAGCCGCTCGGCATGATGGATACCGGATTCTATGTGCCGAAGGAAAAGCTGAATCGGCTGGCCGAGTTCTACATATACGACAAGGACAACAAGCTGCAGCCTGAGAAATCGGGGTTCAATCATGACTACGGGGTGAAACCGGCGATGTCCTCCGGCGGCGGCGGCTTGGTATCGACGGCCACCGACTACATGCGCTTCTGCCAGATGCTGCTGAACGGCGGTCAGTTGGACGGTGTGCGCCTGCTCTCGCCGCTCACGGTGGAATTGATGCGCACCAATGTGCTGACCCCGAATATGTCCGTCTTCGGCACCGGTGGTGCGGGATTTGGGCTGGACTTCGCGGTGTACACCGACCCGGCCGCGGCCGGCGGCTATTACGGCAAGGGCAGCTTCTGGTGGGGCGGCGCGGCCGGTACCTGGTTTTGGATCGACCCGGTTCAGGATCTGATTTTCGTCGGCATGATTCAGCAGGCAGCCGGCACCGGGGCCACTCAGGTGGGTTCGGTACCCGACGTGCGGGGTTTGTCCCATGCCCTGACGTATCAAGCCATCATCAAATAGCGATTATGGGTCCGCGAGGGGCTCGCCGGCGGCGGCCGAGCCCCTTTCCTTACCTCATTCCGGAGGTCCGGCCAGTCTGTGACGGCCGGCGCGTTGTTAGTCTCCCGCAGCGTTAAAGACGCTCATTTTTGGGCCGATATGGTGCGTATCGAGTCACCCGCTCGGGGGAGCGTTCCATCATTACCCGTAAATTTCCCTCGATACCGCGTCTAGGCGGTTACTGGCGCCGTTCATTTTCCTGGAAATTCGCTGCCTACCTCGCGCCGGCCCCCGCCGCCTTCGTGGCCGGCTCACTGCTGCATCCCGCGGCCTGGGTCGGGCTCGGCATCGCCCTGTCGATCTTGGCAGCGAGCGCCGCTGCGGTCGCGCTGCTCTCAAAACGGCGGCCGCCGCAGTTGAAAAACGCCGTGTTCTTCGAGGGGTTCGACAAGGTCACACGCAGTGCCGGCGTTCGAATTTGGGAGTGGGATGTCGTTAGCAACACCATGCAATTCAGCGGCGATCGCGCCGAACTGTACGGAACCGAAGTCAAGTCTGCGAAAGCCGAAGCCGACGATGTCATGCTCGGCAAGGTGCATCCGGAGGACCGGCCGCGTTACCGCCGGGAATTCATCAAGGCGCTGAAGGGCGAGGCGCCGATGGAAATCGAGTATCGGGTGCAGGAGAACGACGGCACCGTGCGTCCGGTGCAGCTGCGCGGCGAGGTTTTTCGCAACGGCCAGGGCCGTGCGATCCGAGTCGTCGGCCTGACGATCGATATGAGCGCTCAAGTGCGTGCCGCGACTCTGCTCGCCGAGCAGGCTGAGCAACAGAAGCAGCTGCTGCTGCGGCTGAAGCTCGCCACCGAGACCGCCGGTATCAGCATCTGGGACAGCAACCTGATGACCCGCGAATTTGTCGCGGAGGAGAGCTTCTGGGCGCTGTTCGGCGTGCCTGCATCGCGAAACCTCAACCCGGAGGATTGCATTCATATCGACGATCGCGCCGCCGTGACGAGCGCGATGCGCGCCGCACTCAAGAACCCGGCCGCGGACGCCGCCCTGTCGGTCCGACACCGCACCACGAATCCGCGACCTGAACCTCAATATGTTCAGACCCATATGCGGGTGCACCGGGACGTCGATGGAGTCGCAACTCGCATCATCGGCGTGACCTGGGATGTGACCAAGGAGGTTCTGCATGCCGCAGAGCTGGAACACAAGGCGGCGCACGAAAGCGCGCTGATCGAGCGCCTCAATGTCACGACCAAGGCAGCGGGCATCGCACCCTGGGAATTCGACATCAAGACCAATGGTTTCTCGTGGCACGGCCCGCGCCCTCCCTGCTTCGGCATGGACGATGTACCGCTGAAGGATTATTTTCGGGAAATTTTCAAAATCGTCTTGCCCGAGGACCGCGACATCATGATCACGGCGCCGGTCAAGGCCATTGAAAGCAATGCGGATTCATATGAATACCTGTTTCGCGTCCGCGGCATCGATGGCGAAGTGCATCACATGCACAACTACGCCCGCATCATCCGCAACAAGCACGGCAAGCTTCGCTATGTGGTGGGCGTCACCTCGGACGTCACTCGCGAGGTGCTGGCGACCGAGATGCTGAAGAAGCGCGCGGAGGAAAATCGCCACCTGGTCGATCGCGTCAACATCGCCACCGAAAGCGCCGGCATCAGCTCCTGGGAACTCGACTTGCAGACGCGCCGCTATCTGTGGATCGAGAATCCGATCGAATCGCTGGCACATGCCCTCGCGGGCGGCGACATGGACGTGGACAATCTGCAGTCTCACGTGGTTGCGGAGGATCGATCCTTGCTTCGCGATGTGGTGGCTGCGGCGCTCGCCGACCGCACCAATCGCATCAGCTTGCGCTATCGAGCGCATGCGGCCGACGGCAGCATCGTGCACGTACAGAACTTTGGCCGGATAGTTCTCGACGATAAGGGCGCCGCCACCCGCTTGTTGGGGGTTTCCTGGGATGTCTCAAAGGAAGTTGCCGCGTCGGAACTGCTGCGTCAGCAAACTGAAGCGGCACAAGCCGCGAGCCGCGCCAAGAGCCATTTTCTGGCGAACGTCAGCCACGAGATTCGTACGCCGATGAATGGCATCATAGGCATGACGGGTTTGCTGATCGAGACGCCGCTCGATCGCACGCAGCGCGACTATGCGGAAACCATCCGCTCCAGCGCCGACTCGTTGCTTACCGTCATAAACGATATTTTGGATTTCTCCAAGATCGAGGCCGGCAAGCTCGAATTGGAAACAATCGAGCTTGATTTGCGCGCCAACATCGAGGATGTCGGCTCCATGATGGCCTTTCAAGCGGCCATCAAAGGCTTGGAACTCATCGTCAATGTCGAGCCGGAAATCCCGGGGCGCGTGTTCGGCGATCCGCAACGGCTGAGGCAGTGTTTGGTCAACCTGGTCAACAATGCGATCAAATTTACCAAGCGCGGAGAGATCGTCATCGAGGTCCGTGCCGATACTGACGCAGCGGCCATGCCCTGGACCTATTTCGAGGTGCGCGACACCGGCATGGGCATTGCCGAGAATACGCTCGCGACGCTATTCCAGCCATTTGTGCAGGCCGACTCGTCCACCACGCGCCATTTCGGCGGCACCGGCCTGGGATTGTCCATTGTGCGGCGCCTGGTCGAATTGATGGGCGGCGAAATCGGCGTGTCCAGCGAATTGGGCGTTGGCTCGAAATTCTTTTTCAGGCTGCCGCTGAAGGCGGTCGGAGCGGCCGCCCCGGAACCACGCGTTTCCGTGCCCTTCGGCAGCAAGATACTGGTCGTCGACGATAATTTGACCAACCGGCGCGTCCTGACCTCGCAATTGGAGCACGCCGGCTACACCGTGGCCAGCGTCGGCAGCGGCGCCCTGGCGTTGAACGAATTGCGCCACGCGATTGGCTCGAAGCACCCGTACGACATGGTCATCACGGATTTTCAGATGCCGGACATGGATGGCGCCATGCTCGGCGAACGCATCGTCAATATGCCCGAGCTTGCCGATGTGCGCCTCGTGATGCTGACTTCGTTGGACCGTCACGGCGATACGCCGCGTCTTGCGGCGCTGGGATTCGCGGCTTATCTCACAAAGCCGGTGCGGGTACGTGAACTGCTGGACGCGGTGGCGCGCGTGATGGGCGGCGGCCCCCGGCAATGGCAGATGGACACGCAGCCGATGATCACCCTCAATGTACTCAGTCAATCGGCCGCGCAGCGGCGCTTTGCGGGCAAGGTACTGCTGGTTGAAGACAATTTTGTGAATCAAAAGGTCGCCGTCAAGTTTCTCGAACGATTGGGATGCACGGTGCAGGTGGCCAGTAACGGCGCCGAGGGGGTGGCCGCATGCCGCAAGCAGCGCTTCGACATCATCCTGATGGATTTGCAAATGCCCCTGATGGACGGGATGACCGCGACGCGCAAGATCCGCGAAGCGGAGACCGACGTGCACGTGCCCATCATCGCTCTCACGGCCAACGCCATGACCGGCGATCGAGAGCGATGCGAAGCGGCGGGGATGGATGGCTACTTGACCAAACCCATCGAGGTGGAACGCCTGCGCAGCATTCTCGCGAAATTCGGCCTGGAAAAAACCGCAGTAGCGGCGACGGCCGCCCCGGTCACGGCGTCTGCGGCCGCGCCGGATCAGGCGGGCGCGCCGGTCGATTTGCGGGGGTTTCGCGATGTCACCGGCGGCGACGAGGCATTTGCGCAGGAACTGGCGGCAGCCTTTATTTCAGCGGGTGAACAGCAATTGGCCGAGATCGATGCCGCGCTGAAGCAGGGCGACCGCAGCGCACTGGCGCGCGCCGCGCATAAACTGAAGGGAGCCTGCGCCAATATCCACGCGCATTCCCTGCTGGCACGGGTGCAGCGGCTCGAGTCTTACAATGGCGCCGCCGACGCCCGCGAATTGGAAGGCTGCGCCCTGCTGCTGCGCCAGGATTTCGAGCGCACCAAGCAATTCTTGAGCGATCCGTCGGTCATACCGGGGTCCGCCCGAGCCGCTTCCTAGCTCGACCGATCAGTTACGGGTAGCGCCAACTCTTGAGGTCCGCGCCAGCCGGAGCGGCTTCCTCGATCCGTTTGAGAATCAGCGGTAGATATTGATAGTTGTAGTGCAGCCGTGAATAGGCATTGGCAAGCTTGGGATCGCCGTTCCAACAGTGCTCCGCGCGATCGCCGTAAGCCACCGTGCCTTGGTATGCGGGCTGCAGCGATTCGAGTCTTTCCTGCGCGAAGTACACCGAATCGGTGAGAAAGTAGTTATCGCCGTTGCCTACATACAAATGAATTTTCCCCTTGAGCAGCGGCGCCAGCCTGTTCCAGTCGCGCTCGACGATGTACGACAGATCGTAATGCTCACGCCAATAAGCCGCCACGCCGGCGTCGATGACGCCGGTGCGCTTGTCGAATATCGGCTTGGGATAGCCGTCGCCGCCGACCGGTGAGAACACCGCTTGCCAAATGTCGAACTGCCCCCCGGATCGGCCGCGGTCGGCCTGCGCCAATTCCATATAATTGGCGTCGCGTTGAGTGGCGAATATCTCCCCTAGGTAGTTGCGCATCGCCGGACGCTCCACCGTCAATGCCTCGCCTTGCAGCGTGTAGGCGTTCTTATCCTTGTAAAGGTTGATGATGGTGTAGGCGCGAAAATCGATCGGGTCCGGACAGGCCGCGAAAGCGCCGTTGTACATATCCGGGTAAAAGACCTGGGTGGCAAGGGCCTCCCAACCGCCGGTCGAGCCGCCGTAAGTGAATCGCGCCCAGCCGGCGCCGATGCCGCGAAACCGCCGTTCGATCTCGGGGATCAACTCCTTGTTGATGGCATCGCCGTAGGGACCGAGGTTGGCGGAATTGACCGCGTAACTATCGTCGTAGTAGGGATTGGCATGCTCGATCTCGACCACCAAATAGCGCGGAAAGTCCGGGGAAATCCATTTCTGATAGAAGGCGTAGGCCTCTTGCTGCTGGATACGGTTATAGCCGGCGAGATGGAAGCGCTGCGAATAATCGGGCTTGAGATTCTCATCGGGCGGCGTGGTGCGAAATCCGGAGATGTCCTCCGGGTAGTGCCCGTGAAATACCATGAGCGGATAATGCGCCTCGGGATGCGCATCGAATCCCTTCGGCACCAAGACATGTGCGCCGAGAAACACATCCCGCCCCCAGAATCTCGACAGCAACTCGCTGCGAATGCGGAAGTGACGCACGAATTCGCTGTCGGTCGGCGCAGTAACCGGCGCGATCTGCTGGTCCAGGGTCAAAGCGATCCTCGCCGGGTGCAACTTGTCCAGGTGCAGGGTGAGCGGCTTCGAATAGAGATTGCCGGGCTTGCTCGCCCATTGCTGCCCTTCCCCCTTGTCCGGCGGCAGCTGCAATACGCGGCCATCGGCCAGGCGGAAAGTCTCATAGCGGTTGAGCACGGCTTGAACCAAATAATCGCCGGCCGGCACGGCGGACAAATGCGCCGCCGGCCAGCCGAATGCTTTGTCATCGAGGACGGCAACGGCTCCTGGCGCCAAACCGTTCACGTTCAACCCAAAGATATAGGGAAAATCCAGCGGCTCATCCGCTTCGACGTGAGAACGCGGCTCACGGCTCAAGTCGCGGCTGAGAAGCAAAATGACTCTGCCGTCCAGCGGGCCCTTATTCTCGGTGGCCGCATAACTGACGGAGATTTCAGGCCCCGGCGCGGGGACGGTACCCGCAACGGCGCCCGCAACGCCCGCAGCAAAGGAGGCAAATGTTCCCAGGGCAATCAGCTTGAATGAAGTGCGCATTTATCTTTCCAAGGCCAGGCCACGTCCGGCTTTCTCGACTCGTTGGTGGGTGGGCGCCAAAACATGAACCAGATGTGCCAGCGCCTGTTCCGGATGCGCTTCCCCGCACATGAAAATATCCGCCGCCGCGAATCCCGATTCAGGCCAGGTGTGGATCGAGATATGCGACTCCGCGAGGAGAACCACGCCCGTGACCCCCTCCTCAGCGCCAAAGCTGTGAAAATGACTGCCGAGCACTTGCGCTCCGGCATTCAGCGCCGCGCTGCGAAGCAAGGCTTCAAGCCCCCGGCAATCACGCAACGTGCCGGCGGCGACTCCGTATAGGTCGGCCAGAATGTGATTGCCGCCGGCTGACACGGTGATGCTCACTTGTGCCCGCCGCCGCCGCCGGTGGCCCAACCACCGCCGTAATAGCCGGGACCGGACATCCCGGAATGCCAGGAGTTGCCGGTTCCCTGGCCGCCCATCGCACGGCTCGCCATTCCCCACCAACTTCCCAGGGAACAGAGCAAAAGGACGATCACCGAATACGCCATGAACTTATTTCTCATTGTCCGTTTGCTTCCAATTTGTCGAGGAAAAACGCCGGCAGATAGATTGCAGCCGCGCCCAGAAGCACATATGGGAACACATTTCCTGTCGCGAACAGCAGCGGGATGCAATTGACCGCCAGCAAAGCAATCAAGAGCCGGCGCGCCGTATCCGAATACTTGGGGTGCGGATGCTGATCTGCGTGGATGTGAGCGCCGGCCGAGGCGCGCACCTGATCCAAGGGCAGCGGCCCCGAACGCGACCAGGTCATTTCCTCCCGCGTGACCTCCGCCGCCAGCCGCATATTACCTGCGGCAAACTCGGTAACCTGCACCCGGTCACCCAGGTTCACGCGCCAGTTGAAGGAACCGGCAGCAAACGTCACGCGGGCATTGTACTGGCTGGATTGAGCAAAATTCACGCGATCGATGCTCGCGTGCCCGGCACCATCCCAGTCCGGCCAACGATCGAGCACTTCGGCTCGCTGCCATCCCTCGTCGGTCTCCACCAGCCAAACGAATTTGCGTCCCGGAGCATAGAGGAGGTATTCGCTCCACGAGTAGCCGTCGTCGTCGGCGCGTCGCATGGCGCCCAAGATGGTATAGCGCACCCCATCGAGCGTAGAACTGTCGCCCAGGGCAAGCGTGAAGTGCACCGACTCTGCTTTTGCGCCCGCGGCCAACACGGCGGCGGCGGCGCCTGTCGTATCCACTTGCGCGTGACAGCTTGGACAAACGATGTGCACGGTAATTCCGGGCGCACAGGCGACGGGAGCGCCGCACGACGGACAGGAGAGTGCGCTCACCTTGCCGTGAAAGCGCCCGGCCGTGTCGCTGATTTGGCTGGGATCCCTCAGCAACTGTGCCTTGATGTCGCCCAGTTGAATCGCCTGTCCGACATATGCTTGCGTTCGCTTCGGATCCGAATAGTCGAGCGTGAGGAAGTGATCGCCGGCTCGAAAATCAGCGGCGCGTGTTTCCCATCCCTGACCCACTTGGAACGGCAATTCCCCCTGCCCCGCCACGCACTTCGCGGTTCGCACATCCGAAATGGCATAAGCCTGGCCCAGGGCGTGCAGAATGCGCCCCGGTACCAGCTTCTCAAACAAGGGCAGCTCGGCGGTCGTCTGTTTGACAAACGTCAGCGCGTACTGCCCCGACGCGTCGGATAGCCAACCATTGGCGCCGTCATCGAATAGGGCGTACCACTCGTTCCAGAAGCCATCCGCGTAACGGAGTTGAATGCGCCCCAGCAAGGAGAATGCTCGTCCGGCAAATTGTCCGGTGGTGCCAATTTGCAAAGGCGAATAATCCTCGAGCACCTCGGACATTTTCCCGAGGTCGCGAATGGAGTCGGCATCCTTGAGCAGCGCGGTCTTGCAAAAACCGCATACCGCCATCACCGACGCCGCGGATTTGAATTCAACAGGCGCCCCGCACCCGGGACATGGGACTTGCTGCATCTTTTTCGTTCAGCCCACGAGTCTTTTCAACACTTCGTTCTTCGCGGATTCAAAATCACCGGCTGATATCAGCCCCTTGTCCAGCAGACTCTTCAGTTGCGCGAGACGCGCTTCCGGGTCCGGCGCGGCGGAAGGAGCCGCGGCGGGCGCCTCTGCGGGAGCGGCTCCTCCCTTTTGGGCCGCCGCCAATCCTTGCGCCATGGTTTGTCCAAATGCGAGGCCGGCGGACAATCCGGCGCCGACCCCGGCAAGGCCGCCTTCGTTCTGCGCGGCCAGCGGCACGGCATTCGCCACTTGAAATTGCGTGTATTTGTTAAGATCGCCCGCCATGCCCATGGCGATGCGCTTGTCGAGCGCAGCCTGCAGGTCATCCGGAAGATTGATGCTCGAGACGTTGAATAAATCGAGCTTCAGGCCATAGTTCTCGAAGGCGTTTGTGATCGCACCCTTGACCTCGTTCGCCATCAAACTCTGATTGGCCGCCATGTCCAAAAACGGCTTGGGCGAGGCCCCCAGCGAGCTCGCCATCGTGGCCACCAGGATGCCGCGTAACTGCTCTTCCAAATCATCGCGCGTGTACACGGCCCGGGTGCCGCTGATGCTGGTGAAGAACTTGCGCGCATCGCCGATTCCGTAGGAATACATGCCGAAAGCGCGCAGCCGAACCATCCCGAAATCGGCGTCGCGCAATGTGATTGCTTGCGGGGTGCCCCACTTGCGGCCGGTCTGCAAGCGCGTGCTGAAGAAGTAGACATCGGACTTGAACGGCGACTCAAACAGCTTGTCCCAATTCTTGAGGTACGTGAGCACAGGCAAGGTCTGTGTCGTCAGCTTGTACATGCCGGGGCCGAACACATCCGCGATTTTGCCTTCGTTGACGAATACCGCGACTTGCGATTCGCGAACCGTCAGGCTGCCTCCGTACTGAATTTCAAAATCCTGCATCGGATAACGCCACGCCAGCACTCCATCCGCGTCCTCATTCCATTGCAGAATGTCGATGAATTGCTTTTTGATGAATGATCCGAGACTCATGGGCATCTCCGTCTGGATTGGGAACTGCGGAATCGATTCGGCGATTTTCGCCCTAGGATAAGGCTCCTGCGCTGACCGCCCCCACAGAAATGGAAATCGAGGCAAGGAGCAGCCCGAACGCAACGTTGTTGCCTTCAATGTGCTGCTTCGACATATGCAGCAAGCGCGTAACCAGCACGTAGGTCAGCAGCTGAATCGCCGCTGCGGCGGCCGACCAGCTGAAGAATGAAACCAACGCATCGGTATGCATCAGACCCGACGCCACGGTGAGCGAAAAGCCGATCATCGCGCCACCCAAGGACAATGCCGCCGCGACATTGCCCTGGCGAATGAGGGTCATTTCTTTGAAGGGCATTGCCCAGGTGTACACCAGGAAAAATATGATCAGCAACAACCCCGCGGCGATGAGGTGCAGGGCATAATTGACAGCGATGTTCAAGGAACCCCCCATGACGGCGATTTCCAGCCATTGCTGCACGCCGCGACCGTGATGGTCGATCGTATTCTAGTAATTTCCGTCTTCTTTGTCGCCTCCTGCGGCTTGGCATACGAATTGATCGCCGGCGCACTGTCGAGCTACCTGCTGGGTGATTCCGTACTGCAATTCTCGACGGTGATCGGTTGCTATCTCTTTGCCATGGGGGTGGGGGCTCATCTATCGCGTTATGTGCGCGATCAGGACGTGTTGGCGCGCTTCGTCGACGTGGAACTGGCCATCGGACTGATCGGCGGAGTATCCGCGGCGCTGCTCTTTCTCGCCTTTGCGTGGCTTAGCGCGCCCTTTCGAACGTTGCTCTACCTGTTGGTATTCGCCATCGGGGCGCTCATCGGCATGGAAATCCCGCTCGTCATGCGCGCCCTGCATGCCCGCAAAGCTGCGTTTGCCGATTTGGTGAGCCGGGTGCTGACCTTCGACTATCTCGGCGCGCTGGCGGTTGCATTGCTGTTCCCGATCGTATTGGCACCCCGCTTAGGATTGGCGCGCAGCGGATTTCTATTCGGTATGGTCAATGTCGCGGTGGCGCTATGGACAATTCACACCTTCGGCACTGCCATAGCCGGTGCGCGGCAGCGGGTGCTGCGGGCGGCGATCATTTTTGTCATCCTCGGAGCTGGATTCATCGGCTCGCAACGGCTGGTGTACTGGGGCGAGCGCGGAATGTATGGCGATGAAATCGTGCATGCGCTCACAACTCCGTATCAGCGGCTGGTGATCACGCGCTGGAAGGACGACCTGCGCCTATACATCAACGGCAATCTACAATTCTCTTCGCGAGACGAGCATCGCTACCACGAGGCTCTGGTGCATCCGGCCATGCAATCTCTGCCATGGGCCCGCTCGGTGCTGATTCTGGGCGGCGGTGACGGCTTGGCGCTGCGCGAAATCCTGCGCTACCCCCATGTGAAACAAGTGACGTTGGTTGACTTGGATCCGCAAATGACGCGGCTCTTCTCGACATCAGAGCCCTTGGTTGCGCTCAACCACGATTCCTTCCACGATCCACGAGTACGCGTCATCAACGCGGATGCCGCGCGCTGGGTCGAAACCACCGAGGAGAGCTTTGACGCCGCATTCATCGACTTTCCGGATCCCTCGACCTTTGCACTCGGCAAGCTCTATTCGGTGCCCTTCTACGGGTTGGTGAAAAAGCACGTCGCAGCGCACGGATTGGTCGTGGTGCAGGCAACCTCGCCGTACTTCGCGCCCCATGCCTATTGGTCGATCGAGGCAACATTGCGCGAGGTCGGCTTTCAAACCTTTCCCTATCACACCTATGTTCCATCCTTTGGAGAATGGGGCTTCATCCTGGCTTCCTCGGAAAATGACTTCAAGCCTCCGCGGCAGTATGCGTTGCCCATGCGGTACCTGAACGCGGACGTGACGCAGGAAATGTTCACTTTCCCTCCTGATATGCAGCGCATCAGCGTCGAGCCGAATCATCTCAATAGCCAGGCGCTGGTACGCTATTTCGACGAGGATTGGCATCGAGTCATTCGTTGATGAGGAGACGCGATTTCATCCTGGGCGCAGCGGCGCTCGCGGGCGGCAGCAGCGCCCTGTTCGTGGAACAGCAGCGGCTCGCCGCGACCGTCGATTACCCGGGACGCGAACAGGGTCACTGGCTACGCGATACGCAATCGCTGCCGCAACCGGGCGACACAATCGAAACTGACGTACTCGTCGCGGGCTCCGGCATCGCAGGACTCACCGCGGCGTGGCAGTTGACGAAGCTCGGTATCGGCGATGTCTTGATGGTAAGTGGCCCCGAGGCGCAGGGTAATGCAGCGGCGGGGCGCCGCGGAGACCTGGTCTATCCAACCGGCGCTCACTACCTGCCGCTGCCGTCGATGGAATCGCGCCATATTCGCGAGATGCTTTTCGAATTTGGGATCATTCAACGCGATCCGTTCGGCGAGCGCCCCATCTATGACGAGAGGTTTTTGGTTCATGGACCCGCCGAGCGTGTGCTCTTTCGGGGGGCTTGGCAGGACGGCTATCTACCCACGGAGGATTCGGGTCCCGCGGAACGCGGCGAGCAGGAGCGCTTTTTTTCCCTGATTGAGTCCTATTCGAGCGCCCGGGGCAAGGACGGGCGCCGAGCATTCGCGGTTCCGCTGGAACTCTCCTCAACCGACGATCGATTTCGCTCCCTCGATCGCATCACCTTCAAGTCGTGGCTTGAGGGCATGGGATTCAAGTCGCCCACGCTGCTTTGGTATCTCGACTACTGCTGCCGCGACGACTACGGCAGGCACTTCGATGAAATCTCCGCGTGGGCCGGCCTGCACTACTTTTGCGGTCGCGACGGGCTTGCAGCCAATGCAGAACGCGGCGCGGTGCTGACCTGGCCGCAAGGCCTGTCCGCGCTCGCCACCCGCCTCCAGGAGAGCGCAAACCTCGGTAGAAACTGGCACGCGGGCAGCATTGCGCAACTGCGCGCCGTGCCATCGGGTGTTGAGGCATTGCTCGTGGTCTTTGACGGGACCCTGAAGTGCACGCGGGTAAAGGCACGTCTCGCGGTGGCCGCCATGCCGCTGTTTGTTCTTCAGCATGTGCTGAGCGACGGCGCAAGATATGATTTCTCCGCGAAGCGCGATGTCCCCACTTACGCTCCTTGGCTTGTTTCGAATTTTGTAATGCGCGCATTTCCAGAGGAACGAGCCGGCGTACCGCTCGCTTGGGACAACGTCGTGTATCAAGAGCCGGGCCTGGGTTACGTCGTCTCGACGCACCAAGACATCCGCTTGGGCCGGCCGGAGCGAACGGCGTTCACGGCATACCATGCGTTGTCCGACATGGAACCCAATGCGGCACGGAGGTGGCTGCAAAGCGCGAGCAGCGCGGATTTGATTGATGCGGCGAGCCAGGACTTGCGTCTGGCCTACGGCTGGCGTTTACCGCTGTGCACGGAGCATGTGGCCATCACGGTTCGCGCTCACGCCATGGCCGTACCCGCGCCGGGCTTTCTCTCGAATCCCGGTCGCATCGCTCTTCGCGCCTCGCCGGGTCCCATTTTCTTTGCTCACTCGGATCTTTCTGGCCTATCGCTGTTCGAGGAGGCCGCATGGTGGGGATATCGTGCCGCTCAGCAAATCGCCGCGACTCGCCGCTAACGGGTAGCGGCTGGCGGCTAACGACCATCCACCGAGAATGCCAGCAGCACATTGTTAGGCAATCCACCTAATGGGCCGGCATAGCCCGAGATCAGATACATAAGGCCGCCCGCGACCGTTGGTGCGGCCACATCGAGCGAACCACCAGGCTGATCCCTCACGCCGTTGATGGTCTGATACTTTTGCCCCGCGGTATCGAAATCCCACACGATCGCCCCGTCGACGGCGCGATAGGCCCGCAGGTGGCCGTCCTGTGTGGTCGACAGGACCAGACCCGGGATGACAGTGGGAGCGGCAGACTGACCGTGGAAACATCTTCCGCTGAAACTGCAGGCCGCTTGCGGCGCCGGCGTGAACCACAACTGATTACCGGTGCCTGGATCCAGCGCGAACAATCCCGCTTTGTTATTGGGCGGCGGCACGAAGAGATCGGCGACGGCCACATACAGCCGGCTCGCGTCCGCGGCCATGCCCCATTCGATTCCCCCCAGCGCGCCGCCGAAGCCAACCTTGTTGCGCCACAGGGTCTTGCCGTCGTGATCCGGGTCCATCCCGAACGCGATGCCGGATTTTTGGCCTACGAGCAGAATGTCCTTGCCGTTAGGCAAGGTGAACAGGATCGGCGATGCGCCGAAATCATGATCGGGTCCCACCTTGCTGGGGCAGTTGACGGTGCCGGCACGATAACAACCCATCAGAAAGCTGTCATTCTCCGTAACCTGGTTTCTCCACTTGACGTGGCCCGTGAGAAGTTCCAATGCCAGGATGGCGTCGGAACCGCTTTCCTTCACATCTGTGTAGCTGTCGCCGGTGCCGATGTAGACCACGCCGCGCTTGGCATCGATGGTTGGTGAGGACCACACGGCCGCTCCCGCCGGCCCGTACATCTGCGTCCCCGCCGAATTCTTGACGGTAGGCTGGGGCTCTTGTTCGATGGCATAGGTTTTCCACATCAGCTTGCCGTTCTTGGCATCGAGCGCCGCCAGCCCGCCGCGCGCCGTGCAGCAACCATAGGCCCCAACGCCGCCCGCAGTCTCTTCATAAGAAGATAGCGGCACATAGAGCAATCCTTTGTAGAGCACCGGTGCGCCGGTGAGCACTCCGCGCGGATGCTTCTCGACCTGGACCTTCCATTGCAGCTTGCCGCTGGCGGCATCGAGCGCGTAAACATCTCTTTGCAAATCCCCGAAAAAGATGATGTAACCGCTGGGAGTCACGCCCTTCATCTGGCTCACCAGGGGAGTCGTGCGCACGCCCGCGTCGGCGTCGAATCGCCAGTGCATGCAACCGGTCTTGGCATCCAGCGAATAGATTCTGCCGCTCGAGCTGGTCAAGAACAGTCTCCCGCCGACAACAGTCGGCTGGCCATAGCGGCCGCCCGTATAGGTCATGGACCACTTCACCTTGAGACGAGGCACATCGGCGTTCGCAATACCCGGATCAGGCTGCAGCCGCGAGTTATGCGCATCGATGCTCCACCCGTTCCAACCCGGACCCGACATCGAAAACTTCGCGCCGCCAGAACACGCTGGAGGGTCGGCGGCCTGCCCGGTCTTGCCGTCGGAGGTCGCGATGCTCAGGTAGTTCGCGATGGCATGGATATCTGTATCGCTCAAGCCCGCGGCCATGGGTTGCATGACGCCGGTCTTGAGCACGGTCGCGATATCATCGGGGAAGTGCGCGGCCAGCGCATCCTTCGGCGGCGCCCGATCGACGGCAGGATCGTGGCAGGAAGCGCAGCGGGCCTTGAACAGCGCGGCACCGCGTTCATTCAGTGCGGAACCCTGGACGCCGGCGCCGGCCGAGCTGCCGGGAGCAGGTTGTTCGCTCACCGGCTGAGCGGCCGCGCTGGATCCGATTACCGCCAGAACGATGAGAAACCAGTTGGATGGACGCATATCCCCCCGCGTACTTATCAATAAAACCGAACTCTCACCGAGGTTCGCGCTCGAACCATAGTATATTTATTAAAAATCGGCGGACGTTCGAGAGCTGCTTAAAACTATCGCACGTCGAGACTAAATTGCCTATCCAGCAAGACTACACTACGCAGCCACGTATACCGCATGCGTCCCGCATCGCTGTATTGAGTTTATTGCTCATGGCCGGCTGCGCCGTGGGCCCCAACTTCAAAAAACCCGCTGCGCCGGAAGTAAACGACTATACCGCCGCTCCCCTCGCGGCCACGGTTGCCGCCGACAACGTCGCCGGCGGACAGGCGCAGCGCTTTGCCAACGGAGTTGACATATCCGCCGACTGGTGGACCTTGTTCCACTCCGCACCGCTCAACGATCTGATCGAACAGTCACTGTCCCACAATCACGATCTGAAAGCCGCGCAGGCGGCGCTGATCGTGGCCAGGGAGCAGGTCCTGGCGCAGCGCGGTGCCTATTATCCCAGCGTGGCGGCCAACTTTTCGGCGTCCCGCCAAAGGCAGTCCGGGCAAATTTCGCCGGCGCTGAACTCCAACACGTTTCTCTACAATCTATTTACGCCGCAGGTCAGCGTGGCCTATGTACCCGACGTCTTCGGCTTGAATCGCCGGACTGTGGAGTCCTTGCAGGCGCAAGAACAGGAAGTCCGCTATCAAATGATCGCGGCTTATACCACCTTGACCTCCAACGTCGTGGTCACTGCGATCCAAATTGGCTCGGTGCAGATGCAAATCGAGGCGACGAAACAGCTGGTGGACCTCAATTCCAACATGCTGAGCATCTTGAAATACCAGTTCGCCAAGGGCTACTCGAGCGGGCTTGATGTCGCCGCGCAGGAGGCGCAGCTCGCACAGGTGGCCGCTACGCTGCCGCCGCTCATCAAACAACTGGGGCAACTGCGCGATTTAATGGCCGCGCTGGCCGGCAAGCCTCCCAACCAGGCGGGCACCGACAATTTCGATCTTGCGACTCTGCAATTACCGGAAGAACTCCCCGTGAGCCTGCCGTCCGCGCTCGTGGCACAGCGCCCGGATGTGCTGCAGGCCGAGGAAAATCTGCACGATGCCAGCGCAAAAATCGGCATCGCGATTGCAAATCGCCTGCCCAATATCGTACTGACCGCGAACGCCGGCAGTTCGGCCGCGGCGGTGGACCAGCTATTTACCTCAGGCACTGGTTTTTGGGGCGTGGGCGCCTCGCTGACCGCGCCGATATTCCAAGGAGGCACACTTCTGCATCAGGAACGCGCCGCCAAGGCGGCGTACACGCAAGCGGCCGAGCAGTACCGCAGCACTGTGCTCACAGCCCTGCAGAATGTGGCCGACACGTTGACTGCGCTGGAGCAGGATGCCGCGGGGCTGAAGGCGGCGTCGGAAGCCGCGGATGCCGCCAAAGTGACGTTGGATCTGGCTCAACGGCAATGGCAGGACGGCTATGCCGGATATCTTGCGCTGTTGAGCGCGGAACAAAGCTATCAACAGGCCCGCATCACTTTGATACAGGCACAGGCCAATCGTTATGCCGATAGCGCGGCACTTTTCCAGGCGCTGGGCGGCGGTTGGTGGCATCGAGCTGATTTGGCCAAAGAGACTCATGAACAATAAAAAAGTGTGCTGGCTGCTGGCCGGGATCATCATCATCGCCGGCTGCTCGGCGAAAACCGATCTCAACCCGCAAACAGCCTCCGCGACGCCGAGCAACGTGAAGCTCACCGCGGCGCAACGGCAAAACATCAGCCTATACACGGTCGTGGCCTCGAAATATCACAGGACCATCTCGACCACGGGGGCCGTCGACTTCGACAACGATCAGGCCACCAGCGTGCTGGCGGCATTCTCCGGCCCGGTGTCGCGACTGACCGTGTCCTTGGGCCAGCACGTGAAGCAGGGTGATCCGCTTGCGGTGGTCGATTCGCCCGACTTTGCAGCCGCCATCAGCGCGTATCAAAAGGCTCTTGCCACCGCGCAAACCCTGCGCCGCCTTGCCGACCTGGATAAGGATCTCATCCAGCACAACGGCGTCGCGAAACGCGAAGCCGACCAGGCGGAAACCGATGCTGTCAACGCAGAAGCCGACCGCGAGGCTGCACTAAAGGCCCTGGTGGGCCTGCAGGTTCCGCCGCAAATCATCAAGGACATCCAGGAAGGCCGTCCGGTCCCGCATCCTGACGGAGTCATTCGCGCGCCGATCGCCGGAACCGTAGTGGAGAAGCTCATCACGCCCGGACAGTTGCTTCAGGTCGGCAGCACGCCTTGCTTCACCGTCGCGGACTTGTCGCGCGTCTGGGTGATGGCGCAAGTCTTCGGCTCGGACTTGACGGTGATTGGCGTGGGTGATCAAGCCGAGGTTGTGACCGGCGTCGGCTCGGGTCGATTCACGGGAACGGTCGATAATATTTCGGCCATCGTGGATCCCGATACGCGCTCGGTGGTGGCGCGCGTGGTGGTGAATAATCCGGGCGACTTTCTGAAAAAGGACATGTACGTCCATGTGCGCCTCGAGGCGCGCAAGGAGAGCAGCGGGCTGCTGGTGCCGGTTTCGGCCATCCTGCGCGACGATGTCAACCTACCCTTTGTTTACGCCGTGCAGGCGGACGATAGCTTCATACGCCAGCATGTGACCGTTGGCTATCGAGCCGGCGACCAATATGAGATCACCGACGGGATACGGCCCGGCGACAGAATCGTGGTCGACGGCGGCATCTTCGTGCAATTCATGCAAAATCAATGAGCGCGGATCCGACTCCACACGGGTCCGCACCTCGATCGGCTTCTTTCATGAATCGGATCGTGACCTCATCGTTGCGCCAGGGTTTCCTGGTCGTACTCATGACGGCGGTGTTGATCGGTGCCGGAACCCGATCGCTGGATCGGCTGCCGGTGGACGCCTATCCCGATCTCTCGCCGCCAATCGTTGAAATCATCACTCAATGGCCGGGACACGCATCCGAGGAGGTCGAACGGCTGATCACGATACCCGTTGAGCGGGAAATGAACGGCAGTCCTCAGATGACGACGATCCGTTCGATCTCACTCTACGGATTGTCGGATGTCATCATGACATTCCGCATTGGTACCGATAACTACTTCGCCCGCCAGCAGGCGTTCGATCGAATCGGCGGTCTGTCGTTGCCGAGCGGGGTGACGCCGTCCGTTGCTCCGCTCTCCTCGCCCTCGGGATTGATTTATCGCTACGTGCTGCAGAGTTCCGACCGCTCGCCGATGGAACTCAAGACTTTCGAGGACTGGATCGTCGAGCCGCAATACAAGTCCGTGGCCGGCGTGGCGGACGACTCCGGGTTCGGCGGCGGAACCATGCAATACCAAGTGCTGCTGGATCCGGCCAAGGTCGCCTCGGTCGGATTGTCGGTGGCGCAGGTGGAAAGCGCACTGACTGCCAACAATGACAATGCGGGAGGCGGCTTTTACTCGCAAGGCGGTCAATTTTATTACGTGCGCGGTCTCGGGCGCCTCAGCACGGTAGAGGACATCGGCAACGTCGTGGTGGCGGTACATGACGGCACGCCGGTGTTGGTAAAGGACGTCGGCCGCGTGGTCATCGGCATCGCTCCGCGCCTCGGCGAGTTTGGGTTCATGGATCAGGACGACGCCGTGGAGGGCGTCATACTGCTGCGCACCGGAGAGAAAACCCAAGACGTCTTAAAAGGAGTCGAGGCCAAGACCAAGGAACTCAACGAGGAGATCCTGCCCAAGGACGTCAAGGTTCTCCCCTTCTATGATCGCAGCGATTTGATCGAGCTGACGACCCAGACCGTGGAGCGCAATTTACTGCGCGGCATGCTGCTGGTCGTGGTGGTGCTGATATTTTTTCTGTACGATTTTCGCGCCGGCCTGATCGTCGCGAGCACCATTCCGCTGGCGCTCTGGTTCGCCTTCATCTGCCTCGATTTGCAAAATGCCTCCGCCAATCTTTTGTCCATCGGTGCAGTGGATTTCGGGATCCTGGTCGACGGCGCGGTGGTGATGGTGGAAAACATCTTCCGCCAGATCGCGGCGCGCGGCGCGTCCGGCGGAGCCTCGCTCAACGTCAAGGAAATCATTACGCAAGCTGCGGCCGAGGTGGACCGGCCGCTGTTCTACGCGGTGGCGGTCATCGTCGCCAGTTTTCTGCCGATCTACGTGTTGGCGGGACCCTCCGGCACGCTGTTCAAGCCCATGGCGGACACGATGGTCTTTGCCTTGATCGGCTCGTTGATTGTCACCTTGACGCTCTTGCCCGTGTTATGCGCCTGGTTCATGCGCAAGGGTGTCAGGGAGCGGCACAATGCAGCGTTCGAAAAGATTAAATCGCTCTATTCCCGTGGGCTCGATTTCTGTCTGGCGCATGCTTGGGGAACCACCGCGGCCTCGGCGGCGCTGTTGGCGGGCTCGCTGCTGCTCGTTCCGCGCATCGGAGCGGAGTTCATGCCGCACCTGGATGAGGGCGCATTGTGGGTACGGGCAACGATGCCCTACACGATCTCCTATGACGAATCGGCGAAAATCGCTCCCAAGGTACGGCAAATTTTACGCACCTTTCCGGAGGTGACGACCGTGGCATCCGAACTCGGACGCCCGGACGATGGCACCGATCCGACCGGATTCTTCAATGTCGAGTTCTTCGTGGGGCTGCGTCCTTATTCGAGCTGGTCCGGCCCGTATCATGACAAGCCGGGATTGATCGAGGCCATCAATCGCAAGCTCGCGGCGTTCCCGGGAATCAATTTCAATTACACGCAACCTGCCGAGGATGCGGTCGATGAAGCGGAGACCGGATTGAAGAGCGCGCTGGCCGTCAAAATCTTTGGCCGCGACTTGGATACCCTGGAACAGAAGGGCAAGGCCATCAAGCAGATCTTGGCGCAAGTGCGCGGCATACGCGAGGTGACCTTGGTGCAGGAACTCGGCCAGCCGAGCCTCAGCATCAAGATCGATCGCGCCAAGATTGCGCGCTATGGGGTGAATGTCGCGGACATCAATGCCTTGATTCAGACCGCCATCGGCGGAGATGTGGCGACCTCCGTGGTGCAGGAAGAGAAGGAGTTTGATCTCATCGTCCGTCTTGAACGCGAGTATCGCGACAATCCCGAAGAAATCGGCAATATTCTCGTGGCCACACCCGCCGGACAGCAGATTCCTCTGAAGGAATTCGCCGAGATCCAGGTCGCCAGCGGGGCGTCGTTCATCTATCGAGAGGACAATTCTCGCTATATCGGAGTGCAATTTTCGATTGAAGGGCGCGATCTCGCCGGTGCCGTTGACGATGCAATGCAGCAGGTCGATGCCAAGGTGAAGTTGCCGCGAGGCTATCGATTGGACTGGGGCGGCGAGTATTCGGAATACACCGCATCGCGCCATCAACTGAGCATCATTCTGCCGCTGACCTTGTTTCTGATTTTCTTGCTGCTGTTCGCCCTGTACAGTAATTTCAAATTCCCCTTGATCACGGTGCTCGGCGTGGTGCTGTCGGCGCCGGTGGGCGGCATCCTGGCGCTGTGGATGACCGGCACGCCTTTTTCCGTGTCCTCCGGCATCGGCTTCCTGGCCTTGTTCGGCGTATCCGTCCAGACGGCGGTGGTCTACATTTCCTATGTCAATGAACTGCGCCGCGAGGGAATCCCGTTGGCGGAGGCGATCAGAGAAAGCGCCATCCTGCGCTTGCGCCCCATCATGATGACCGCATTGGTCGCGGCCTTAGGATTGCTGCCGGTGGCATTGGCGACCGGCGTCGGTACCGACTCGCAACGCCCGTTTGCGCTGGTGATCGTCAGCGGACTGTTCTCGCGGCTGTTGATCAGCGTGTTTCTGATGCCGGTGCTCTACGCTCTGGTGGCGCGTCCGCAGGATCGGTTGGAAGTCTAGTCGAGCGCCGGCATCTGCGCGTCGACTTCCGCGGCGATCTGCGTGGGATCGGCGCCTTTGACGGGAAAAGACTTGGACCAAGTCAGTGAGGAGCCGGCAACGGACGCGATCTTTATGGTCAGCGCCTGCGCCGCTCCGGCATCGCCGACCACTCCGCAGAGAACGTAGAGAGAATGCTTCGATCGCCCACTCTCCAGTACCGCCTTCAAGTCACCGCACGGCACGGTCTCCTTGTTGAGACCGACTTTGCCATGGTGGGATATGGCCACCTTTCCGTAGACAAGGGCAAAAGCAGAGTCGGCTAGTTTTGCTCCCGCCGCGTCGCCCGCGGGCGCCGTAAAGGGAAATGCCAGCACCGGGCTTTTATCATCCGGCGATTCCCCTCCTTCATCCGACGCGATGCGCGCAATTTGCGTCGCCAGCTTCGCGATATCGCCCTTGTCCAAGCTGCCATGGTATTTGTCCGAAATTGCCTTCAGTTTCTCGGCGTCTGCGGGCCCGGCTCGCCGGGACTCATGGTCCCGATAGGAGCATCCCTTGGACAGCAATGCGATGCTCAGCCACACATAGGCGATGACGCGCAGCCATCGAGGCAGCTTGTTGAAAAAGATCCAGCCGGACTTCAATGCCCAGCCGATAACGTGAAACCGGAATCGTGTCTTTTGTCCCGGCTGTTCGCTGGGAAAATCAGGGTACTGGGTGGGCACCGCCGCCGGCGAATGCCGTCTGCTGGATCTTGCCGAGGTTGAGGCCGGCGGCGGCGGTGCCGCTTCGCCCGAAACCAGCCGGCGGCACAGCGCCTCCAAGGCCGGCGTCGGGCGGCCGCCGGGAAGGCGCAGCCACTGAATGGTGAAAAATTTTTCCGGTACCCGCGCTCCGGATTGGGAGGTATCGTCGATGACGACCGGCAGCAGGAATGCGTGATCGTCCGCCATGTCGAGAGTTCTCTCGACCGCCAGGCGCCACTCGCGGCGAAAATACCCCTCGTGCCGTGCTTCCGTCTGGGCCGAAATGAGCGGCATGAAATAATCGCATTCGCGTATCTGCTTGCGGATCTTTTGATCCCAGGCTTCCCCACCGCCCAGTTCGCTCTCGTCATACCAGACTTCGAGCCCGAATGTGGGCAACGCGTCCTTCAATACTCGCGCGGAGTCGCGATCGGCCGAGGCGTAGCTCAAAAAAACCGTGGAGCGGGGACTGGAATTCAACTCATCGGCGTCGGACACTCAAACATCCTCAGTTGGTGGCGGTGGGGGTGAGATTGCTGCGGCCATCCATGGCCCCAGCCCTTCGGGCCGACGCTAACGCGTCGTCCAAAATCGCTCCAGGCGATTTTGTCGAACTCACGGTCACCCCCGACGGACAGTTCACACGCAGGATAATACTGGCGGAGAGGGTGAGATTCGAACTCACGGTTCCCGTAAGGGAACGCCGGTTTTCAAGACCGGTGCATTCAACCGCTCTGCCACCTCTCCGATTCGCAGCGCCCGGGATTTTACCCGACAACGCCCTAAAACCCATTGAATCGTTGCCCGCTGCCCTCATTATCGCCTCAACCCGGCCAAATCGGCGCCCTCGGCGCGAGGGTGCTAAAATAGGCCTAAGGCTAACTGGAGGACACGATGGCCACTTTTCCGAGTAGTAATTCTGCATTTCCGAGCTCCGGTGTCGATAGCCGCGCTCAATTCATCACGCGTACATACACGCATGTGGTCGGCGGGATCCTTGCGTTCATTCTGATCGAGCTGGGACTGTTCGAGTCCGGGCTCGCGCTGCAAATTGCGCGCTTCATGCTCAGCGTCAACTGGTTCCTGATCCTGGGGGCCTTCATGCTCGTGGGCTGGCTGGCAACTCGCACCGCGCAGACCAGCAGCTCCTTGGGGATGCAGTATTTCTCGTATGCCATGTACGTGGCGGTGGAAGCGCTGATCTTCGTGCCGCTGCTGTACATCGCGGACGCGAAGGCGCCCGGTGCCATCGATAGCGCCACCTTGATTACCGCGCTGGGGGCCGGCGGTCTCATGGTTGTCGCCCATCGAACCCGCAAGGACTTCACCTTCCTGCGCGCCGTATTGATGTGGGGTTTCGTGGTCGCGCTTCTGGCGATGATCGGCGGCGCCGTCTTCGGCTTCCAGCTGGGAACTTGGTTCTCGGTAGCCATGATCGGCTTCGCCGGTGCCGCGGTGCTCTACGACACCTCCAACATCATCCACCACTACCCGGAGGATCGGTACGTGGCGGCCGCGATGCAGCTTTTCGCATCGATCGCACTGATGTTCTGGTATGTGCTGCGCCTGGTGATGGGCAACCGCAACTAAGTCTGAGGCCCAGCCTGCTGCTAGTTGACTGGCAGCAGGTTGGTCCCGCCCATGTACGGCGCCAGGGCAGCCGGTACCGCGACGCTGCCATCCTGCTGCTGATAATTCTCCAAGACCGCCACCAAGGCGCGACCCACCGCGACGCCTGATCCGTTCAAGGTGTGTACCAGTTCGGGCTTGCCGGTTTCGGGATTGCGCCAGCGTGCCTGCAGACGGCGGGCTTGAAAGGATTCGCAATTGCTGCAGGATGAAATCTCACGGTAGCGCTTCTGTGAGGGCAGCCAGACTTCAAGATCATAGGTCTTGGCGCTGCTCGCGCCGGTGTCGCCCGCGCACAGTGCCAGCACCCGATAGGGCAATTCCAGTGCCTTCAGCACGTCCTCGGCATGGCCGGTCAATTCTTCGAGCGATGCATACGAGCTATCCGGGCGCACGATTTGCACCATCTCGACTTTGTCGAACTGATGCTGGCGAATCATGCCGCGGGTGTCCTTCCCCGCCGCGCCCGCTTCCGAGCGAAAGCACGGCGTGTGCGCCACGAATTTGAGCGGCAGACGCTCCGGCGCCAATATCTGATCGCGGACCAAATTGGTCAGCGGTACCTCGGCCGTGGGAATCAGATAAAAGCCAGGATCACCGCGCACCGCAAATTGGTCTTGCTCGAATTTCGGCAACTGGCCCGTGCCGAACAGGGCGTTGGCGTGCACCAGGTAAGGCACATAAGCCTCGCAATAGCCATGTTCTTTCACATGCAGATCGAGCATGAATTGCGCCAGGGCGCGATGCAGCTTGGCGAGCATTCCCGTCATCACCACAAAGCGCGCCCCGGAGATGCGGCCGGCGGCTTCGAAATCCATGCCCAGCCGCTCGCCCAGCGCGACATGGTCCTTGGGCTCGAAAGTGAATTCCCTCGGCATGCCCCAGCGGCGCACCTCGACATTGGCCGTCTCATCGAGCCCCTCGGGGACGCTCGCGTTCAAGATATTGGGAAGCTGCAGCTGCAAATCCGTGATTTGAGATTGCACTTCTTCCAGCTGACGCTCCACGCTTTGCAGTTGCGCACCCAAGGACTCGCCTGCCGCCAGGAGAGGGGCAACTTCCTGCCCCTTGGACTTGGCGAACCCGATCGCCTTGGCGTTGGCGTTGCGCTCGGCGCGCAGGCGATCGGCTTCTACTTGGACCCTCTTGCGCTGCTCCTCCATCGCGGCAAAACCCCGCACATCCAGCACGAAGCCGCGCCGCGCCAATGCGACGGCCACGCCGGGTAAATCGCCGCGCAGCAACTTGGGGTCAAGCACGATGGGATCCTCGAGATTGAGAAAGCGTAAGTATAAAAGAACTGCGGCCCTCAGACCTTGCCGGTGTCTTGCGCTTTCGCATCGCGAGCACGGCGCGCAGCCAGCGCCTCGCCGATTTTAATTTCCAGTCCCCGCGTAACGGGCACATAGTAGCGGCGTTCGGGCATCTCATCGGGAAAATAGCGCTCGCCTGCCGCATAGCCGCCGGGTTCGTCATGCGCGTAGCGATATCCTTTGCCGTAGCCGATTTCCTTCATCAATTTCGTCGGCGCATTGCGCAGGTGCAGCGGCACCGGCAGCGATCCTAAGCTCGTGGCATCCTCGGTTGCCGCGTTGAACGCCGCGTACACCGCGTTGCTTTTGGCGGCGCATGCCATGAAGACGACCGCCTGCGCAATGGCAAGCTCGCCCTCGGGACTGCCGAGCCGCTCATAAACCGCGCAGGCTTCGAGTGCCAGGGTCAGCGCCCGGGGATCGGCATTGCCGATGTCCTCGCTCGCCATGCGCAGAACACGGCGCGCGATGTACAGAGGATCGCAGCCGCCGGCGAGCATGCGGCACAGCCAATACAGGGCGGCATCCGGATCGCTGCCGCGAACGGACTTATGCAGCGCCGAAATCTGATCGTAGAAATTTTCGCCGCCCTTATCGAAGCGCACGTAAGTGCTGCCGATCACCGCGCGCATGGTGTCAAGATCGAGGCGCCTTCCTAAGTCGTTGGCCGCACTCAAATCCGCCGCGGTTTCCAGAAGATTGAGCATGCGGCGTGCATCGCCGTCAGCCGCCGAAAGCAACATCTCGCGAGCGCCCGGTTCCAACTGCAAGTGCAGCGCGCCCAGGCCGCGCCCCTGATCCGACACGGCGCGTTCCAGCAGCTTGCCGAGATCCTCGGTGGTCAGCGATTTCAAGACGTACACCCGCGCCCGCGACAGCAGCGCGTTGTTGACCTCGAACGAGGGATTCTCGGTGGTCGCACCGATGAAGATCAGCGTGCCGTCCTCGACATAGGGCAGGAACGCGTCTTGCTGCGCCTTGTTGAAGCGATGGACCTCGTCGAGGAATAACACGGTGTTGCGCGTTCCGCGCAAAGCGCGCGCCTGCTCCACGACGCCCCTG
>DASXNX010000110.1:0-73867 GCA_036494725.1 Steroidobacteraceae bacterium
TGGTCGGCCCGGATGGCGGCAATGACACCTTCCTTGGATTCACGTTTGCGAGCGCCACCCCTCCGATTGTCGACAACACCAACATCGCCGGATGCGGCAACAAGGCCAGCTACCCCAATCTCTTCGGCACTTCCGCGGCCACGCCGCATGTCGCGAGCGCCGCGGCGCTGCTGCTGCAGGCCGATCCCTCGCTGACCCCCGCGCAAATCTATGCGAACTTTCGCAGCAGTACGCTGCCGATGAATGGATCCGGGTACAACAAGGCGTCGGGCTTCGGATTCTTCCAGGCCGATCTGGCCGCCAACGCGATCCCGCCAATCCTTCCTTCAACCCCGACGCTAACCTTGGCCAACAGTTCCATCACCGTGGGCGGCTCAACGACGCTCACCTGGTCCTCGGCCAACAATCAAGGCTGCACCGCGGGCGGAGGGAGCGCCGGTTGGAGCGGCCCGGTGGCCAGCTCCGGCACTCAAACACTCACACCCACGGCGGTTGGCATGGATACCTATACTCTGTTTTGCACGAATATCGTCTCTGGCGCTTCACCGACCGCGTCGGTGAAGCTCACCGTGAGCGCTGCCGCTGCCTCGGGCGGCTCGCACGGCGGTGGCGCGCTCGGGCTCTACTCAGTGTTCGGCTTGCTAGGCTTGTTGGCGGCGAGAACTCGGAACGCGCTTAGAGTTGCGCGGGTGACCGCTTAAGCCTTACAGCTGGTATCGGCATGCACGTTCACCGCGGAGTCGTTGGCGACCTGCAAGATTTTTCCGTGGCCGCATCGCGGCGACGTTGGGTCCGCGCTCGCGGCAGTCCAGGATAGGTTGGCTCTGCCGCGGGCATCTCCGACAGCCAGTATCGGTACCGAGGTGAAGCCGTTGATTCGTGTGCCCTGCAAGAGCATTTGCTGCCCCGCGTCCATGTCATAGACGGTGACCAGGATGTCCTCCGTGCCGTCGTTCGTTATCATCACCTGAACGCCATCGCCGGCGCGCGACGTTGCTGCCATCAACGAGCATAGGCAAACGAGCATCGCTGCCGTTTTAATGTTGCTCTGCATAAACGCCCCCGCTGGATCCTTGCGAGCTATACCGATATAGACTGCGTGCCTCGCGTCGAGTTCCGGCTTCATTGGCTCGCGGCCAGCACCTGGCCCCTCACATCGCCGAATCCGATCGAGACCGCGCCGGGCCGCTCGCACCAGCCGCGAAAGATCACGATGTCCCCGTCCTCGAGAAAGGTGCGATGCTCATCGCTGCCGATCTTGAGCTTGCGGGTGCCGCCGAGGGATAACTCCACCAGCGAGCCGGCTTCTTCCGGCGTGGGGCCGGACTGCGTGCCGCTGCCGAGCAAATCTCCGGGGCGAAGATTGCAGCCATTCACCGTGTGATGAGCGACCAGTTGCGAGATCGTCCAGTAGGCATGCCGGAAACTGGTCGTCGACAGGCGCTGCGGCGGCTCGCCGCGAGCCTGCATTCTCGAGGTTTGGATAAGCGCTTCGAGCCGGATATCGATCGCTCCCGCCTCGCGGTTTTGCCGAGAATCCAAGTAGGGCAGGGGTTCAGGGTCGCCGGCCGGCCGCGCGAACGGCACGCGAAACGGCGCGAGGGCCTGCAAGGTCACGACCCATGGCGAGATCGTGGTGGCGAAGTTCTTGGCCAAAAAGGGGCCCAGGGGTTGGTATTCCCAGGCTTGCAAGTCGCGCGCCGACCAATCGTTGAGCAAGCACATTCCGAATATGTGATCGTCCGCGGTCTCCATCGAAATCGCCGTGCCGGGAGCGTTGCCGGCGCCGATGAAAATTCCCATTTCCAGTTCGTAGTCCAGGCGGGCACTCGTGCCCACGATCGGGGCAGCCGCACCGGCGGCCGCGGATTTCTGCCCGCGAGGACGCGGAAAACTCTGCCCCGACACGCCGATCGATGAACTGCGTCCGTGATAGCCGATGGGGATCCATTTATAGTTCGGCAGCAGCGGGTTGTCAGGTCTGAACAACTTGCCGATGGCGGTGGCGTGGTAGACCGAAATGTAGAAATCGGTGTAGTCACCGATCAGCGCCGGCAGCGCGTAGCTCGCTTCGTGTTGGGGCACCAGACATTCGCGCAATTTGGGCTCGAGCGCGGAGCCTCGTGTCAAGCCCTCGAACAGGGACCGGCGCAGCGCGCGCCATGTCTTGGGCCCGAGTTGCATCAGCGCGTTCAGAGAGGATTGGCTTCCGGCGATCACGCCATGCGCCGCTTCCTCGCTGAACAATCGCGCCTCGGCGAGCGCTTTGAGATCGATGATTTGATCGCCGATCGCCACGCCGCCGCGATAAGCCTGCGCCGTGTGCGCGCGGCGAAAAACACCGAAGGGTAAATTCTGTAGTGGAAATGCGCCGCCCGCGACATTGGCGGAAGCAAGCCAACTGCGGGCCGACGGATCGTGCGTCGCGTCCAAAGTATTCACGGCCGCGTGGGATCGAAGTGTTTCTTGAGTCCCAGCCAGTGGCTCATGTAGTCGCGTTGCAGGGGCGGTATTCCGCGCAATGCGGCGCGCGTGGGTTTTATGGCGCTTCGAGTCTCAAACATGAACGCCATCGTGTCGCCAATGTGAACCGGGATCGATGTGTCTGCGGCGACGGCCTTGTCGAAGGTCGCGGCGTCGGGGCCGTGTCCGCTCATGCAATTATGCAAGGAAGACCCGCCCGGCACGAACCCGGTGCTTTTTGCGTCATAGACGCCGCATATCAGGCCCATGAATTCACTGGCCACATTGCGATGAAACCAGGGCGGCCGAAAGGTGTCTTGCATCGCCAGCCAACGCGGCGGAAACACCACGAAGTCGATATTGCCAGTGCCCGGAGTGTCGCTGGGCGAGTGCAGCACCAGAAAGATCGACGGATCAGGGTGATCGTACGAGTTCGAGCCCATGGCGTTGAAACGGCGCAAATCGTATTTGTATGGCGCGTAATTTCCGTGCCAGGCGACCACATCGAGAGGCGAATGATCCATCTTCGCCGTCCACAGCCGGCGGCCGAATTTGCCGATAAGCTCGCAGGGTTCATCAATGTCTTCATAGCGCGCGCGCGGCGTCAGGAAATCGCGGGAGTTCGCGAGACCATTGGAACCGATCGGTCCGAGGTCGGGCAGTTTAAATAGCGCACCGAAGTTTTCGCAGACATAACCGCGTGCCGCGCCTTGCTCGAGATTGACGCGAAAGCGCAGTCCACGGGGCACAACGGCTATCTCCTGCGGCTCCAGGCGGATGCTTCCCAGCTCGGTGTCGAGGAACAGCGCTCCTGACTGCGGCACGATGAGCAACTCGCCATCGGCGTTGTAGAGGAATCGCCGGGGCATCGATCGATTGGCCGCGAACAAGTAAATGGCGCAACCGGCGTGCGCATCCGGAGAGCCGTTACCGGCGATGGGCACCAGACCCTCGATGAAGTCGGTGGGCGACGCCGGCAACGGAAGCGGGTCCCAGCGCAACTGGTTGGGAGATGCGGAATCTTCATCCGCGGTTTCATCGAGCAGGTTGTGCTTGAGGCGTTCGAAAGGTCGGTGAGTCACGGCCGGGCGGATCCGATACAGCCAGGAACGCCGATTGGCGGCGCGCGGGGCGGTAAATGCCGTGCCGGAAAATTGCTCCGCGTACAACCCGAAGGGACAGCGCTGCGGGGAATTCCGCCCACGGGGCAGCGCTCCGGCGAGCGCCTCGGTGGCGAATTCGTTGCCGAAGCCGCTCATGTAGCCGTTTGAATCGGAATCGTTTGCGCTCACGGCGGTGATAGTATGCGATCTTTCGCAGGGTTGGAAACTGAAAGGTGTTTATGGCGCGCGCGAGCTTTCATTGGGACGATCCGTTGCTGCTCGATTCGCAATTGACGGACGAGGAGAAAATGATTCGAGACGCGGCCCGCGACTACGCGCAGGGACAGCTGGCGCCGCGCGTGCTCGAAGCATTTCGTCGTGAACACACCGACCCGAAGATCTTCAAGGAAATGGGCGAAGTCGGACTGCTGGGCGCCACCATTCCCGAGGCGTACGGCGGCGGCGGCCTCAATTACGTCAGCTATGGTTTGATCGCGCGCGAGGTCGAACGCATCGACTCGGGATTCCGATCGATGATGAGCGTGCAATCCTCGCTGGTGATGCTGCCCATTCACAAGTTCGGCACCGAGGCGCAAAAGCACAAATACTTGCCGCCGTTGGCGCGCGGCGAAACCATCGGCTGCTTCGGTTTGACGGAACCGGATCACGGATCGGATCCCGGCAGCATGATCACGCGAGCACAGGCCAAGGCCGGCGGCTACCGCCTGTCCGGCGCCAAGACCTGGATAACCAACAGTCCGATCGCGGACGTGTTCGTGGTCTGGGCGAAGACCGAAGACGGCATCATCCGCGGATTCATTCTGGAGAAAGGTTGGAAAGGACTGACCACTCCGGTTTTGCACGGCAAGGTCGGATTGCGTGCCTCGACTACCGGACAAATACTCATGGATGATGTGTTCGTGCCGGAGGAAAATCTGCTTCCCGCGGTTCAAGGTCTCAAAGGGCCCTTCACCTGTCTCGACTCCGCGCGTTACGGCATCGCCTGGGGCGCGCTCGGCGCCGCTGAGAGTTGCTGGCACACCGCGCGGCAGTACGTGCTGGACCGCAAGCAGTTCGGGCGGCCGCTGGCGGCGAATCAGCTGATTCAAAAGAAACTGGTCGACATGCAGGTGGAGATCACGCTGGGCTTGCAGGGATGTCTGCGCTTGGGAAGGATGAAGGATGATGGCACGGCGTCGGTGGAAATCACCTCCATCATGAAGCGCAACTCCTGCGGCAAGGCTTTGGACGTGGCGCGCACGGCGCGGGATATGCTGGGCGGCAATGGGATATCGGATGAATACGGCGTGATCCGCCACGTCGTGAATCTCGAGGTGGTGAACACCTACGAGGGCACCCATGACATTCACGCGCTGATCCTGGGGCGGGCGCAGACCGGCATTCAGGCGTTTTCTTAGCGGCGGGACCGCACCCCATCCCTGACATTTCCTGACTCGCCGTCAACCTTTCTTGCAACCGTCCGTTGGTTGAGGCAAGGGGTTGAGAAGGGAGTCAGCCGATGGCCGCACGAAATGCCGGAATACGAATAAGCGGTGCAGCATTGCTGCTGGCACTCGCCGCCTGCGGCGGCGGTGGTTCGGGCGGTTCGTCGCCGCCCGCAACTCCTCCGCCACCCGCTGCGGTTCAACCCACGGCTGCCGATACCGCACGCCTCCTCGAGCAGGCAACATTCGGAGTTACGCAAACCGATGTGGTGCACGTGCAGAACGAGGGGTTCGCTGCGTACCTGACGGAACAACTTGCGGCCCCGGCGAGCCAGTACACCGGATTCAGCTATACGCCGCACACCGCGCCGGTGGGTTGCCAGACCGATCCGGCGACGCCCACCGACGCATCGAGCCTCTGCGCCCGCGACAATTACTCGCTATTCCAGGTTCAGCGCCAATTCTTCCAGCACGCGCTGGGAAATCCGGATCAGCTGAGGCAACGCGTCGCATTCGCGCTGTCGCAGATTTTCGTGGTCTCGGGCATCGAGATCTACGAGGCCTACGGCATGGCGGATTATCAGAACATGCTTCTGAACGATGCCTTGGGGAACTATCGGACGTTGCTGCAGGACGTGACGTTGAGTCCCGTGATGGGGCACTACTTGGATATGGTCGATAACGATAAGTACAATGCCGCGGCCGGCACCAGTCCAAACGAGAATTACGGACGCGAGATTCAACAGCTGTTTTCGATCGGCCTGTACCAGTTGAATCCGGACGGGACGCAGCAATTGGACAGCAGCGGGGCGCCGATTCCGACGTATGATCAAGACGTCGTCGAGGGCTTCTCATCGGTGTTCACCGGCTGGACTTACCCACCGTTGTCCGGGGCCACCTCCCATTGGACCAACCCCACCAATTACGACGGCGTCATGGTTTCCTTCGCGGACCATCACGAACCTGGAACCAAGTTGCTGCTCAATGGCGTCACGCTCCCCGCCGGCCAGACGCCTGCGCAGGATCTTCAGATGGCGCTGGACAATATTTTCAACCATCCGAACGTCGGACCCTTCATCGGCACGCAGCTGATTCAGCACCTCGTCACCAGCAATCCCAGCCCGGCCTATGTGGCGCGCATATCCGCCGTGTTTGCCGACAACGGTCACGGTGTGCGCGGCGATTTGAGCGCCGTGGTGCAGGCAATTCTGACGGACACGGAAGCCCGCGGTGATGCTCCCAGCGCGGCCAACTTCGGACACTTGCGGGAGCCGGCGCTGTTCATCGCCGGGATGATGCGCAGTCTCGGCGGCCAGTCCGACGGTGTGTTGTTGCGCAGCGCCGCCTCCGCCATGGCCCAGCCTGTGTTCACGCCGCAAACCGTGTTCAATTTTTATCCGCCGAGCTTTGTGCTTCCGGGTACGCAAACGTTCGCGCCGGAATTCGGCATCGACGATGCGGCTAGTGCGCTCGCCCGGGAAAATTTCGTCAACACCGTCATCATGAAGGGCGGCGCGGCGGCGGATCCCACGGTGACCGGCAGCACCGGCACCAGCATCGATTTGTCTTCGCTCGCTGCCATCACCGATCCGACCGGGCTGATTGCCCAGCTGAATCAAACTCTGATGCACGGCAGCCTGTCTCTCGGGGCAAGCCTCGCCATCCAGGGCGCGCTCACCGCACAGTCGGCCACCGATCCGCTTGCGGCGGCGCGTACCGCAAGCTATCTCATCCTGACATCCGGTCAGTACCAAGTGGAGCGTTAACATGCAACGGCGCGACTTCCTATTCCACACTGGAGCGCTGGCCGGATCGGCCGCGCTGGGACAACTCGGCATCCTGGCATCGCGCGCAGGCGCCGCGGATGCCGCGGCGGCCGATGCCGCGGCAGCCGACGGATACAAAGCCCTGGTATGCATTTTTCTGTATGGCGGCAACGATTCCAACAACATGATCGTGCCGGTCGACGCTGCCGGGTATTCGGCTTACGCACAAATTCGCAGCAGCATCGCGCTGCCCCAGTCGCAACTTTTGCCGCTACAGGAACCCGCCGGCGTGCTGCGCTATGGTTTGCACCCGTCGCTGCCCGGGCTGCAGGGGCTGTGGAACGCCGGCAATCTCGCGGTCGTCGCGAATGTCGGCACCTTGGTGCAACCGCTGACGAAAGCCCAGTACCTATTGGGCACGACGCAAAAGCCGGCCACGCTGTTCTCGCACATCGATCAACAGCATGAGTGGCAAGCCGCGATTTCCGACAAGTCGTCCAACACCGGCTGGGGTGGACGGTTGTCGGATCAACTTAACTCTCTGAACGCAGGGGCCAACGTGCCGCCGATGATATCGACCGGCGGCAATAACTTGTTCGTTACCGGTGCGGCGTCGCAAGCTCTGGTGATTCCCGTCAGCGGTTCCTTCGGACTCAGCGGCTTTTCGAACAGCGCTGCGGACGCGGCGCGGCGTTCAGCCTTGGTGCAATTATTGAGTCTCGATCGCGGCGCCGATCTGACTGCGGCGGCACAGGATGTCGTCACGGAAGCCTTGAGCAGCAGCGCGACGCTCAATCCCATCTTGACGGCAATCAATAGTACGGTGTCCCAGGCCTTCAGCGCCTTGGCCACCACCAATTTCAGTCAACAGATGCTTGCCATTGCGAAAGTGATCGAAGCACACAGTTCGCTGGGGGCGCAGCGGCAGGTTTTTCTCGCGACCATAGGCTCCTTCGATACGCATACCAACCAGGTCAATCGGCAGCAAACGCTTTTCCAGCAGATGGATCCCGTGCTGGCCGCTTTCCAGAGTGCCATGGCGGCAATCGGCGCCGCCGCCAACGTCACGACGTTCACGCTCTCGGACTTCTCGCGGACACTGCAGGCCAATACCGGCGGTGGTACGGATCACGCGTGGGGGAGCCATCACATGGTAATGGGCGGCGCGGTTCACGGCGGCCAGATCTACGGCATGATGCCTGATCTCGCCCTGGGCGGTCCGGACGACGCCGGCGGCGAAGGCCGTTGGATACCGACCATCGCGGTCGATCAATATGCGGCGACCTTGGCCTCATGGTTCGGGGCCGACGCGACGGCGCTCGCGGCTGTGCTGCCCAACCTGGCGGCTTTCAGCCCGAGCACGTTGAGCTTTGTTTAGAGGAACGTTCCGCCGGACGCTTGGTAAGCCGACGCGCCCGAGTGCCCACTGACGGATTTAAGGATAGGCGGCGGAGCCCGCGCCGGAAACGCGAGGTACGCGGAAATTCGGCTTAAGATCCAGTTGCCACTCGGCGCTGGTCGAGTCTTCCGCGGTCACGGTGATGCGCCGAGTGGTAGAGTCCTCGGTGCGCGCGAGATTCGGATGCCACACTCTCACGGCGTACTCGCCGGGGGGGAGATCGGCGATGATGGCCGTGCCTGCCGAGCCGGTTTTTGCGAAGAACGGAGTGTCCGACACATATATATAGCCGATCATCCAATCATGGATGTTACAGCCGAGGACCACCACCCCCGGTTTATCGAAGACCACCGGTTGCGCATTCAAGCCGCCGTACAAGGGCAACTCGAATTTCTTGGCCGGAGAAAACGAATAGACCTGGTGCCTGATGTTGTCGCTATTCGGGAAACGGACGGTCGCGCCGACGAACACCGGCTTCACGTAGGGCACAAATTGCTTGTCGACCTGATCCACCGCATCGGTGGCGGGCTTGGCCCGCAACGCGTTTCTCGGATCCACGGCTGTCGCCAAAACCACCGCATCGGAGACCAGCTTGCCTTTATGATCCACAACCCGCACATGCAATTCGGCCGCGCGCGCCGCGGCCGAGCAGACCAGAATACAAAGCAGCGTTGCGGCGAATAATTTATGCATTAGAAGCGATAGTTCCATGTGATCTCGGGCACCGACTTAAGGTAATTGTTGCCGCCGTTCGCCTGGGTTTCCAGATGTTGAAAACTGCAGCCGATCGTGCTGTGGGTGGTGACAAAAAATTCCGCGCCCAGTTTCACCCCATAGGTCGTTCCTGTGAGTTTATAGGCATAGGCGTCCGGACCGAAGGTCGGATCCTCGGCAATGGCCGTGGCGGCGACATACAGGTAGTTCCACGGGACCAATGAGGTGGAGATGACATCGCCGTGCCGCCAGAGAAAGCCCGCCGTCAGGGAGATTCGCTCGCTCATCGAGAACTCCACGGTGGCGGCGAGGTTGTTGCCGTCCTGGCTGAAGGCGTCGCTGGAGCGGCCCGGTACGGCTTGAGGAGCGGGGCTCGCGTCGCGGCGTTCAAATAAATATTGCACCCAAAGATTCCAACGTTCATCGACGCGCTTGCCGAGTTCCAGCGAGGCACGATACAGCGTTGCGTCGCGATAGCCATCCTGATAGGCCTCGCGGCCGAGGGAGAACTGCCCACGCGCCCAGGGCGCAAACGCTCCGAGGCCCCATTTCTTTTTCAGCGACAAGGCGCCGCTGATCGAGGCGTTGTTCAGTCCATCCAGCCGGTCAAAGGCTTCGCCCGCCAGATCGCCGCCGACAGCCACGCCAAATCCCCCTCCCAGGGGGATCAGTTCGTGGAGAGAAAGATTTGCGCTCGCGGCGTAGTCTCGAACTTTGTCTGATTCGGCCTGAGCATTGCCGACGTTGTTGTCGTGATTTGCAGAGGCCGCGGCGGCAAGCGACCAATCGGCCCGCGCGGTGTGTGCCGCCGCGGAGAGGATAGTGAGTGTCGTCAGTGAGGCGAGCGTCGAGCGCATTCCCCCATTATGCAAGGCCCGCGTGGGCCGCGCAGGACCTGGGTCGCAACCACCACCCCTCGGTCATATGCCGGAGGCATTTTTTGACACCGCGTGACCGGCTGCCCGCCACGCATCCAATCCGCCCAGCAGGGGGCGGACTTTTTTGAAGCCGTGTTTCATCAAAATCTTGGCGACGCGGGCGGCGGAAGCTTCGCTGGGGCAGGTGCAATACAAAATGATGTCCCGGTCTCTGGGCAGGTCCTTGAGATGACTGTCGACGTCCGGCAAGGAAACGTGCCGCGCGCCCGGGATCCACTGGGGCTCGAGCGCGCGCGCGGTGGACGAGCGCACGTCAATGATCACCGGCGCAGCGCCCTGCTGCATGAGTGCATACAGTTCCGCAACGCTGATTCGCGCCATGCGCAGCGACTTGTAGAATCTCTCGCGCTCCCACCACTTATAGGCGACATAGGCTGCAATAAAGACCAACGCCAAACCTACGGCAATGCCGCCGATCCGGTCCAGATAGGCAAGGAGCCGCTCGATCTGCGCCTTGAACAGGATGCCGGCCGCCAGGCCCGTGCCCGTCCACAGCATGGCGGCCAGGATGCTCAGGCAAATGAACCGCAGCCAGCCGATGCGCATGGCCCCCGCCATGGGGGGAGCTATGGTCGACAATCCCGGAACGAATTTGGCGATGATGAGCGAATTGACGCCCCAGCGCTCAAAGCGGTCTTGGGTCTGGCTGACGCAAGAATCGGGCTCCAGGGAAACTCGGCACAGCGTCTTCAGGACCTGCATCCCATATAGCTGCCCGATCAGATACCAACCGCAGTCCGCGATCAAGCAAGCAGCGACGCAGGCCACGAACAGTGCGACGAGGGAGAACTGTCCGCTCGCGCCGACCGCGCCTGCGATGATAAGCGTGGGAATTGCCGGGACGGGCAGCCCGGCTTGATTCAGCAGTACATTCAGCGCCACCGCCGTCGGGCCGTACTGGCTTAAGGCCGTGAGAAGTTGCTGCGTCAATGCTTTCTGCGTTCGATGTTCGGCAAGAATGCCGCCACCATGCCGAGCAGGGGGAGGTAGGCGCAGATCCGGTAGACGAATTCGATGCCATGCCGGTCCGCGAGGCCGCCGAGCACCGCTGCGCCAATGCCGCCGATGCCGAAGGCGAATCCGAAAAACAGTCCCGACACGGCGCCCACGTTGCCCGGCATCAACTCCTGCGCGAACACGACGATGGCTGAGAATGCAGAGGACAGGATCAATCCGATGACGAACGTCAGCATGCCGACCCACATGAGGTCGACGTACGGCAGTATCAAGGTAAAGGGCGCGATCCCCAGTATTGAGAACCATATGACGCGTTTACGGCCGATACGATCGCCCAGGGGACCGCCGAACAGGGTGCCGAGCGCCATCGCCAGCAGGAACACGAACAGATGAATCTGGGCGGAGCCCACCGAGATGTGAAACTTCTCGATCAGGTAGAAGCTGAAGTAGCTCGTGATGCTGGCAACGTAAAAATACTTCGAAAAGATCAGCAGTACCAGCACCGCTATCGAAGCCGCGACGCGGCGCGATGAGACCGGCGCCACCACCGGCGTGCGCTGCGGGACGGGGCGATCGATGTGTTGGCGCTTGTACCATGCACCGACGCGGGCCAGAACCGTTATCGCCAGCAGCGCGGCGATCGCAAACCACGCGAGACTGGTCTGACCCTTAGGAATGATGATCCACGCGGCCAGAAGCGGTCCCATGGCGCTGCCGGCATTGCCGCCGACCTGAAAAATCGATTGCGCCAGTCCGTGCCGGCCGCCCGAAGCCAGGCGGGCTATGCGCGAGGACTCCGGATGAAAGATTGCGGAACCGGCACCAATCAAGGCGGCCGCCGCGAGCACGCTGTTGTAGTTTGCCGCGAACGCCAGAGTCACGATGCCGATCAACGTGAAACACATGCCGGCACTGAGCGAGTAGGGCTTGGGGTGCTTATCGGTGTAGATGCCGATCAGGGGCTGCAACAGGGAGGCGCTTGCTTGGTAGGTGAGCGTGATCGCGCCGATTTGCGCGAAACTCAAGTTGAATTCGCCCTTGAGCAAGGGATAGATCGCCACGATCAACGACTGCATCATATCGTTGAGGAAGTGCGAGAAGCTCAAGGCCCCCAGTAAATTGAAACGCGTCGCGACCACCGGGGCGACAACCTTCGATTCTGCGGCCAAGATCTTTTCCATAAGTGCCAACCCTACTAGCTACTTCGTTGTCTGTCCTGAGAGAATGCGCCGATGAATCGATTCGAACCCTATGTCTTCCTGCGCGGCCTTGCTTCTCGCTGGGACGTGCTGGCGTTCATCGTGGTCATCGGATTGATCGTGTTTCTGGGAGAGACATCGCGGGGCCTGTTTGCCCCGCTGTCGCAGCTCGAGCTGTCGCCGATGTCCTTGGATCCATCGCATCTGCCCGAATACGCGGCGCGCACGACCTTCCGGATGTTCGCGGCGCTGGCCGTGTCATTGGTGTTCACGCTGACCTATGCGACCTGGGCGGCCAAAAGCGAGCGGGCCGGCAAACTGTTGGTCCCGATTCTGGACATCCTCCAGTCGGTGCCGATTCTCGGTTTCATTTCGATTACCGTGGTGTTCTTTATGTCGCTGGCGCCCGGACGCGTGCTCGGTGCGGAATTCGCGGCCATCTTTGCCATCTTCACCAGCCAGGCCTGGAACATGGCATTCAGCTTTTATCAATCTCTACGCACGATTCCGATTGAGCTCAGCGAAGCCGCCGAATCCTTCCGCCTATCCCCTTGGATGCGCTTCTGGCAACTGGAGGTTCCGTTCGGCATGCCGGCGCTGATCTGGAACATGATGATGTCGATGTCCGGCGGCTGGTTCTTCGTGGTGGCCTCGGAGTCGATCAGCGTCGGCCATACCACGGTTGCATTGCCCGGGGTCGGCTCGTATATCGCCCTGGCCATCGCGCAGAAAAATCTCGTTGCCATCGGCTGGGCGATCGCGACGATGTTGATCGTGATTTTGGTCTACGACCAGCTGTTGTTTCGGCCGCTGGTCGCATGGGTGGATCGCTTTCGTGTCGAGTCGGAGCCGGGAGATTTGCCGGACTCGTGGGCGTTGACCATGATGCGCCGCTCGAAGCTGATTCAAGCGGCCACCGTGGCCTTTCATGCCGCCGTTATGTTCACGAGCCGCGCGGTCAAGCGCCGCGACGCCGAGGAGGTGCGGGTAGAAAACAAGCCGAAACGCCGATCGCTCGATCTGCTGTGGGTTTCGTTGATCATCGCTGCCGTCGTGGCCGGACTGTGGCACATCGTCGCCGTGCTGATCAAAAACACGCCGCTGCACGAGGCGCTGCAGGTGTGCGGTCTCGCGACGCTCACCATGCTGCGGGTTTTCATTCTGATTGCGCTCGCGAGCGTGGTCTGGGTGCCGATCGGGGTGTGGGTCGGGTTGCGCCCCCGTGCCGCCCAGATCGTCCAGCCCATCGCGCAATTCATGGCGGCTTTCCCGGCGAACTTGCTGTTTCCGATTGCGGTGTTCGCGATCGTCAGGTTCAAGCTCAACCCGGACATCTACCTCAGCCCGCTGATGATTCTGGGCACGCAGTGGTACATTTTGTTCAATGTGATCGCCGGCGCTTCGGCCATTCCCGCCGAGATGCGCTACGCGGCCTCGAATTTTCGAGTCACCGGCTGGTTGTGGTGGCGCAAGGTGGCATTGCCTGCCATCCTGCCGTTCTACGTGACCGGCGCCATTACCGCCTCGGGCGGATCGTGGAATGCCGCCATCGTGGCGGAACTTGCCACCTGGGGGGATACCCAAGTGCAGGCGCGCGGGTTAGGGTCCTATATCGCGGAGGCGACCACGGCGGGTGACTTTCACCGCATCGTGTTAGGGATAGGCACCATGAGTCTCTTCGTCGTCGTCATCAATCGGCTCTTTTGGCGGCCCCTGTATTACTACGCCGAACGCAAGTATCGGCTCACCTAGACAGGATCAGGTATGAATAACGCTCCGCTTCTGCAATGCACCGATGTGCGCAAGGCGTTTCCGAAACCGGATGGCGCGGAACTCCTGGTCCTCGAAGGCATGAATCTCGATTTGCGCGAGGGGCAGATCGTCGGCTTGCTCGGCCGGTCCGGCTCAGGCAAATCGACATTGCTGCGCCTGATTGCGGGCCTGGCCGAACCCAGTGCGGGAGACCTACGCTACCTTGGCAAGCCGATCTCGGGCCCGGCGCCGGGTATCGCCATGGTGTTTCAGAGTTTTGCGCTCTTTCCCTGGCTGACGGTATTCGAAAATGTCGCATTGGGGCTGGAGGCGCAGCGCATGTCCCGGCCGGAGATCCGCAAGCGATCCTTGGCCGCCATCGATCTCATCGGCCTGGACGGATTCGAATCTGCCTATCCGCGCGAGCTGTCGGGCGGCATGCGGCAGCGCGTCGGTTTCGCCAGAGCGCTGGTAGTGCATCCCAATATCCTCTTGATGGATGAGCCGTTTTCGGCGCTGGACGTACTGACGGCGGAAACCTTGCGTACCGACTTCTTGGATCTGTGGGCGGAAGGACGCATGCCCATCAAGGGCGTCATTCTGGTGACGCACAATATCGAAGAGGCGGTGTTGATGTGCGACCGAGTGCTGGTCTTCGGCAGCAATCCGGGCCGGATCTTGAGCGAAATCAAGGTGTCGCTGCCGCAGCCGCGCAACCGCCTCGACCCGAGCTTTCGCGAGCTGGTGGAGCGAATCTACGTCGAAATGACGGCGCGACCGGCGGGGGGCACCCCGGGGCGCCAGGAGAGATTCCCCGGGCTGGGTATCGGCAGCGTTCTGCCGCATGTTTCCTCGAACCTGTTGGCCGGATTGATGGAAGCGGTGGCGGCCCCGCCTTTCAACGGCAAAGCCGACCTTCCCGAAATTGCCTCGGATTTGCAGATGGAGATCGATGAACTGTTTCCCGTCGCGGAAACACTGCAAATGCTGCGTTTCGCTGAACTGGAGGGCGGCGATCTGAAGTTGACCGACGATGGCAAGGCGTTTGCCAATGCCGCGCTCGACGAGCGCAAGCGAATATTCACGCGGCACTTGCTAAGTTATGTGCCGCTCGCCCAGCATATTCGCAGGGTGCTGGACGAAAGGGCCTCGCATTCGGCGCGCAAGAGCCGCTTCATCGACGAATTGGAGGACTTCATGGCCGAGGAAGCGGCTGAGCAAAGCTTGCGCGCGGTGGTGAGCTGGGGCCGCTATGCCGAGGTTTTCGCTTATGACGACGAGAATGCCATGTTCAGTCTCGAGAATCCGACTTAAAATGCCGCGATGAGCGAGGAGACGCCTTATTTGACCCTGCATGTCCCGCCTGACGAAATGGTGAAGTACATTCAGGATCTGATGACTTTACCCCAAGGAGAGATTGCGGCCGGTTCGGCCATGGCGCTGGCGCAGCGGCATTGGGGAGGAGATACCCCTTTGGCGCGCGCGGCGCTGTTGCGCTGGAGCGCGCTGAACCTGGCTTTCCAGGATAAGCGGCTGGAGACCTGGACCGTGACCCGCGAACACGACCGCATCCAAGTGCCCGCCGCGCTGGTGGCGGCTGCGGGTGTTGCACCCCTATTCATGGACAACGAACGGCCGGTGTTCGATATCCCGGCGCTTCTGGACGCGACGCTGGATTTCCAACCGCCGGCGGGCCAGGCTTAAAACTTTCATGACAACCCTGGCTGGGCAAGCGCGTAAACCGCGCTTTGGTGTGCTGCGCACCATCGCCCTATATAAAATTGTAAAGGTAGTATTGCTGCTCGCGGTTGCCTACGGCGAATTGCGCTTAAGCGATGCCTCGATCACCGCGAAGCTGCTCTCCTGGGCCCAGGATCGGCCCTATGGCTTGGAGCACCATCTGGTCGTCCAAGGGCTGCAGTGGTTCAGCGGCTTGAGCGCATCCAGGGTGCATACCCTGCGATTGGTGACGCTGGTGTACGCGGCGGTTTTCGCGGTGGAAGGCGTGGGTCTGTGGATGGAGAAGCGATGGGCCGAATGGCTCACCACCATCATCACCGCTTCGCTGATTCCGTTGGAAGCCTGGGAGATATTCTTCAGGCCCACTCTCGGCAAGGTCTTGATCATGCTCGCCAACTTGGCGGTCGTCGGCTACCTGGTGTGGCATGTCCGCAGAACGCAGGCTTCCAGAAGCCGTTGAGCTCAATGTGAAATGATCTTCATCTGGGCGCAACGGCGTGAACTTGGGCGTAATCTGCCCGGCGCCTCAAGTCACATCACTGTTTGGAGATCTCATGATTAAGTCCGCCACCCTCGTTACCGTTGCCTTGTTGAGCTTCGGTCTCTCCGCCGCTTCCATCGCCGCCGATACCGGCAGCGCCGCGCCTGCCGCCAAATCCCATAAGCATCACAGCGGCAGCAGCAGCAAGCATCATCACAAATCCCACTCCACAGCCGCGCCAACCAAGTAACATTCTTATTACACCGCCCCGACCGCTTCACGGCGGCCGGGGCTTTTTTTTCGCTGCGTAATTCACAAGGTGCTTCATGGATCTCATTGTGGCAATCAAGGCGTTGATAATGGGGGTCGTCGAAGGACTGACGGAATTTCTTCCCGTGTCCAGCACCGGTCACTTGATCGTGGTCGGCAGTTTGCTCGATTGGAACGACGAGAAGGGCAAACTGTTCGAGATCGTGATTCAGTTTGCCGCCATCCTGGCGGTTTGCTGGCAGTACCGGCAGCGCCTGTGGACGGTGGTCGCGACGTTGCCGCGCGATCCGAAATCGCAGCGCTTCACGCTGAATCTCATTCTGGCATTCTTGCCCGCCGCGGTCCTTGGCGTCATCTTCATCAACCTCATCAAGCAATACCTGTTCAAGCCGGTTCCCGTGGCGATCGCGTTCATCGTGGGCGGAATTCTGATTCTCCTGATCGAGAGCCGCAAAGGCGCGCCGCGGGTCGAGAATGTCGATGCCATCAAATCCTCGGACGCGACCTGGATCGGATTCGCGCAGGCCCTGTCGATGATCCCGGGAACATCGCGCTCCGGTGCGACCATCATGGGAGGCTTGCTGCGCGGCCTATCGCGGCCGGCCGCCACCGAGTTTTCGTTTTTCCTGGCAATCCCCACCATCTTCGGGGCGACCGTGCTGGAGCTGTTCAAAGCCCGTCACTCGCTCGAGTTCGATGATCTTGCGGTCATCGGCGTGGGCTCGATTGCCTCGTTCGTGAGCGCGATGATCGCCGTGCGGGCACTCATCCGCTATGTGAGCGGCCACAGTTTCAAGGTATTCGCCTGGTATCGAATGGCATTCGGACTCGTGATCCTCGCCACTTGGTACTTTGGCTGGGTCAAGTGGGATTAGCCGGGGTGAGGATCGAACCTGCCCGCATCGCCGCCCTGCTATTGCCCTGGACTCTCGCCGTGCAATCGCATGCCGGAGATCTGAGCGTATCCGGGGCGTGGTCGCGGCCGACGCCGCCCGGCGCCACGGTGGCTGCGGTTTACTTTTCGGTCGCGAACTCCGGCAGCAAGGCCGACCGCTTGTTGGCCTTGAGCACTCCCATCGCCGGCAAAGTCGAACTTCATGAGAGCCGAACGGTGCACGGCGTGAATGAGATGCATGCCGTCGCTGCCTTGGAGTGTCCGCCGGGCGCGATCGTTGGCGCACGCCCCAATGGCGTGCACGCCATGCTGATCGGATTGACGAAACCGCTCGTCGCCGGCAAGACGTTCAGCATGGCGTTGCAATTTCGCGATGCCGGCACGGTAAGCGTTCCGGTTTGGGTCAAGACCGATGAATCGGTGGAGCGATGAATCCATACGCAGCACAAGCTGCCGACATCGCACACCTGATCCAGGTCGCGCTCACGCCGATATTCTTGATCTCGGCAATCGGCGTGATATTGAATGTCCTGACCAACCGCCTGGCGCGCATCGTGGATCGAGCGCGCGCGATGGAGAAGGAACTAGGCCGGCCGGACTACCGCCCGGAAGGCCGCGATCTGCATTCGGCGCTGGGCATACTGGAACAGCGCGCCAGCTACATCAACTGGGCCATCACGCTCATCACTCTGTCGGCGCTGTTCATCGCGATGGTGGTCGTGATGCTGTTCGTCAATGCCTTCGTCCGCTGGGAACTCTCGGTATTCATCGCCTGCATGTTCATCTTGTCGATGATGGCGCTCGCGGCCGCATTGCTGTCCTTCCTGATCGAAGTGCGCGTTGCGACCAACACGCTGCGCATCGGCATCGAGGCCGCCTCGCGTCAGAGTGAATGAGCGTCGCGCTCGCGGACGGCGATGGGCACATTGCATAGATCGATGCGGCCTGCCTGCACTTTGAAAAAATCCTCGGGCCGGTTGCGCCGCGATTCGATCAGCGCCGCAAAGGTTGCGGTATCGGTGCGTATGACCTCAAGTTCGGTTCGCTCCTGCGGCGGCACATCGGCGGCAACCTTGATGGATTTGATGGGCAGAGGCGCTTCTGTCTTTGTATAAAAGCCCATCGCGGCACTGCCGCGGGGCAGTCCGGACAGCAACTCCACGCCTTTGAGCACCCTGCCCACCAGAGCGACGTTGCGGTCCAGGTGGCGCGGCGCATGGCCGATGACGACGTACATCTCCGCGCCGCTGCCGCTTTCGACATCCAGGTCGCGGCCGACGCCCACCATGCCGTAGCAATGCGCCAACCAGATTCGTTGCTCCTTGGCGGACCGCGCCACAGGGAAACCGCCGGAAAATCCCACTTCCGGCGCATAGACGTCGCCGTCCGGAAGTCGCGTGAAAGCCATGTGCTGGTGCAGGGCGGAATCGAATTCGGGTGCCACCTTGCCGATCGCGGCGGGCAGGGGATGGCGGTTCTCCGGGTCGCCCCACTGCGCGACATAATTGTCCTGTTCGCGTATGACGGCGAGGCCGTTGAAGTATCCCGCCCGCGCCAGGGTCTTGATATTGCTTACGTGAAGGGGTGCAAAGGCCGGAGCCAGCTCGATCACCACGCGTCCGGCGGGCAATTCGACGTATAAAGTGTTTTCCGGGTCGAGCGGACGCCAATCCGAGGGACTGGAAGCGGCCAACACCTCCGGCATGCTGGGATGATTGGCAGCCGGCGCAAATTGCGATAAAAGTAGGAGCGCGCAGACGGGTAAGAATCTAAAATCAGGCCTCATGCGGCGAGTATTGCACAAATTGGTTGTGGCGCTTAAAGGGGGCGAAATGCGTCTGAATTCGATCTGTTGTCTTGCGTTGCTTTTTGCCGGAGCACAGGCCGTGCAAGCGCAGGGATACCAGAATGGCCCCACGGGTCCCGGCTCCGTGCCGGGCGTCACGGGCAACGGCGGTCGAGGACAGGCAAACGAGGGAATTCCCGACACGCCGACCGAAGTAAAGCCGGACAAGGCGGCCGCCAAGGCGTATGCGGCCGGCACCAAGACAATGAACAAGGTGCACGAGCTGGAAGCTCTTGTGGCCACCTCGACCGACCACGACAAGAAATCCAACGCTCAGTACAAATTGGACGACGCCTACGGTAAAGCCCTGGATCAGTTCACCGAGGTGCTGCGCAACAAGAATGATATGTACGACGCCTGGAGCAAGGTGGGCTATGTGCATTTTCGGCTCGGGGCGTATCGCGAGGCGGTCGATGATTACAATCATGCGCTGGCGCTAAAGCCCGATCTCATCGAGGCCATCGCCTATCGCGGCGAAGCCTATCTGGGCGTCGACCGCTTGGAAGACGCCAAGGCGGCGTACATGGATCTTTTCTTTCATGACCGCCCTCGCGCCGACCAGATGATGGTGCTGATGCAGGCGTGGCTGCAAAGTCATCGGACTGCGGCCAACGGCGTGCGTCCCGGGGACATCGACGCCTTTGACAAGTGGCTGCAGGAGCGCGACGCCATCGCCAAGACGGCGTCGACGTCGAACTAGCCGCTCATTTTTTCAGCGCGTCGATTGCGGCGCGCAACTGTTCCACTTGTTGCTCGAGCTCGCTCACCCGCTGGCCTAATGTGGGCGCACCGCTTGCGGGTTGCACCTCCTCGTAGGCTTCGTCGGGGGCGGACTCCATCGCACCCGAAAACAGATGCGCATAGCGCGATTCGCGCGCGCCCGGAGCTTTGGGCAGACGCGCGATGAAGGGTCCATCCTCGCGCGACATCAAGGCCTTCAATGTTGCTTCGACCTGCGCGGCATCGGCAAATTCACACAGACGATTGGTGCGCGAGCGCAGCTCGCCGGGCGTTTGCGGGCCGCGCAACAGCATCACGCAAATGATGCCCAGTTCCTGCGGGGAGAACTTCAAGGAGCCGAATTCGGTATTGCAGAAGCGGTGCTTGTACTTGGTAACTCGCCCGCCGTAGCCCGCGGACTTGTCGCTCACCAGATATTTCTTCATCAACGAGTCAACGGCCTGCTGCACCACGCTCTCGCTCAGCTCGAGTACGGGATCGCGGTTGGTCTTTTGATTGCAGGCATTGGCGAGGGCATTGAGCGACAGAGGATATTGATCCGGAGTGGTGATTTCCTTCTCGATCAAACATCCGATGACGCGCGCCTCGTTGGCCGATAATTCTATGTTCATGGCAGCTTCCAACTCAGCGCCGGTTGTTCTACCGTAGCGCCTCCAGGCTCAAAGGAAATACAGGAATCCCAAGAATGAAAACTCAAGCCGCTGTTGCCGTCGCTGCCCGCAAACCCCTCGAGATCATGACGCTGGATCTCGACGGACCGAAAGCCGGGGAAGTGCTGGTCGAGATCAAGGCGAGCGGCGTCTGTCACACCGATGAGTTTACCCGCTCGGGGGCAGATCCAGAGGGCTTATTTCCCGCCATTCTGGGTCACGAAGGCGCCGGCGTCGTGGTCGACGTCGGACCTGGGGTCACCTCGCTGCGCAAAGGCGATCATGTCATCCCGCTGTACACGCCGGAATGCCGGCAATGCAAATCCTGCACCTCGCGCAAGACCAACCTCTGCACGGCGATACGCGCGACCCAAGGCAAGGGGCTCATGCCGGATGGCACCAGCCGTTTCTCGATCGGCAAGGAACTGGTTCATCACTATATGGGATGTTCGACGTTCTCGAATTTCACCGTGTTACCGGAGATTGCGGTCGCGAAAATCCGCGAGGACGCGCCGTTCGACAAGGTGTGCTACATCGGTTGCGGCGTGACCACCGGCATCGGCGCGGTCATCAATACGGCCAAGGTGGAAGCGGGCGCCAATGTCGTCGTGTTCGGCTTGGGGGGCATCGGGCTCAATGTGGTGCAGGGCGCGCGTATGGTCGGCGCCAACAAGATCATCGGTGTCGATTTGAATCCCGGCCGCAAGGCGCTGGCCGAGAAATTCGGGATGACGCATTTCGTGAACCCCAAGGAGGTCGGCGGGGACCTGGTTGCGCACCTGGTGGCATTGACCGACGGCGGCGCCGATTACAGTTTCGAATGCGTCGGCAGCGTGGATCTGATGCGTCAGGCGCTGGAGTGCTGTCATCGCGGCTGGGGCGTCTCAGTGATCATCGGCGTGGCCGGCGCGGGCAAGGAGATCTCCACGCGGCCGTTTCAGTTGGTTACCGGACGCGTTTGGAAGGGAACGGCTTTCGGCGGCGCGCGCGGACGCACCGATGTGCCAAAAATCGTCGATTGGTACATGGACGGAAAAATCAATATCGATGATCTGATCACCCACAAGATGCCGCTCAAGGAAATCAACAGCGCTTTCGACTTGATGCACTCCGGCGAGTCCATTCGCAGCGTGGTGCTTTTTTCGTGAGCACCTTGAGCGTGGTGGCGGAGCACGCCTGCTACGGCGGTGTGCAGCGCTTCTACCGGCACGAGTCGCGCGAAACGCGCGGACCGATGAAATTCGCCGCGTACCTGCCCCCGCAGGCACGCTTGGGACAGGTGCCGGTGCTGTATTTCCTGTCCGGCCTCACCTGCACCGAGGAGACGTTCTGCATCAAGTCGCACGCCCAGAAATTCGCCGCGGAATTAGGACTCATGTTGATTTCGCCCGATACCAGCCCGCGCGAGCCGCGTATACCGGGCGATGCGGACCATTGGGATTTCGGCTACTCAGCCGGCTTCTATGTCGATGCGACCCAGGCGCCGTGGTCGCAGTACTACCGCATGTATAGCTACGTCGTTAACGAGTTGCCGGAAATCGTGGCGGAGCATCTTCCGGCTCGCCCCGGAGCCAGCGGCATCTTCGGGCATTCCATGGGCGGCCACGGCGCGCTCACCTTGGGGTTGAGAAATCCCGCCCAGTACCGTTCGCTCTCCGCCTTCTCGCCGATCGCCGCGCCGTCGCAATCGCCCTGGGGAAAAAAGGCATTCACCAACTACCTGGGTCCGGATGCGCAAGCGTGGCGCGAATACGATGCCACGGAGTTGGTGGCGCGCCGGCCTTATCCCGGACCCGTGCTGATCGATCAAGGAAGCGCCGATCAATATCTTGCCGCCGAACTGCTGCCGGAACGATTCGCCGCGGCCGCCGCGAAGTCCGGCCAGATCCTCAATCTGCGCATGCAGCCAGGTTACGATCATGGCTACTACTTCATTCAAACCTTCATGGCCGATCACTTGCGTCATCACGCCGAACAATTGGCTCGCCTGGATTGACCGCTTGCGGATTGCGAGTATCATCCGCATCGAACGCGCAAGGTTCCCGCAAGGGATTTAAATCGGAACGCGGTGTGAAACCGCGGCTGCCCCCGCAACTGTAACCGGATAGCGATCATCCACGAGTCCACTGAAGCTTCACTGCTTTGGGAAGGCGGATGAAAGCAGCAACCCGGGAGCCAGGAAACCCGCCTCGCGCCGTCGTCCTGTTACCGGCCGGGGTGCGCTGATAACTGCGGGGGAAACCGTCGCGACGACAGTGTTGGAGTCGTCGTCGCGGAGCTCGGTTGAAAAATCCTTCTTCAAACATGCGTTCGCGCGCCGGCTCTTGGCCCCATACCAGGAGAATCCTCGTGCGCAGTCTCTCTTTTCTCGTCGTCTTGATCGCCGTACCCATGGCCGTTCGCGCGGCTGACCTCTCGCCCTCCGAAGACAATGGACTCGACGCGCTCATCGTGACCGCAACGCGAATTCCGACTCCACAGTCGCAGGTCGCCAGCAGCATCACCCTCATCAGCGCCGAGGACATCGCTGCGATGCAAACCCAAACCTTGCCGGACGTGCTCAAGATCGTCCCCGGCCTCAATGTCGTGCAAACCGGCGGCGCCGGCGGGCAAACCTCGGTGTTCATGCGCGGCACCAACTCGAACCATGTCAAAGTCTTTGTTGACGGAATTGATGTGAGCGATCCGAGCAACCCGACGGCGTCGTTTGATTTCGGGCCATTCCTGACCCAGGACATTCAGAAGGTCGAGGTGCTGCGGGGTCCGCAAAGCGGACTCTATGGCTCTGATGCCGTCGGCGGCGTGATCAATGTGCTCACCAAGTCCGGCAACGGACCGGCGCAGCTGACGGCGAGCATCGAAGGCGGATCCTTCGATACTTTCAACCAGTTTGCCACCCTGAGCGGTTCGCTGGACCGATTTCACTACAGCGCCAACATCGAGCATTTTCACGCGGGCGCGATGCCGGTGACGCCCCTGGACCTGCTGTTGGCAGGCGAGCAACGCATCGACGATTATTACGACAATCTCACCGGATCGACCAAGCTCGGCTACGACATTGCCGAGAATTTCGATCTGGGACTGGTGGCGCGCTACACCGACACGCATTTGAGGACGACGGGCGACAATGAGGTCAACTTTCCGATGACCTTTCCCGATTCCTCGCAGAGCACCGCGGATACCAGGCAGTACTACACGCGCTTGACCGTGCACAACGTGGCGTTCGACGGTTTGCTTGACCATACCCTCGGCGTCGCCTATGGCAATACCAGGTCCAGCAATTTCAGCCCCGATTTGGGGACCAGCGAGAACGCCGGTGATCGAACGAAGGTGGATTACCAGGCCACGATTCGGCTGGCCGAAGATCAGCATCTCATTGTCGGCGCTGAACATCAGCGCGACGCCATCAGTCTGCCCATCACTGCGGATACGACAATCAATTCAGGCTACGGCGAGCTGCAATCGGCATTTGGGGAACGCTTTTTCGACACCATCAGCGTGCGCTACGACGACAATGACCGCTTTGGCAGCAAGGTCACCTATCGGTTTGCTCCGGCCTATCTGATCGCCGACACGGACACCAAGCTCAAGGCGAGCGTCGGTAGCGGCTTCAAGGCTCCGACCCTGTCGGAGATGTTCCAGAATTTTCCGCCCTTCTTCTTCGGCAATCCCGATCTAAAGCCGGAAACCAGCTTGGGCTATGACTTTGGCTTCGAGCAGGCGCTGTTCTCGCGGAGAGTGCAGTTCGGCGCCACATTCTTTCGCAATGACATCAAGAATCTGATCGACTCCAACGCCGATTTCACCTCTTACGCCAACGTTGGTCGCGCGCGGACCGAGGGCGTAGAGAGCTTCGTGTCGTACCGGCCGGTCAGTGCATATTTCGTCCGGCTGGATTACACCTACACCGAAGCCTTCGACGAGATCGCCAACACGGAGTTGCTGCGTCGGCCGAAACACAAGGCGAGTCTGCGCAACAGTTGGCAGGCAACCACGCGGCTGTCCTTCGATGCGACCGTTCTCTACGTGGGATCCTGGCTGGACGGCAATCGAGATTTTACCAACGTCACGCCATTGAACGCGCCAAGCTTCACCACCGTGAATCTCGCAGCGAATTTCGCCGTCACCGGCAATGTATCGATCTACGGGCGCATCAACAACTTGCTTGATCGCAAGTACGAACAGCCGATCGGATTTCTGCAACCGAGCTTGGGCGCGTACGCCGGGGTGACCGTCAAATACTAGGGACTAGCGGACTTGTACCAGGGGTTCCGAGGTGACGCGTCCGTCGAAATCGGTCCACGCATGGCGGGCGAAATCGTACAGCTTGCAGCGCCGCACGGTGTTCCAGTAGTAGCGCCACGTGAATACTTCGGAGTTCAAACGCTCGTCGAGCGTGGCGGCAAGCTTGGCTTGCGCCTCCTTGAGGCGATACAGCGGAATTCCCATGTTCACGTGGTGCGCGCCGTGTTCCAGGATGTAGTGGATCAATCCGTCGAGCGGGCGGATGAGTTTGACGTGCACCGTCGTGGTGGCGTATCCCGCATTCGCGCTCCACTCATCGCGCCGCTCATACCAGGCGACCCGCGGATGCGTGTGTTGAACGTATATGACGAACCCCATCAGGCAATTCCAGATGAAGAACGGTATGGCGAAGCCGAAGATCAGCAGCGACCAAATCGAACGGCCGCTGTAGATGCCCCACAGCACCAATCCGCCCACCCAGAGAATTCCGAAGCCGGCCACCAACAAACTATCGACCGTATAGCTGATGCGCTTGCTGGACACATGCTTTTTCGCGGGGAAGAATAATTTTTTCCACCACATCTCAATCATGTAGTAAACGCCCTGACCAAAGCCGCTGCGGTAAACGCGCTCGAGCAGCCGGCGAATCCAGGGCAGCTTTGCAAATTCGGAAGGCGAGAAGGGCGTCCAGACGTAGTCGCGGCCCTTCAGATTGGTGAAGCCGTGGTGGGCGAGGTTGTGCCCGATCTCCCACAGGCTGAACGGGGTCAGCGACGGCAGAAAGGCAATCCGGCCGATCCATTTGTTCAATGTCTTATTCGGCGTGTACGAACCATGGCACGCATCGTGGCCGATGACGAACAATCGCGCGATCCATAGTGCCGCCACCAGCGAGGCGAAAATCTTTACCCACACGGCGTCCACGAACAGCAGACTGCCGATGGCCACACCCAACACCAACCAATCGAGCAAAAACCAAATGATCGGCGTCGCCACCGTGGGCTTGATGGCGAAGGGTTGCAGCATTTTTTGGAATTTGAAGCGCGACTTATCGGGCGGCAACGGCGCGCCGGCTTCGGGTCTACTTTCAGGCGAATTTGGCACTCAAGGCTCCGCGTGCACGATATGAAACCAACTGGGCATTATACGCCGAGCGGGTGATTAAGCACGGAATTGCGTCAGGCGGTCTCCGCATCTGGCCACAGCAAAACCCCTAAATGTTCGCAAGCTTCGATTAAGGCAGTGGCCGCCTCCCGGGTGCTGGCATCCAATCGTCTGTCATGAGTCAGCAGCCACGTCAGCCGCGCCCTACGCGAGCGGGCCGACGGTTCAGCGTCGAACAGGGCGGGGAACAACCCCAGCGCATCCACAAATTCGCGCATTGCAGCGCTGCAGGGGGCGCTCGGCGCAGGGGTCAGCAGTAATTTAAGCCAGGTGACACAGCGCTTGGCGAGACCCGCGCGGGTGATCCCAGCGCCCGTGCGGCGCCGCGATTCGCCATCCGCCAGGGAATCCGCGAGATTGCGATAGCGCTCGATGGCGGATTCGTCGGCGGCGACAGCCGGGCTGGCGTCCGACAGAATGGATCGCAGCACATCACTCAGAAGCAGCGAAAGCGACTCAGCCAGAAATCGTTGGCATTGCTCGGTATCGGGACGCGAAAGCTGATCCCAGTGCAGAGGACCCCCTATTCGTCTGGCGTTCGGCGACTTCGACATGACTCCCAGTGTAGCGGCTCTTTCAATCATCGCAACTATGACGAAGTGCGACACGTATCAGCAGGCGCACAAACTTAATGAAATCACACTCCTTTGTCGATCCGACGCCTCCATGGCATATGATAATGGGTATGCAATCACGGCCGCAGCTCGCACCCGGCAAGTGCATCTCCTTGAGCCGGGGCTTGCGCCGCATCGTGGCCGGCAATGCCGGCATGATGACGGGCCCCGGCACCAACACCTACTTGGTCGGCGAGCGGGAAGTGGCGGTGATCGATCCGGGGCCGGATGATGAACGCCACCTGGAAGCCATCATCGCGGAGGCGCGCTCGCCCATTCGTTGGGTGCTGGTTACGCATACCCACCGCGATCACTCGCCGCTGGCCGCCGAGCTGGCGCGGCGCACCGGCGCCAGACTCATCGGTTTGCCCCCGCCCCGCGATGGGCGCCAGGACGATAGCTTTACGCCCGATCAATTACCGGCCGATGGCGAACGCTTAGCTTTGGGCGACAGCGAATTGGTCTCCATTCATACGCCGGGACATGCATCCAATTGCGTGTGCTACCTATTCGAGCGGGAGCGCGTGCTGATCACCGGCGATCATGTTCTGGAGGGCGTCTCGCCGGTCATTCTGCCGCCCGACGGAGATATGTCCGCGTACCTTGGATCCATCGAGAAGTTGTTCAGCCTTGATTTCGAGCGCATCGCCCCGGGGCATGGCGACATCATGGGGCGGGGCAAGGAAGTGCTGAAAGCGTTGCGCGCGCATCGTCTTGCGCGCGAGGATAAGGTGCTAAGAAGCCTGCGCAGCATGAATTCCGCCGGCATCGAGGCGCTCACACCGCGGGTGTACGACGACGTGCCGGTCGACAGGCACCAATGGGCTCGACTGACGCTGGAGGCGCACCTGGTCAAATTGGCGCGCGATGGACGCGTTCGCGAGCGTGACGGGATCTGGCAGCTCACCGACGCATGAGGGCCCGGCTGGCGGTATCGCTGCATGCGGTAAGCGTGCGGCGCGGCGACAGGTGGGTGTTACGCGATATCACCTGGCGCTTGCGCCCAGGCGAGCGCTGGGCATTGATGGGCGACAACGGAGCCGGCAAGACCCAACTGCTCAAGCTCTTGAGCGGGGACATCTGGCCGACACCGTCCGGCAACCGGCCTGGCCGAAGACAGCCGGGGCGCACCTATCGACTGGGACCGCAGACGACCGACTTGATCGAAGCCAAGTCGCGCATGGCCTACATCGGCGCAGAACGGCAGGACAAGTACGCGCGCTATGGATGGAATCTGCGCGTAAGCGATCTGGTCGCCACCGGACTGCACGGTACTGATTTATTGCTCGCGCCGATCAGGCCATCCCAAGCCAAGCGGGTCGACACGGCGCTACGGGCCTGCGGCTTGCGGCGGCTGGCGGGCCGCAGATTCCTGACGCTTTCCTATGGCGAGAAGCGTCTTGCACTGCTGGCGCGGGCACTGGTTCAACAGCCGGACTGGCTGCTGCTCGATGAATTCTACAACGGGCTCGACGCCGACTTCCGGCAGCGCATCGATGCCGTGCTTCAGGCTGCGCGCCGCCGCGGCTTGGCCTGGGTCGCCACGGCGCATCGCGCGATGGATGTCCCGCAAGGCACGCGCTTAGGCCTTGAACTCGTCCGCGGCCGGATTCAAGCCTGCGGAAGGCTGCGCAGCGCGGACCTCGAACGATTGAGGATTCGTGCCCGCGAAACCGGGTCCCCGCGCCGGCGCCGGGCGCCGGCGGGCCCGTTGCTGTTGCGCCTGTCTCAGGTGGATTTATACGTCGAATATCGTGCGGTGCTGCGGGATGTCAATTGGGAGCTGCGCCGGGGTGAGCATTGGTCGATATTCGGCGCGAACGGCGCCGGCAAATCCAGCTTCCTGAAATTGATCTACGGAGATCTGGCACCGGGCCTCGGCGGTCGAATCGAGCGCACGGGTTTCCCGAAGGGGACTGCGATATCCGAATGGAAGCGGCAGGTCGGCTACGTTTCTCCGGAGTTGCAGAGCACTTATGCAATCAATGTCAGCATTCTGGAATTGGTGGCAAGCGGCCGGCATTCGAGCATCGGTCTTTCACAGGCGCCGACGCAGGAAGATCTGAAAACCGCAGCTCGCTGGCTGCGGTTCTTCAAGTTGTCGACCATGGCGCAGCGCCGGCCGCTCGAGCTGTCCTACGGCCAGCTGCGCCGCGCGCTCATCGCGCGCGCCATGGCGGCGAAGCCGCGCATTCTTCTTTTGGATGAGCCGCTCACGGGGCTGGACCCCGGCCAGCGCGCCTTGTTGAAGGGCATTCTGGGGGCTCTGATGCGGCGCCAACTGACGCTGATTGCCGCCGTGCATCACGTCGAGGATCTACCGCACGGTATGACGAACGGATTGCGTTTACATAAGCAGCGGGCGTTGCCCGCGGATTCCTATTTTGCGACGTGAGTGATGGCGGTGCTGCGCTTCGTCAAGCCAGACTTCGCCCTATTCGTAGCCACGGGAATCTGATTATGTTGCGTCATATCGCGGGAGTTTGCGTCACGGCGACGGTATTGTTGGCGGGTTGCGGCGGATCCGGCTACGCCGTGCGGCCCGTGCCGCGCATCGCTGCGGACAATGTCGGAAAGCCGGTGAGCTTGCTGCAGGAAGCCTTCGGCGAACCGCGCAAAATCGACACCACGCCGACCAAGCTGATCTACGTTTGGTTCCTGCCGCAGAAACCGAAGGACGGCTCGCCATCCGGTTTCCAGGGCTGCGAGATGGAAGTCACCGTCGATGCGCGTTCGCGGCGTGTTCTCGGCTATTCGCTCTCGAACATCGGTTGGTCTTCCTGCGGCGACGTGCAGCGGCGCATTCGCGTGGCGCAACGCTGACAGACTCGGTCTGAAAGACCCCGGCGATGGCCGCCGGCCGACAGCCCCTGGCCGACAGCCCGTCTCCATTTCTCGCTACAATAGGCGGCGACGCTCGATGGCGTCGTGTCCCTTGGGTCGCCGTTGTTTCAGATTTCCATACTTTCCCTGCTGATTCAGGCAGCGCTGATCGTGCACGTGATCCGGACGGGACGAAACATGCTGTGGATCATGGCGATCGCATTGTTGCCGGGCGTCGGTTCGCTGGCGTACCTGGTTGCCGAAGTCTTGCCCGACGTATTCCGCGGGAAAACCGCGCGCCGTGCCAAATCCGGCATGCAACGCATGATCGATCCTGACCGCGACCTGCGCCAGGCGATGGCGGAGGTGGAGATCTCCGGCAATGTCGATGCGCGCCGCCGTCTGGGGGAAGAGCTCTTCGAGCGCGGCCAATTCGACGCCGCCATCGAGGTATTCCGCGGCGGCCTCAAGGGCATTTTCGAGCACGATCCCACGTTGCTTCTGGGCGTCGCCCGGGCGCAATTCGCCAAGCAGGACTATGGCGCCGCCAGAGTGACGCTGGAACTCCTGGCACAGCAGAACCCGGAATTCAAGTCGGCGGATGGCCAGCTTTTGTACGCGCGCACGCTTGATGCGCAAGATGCCCTGGACGAGGCCGAACGGCAGTATGAACGGCTTGCCCCTGGATATCCGGGCGCCGAGGCGCGCCTGCGCTACGGCCTGCTGCTCAAGCGGCGCGGTAAAATTCAGGAAGCACAGCGAGTCCTCAAGGACTTGCTGGATGGTGCCAAACTGGGTCCTGCGCATTATCGCAGAGCGCAGGCCGAATGGCTGGATCGCGCGCGGCGCGAATTGAGCTAGAATCGCTGCTCCCGCACCCATAGGTATTGGAGTCGCCATGCAGTCCGTCACCCGAATCCGCCGCCTCGCAGTTCTGTCCCTGGCGATCATTGCCATCGCGGCGTGCACCGGCCAAAAGGAACCCGCGCAGAAGCTGATCGCCGATATCGAGGCCACCGTCACGGCGGCGTCGCAGGAAGCATCGAAGTACGTGCCCGATCAACTCGCGGACGTCCAAGCCAAACTTGTAGGACTCAAGGCGTCCTATGACAAACAGGACTATGCCGGCGTCGTCATGGGTGCGCCCGCCGTGCTCGCTGCAGCGCAATCTCTCGCCACTTCCGCGGCCGCCAAGAAGGACGAAGTGCTGAAGGCGCTCAACACCCATTGGACCGCGCTGGCGGCTACCATTCCGAGCTACGCGGTCGTGATCGAGAATCGCTTGGAGTTTTTGAGCAAGCCCGCCAACAAGAAAGTGGCAGCGAGTATCGACATCGCGGGCGCCAAAGCGACCGGGAGCGAAGCAAGTCAGCTCTGGTCAAAGGCAAAAGCCGCCTTCGCGACCGGCAACTTGGATGAGGCGGTCAGTGCGGCAAAGGACGTGAAGTCGAAGCTGGAATCGATCGCGGCCACGTTGAAGGTGGATCTGCCGGCGCCGTCCGCCGCCAGCTGAACGCGGGCGAAGGCCTAGAGTGCGAGGGTGCCCTCGCTGACGATGACTGCGGTGCCGGCAATGTGCGCCGCGATCAGGGTTCCCTTGTCGATCTCCAGGCGCACCCGCACCTGCCCAGGGCGCTTCATCTGATAGCCCTGACGGCCGATAAACGTGTTCGATTTCTTGTTGAATTGGCCCAGGTCCCACAAATAGGCGCCCAGCATGGCATGGGCGTTGCCGCTGACCGGGTCCTCCGGAATCCCCAAGGCCGGACAAAACATGCGCGATTCGGTCCAGATCTCGTCTGAATCGCGATTCACGGCGAACACGAAGAAACCGTCGGTCTTGAGTTCGTTGCCGAGCGAGGCCAATGTCTCGAGATTCGGGGCCAGGCTCTCGAGATGGCGGTGATCGGCCACCGGCAGGAGCAGCCGGCTGCTGCCCTTGTGAGCGATTCTTGCGGGCATGACTTCGTGCAGTTGAGTTGCCGGCAGTTTCAGGGCCTCGGCGACACGCAGTGTGGTCTTGAACGGCAGTGGCGGGTCCAACTCGGGCGCGGTCTGACGAAATTCGATGAGCGTCTCAGGTCCCGCCGCCCGTTGTTCGCTCGAGGCATGCACTTCGATGACACCGGTGCCGGAGTGCTGCCGGCACACACCGAGTGTGCGCCTGCCCAATGCCATGAGCACGGTGTGAGCAGCCACTGTCGCATGCCCCACGAACGGGGATTCCTTGCGGGAGTTGAAGAAGCGCAGCCGCACATCGTGATCAACGCCGGCGGCTGCGAACACGAACGCGACCTCGGCATGCGAAAACTCGCGCGCCACGGAAAGCAAGGTGGCGTCGTTGTGCCCATCCGCGTCGAGGACGACGGTGGCCGGATTACCGGCAAAGCGGGTGGGTGTGAATGCATCGACTTGAAATATGCGCAAAAGACTTCTCCCCGAGATAGGGGAGTTTTGCACGCATTCATGCGGCAGGCTACACTTCGATGAACCTTGGGGTGGCCTGAAAAGGCCTGAGACGCGGAACATCGGCTATTCGGTGAATCGCGAACCCGTTGAACCTGACCCGGTTAGTACCGGCGTAGGGAGCAGGTCATGCGCGCAGCGGTTGAAATCAGTATGTACCCCTTGACCGCGGACTATCGTCCGCCGATCCAGGCCTTCATCGATCGGTTGAATACGCACTCGGGCATCACCGTTCACACCAATTCGCTGTCGACGCAAATCTGGGGCGCCCTCGATCAGATCATGAGCGTTCTTGCGAGGGAGATGGCGCTCTCCGCGGCCGAAGCGCCGCAACTGATTTTTGTCATGAAGGTCCTGCCGGGCCTGGCGCCGCCGGGTTCGGGAACAATGTGATTCACGAGTTCTCGGTCCAGCTCGTGAGTGCCTGGCACGACACGAGCGGGATCGAATTCACCGCCGCGGCTCTGGCGGTTGCCTATCTGCTTCTGGCCATTGGCCAGCGCTTGAGCTGCTGGCTGGCCGCCTTCGTCAGTTCCTGCCTCTACGTGTGGGTCCTATTCATGGCGCGCCTGTACATGGAGTCGGTTTTGAATGTCTTCTATGCGGCAATGGCCGTGTACGGGTTCTGGCAGTGGCGGCAGGGAAGGAGCGGAGGCTCTCTCCAAGTCACCCACTGGCCGTTTCGCGTCCACCTGTTCGCCGCGCTCGGCGTGCTCATCCTGTCGGCCCTGAACTGGTTTTTCCTGCGCCGTTACACGCCGGCCGCGTGGCCGTTCATTGATTCCATGACGGCTTGGTCGAGCGTCTTTGCCACCTACTTGGTGGCGCGCAAGGTGTATGAGAACTGGCACTGGTGGCTGGTAATCGATTCGGCCGACCTGTACCTGTTCTTTGCGCGTCACCTGTATGTGACGATGCTGCTCTTCGCGCTCTATTTGATCCTGATCGTGATCGGGATGCGCGAATGGCGCCGCAATATGCCGCCGGCGTATGCACGAGCGTGAGATCGAGCGCCTCGGCCGCGACATCGTGCCGGGAGCAGGCAACCTCAAAATCGAGCACTTGAGCTCAGGCCTCCTGAACGAGGTGTATCGAATCCTTCGCGATGATGCGGCCTACGTGCTGAGGCTGGCGACGGAGCACCCCGTCCGCCCGGGCCTTGAGCTACCGTGGGTGGTCGAGATTCTGGAGTCGGCGGCCGGGGCGGGTATCGCACCGCGCCTGGTTCACGCCGACCCCGCGCGAGGGGTGCTGCTGCTGCGCTGGGTTGACGGACGCTCCTGGCTGCCGCGGGAAGCGCAGACTCCGGCCTGCATCGTCAGAATGGCCGACCTTCTGCGCCGCGTTCACGCCCTGCCCATTCCGGCGAAGGCGCGGCCCACGAGTCCGGCGTCATGGATAGAGATCTACCGGGGGCGGCCGGATTCCATCCTGCAAGAAATCGCGGCGTCGAAGACCGCCGACCTGGCCGCGCTGTCCAAGCCTCGCGACGTCGTCTGCCACAGCGACTTGCACCTTCAGAATCTGATCGAATGCGATGCATCGCTCATGCTCCTCGATTGGGAATATGCACACGTCTCGGACCCCTTATGGGATGTGGCGGGGTGGAGCGCGAACAATGATTTCGACCATGAATCGCAGCGGGAATTATTGACCGCCTATCTCGGGAAGGTGGCCGCGGCCGATGACTTGGCGCGTTTCAGGCTGCTCTGCTGGCTGTACGATTATGTTTGTCTCCTATGGAGCGGGCTGTACCTCGCGTCGAGGGGCGATCCTGCGGGATCGGTCGCCGCACGTGCGACACTTCTCGACGCGCGGCTGCGCATTCCGGCACACTAGCCCGCCTGAGTTACCGGCGGAAACGAGAGGAGGATTTGATGGCGCGGATGACAGTGGTGGATCGCGATGGCAAGGAGCACGAGATCGAAGCCAAAACCGGCTTGAAGATCATGGAGGTGTTGCGTGAGCTCGACTATGGCGTCGCGGCGATATGCGGGGGTCTCTGTTCCTGCGCCACTTGTCATGTCTACGTCGATGAGCAGTGGATGCCCCGCCTGCCGAAGCGGCAAAGCGACGAGCTGGAGCTGTTGAATGAGCTGCCGGACTTTCGCGAAGCGACCTCGAGACTTTCCTGCCAGGTCGATTTCACCGAAGCGCTTTCCGGCATCAAGGTCACCGTTGCCGCCGACTCGTAGCGCTGCGAAGCCCTGCTCGTTATTTCCTCTCAGTTTGCCGGCGCACCGCATCTTGCGCAGCCGCGATCGCTTGCGGGTCGCCGAGAAAACGCCTGCCGACAGGCTGCAATTGCTCGTCGAGCTCGTACAGCATGGGAACGCCGGTGGGGATATTGAATTCCACGATATCGCTCTCGGACATCATGTCGAGCATTTTCACCAGGGCGCGCAGAGAGTTGCCGTGCGCGACAATCATCACATTCTTGCCGGCGCGCAACTCCGGAACGATCCGCGACTCCCAGTAGGGTAGAACGCGCGACAAAGTGTCCTTCAACGATTCGGCGGCGGGCAGGGATTGCGGATCGACATCCGCATAGCGAGGATCGAATCGCGGGTGCCGGGGGTCGTCGAGCTTGAGCGCCGGCGGCGGGATATCGTAACTGCGGCGCCAAATCTTGACCTGTGCCTCGCCGTGCTCCTCGACCGTCTGCGCCTTGTTGAGTCCCTGCAGCGCGCCATAGTGGCGCTCGTTCAAGCGCCAGCTACGCTCCACCGGAATCCACATGCGATCGGTGGCGTCCAGGATGAGCCACAGCGTGCGGATCGCCCGCTTCAAGACCGACGTAAAGGCGATGTGCGGCTGTATTTTCTCCGCCAGCAGCTCGCGTCCAGCCTGCGCGGCTTCGAGGCGTCCTAGGTCGCTCAGGTCGACGTCGTGCCAACCGGTATACAAATTCTCGAGGTTCCAGATGCTTTGGCCATGCCGAACCAGGATCAGTTTTCCGCTCACTCAATTCTCCTTACGGCGCATGGCTGCCGCAAAAACACCCTCGAATACCGCCGCCACGCTCTCGCCGTGACGAACCTGCACGCTCAACCGGATTCGTCCGCGCCCGGCGCGCGCCAGCATCTTGTGGAATCGTTCGACCGCGGCGCCGGCGGGAATCTCCGCGCTGGCGCGCATTTCGCCATGCACCGGCAGCAAGAAGCGCATATTCGATTCCTGGATCACGGCGGCGGCGTCGAATTTGCGCACGGCAAGATCGCGGGTCAGCCACGCCCAGCCCGTCAACACCGCCAGCGAATACAAGCTGCCTCCAAAAGCGGTGCCCTTGTGATTCGAGTTGGGGGCAAGGGGTGCGCGCAGGACGAGGGCGCCGTCGGCGGCCGCTTCAACGATGATTCCCATGTGCTTGGCGAGCGCGATTTCCCGATTGATGCGTCCTTGCAGGTACTCCGCGCCGAAGTCGTTGGGTTGCGGCATGTTCGCTAGCCCCGCGCCAGGCGCCTGACGGCTTCCAGCGCGACTGACAACGTCGCGAAGTCCGGCGGCGATCCGGTCCTAAGATCCAGCACGACGCGCTTCAACGAGTCGACCGGCGCGCCGTGCCGCGACAGCCATTGATCTACGCGAGCGGCCGGGTTTCTACCCTTGCATTTCAACACCGCCAGGGTGATCTTGCTCTGCAGCGCGTATAAATTGTCGCGCAAGGTTCCACGGGCGACCGCCTGCCAGTGACTGTCGGCCGCCAGTTTTTCGATCTGATCCTTGAGCCAGGCTAGGCCCATGCGTTCGCCCAGATCGAAATAGGCGCGTGCCGCATAGCCTATCTTGACGCGCGCCGCCATTGCGACCTCCACCAGGTCGAGCGCGCAACGCAATTCCTCCAGGGAGGCGATGCGGGCCGCCAGTGCCTCGGGAACCTGCTGCGCCATCAGCTGCGATTTCAAGGCGCTCATGCGCGTGCGCTGCGTGGCGGCGAGAACACCCGCCAGCTCGTGATACAGCTCTCCCACCTTGGCGGAGTAGCGCAGAACCGCCCGCTTGATGTCCAGATCGTGGCGCCGGTTCTCCAGCAGCCAGTAGCTCATGTAGCGCAGCAGGCGCGTCATCTGGAACATCGCCGTGTATTGCACCGCGGCCGGAATACGGTTGTCGAGGGCCTCGATCTGCGACCAAATGTGGCGTGCCGCGAACACCTCGCGCGCAATGCTGTAGGCGCGGGCGATCGCCGCCGGATCGGCGCCGGTGTCGTCCTGCGCGCGCACCGGAAACACCGGCCCCATGCGGTTGATCAGGCTGTTGGTGATCGCGGTGGCGATGATCTCGCGCCTCAGACGATGGCGCTTGATGCGCGCAGCGAAACGTTTTTGCACCGGCACGGGAAAGTAGCGGCTGAGCTCGCGGGACAGGTAGGGGTCCTCGGGTACATTCGAATGAATCAGCGCGCGATACAGCCAGATCTTGCCGTAGCTCAAGGTGATGGCGAGTTCGGGGCGCGTCAGTCCTTCGCCGGCTTGACGGCGTTCGGCGAGTTCCTCTTCCCCGGGCAGGTATTCCAGGCTGCGATTCAAATCGCCCGAGCGCTCCAGCGTGCGGATCACATAGGCGCTTTCGCTCAGGCGCTGCTTCGATTGAAACTCGTCGCTGCTGATGGCCTGTCCTTGCAGATAGTTATTGCGCAGCACCAGCCCCGCCACCTCATCGGTCATTTGCACCAACAATCGATCGCGTGCCGCCCGGGTGATTTGCTTGTCGCGGACCGCGCCGTTCAACAGAATCTTCAGGTTCACTTCGACGTCCGAACAGTTCACGCCGGCCGAATTGTCGATAAAGTCGGTATTGAGCCGCCCGCCGCGGCGGGCGAATTCGATGCGCCCAAGCTGCGATAATCCCAAATTGCCGCCTTCGCCGATCACCTTGCATCGCAAATCGCGGGCATCGATGCGCACCGCGTCGTTGCTGCGATCCCCGACATCCCCGTGACTCTCGGTGCTCGCTTTGACGTAGGTGCCGATGCCGCCGTTCCACAGCAGATCGACCGGTGCCTTGAGGATGGCCTTGATCACCTCGTTCGGCGTCACCTGCGCCGGCAGCACCAAGAAGGCCTGTGCCTCGCGCGACAGGGAAATACTCTTGGCGGACCTCGAATAAATACCGCCGCCCTTGGAAATCGCATCGCGGGGATAGTCGTCCCAGGACGAGCGCGGCAGCTTGAACAGGCGTGTTCGCTCGGCGAACGAACGCTTGGGATCGGGTTGCGGATCCAAGAAAATGTGCTGGTGATTGAATGCTGCGACCAGACGGATGCAGGGCGACTGCAGCATGCCGTTGCCGAACACGTCGCCCGCCATATCGCCAATGCCGCTGACCGTGAATTTCTGCGTTTGAATGTCGACGCCGATTTCCCGAAAGTGCCGTTTGACACATTCCCAGGCGCCGCGCGCGGTGATCGCCATCTTTTTGTGGTCGTACCCGGCCGAGCCCCCGGACGCGAACGCATCCCCGAGCCAGAAGCCGTATTCCCCGGAAATGGCATTGGCAATATCCGAAAAACTGGCCGTGCCTTTGTCGGCCGCCACCACGAGATACGCATCATCGCCGTCATGGCGCACCACCATGCTCGGGGCGACGATTTTATCGCCGACGATATTGTCGGTGAGGTCCAGCAGCCCGCGCATCAGCGTTTGATAGCAGGCGATCACCTCGGCTGCTTGCGCCTCGCGCTCGGCCGGCATGCGCCTGACGATGAATCCGCCCTTGGCCCCGACCGGCACGATCACCGTGTTCTTGACCTGCTGCGCCTTCATCAGCCCGAGTATTTCCGTGCGGAAATCCTCGCGCCGGTCCGACCAGCGAATGCCGCCGCGCGCGACATAGCCCATGCGTAGATGCACGCCCTCCATGCGCGGCGAGAACACGAAAATCTCGAATAACGGCTTGGGCAGCGGCAATTCGCGCAGTTGCTGGCTGGCAAGCTTGAACGACAGATATTCCTTGAGCTGACCCGAGGAACCGGTTTGATAGGCATTGGTGCGCACGGTCGCAGTCAATGCATTCCACAGCGCGCGCAAGATCCGATCCTCATCCGATCGGGTCACGGCTTCCAGTGCGGCGGGAATGTCGCGGCTCAGGCGCGTGAGGGAACGATGTCGCGCCGCCTGGACCGTGCGCGGATCGAAGCGCGCCATGAATAATTCGGAAAACAATCTGGCAATGGCGGCGTTGTTGTCCAGAACCTGCGCCACGTACCCTAAGCTGAAGGGTAATCCGGTCTGCAGCAGGTAGCGGCAATAAGCCCGCAGCACATCGACCATGCGCCACGGAATGCCCGCCGACAGCGTGAGTTGATTGAAGCGATCGCTGTCCATGCGCCCGGTCCAGACGGCGGTGAAAGCGCTCTTGATCTCGCGGTCCAATGCATCGAAAGCGACCGCCGGCGCGACCTGCATGAGAAGTTCCAGATCTTGCACCCAGGCGCGCCGCGCGCCGGCGAGCTCGAGTTCGTAGGGCCGTTCTGCGATCACCTTGAGACCCATGTTCTCCAGCATGGGCATCAAGTCGGAGATCGGGATCGCGTCCTGGACGCGAAAAATCTTGAGGAAGAATTTGTCCTTGCGCTTGGGGTCCGGCCGGTAAATGTCCAAGTGCAGGCGGGCGGGTTCCTTTTCGACCGCCTCGAGGAAGGAGACATCCAAAGCCGCGGCGTCTCCCTGGAAATCCTCCGTGTAGGCGGCGGGAAACGCCTGCGCGTATTTGTCGAACAGCTGCAGGGCATATGCCTCGTCGAAGCGCATCAACAGGGCGGCCTTGAAGGCGTCCTGCCAGGAGCGCACCGCCGCCGCGACGCGGCGTTCCAGACTGTCGGAGTCCACGTTCACTGTCTTGTCCGGCGCGGTCCGGGCAACGATGTGCAGACGGGCCAGATTCGATTCGGCAATCTGCACGGAGGACTCCATGCTGAAGGCCGCAAATGCCTCGCGAATCACCCGTTCGATCCGTTGCCGAACCTGAGTATTGTATTTTTCGCGCGGCACGAACACGAGGCAGGAATAGAAGCGGCGAAACGGGTCGCGGCGCAGCAGCACGCGCACTCGTGGCCGATCTTGAAGGCCGAATATTCCGGTCACGATGCGATTGAGTTCCGCGACGCCGGCTTGGAACAGTTCATCGCGCGGAAACGTCTCCAGGATGTGCTGCAGCGCTTTTCCGTCATGGCTGTCCGGGGCCATCGCGAAGTGCTCCGTCACGTGCGCGATTTTCCGGCGCAGCAGCGGAATTTCGCGCGGATTGCTGTTGTATGCCGCCGAGGTCCACAACCCCAGGAAGCGCCGCTCTCCGGTCAGGCGCCCCTTGGCGTCGAAGCTCTTGACGCCCACATAGTCCAGATATCCGGAACGGTGCACGGTCGACAAGGAATTGGCCTTGGTGACCAAGCTCAGGTCGGGTGAGCGGCTTTGCCGTCTAACATCGCTGGGCAGGATGCGATTGCTGTTCTCGGCGCGGGCGCGGGCGCGCCGCAGGATCCCGAGACCGGTGGCCTTGATGGGCTGCAGATATTCGCGGCCCTTGGCACCTGCCAGCCGGTATTCGCGGTACCCCAGGAAGGTGAAGTGCCGATTTTCCATCCACTCGAGCAGGGCGCAGGTCTCGTTCAGCTCGGTGGGGTCGATGCGCGAACTGATCGCGCTCAAATCCTGGGCGGTCCGGCGCGCGGCCTCTTTCATTCGTGCCCAATCCGCGCAAGCCACGCGCACATCGCGCATGCTGCGCTCGATCTGCGCGCCCAAGGACTTGAGCGCCTCGGGATCGACGACCCGATCCACCTCGAGATGCTGAAAGGATTCGAGGCGCTGTTTTGCCTCCGGTTCGCCGTCGCCGCGCGGCTGCAGGGCACGGAGAACTCCCGAGCGGTCGCGCGTCGCCGCGAATATCGGGTGCGCCAAGAAGTGCAGCGTCAGCGAGCGCTCGGTCAGCGCGAGGCTGATCGAGTCCACCAGGAAGGGCATGTCATCGTTCACCACATCGATAATGGTGTGCGGCGAGACGAATCCATGTTCGCGCAAGGTTGGATTGAACACGCGCACCAGCGCCGTCCTGCGCCGCTTCATCGCGAATTGCAGATGCGCGAGCGCCGCTGCGGCGAGTTGCTCGGGATCGCGATCGGCCAGGTCCCGGGTCTCGACCGTGGCGAAGTACGTTTGCAGATAAACCCGCCAGTCCAATCCTGGCGCGAGCTTTGCCGGGCGACGGGGGCTGCGCATGATCGCTGCGACGATGTTGCGATGCTCTTTCGATGAGACCTGGTACATAAGAAACCCTTAAGTTATTCCGGCCTTTCGAGATCGGCGATGACTGCCGCGAGAAAGCGGCACGCCTCGCCGCCGGTGATGCAGCGATGATCGAAGCTCAATGAAAGCGGCATCCGACGGCGCGCCTGTACCGTGCCGGCGATGGCCACGGCATCTTCCCGGACCTTTCCCGCTCCCAGGATCGCGACCGCCGGCGGGACCACGAGGGGAATGCCGTAGCGGCCGGCCAAGGTGCCGAAGTTCGAGAGCATCAAGGTGAAGCCGCGCAAGTCCTTCGCCGCCGTGCGCCGCTGATGGGCTGCCTCCTTTTGCGCGGCAATGGCAGCACGGAGCTGGTCGGCCGTTTTGCCATCGATCCCTCGTATCACGGGTACGATCAGGCCGTCCGGTGCATCGACCGCGATCGCAAGGTCGATATGATCGATGAGGGTTCGCGACAGACTGGCGGAGTCGTACCAGGCATTCAGCGCAGGTTCGGCGCGCCAGGCAAAGATCAATGCGCGCATCAGCCTCAAGGTGAAGTCCCCGCGCCGGTTCCAGGAGTGAATGTCGGCGTCGTCGCACACAGTGCTGCCGGCCACCTGATCGCGGGACTGCGACATGCTTTGCGCCATGGCGCGGCGCATTCCGCGCAGCGATTCCGGTGCGCCGCCGGCGACGGCGGGCGCATTTCTCGCGCCAAGCGCATCGACGCCCGCAAGTACATCGTCGATCGTGATCAATCCGCCGCGACCGCTGCCGGCGAGGTTCGTCAGGTCAACATTCAGTCGCTTCGCCAGCGCCCGGGCTGCCGGCACCGCGCGGCCACTGCCGCTCCCGTTGCCGCTACCGTTGGCTCGTGCGCGCACCGGGACGACGCCGGCTTGTTCGACGAATTCCTCTTCATTGTGGGCGGGCATGCTGCCGACGACCGTTCCCGAATCGAAGTCGATGAGCGGCGCCCCAGTGGGTACGATGTCCCCAACCGCGCCTCGTAGCGCCGTCACCACGCCGCTGAAAGGCGAGGGGACCTCGACCACCGCCTTGGCGGTTTCCACCGAGACCATGGGTTGATCGACGCGCACCTGATCGCCGACCTTCACATGCCATTCGAGGATTTCCGCCTCGGCCAGGCCCTCGCCCAAATCCGGAAGCTTGAATGTACTCATGCGCCTTCCGTCAAGGTCAGCTGCACGGTGTCGATGATGCGTTGTGTGCTGGGAATGTATTCCTGCTCCAGCTGAAACAGCGGCACGACGGTATCAAATCCCGTGACGCGCCGAATCGGCGCCTGCAAGTCAAAGAGTCCGTGCTCGGCGACCAGCGCGGCGATTTCCGCGCCCACCCCTACATTGCGCGCGGCCTCATGCACGATCACCAGCCGGCCCGTCTTGGCAATCGACTCCAATATGGTCTCGATGTCGATCGGACTCAAGGTACATAGATCGATGACCTCGACGCTCACGCCCCGCTTCTCGAGTTCCGCGGCAGCCCGCAGCGTCTCGATGGTCATGGCGCCCCACGTAACAATGGTCGCATCGCTCCCCTCGCGCAGTATGCAGCAAGCATCGAGCGGCAACGCTTGGCCGTCATCCGCTACCTCCTGACGCACCGCACGGTAAAGCCGCACGGGTTCCAGGAACATGACGGGGTCCGGATCGCGGATAGCCGCCAGCAGCAAGCCGTAAGCCCGCGCCGGCGAGGAAGGACACACGACGCGGATACCGGGGATGTGACACAGCATGGACTCGGTGCTCTCGGAATGATGTTCGGGTGCATGAATACCGCCGCCGTGCGGCATGCGCATGACAACCGGACAGGTCAAGCGTCCGCGCGTGCGATTTCGCATGCGCGACATGTGATTCACGATCTGATCCAGCGCGGGATATAGGAACCCCATGAATTGAATCTCGGCAACCGGCTTCAGTCCATGCGTTGCCATGCCCACCGACATACCGGCGATCGCCGCCTCGGCGAGCGGCGTATCCTGCACGCGGTCCTTGCCGAAGCGCTGTTGAAGGCCGGCCGTGGCGCGGAATACGCCGCCATTCGCGCCGACGTCCTGCCCGATCACCACCACGCGCGGGTCATGCTGCATTTCCCAGCCATGCGCCATGGCGATGGCTTCGATCATGGTTATCTTGGCCATCAATGACCGCTGACTTTCGCCGCGTACCGCCGCGCGGTCGCGCGCTGCTCTTGGAGATGCACTGGGAGCTGCGCGAACAGATGCTCGAACATCGCATCCGACCCGGGCTTCGATTGCTGGAAATGCATTCGCACCGCGGTCTCGACCTGCTCGGCGCATTCCTGTTGCAAATTTCCTTCCTGAGCGGCATCCCAGAGCTTGGAACGGCTCAAGAACTCGCGCATGCGAATCATGGGTTCGAGATTCCAAGCCTCCTTGAGCTCATGTTCGCCGCGATAGCGGCTCGCATCATCGGCCGTCGTATGGTCGCTCAACCGGTAGGTCAATGCCTCGATCACCGCGGGACCGGCGCCGCGCCGCGCGGCATCGAGCGCCTCCGCGACCGTCTGACGTACCGCTATGCAATCGTTGCCGTCGACCTGCACGCCGGGGATGCCCGCCGCGATGGCCTTCTGGGCCAAGGTTTCCGCGGCGGTCTGCGCGCTCACGGGAACGGAGATCGCCCACCCGTTGTTGACGATGACGAACACCACCGGCAGCTTGCGGGCCCCGGCCAAATTGATTGCCTCGTAGAACGCGCCTTCGGAGGTGCCGCCATCGCCGATGTAGGCGAGTGCGCAGCGCGGTTGCTTCAATACCTGAAACGCCATGGCCGCTCCGGCGGCGTGCAAGGTCTGGGTGGCGATGGGCACGCACCAGGCAAAGTCATGACGCGGCTGCGAAAAATCATTGCCGCGCTCATCTCCGGCCCAGTACAAGAGCATCTCGCCCATCGTCACGCCGCGCCACAGCTGCGTACCGACTTCACGGTATACCGGCGCCAGTACATCCTCGGGCAACATCGCAGCGCCGACCCCGACATGCGTGGCCTCATGTCCCAAGCACGACGGATAGGTGCCCAGTTGCCCGGTGCGCTGCAGATTCACGCATTTCGCATCGAAGATGCGCACCAAGACCATCATGCGGTACATGCGCCTGAGCTCATCCGCGTCCGCGGCGAAGGCGGGCAGAGGCGCGCACGGATTGCCGCGCGGATCGAGAATCTGCCGGTATTGAATCTTGAATTCCGCGACGTTGCGCATGCGCGAATTATGCCAGGCCGGGGTGATTTCAGGGACGGTGTTGACGGGCCAGATATTGTTGGGTCTGCATTTCAATGAGCCGGCTCGAGGCGCGCGCGAACTCCGTTCGCAAAGCATTGCCGTGATACAACTCTGCGGGCGCGGCGGCCGCCGACACCACGACGTTCACATTGCGATCGTAGAATTCATCGATCAACATGATGAAGCGGCGCGCGGCGTTGTCGTCGTCGCGTTGAAATTCGGGAATGTTCGATATGAACACGGTGTGATAGAGACGGGCTAGTTCAATGTAATCAATCTGACTGCGCGGGCCCTCGCAGATGTCTTTGAAGTCGAACCAAGCCATGCCCGCGCCCGTGGCTCGGGCCGCGATGGGCCGATCCTCCACCGTCAAGATCGAAGGACCTGCCGCGCTGCCGCCGGCCAGGGCGGCGAATCGCTGCGCGAGCTGCGCGGGGGTGCCGGGCAGCTTCGAATCGAGGTATGTGGGTGCCTGCTCCAATTGCCGCAAGCGGTAGTCGACGCCGCCGTCCAGATGCAACACGTGCATGTGTGCTTCGAGCAAATCGATCGCCGGGAGAAACCGCTGACGCTGCAGACCATCCTTGTACAAATCCTGCGGCGGGATGTTGGAAGTGGCCACCAACGTCACGCCGCGGCGGAACAGGCCGGCAAACAATCCCGCGAGGATCATGGCGTCGGCGATGTCCGACACAAAGAATTCGTCCAGGCAAATCACGCGCGTGCCCGCGGCCAGGCGTTGCGCCACGAGTTCCAGAGGATCGGTGCGGTCCTTGATGCCGCGCAACCTCAAGTGGACCTGCTGCATGAAGCGGTAGAAATGCATTCGCAGGGCGTGTCGCGGGCCCAGCGATTCGTAGAACAGGTCCATCAGCAGCGTCTTGCCGCGGCCCACGCCGCCCCACAAATACAGTCCGCTGACCGGCGGGGCGGGGCGGCTCGAAAGCCACGACAGCCGCGCACGCAGCCGCCCGCTCAAGGAGCGCGAGCGCGCCAGCAGCTTGGCGCGCAACTCATCGAGCTTCGCTGCCGCTTGTTCCTGACTCGAATCGTATTCAAGCCGATGGGCCGCGATCTCGCTGGCGAGACGCGCGGCGATAGGCGAGGAATCTTGAGACAACCGGCGCGGGTTCCTAAAGGCTCTGATAGTTCGGGCCGGAACCACCTTCGGGGGTCGTCCAGGTGATTTGTCCCGGGTACGGCTCCTTGATGTCGCATGCCTTGCAATGCACGCAGTTCGAGGCGTTGATCTGCAGCTTTTGGCCGCCGGCCCCGTCGGCGATCATCTCGTAGACGTTCGCCGGGCAAAAATTCGTGCACGGGTTGCCGAAATCCTGGATGCAGCGGGTGGCGCATAGCGTGGTATCGGCCACGTGCAGGTGGACCGGTTGCGATTCATCATGCGTGGTGGCGGCAAAGAAGACGAAGGCAACCCGATCGCGCGGCGGCAGGTCGCGCTCGCCCCAGGCGCGATCCGGCGAGGTGTACTCGTCCAGGTGTTTGAGCGCGGTATCGTCCGCGTGATTGGCCAGTGTCCAGGGCAATTTACCGAAGGTGATCGTTTCCAGCACGGAGTTGGCGAGGCCGAACCACAAGCCGCGGCGAAATCCTGGCCGAAAATTGCGCACTTTATATAGCTCGCGGCCGCCGGCCGATTCGCGCCAGCGTTTGTCGAAGCCGGCGCTGCCGCCGGTTTCCACGTAGTGAGCGGCCGCGGTCATGCCGGAGCGGATCGCCTGATGAATACCCTTGATCTTGGGCGTATTGAGGGTTCCGCCGGCGTCGCCGACGAGCAGGGCGCCCGGCATTTCCAGGGTCGGCATCGACTGATAACCCCCTTCGATGATGGTGCGCGCACCGCCGGAGACGATCTCCCCGCCCTGCAACAAGCGTTTGATGTGTGGGTGATTCTTCCATTGCTGAAAAGCTTCGAAGGGTTTGAGGCGGGGGTCCTCATAGTCCAGGCCGACCACGAAGCCCACGTACACGCGATCGTTATTGAGGTGGTAGACAAAACTGCCGCCATAAGTGCTGTTATCGAGCGGCCAGCCGAAGGTGTGCTCGATGAGCCCCGGTTCGACACGGCCGGGGGGCAATTGCCACAGCTCCTTGAAGCCCAGTCCGTAGGTTTGTGGCGATTTGCCGGCGTCCAGCTTGAAGCGCGCGATCAATTGCTTGGAGACACTTCCGCGGCAACCCTCGCAAAATAGGGTGATCTTGGCGTGAATTTCGGGACCTAGAGCAAAATTCGGCCCGGGCTCGCCGTTCTTCAGTAGCCCCATGTCGCCGATGCGAATGCCCTTAACCTTACCAGTGTCGTCGAACAACGCCTCGGCGGCCGCGAAGCCAGGAAATACATCGACTCCGAGTTTCTCGGCCTCCTGGCCCAGAATGGGCACCAACTGGCCCAAGGAAACGATGAAGTTACCGTGATTCCACAGCTGCGGCGGAACGATCGGGAATTTGATGCGTTTGCGCCGCGTCATAATTGCGAATTCGTCGCGTCCGGCCGCAACGCAGATGTCGGGGGCGTGCTCGCGCCAGCTCGGCAGCAGCTCATCAAGCGGTCCCGGCTCCATGACGGCGCCGGACAGGGAGTGCGCACCCAGGCTCGCCGCCTTCTCGAGCACGCAGACGCTTAAATTGGGATTGAGCTGCTTCAGTCGAATCGCGCAAGCCAGGCCGGCGGGTCCCGCGCCGACGATCGCAACCTCGTACTCCATGACATCGCGTTGGCTTTCGCGCATCAAACTGACACCTGAATTTGCTTCAATTCATTGACGGGCGCTAGTAGATCACAAAGCCCTTGGCAGGGGGAACGTCCGACACGCGGACAGGAAATGAGGGAATTCGCTGACAGTTGTCGCTCTGGTTAATGGGGACAACCATGAGTTAGGCCACGGAAGCCGTTTTCTAAGGATGGCCAATGGATTTGGGCATGGCTTGGGCAAGGACGCCCGCCCCGTTTTTTTCGTCAGTCGGGGCGCCAACTGGGACGGCGCTTGACAAAAAACGCACTGATTCCTTCCTGCGCTTCGTCGCTTACCCGCAGACGGGCCAGGCGGGCCGCCATGTCCAATGAGTCTTGGCTTCTGCGTCGCGCCGGCGCATTTGCCATGTCGCGAATCAATATTTTGGCCTCGGACAGCGCGCCGGGCGCCCCTTTGAGGATGGCATCTGTCATTCGATTGCAAACTGAATCGAGCTGCGGCGCCGCGGCTACCTCGTGGACCAATCCTATCTCCTTGAGTGTCGCCGAGGTCATGGTCTCGGCCGTCAGAACGTAGCGCAGCGCCGCTCTTTCGCCGATCTTGGCGAGAACAAACGGGCTGACCACCGCTGGAATGATTCCCAAGCGCACCTCGGTAAACGCGAATTTGGCATGGTCCGCCGCGACCACGATGTCGCATGCGGCCATGAGCCCCAAGGCGCCGCCGTAGCCGTCGCCGTTGACGCGCGCCAGCGTGGGCTTCGGCATCGAGTCCAGCTCCCCTAAGAGCGTCGCAAGGAGCCGAGCGTGAACCAGGTTTTCCGCCTCGGTGGCGCGCGCCTGCGCCTGCATTTCGGATAAGTCCGCGCCGGCGCAAAAAACCTCACCGGCTCCCGTGATTTGCACGACGCGAACTTTCGGGTCGGCCGCGCAACGCTGCAATTCCGCCGTGAGCGCCGCGATGGTTGAGGCATCCAGCGCATTGCGCTTGTCCGGGCGATTCAGCGTGAGGCGGGCAATGCCGCCCGCAAGATCGCTCGCGATCGATGTTGTGCTCAAATGAGTTCGACGGCGACGGCGGTCGCTTCGCCGCCGCCGATACACAAGCTGGCAATTCCACGCTTCTTACCGCGCGCCTTCAGCGCATACAGCAGGGTGGTGAGAATTCGCGCTCCGGTGGCGCCGATCGGATGGCCGAGCGCGCATGCGCCGCCGTTGACGTTCACTTTCTCATGCTCCAAGCCCAGATCCTTCATCGCCGCCATGGCCACTGCGGCAAATGCCTCGTTCACCTCGTACAGGTCCACGTCCTTCGCCTGCCAATTGAGCTGGGTCAGCAATTTCTGAATCGCGCCGACCGGTGCCAAGGTGAACCATTCGGGTTCGCGCGCAAAGCTCGTGTAGCCCAGGATGCGCGCCAGCGGCTTGAGTCCCTTGGTTTTGGCGAAGGATTCGCGCGCCAGCACGAGCGCGGCCGCCCCGTCGGAGATCCCCGAGGAGCTTGCGGCCGTGACTGTTCCCTCTTTTTTAAACGCCGGCTTCAAGGTTGGGATCTTCGCGATATCGAGCGTGAAGGGCGTTTCATCCTTGTCGACCCGCACCTCGCCCTTGCGCGTCTTGGTTGTCACCGGGGCAACCTCCGCCGCGAACTGGCCGCCATTGATGGCCGCCAGCGCGCGCCGCACGGACTCGGCGGCGAATTCGTCCTGGGCCTGGCGCGTGAAGCCGTACTTCTCCGAGGTCGCTTCCGCGAAGCAACCCATCAACTGGCCGTCCCAAGGGCTTTGTAACCCGTCGTAAAACATATGGTCCAGCACTTCCTGATTGCCCATGCGATAGCCGGTTCGAGCCTTGGGCAATAAGTAGGGCGCGTTGCTCATGGATTCGATGCCGCCCGCCACGACGACTTCAGCGGAGCCGGCGAGAATCTGGTCGGCACCCTGCATCACGGCGCGCATCGCGGAGCCGCACATTTTATTCACCGTGGTGGAAGGGACCCCGGCGGGAAGTCCGGCCCCCAAGGCAGCCTGGCGCGCCGGCGCCTGGCCGATGCCCGCAGAGAGCACGCAGCCCATGACGACTTCATCAACTTGCTGGGGCGTCAACCCCGAATCGCCAAGCGCAGCCTTGATCGCAACGGCTCCCAGCTGGGGGGCGGTGACGCTGGACAACGCGCCTTGAAAGGCACCGACCGGTGTGCGGCGGGCGCTCAGGATGACGACGGGATCTGAATTCATGATAGACATTCCTCAAAGTGGATCTTGAATTATAGCCGCCCTTCAAGGGCCTCAAGGAGCCAGCGGGACTCCGACGGCCTGCGCGATCAATTCGCGGCTCTTTTGTCTTGCGCCCTCTGCCGGCAAGACCTCGAGAATTTCCACGCGAATGGGCAGGCGATTGACCCAAACTCCCCTTTCGGGCGGCATCACTTCGCGCGTGCCGTGTATGGCCACCGCGACTATCGGAATCTGGGAACGGGCCGCGGTGGCGAAGGCGCCGCCCATGAACTTACCGATCTGCCGGGTCTCATCGAAGGTTCCCTCCGGGAAGAACATCAGGGATTGGCCCGCCGCGGCCAGTTTCAAGACCCTGCGGGCGTCGCTGGCGCCTTTGTTCGGATCGAATCGCTCCACGAATTGCGATCCCAAGCGGCTCAGCAGGAGGCCCATCAGGGGAACACGCACCATCTCCTTTTTGATCACGAAGGCAAAATCGGGGGGCAATGCAGCAACGATGGCCAAGGCGTCGATGTAGCTCGCATGGTTCGCCACCACCACGCAGGCGGTCTCGGGCAGCCGCTCCAAGCCCTGAACCGTGAAGGGAATACCGATCAGCCACAGAAAGGTGCGCGAGAATCTCCCGGCCACCCAGCGGCGTTGCCGCAGTTTCGGCAGGAACAGGTTGATGGCCAGCACGATGAACGCGAGCACCCCGAAACCCGCGACGCAGTACAGCACGTAGGGCAGGTGCAGCGCCTTGCGCAGACCCAAACGCTTCACTTCTGTGATCTGGTTCTCCTTATGTTAATACTTGACTGTACTGTGATTCTGGTCACGCCGACCTACCGGCACCCCTCGCATACTGAGGACTGATAGCGCGGACAGCACTATTTCGTGCTCAACCCTTCGCGAGAAACTATGGCGACGGCTCTCAAACGGACGGTTTATACACGCACCTCGGGCGCGGCGGTACCTGCTGTACGCGAGGCGGCGGATCCCGCCTTGCAGCGTTTCCTGGATGCGGTGTGGATGGAACGCGGTCTTTCGGCCAACACCTTGGCCGCCTATCGCGCTGATTTGACTGCTCTCGCACGATGGCTGGAAGAGCGCGACAGCGCCCTGCTCAAAGCAACGCGCATCGAATTACTGGGCTTCATTGCCGCCCGCGTCGAGGGTGGTTCGCGTCCCCGCTCGACCGCCCGGCAGCTCTCGAGTTTTCGCCGGTTCTTCCGTTTCATGATGCGCGAAGGATTGATTGCGCAGGATCCAACCGCGCAGATTGCGATGCCGAAAATCGGCCGCTCGCTTCCCAAGTCGCTGACCGAAGCCGAGGTGGAGTCCTTGCTCGAGGCCCCCACCGTGGCCGAACCGCTCGGTCACCGCGATCGCACCATGCTGGAAGTTCTGTATGCCACGGGCCTGCGAGTTTCCGAACTCGTCAGTTTGAAGCACAACCAGGTCAATCTGAATCAGGGCGTGATGCGCGTGGTCGGCAAGGGCAATCGCGAACGCTTGATTCCGCTCGGCGAGGAAGCGGTCAAGTGGCTGCAGCAATTCATGCAGGGACCGCGCGTCGAAATCCTGCTGGAACGGCAGACGGACTATTTGTTTCCGACCCGTCGCGGCGATCGCATGACGCGCCAGGCGTTCTGGCACATCATAAAGCGCTATTCCAAGAAGGCGGGCGTGGAGAAGGAATTGTCGCCGCACACTTTGCGGCACGCCTTTGCCACGCATCTTCTCAATCACGGCGCGGATCTGCGAGTGGTGCAAATGCTTCTGGGCCACAGCGACCTGTCGACGACCCAGATCTACACCCATGTCGCGCGCGAACGTCTGAAGGACCTGCACTCGCAGCACCACCCCCGGGGCTGATGCTAGAATCGGGTGAACCTCCGCACACTGGCGGGGTCGAACACTCAAGTTCCGCCGGAGTCCTTTGCATGCTGCGATATCTCGCCGTTCTCGCGCTGGTTGTTTGCATCTCGGAGACGAGCGTGCGTGCGGCAACTGCAACCGCCGACCAGGCGCCTGCCGATCCGCGCGTGGCATTGCTCAAGGTGCTGCCCGCGGGCACCAAGATCGAGGATCTGCGGCCCTCGCCCATCCCCGGAATATACGAATTCGCGCAAGGCGCCGACGTCAGCTATATCACCGCCGACGGCAAGTACTTCATCGACGGCAATCTGTACGACATGAAGTCGCGAGAGAACTTGACCGAGGAATTGCGCACGCATGCGCGGCTTGCATTGATCAGCGCGGTTCCGGAATCGGAAATGCTGATTTTCTCGCCACCAAATCCCAAGTACACGATCACGGTCTTCACCGACGTCGATTGCGCATATTGCCGCAAATTGCATAGTGAAATGGCGGAGCTCAATCGCCTGGGAATACGGGTCCGCTACATGTTTTATCCGCGCAGCGGACCTGGAACCGAGAGCTGGAAGAAGGCTGAAGTGGTCTGGTGTTCGCCGAATCGAAACGAGGCGCTGACCCGTGCGAAAGCGGGTGCGACGTTGGACATGAACAAGGTCTGCTCGCCGACGCCGGTGAAGCGCGAGTATGAACTGGGCGAGAACATCGGGGTTCGCGGCACGCCAGCGATCGTGACCGAGAGCGGCGACTACATTTCGGGCTACATGCCGCCGCGCGAGCTGGTGGAACAACTCAAAGAGCTGCAGGTAGCCAAGCGCTAAGCGCTAAGCGCTAGCGCTCGAGAAGCTTCGCTTTATCCTTCACGCCTTCCCAGAGCTTGGCGTCGGCCGGTGCATCCTTCTTCTCGCTGATCACAGGCCACTTCTTGGCGAGATCGGCATTCAACTGCTTGAAGCTTTCCTGGCCGTCCGGAATCTCTTCCTCGGAATAGATGGCCTCGACCGGACATTCGGGCTCGCACAACGTGCAATCGATGCACTCGTCGGGATCGATCACGAGAAAGTTGGGACCTTCGTGAAAACAGTCGACGGGGCATACCTCGACGCAATCCATGTACTTGCACTTGATGCAGCTTTCCGTCACCACGAACGCCATGATTTACCCTTCTTAAGTCTCGGTTGATCGTCGAATACTATTCTGCCACAGCCTCAGGATTCCGCCCGCGGCCGTGCGCTCTTTAGTTCGGTGAAATGATGTTCCTCGCTTCCTGAACTGCGGTCGGCAAAGTATTGCCGCAATGCATATTCGCCGCTCGCGAATGCCAGTTCCGACCACGGTACCTGCGCTTCCTCATACAGGCCGACTTCCAAACTCTCCGGGCCGGGCGCGAATTTTGGCTCGAGCAGCTTGGCCCGGAACATCACGTGAACCTGGTTTGCGCGAGTAACATTGACCACTGCCAACAGCGAGCCGACCTCGACCGTTGCCAACGCCTCCTCCTGACATTCGCGGGCTGCGGCCTGCTGCATGGTTTCGCCGTTCTCCATGAAGCCGGCGGGCACCGTCCAGAATCCGAGGCGCGGTTCAATCGCGCGGCGGCACAGCAATATCTTGTTCTGCCACTCAGGTACGCAGCCCAAGACCAGCAGCGGATTTTTGTAATGCACCATATTGCAGCTGGTGCATACGAAACGCGGCAAATGGTCCCCGGCGGGGATCTTCGATTCGACGGGTGAGCCGCAGTTGCTGCAGAAATTCAAGAGAGGTCCATTAAAATAAAATTCTGGTGCCCGTAGAGGGCGGCAGAAATGCCGTATTTCGGCCCGCTTATCCCACCGCCTACCCCACGGTAGCGGCCGGCAGTATAGCGGATGCCCCGGATGTTTCTATACCAGATCGATTGGGGGGCGAGTGACAGGTTGATGGCCGCCCTGTCAGACAACACCCGACTGGTTTTAAACTTCGATTCGGCGTAGTAAAGGGTCTCGCCCGCCGAACATTAACCACTCCCGCAACTCAAGGAGCTTGTCATGGATACGCAACAAATTGCCACGCGTCTCACCGAGCTTTGCCGCCAAGGACACTTTGAAGCCGCCCAGAAGGAACTGTTCGCCGAGGATGCGGTGAGCATTGAACCTCGCGATATGCCGGACTTCCCCAAAGAAACGAAAGGGCTGCGTGCCATCATTGAAAAGGGCCACAAGTTCGAGTCGATGGTGGAAAAGATGCATGGATGCAGTACGTCTGTGCCGCTGGTCACCGGCAACGCCATCGCGCTTGCGCTCACCATGGACGTGACGATGAAAGGACGTGGGCGTGTAAAGCTTGAAGAGATCTGCGCCTACGAAGTCAAAGACGGAAAGATAATATCGGAACAGTTCTTCATGTAGCGTTCAAGCAGCTTCTCGCCAAACTTTGCACGCGGGCGATTGCGGCGACACGATCGCCCGCGTGCGGTCGAAATCATTGACGAGAACCAAATCAGCGCAGCGACTCGAGTAGATCGCGGGCGCGGTCGATCAATTCAGCGGCGGCGTCTCGATCGACGGACTGGTTCCGAAACTCGGCTGCTTCGAGCATCGCGATCATCTCGCTCGCGATGGCATTGCGCCGCGCCGCCAGATCATTGATCCGGCCATCCAGTGCATCGATGGTCGTCGCGTCGCTGAGGAGGGCATGCGTGGCGATTCGCAGCGATTTGCGGCCCAATTCGCCGAGCGGCGCGTTGATGGCTTTATAAGCAGCCGCCAACGCCGAGAGGGTTTCATCGTGATCGCGCAGCGAGAACGGCAACGCCTCGTGGTCCAGAACTTCGAAAATGACCCGCCCGTCGTGGCTGTAATCATCCTTCAGTCCTGCCAAGCTGACGAGCGTCGGCCTGATGTCGGTGTGATCGGTGAACACTTCGCCGGTACGCCCCATTCGGCGTACGCCGGGGCCAACCATTCCCAACCAGGTATGCGTGATGTCCTGCTGGATGTCGCCGTGATTCCAATTGAAGCCGGGTTGCTCGTCCGAGCAGGCCGGAATCGAGGCGCAGGCAACCGATTTGGATCCTGCCGTGATGAAGAAGTCATCGTTCGCAAAATAGACGAACGTCGGCGTACGGGCCGGATCCTTAGTCACCATGTGCAGCAGCGCCATTTCCGCAGGATCTCCCATGGCCTTCAGGAGCGGCACATTGGTGCCGACAATCGGATCGAATGCCACCAATGATGCGGAGTTTTGCTCGAGTGCACGAGTGAGGGGATCGATCGGACCGGGATTGCCCGCAATATAGACCGTGGGGGCATCATCGCTATGCACAGAGAAGCCCGGCACCGCGAAGTTGGGTGCCTCGGTCAGCAGCAATGAGCGCATATCGACACCCACTTCGCCCAAGTTGGTCGTCGTGCAGGGCACGAAATCGCCATCGCAACCCAGCGGCAGGCGCACATAGGTGCAGGGTGTATAGATTCCGTCGCAACCGGCAGGGGAGCCGGCCTGGCCGGCAAAATGATCGTTCTCATCGGCGGTCACGATGAACAAAGTATTGTCGCGCGTGATCCCATCGCCGGCCAAGCGAGCAAAGAATTTACCGAAGGCCGCGTTATATGCTGCAAGCTGCTGCACATAGCCGGCTTCGCCGGGTCCGTAGCTGCCTGACCCGGTAAAATGATTGTCGTGCGCATCGGCAATATAGGCGTAGACCACGGGTATGCCGGCTTCGAGCATGGTGGCCAGGTATCCCAAGGTCTGAGAGGCGCTGGGATCGAAGCCGGGGAAGCCCGGGTTGCCGCTGCTATCCGCAACGGGATTGCCATCGAGATCGTCCACCACGCCTTGGCCGTGATTGATCTGCGGTGCCACGGCCACATTGCCGTACAAGGCGCTGAAACCCGCATAGCCGCCGGGCTCATCCGGCAAGAGATCGGGCGCTGCGCCTTGGCTGCACAGCTTGCTGTTTAGGGCGCAATGAACGGCGATGCCTTCGAAATCCGCGATCGCCTTGGTCGGCGTCGCTTTGGCTTCGGCCGCCTGCGGCGAGGCAGCGCCAAAGACGTTGGTGATATCGCTGGAGATGTTCTCAAACTCGATATTGGCCGTGGAAAAGGCGCCGACATCGCAACCCGCGCGGGTGAAAACCGCCCAAGGAGCAGGATGAATCTTACCGCGCTGATCGATCATTTGCGGTTGGCCGTCCGGCGCGATATCGGTCCAATAGACAAATGAGCTGGCAAAGCCGATCGAACCATCGGGCCGGAAATATCCGTAGGAATTCGCGACCGGCTGCCCGTGTTTCTCGCCGTACACTCCCGTCAGGGTCGTGATGATGTCATCGGCGGTGTGCGAAATGAGCGGCGTGTGATGATTGGTCAGCATCGTCCCGCGATCTTCGATGAAGTTGAGCAAATTCGGCATTTGCTCAAGATCCGAGGGGACGTTTGGATTGTCGCGCTGCAAATGCACATTATCGAATTGAATGTGCACGATGTGCTTGATGCCGTTTTCGAGCTGACAGCTGGATCCGGCGCTCGAGACCTTTCCTGCGTCGGCGCGGACCGGTGCGCTCATGAAAGCAGAGCTGAGAAATACCAGCGCCGCGCTCGCGCGCAGCAGATTTGCGAATTCCTTCATATCGCCTCCCGCAAAGTTGGCTGAGATTTGCCTTTGTGTGTCCGACGCCGGCGTCGGTGGGAGGAGAGTAGTGACATCCCGCTACCTGCAGATGTCACGGATATTACAAATTGACGGCTCGCGTCGCGTCACCAACCAGAGGTGCGTAAGTCTGGTGCCCGAAGAGGGACCCACGACTAAGTGACCGTGAGTGCCGAAATTCCCTCAATTCCAGCGATTTGCAATATCCGCGTTGTCCACTTGCGTAGTCCACTCTCTCGATTCTAAGCGCTACAGAGTCCCGGGTTTCGCGGCCCGAGTTTTCATCGATTCGCGCGACGGCGCGGACGCGCGACGCCCAACTCGGCCAGTAGCCGCTTGGCGATCGATGTGAATCTCGCCGGATCCTCGTATGAGCGCGCCAGCAGCATGGCTCCTTCCAGTCCGGCGGTCAGCGCGCGAGCAGCCTCCAGCACCGACCCGTCAAAATGCAAACTGCCGTCGCTGCGGCCGCGCTCCATGCACTGGCTCAGCCACGTCTCGTTTTCGTCAAAGAAATGGCGAATCTCGCGCTGCATCGGCGAAGGCAGCGTTGAATATTCCGCCGCGAGCATCCCGCACAGGCACATTCGGTCGCGAACCAGCACCTGTTCGTAAAGCTGTACGTAATTGTGCAACGCCAATCGCGATTTATCGACATCGAGCTTCGCCAGTGCGTCATTGAATCGGCCAGTGTAGTTGACGATGAGCGCGCAGCCGAGCTCGGCTTTGGTCGCGAAGTGATAATGCAGGCTCGCCTTGGTGATTTTCAGCTCCGCAGCGATGTCTGCGTAACTAAATCCGTTGAAGCCCCGAGTCTGCGCGAGGCGCTCGGCCACTTCGAGAATGTGCGATGCGGTCTCGGACTTGACCGACTGCGCGGCTTGCTTATTCATCGGCAAATTCTAGCAGCCTCTTGCAATTTTACCTACTAGTTGGTAGAATATCTTGGTGGTGCGAAATTGTGAGGGAGCCATGAACAGACATGAAACCGAGCACAAGACTTTTGCCGACCCGGATGAAACACGTGAATTTCCGCGAGGCCGTGCCGAGATTCTGAAGATCGGCCACGGCGAAGTCGGACGGCTGGTATTCCAGCCCGGCTGGCGCTGGTCGAACGATGTCAAACCCATCGCCAAGACCACGAGCTGCCAGGCGCCGCACTTCCAGTATCACGTGAGCGGACGGCTTGGCATCCGCATGGATGATGGCACGGAATTCATAGCGGGCCCGGGCGACATCACCTCACTGCCGAGCGGCCACGACGCCTGGGTGGTCGGAAACGAGCCGGCGGTGGTGATCGATTGGTTCGGAGCCAGCAACTACGCCAGGACATGAGGAGATTTGAGATGGACCGCAAATTTATCGATTGTCGTGAACACCCGAGCGAAAGCAAGTGCAGCGTGGCGATCTCCGCCGATAGCGAGCGGGAGTTGATAGAAATTGCCATACAGCACGCGGTCTCGGCGCACGGCCACAAAGATACACCCGAGACGCGCAACCAATTGCGCAAGCTCATAAAGCACGGCGCTCCGGCTTAGCGCCGGCCGATCCAGCGCCTTCGCGCTTCTGCGTAAGAAGATCGGTGACTGCTGTGGCGCGCGGCAGTTCGTACGCTACGCACAGCATCTTTTTGAATCCGGTTTTTTGACCAACCAAGAAGGTTGGTGCCCGAAGAGGGAATCGAACCCACACGGTGTCACCACCACCGGATTTTGAGTCCGGCGCGTCTACCAGTTCCGCCATTCGGGCATGCCAGACCGGGCAGTATATGTGATTGACGCTCTTGTTAGAATGCCTAAACACAATGCTGCGCACGGACTTTTACTTCGAGCTACCCAAGGAGCTCATCGCGCAGCAGCCTGCGGCGGAGCGTTCCGCCAGCCGGCTTTTGACTCTCGATGGTCTCACCGGAGCCTTTGAGGACCGGCAATTTCGCGATTTGCCGGCGCTGCTTCGACCGGACGATCTGCTGGTTTTCAACGATACCCGGGTGATCCCGGCGCGGGCGTTCGGGATCAAGGACAGCGGCGGCCGCGTCGAGTTGCTGCTCGAGCGCGCGCTCGCGCCGACGACGGCGCTGGTACATGTTCGCGCCAGCAAGGGGCTGCGGGAGGGCGCGGTGGTGCGCCTTGCGGGGAGTCATAGCGCCCGCATGCTGAAGCGTGAGGACGAACTCTTCGTCCTCGAATTCTCCTGTGATGTGCAGGATTACTTCCAGGCACACGGAGAAATTCCGCTGCCGCCGTATATCGACCGCAAGGCGGAGGCCGGCGACAAGGAGCGCTATCAAACCGTGTACGCGCGCGAACTCGGCGCCGTCGCAGCGCCGACTGCCGGTCTGCACTTTGACGATTCACTATTTGCGTCATTGCGGGCCCGGAAGATCCGTCAGGCGTTCGTGACGCTGCATGTCGGTGCCGGGACCTTCGCGCCGGTGCGGGCTCTCAACCTCGAGGCACACCAGATGCACAGCGAGATGCTGGAGGTACCGCAAGTCACTTGCACGGCAATCGACGACACTCGTGCCATCGGCGGCCGCGTGATCGCGGTGGGCACCACCGTCGTGAGAAGCCTGGAGACCGCGGCAAGCCAGCCAGCCGCCGCACAAGCGAGCGGGGGAGTCGCGCCCTACCGCGGCAGTACGAGTATCTTTATCCGGCCGGGATATCGATTCAGAGCGGTCGATGCTTTGATCACAAACTTTCATTTGCCTGAATCCACGCTGTTGATGTTGTGCGCGGCCTTCTCCGGACGCGAGGCGTTGCTCGCGGCCTATGCACACGCCGTGCGGGCGCGCTATCGATTTTTCAGCTACGGTGATGCCATGTATCTGACACCCGCCGCGGCGGCCCGCGGTTAAGATCAATGCGATTCAGTTTGTTGGCGCAGGACGGCGATGCCAGGCGCGGCCGGCTCGAATTTTCGCGCGGCACGGTCGAGACGCCGGCGTTCATGCCGGTCGGCACCTACGGCACGGTCAAAGCAATGACGCCGGAGGACCTCGAAGCGGTCGGCGCCGAGATCGTGCTCGGCAACACGTTTCATTTGTATCTGCGGCCGGGCCTCGAGGTGATCGGCGCCCATGGCGGGCTGCACCGATTCATGCATTGGCGCAAGCCCATCCTTACCGATTCCGGCGGGTTTCAAGTATGGAGCCTGGCCGAGATGCGCAAAATCACCGAGGAGGGGGCGCATTTTCGCTCGCCGATCGACGGCTCGCCGGTGTTTCTCTCGCCCGAGGAATCGATGCGCATTCAGCGCGTACTCGGCGCGGATATCGCGATGAGCTTCGACGAGTGCACGCCCTATCCGGCGACGGAAGAGGGGGCGCGGGCCTCGATGGAGCTATCCATGCGCTGGGCGCTGCGTGGCTTTCGCGAGTATCACGATGGCAGCCCGCCGGGAACCTTGTTCGGCATTGTGCAGGGCGGGACGCACGCAGCGCTGCGGTCGGCGTCGCTCGCGGCGCTGGAGGAGATCGGGTTCGCGGGACTTGCGGTCGGCGGCCTGGCAGTGGGGGAGTCCGAGGCCGAGCGCGAGCACGTCCTCGATCACCTCATGCCGCAGATGCCGAAACTCAAACCAAGATACCTCATGGGGGTCGGACGGCCCGAGGATATTCTCGAGGCGGTGCGCCGCGGCATCGACATGTTCGATTGCGTGATGCCGACGCGGCATGCGCGCAACGCGCACCTGTTCACTCGTTCAGGCGTCGTCAATATTCGCAATGCGGCACATCAAAAGGATTTGGGTCCCATTGAAGAAGGGTGTGCTTGCTATACCTGCCGGAGCTACAGCCGCGCTTACTTGCGCCATCTGGACAAATGCGGGGAAATCCTGGGCGCCCATCTCAATACCGTTCACAATTTGTACTTCTATCAACGCCTGATGAGCGAGATTCGGGCGGCGATCGAGGCGGGACAGTTCGAGCGCTATGCGTCAGAGTTCTACGCTTTGAAGGCTCCAGCGGCGTAGGCCAGTTGCGCCGGGCTGCTGTATACTACACGGCTTTGTGCAGCGGCGTCCGCCGCAAAAAAAGAGTGTAACACTATGGATTTCCTCATTAATTCGGCATATGCACAGTCTGCGGGTGCTACGGGCGCCGGGCCGAGCCTTTTGAATACCCTGTTGCTGCCGGGCTTGTTGCTGGTGGTCTTTTATTTTCTGCTCATCAGGCCGCAGAGCAAGAAAGCCAAGGAGCAGCGGGAGATGCTTTCGAAGATCGCCGCCGGCGATGAGATCACCACCACCGGAGGCATCTTGGGCAAAGTGACCGAGGTGGGCGATCAATTCTTGAGCGTCGAAATTGCCGCCGGCGTGAACATCAAGCTGCAGAAATTCCAGGTTGCCCAGGTGCTGCCCAAAGGCACGGTCAAGAGCGCATGATTTCTTATCCGCGCTGGAAGGTCGCGCTGGTCGCGATCGTGGTGATATTGGGGATCTTCTTCGCACTGCCGAATTTGTTCGGCCAGGAAAGCGCGCTGCAATTGGCCGCCGATCGAGCGGCCGTCACCGATGCAGACAAGACTGCGGTGGTACAGATCCTGAAGGACAAGAGCGTCACTCCCTCGGGTGTGTTTCTCGAGCAGGGTCGTCTGACGCTGCGCTTCTCGAGCACCTCGGATCAGTTGAAAGCGCGCGACATCATCGCCGAAGCGCGTCCCAATCAATTCACCATTGCGCTGTCGCAGGCCTCGCGCGTGCCGGGCTGGATGCATGACATGGGCCTCGCCCCGGTTAAGCTGGGACTGGACTTGCGCGGCGGCGTGTATCTTGTGTACCAGGTCGACGTGCAAGGCGCGGTGAAGCAATTGCTGGATCGGCGCGAGCAGGAGTTCCGCGCGTCGCTGCGCACCGCCCGAGCGGCATATCAGGATGTGGTCGTCGACTACGGTCAAGCTCGCGTGCGCGTCTTGTTCCGCGACGCGGACAGCCAGGCCAAGGGGAAAGCGGCGATTCTCGCCGATAGCCGCAACTTGAATCTAAACGAGATCACGGTCGCGGGCGCTCCCGCGCTGGAACTGCAGCTCACTCCGCAGGAAATCAAAGAACGCCAGGATTACGCGGTGTCGCAGAACATCGTGATCCTGCGCAATCGCCTCAACAGTCCCGAGCTTGCGGTATCGGAACCGCAGGTGGCGCGCGAGGGCGTGGACCGAATCGCCATCCAATTGCCGGGCCTGCAGAATTCAGCCGAAGTGAAGAAAATCCTCGGCAAGACGGCCACCCTGGAATTTCGCATGGTCGATGAGACCAATAATCCGCTCGAGGCGGCCAGCACCGGACGCGTGCCCTTGGGCTCCAAGCTCTACTACACGCGCGAGAAACAGCCGGTGCTGCTGAAGCGCGATGTCGTCGTGACCGGCGATCAGCTCACCGACGCCACCTTCCAGCCGAACACGCAGAGCGGCCCGGCGGTCTCGGTGGGACTTGACAGCCGCGGCGCGGCGAAGATGCTCAAGAATACGCAGGAGAACCTGGGGCACCTGATGGCCGTGGTGTTCATCGACCGATCGCGCGAGAAGAACGCGCAGGGCGTCGAGGTGGACCGCACCACCGAGGAAGTCATCAATCGCGCGACCATTCGCGGCGTGTTCAGCAATAATTTCGAAATCACCGGAGTCAATCCCATCGAAGGGCGCGAGCTCGCGCTGCTGTTGCGTGCCGGCGGACTGGCGGCGCCGTTGACGCCGGTCGAAGAACGGGCCATCGGTCCGAGCTTGGGCCAGGACAACATCGACAAGGGCATCAAGGCGATGGTGTTCGGGATGCTGGCCGCCTTCATTTTCATGGCGATTTACTACAAGGTGTTCGGTTTGATCGCCGACCTTGCGCTCGCGGCCAACGTGGTGCTGCTCACTGCGCTGCTGTCGATGTTCGGTGCGGCGCTCACCTTGCCCGGAATCGCCGCGGTGGTATTGACCGTCGGCATGGCGGTGGACGCCAATATTCTGATCTACGAGCGCATTCGAGAGGAATTGCGCAACGGCGTCACGCCGCGCGCGGCCATCGCGGCGGGCTTCGAGCGCGCATGGTCGGCCATCAGCGATTCGAACGTCACGGCGTTGATAGCCGGCGTCGTGCTGTGGTCATTTGGGGCAGGTGCGATTCGCGGTTTTGCCGTCGTATTGGTGCTGGGAATATTCACTTCCGTTTTCACCTCGGTCATGGGCAGTCACGCCCTGGTGCAGGTCATTTACGGCGGCAGGCGCAAGCTTGACCGTCTGTCGATATAAACGAATCGGCTACTGAGGATCAGGACATGGAGTTTTTTCATAAGGTGACTCGCTTTCCGTTCATGCACACCCGCAAGGTGTGGTACGGGCTGTCAGCAGTACTGATCATCGCTTCGCTCGCGCTGGTCGCGGTGCGCGGACTGAATCTGGGCGTGGATTTCACCGGCGGCGTGGTGGTCGAGACCAATTTTCCCCAGGCGCCGAACGTCGAGGCCTTGCGTACGGCGCTCGCCAACGCAGGCGTGGCGGGCGCGCAGGTGCAAATTTTCGGCAGTTCGCGCGATATTTTGGTGCGCCTGCCGCCGGATCCCAATGCCAAGGGCGATCAGATCGGCGCGCACATTCTGGAGATTTTCTCCAAAGCCGACAGCGGTGTGAAGCTGCAGCGCACCGAGGTGGTGGGTCCACAGGTGGGACAGGAATTGTTCGTCAAGGGCGGCTGGGCCCTGTTTGCAACCCTCATCCTGATCTTGATTTATGTTTTGTTTCGCTTCACGCCGAAACTGGCATTGGGCGCGATCTTCGCGGTACTGCACGACCCGATCTGCGTCGTGGGTTTCTTTGCCGTGACGCAAATGACCTTCGATCTTACGGCCATATCGGCGGTTCTGGCGGTGATCGGCTACTCGCTCAACGACACGGTGATCGTGTTCGACCGAATTCGCGAGCGCGCCCGCACGTCCCGCAAGCTCTCAATCGCGCAAGTCATCGATGAGTCCATCAATCAAACCCTGTCGCGAACCTTGATGACCAAACTGGTGACATTGCTGGTGGTCGTGGCGCTGTTGATATTCGGCGGCGAGACCTTGCGCGGTTTCTCCGCTGCGCTGGTGATCGGCATCGTCGCCGGCACTTATTCCTCGATTTATATTTCCGCGGCGTTGGCCCTCGACATCGGTCTGCGCACCGACGACCTGCTGGAGCGCAGAGCCACCAAGCCCGAAGAGATCGACGGACTGCCGTAGCTTAAGTGGAAATTCTTTCCGATCCGCAGACCTGGGTTTCCTTCCTGACGCTTGCTTTGCTCGAGATCGTGCTCGGCATCGACAACATCATTTTCCTGGTGGTTCTGGTGGATCGACTGCCGCAGGGCCAGAGGCGAGCCGGGCGTCTTCTCGGTCTGGGATTCGCGATGCTGACGCGCATCGCGCTGCTCTTTTGCATCGTGTGGCTGGCGACGTTGCACGATACCTTGTTCACCGTCGCGAACAACGACATCTCCGGCCGCGACTTGATCCTGCTCGGCGGCGGCCTGTTTCTGGTGGTGAACAGCCTCGTCGAGATTCGCTCGATGCTGAAGGGCAACGTGCACACGCGGGAAGCGGGAGCGATGAAATCATTGTGGTTGATCATCGTCCAGATAGGGCTCATTGATATCGTCTTCTCCCTTGATTCGGTGTTCACCGCCATCGGACTGGCGCAGCACATCGAGGTGATGATCGCGGCGATCGTGGTTTCGGTGCTCGTCATGATGGTGGTCTCCTCTGCGGTGGGCCGTTTCGTCGGCCGCTATCCCACGATCAAGGTGCTGGCACTGATGTTCTTGATCTTGGTCGGGGCAGCCTTGATCGCGGAGTCTTTGGACCTGGAAATCCCCAAGGGCTATCTTTACTTCGCCATGGCATTCTCGGCGGCCGCCGAGTGGATCAATATCGTGCTCAGGCGCCGCATCGGATCCTAACGTTCCCCACTTTCGGCAAATTGTTTGCTAGCGCGATGGGAAAGCCGTTAGAGTCGGCGCACTATTCAAAAACGGGAGATGACATGAATTGGCGCATCAAACCGCTTGACGCGATCTTGGCGAGTGCCGAGAAAAGATCTCTGCCCCGTTCGCTGGGTGCTTTTCAGCTGACGATGCTCGGGGTTGGGGCGATCATCGGCACCGGCATTTTCGTATTGACCGCCGAAGCGGCGCAAAAGGCCGGTCCGGGCATGATGCTGTCGTTCATTCTCGCCGGCTTCGTGTGCGCCGTCACCGCGCTGTGTTATGCCGAGCTGGCGGCCATGGTGCCGGTTTCAGGTTCCGCTTATACCTATTCGTACGCGGTCATGGGCGAGTTGATCGCCTGGGTTGTCGGCTGGGCGCTGATTCTCGAGTACACCATCGCGGCCAGCGCGGTGTGCGTCGGATGGTCGAATTATATCGTGCCCTTGATTGCGCGAAGCTTTGACATCCACATACCGCTGTATCTGTCCAAGGGCTATTTTGCGGGCGGATTGATCAATGTTCCGGCGGTGTTCATCGGCGCATTGGTGACCACGCTGCTGGCTCTCGGCACGCGCGAAAGTGCGGCGGTCAATGCGGTACTGGTGTGCGTGAAAGTGACCGCGCTGGTGTTGTTTTGCTGCCTGGCTTTGCCGGTCGTCAAGATGTCCAATTTTGAACCGTTCGCACCCTTGGGCGCGCTCGGCGTGGGCGGCGCCGCGGCGTCGATCTTTTTCGCGTACGTCGGTTTCGACGCCGTCTCGACCGCCGCGGAAGAAACCAAGAATCCCCAGCGAAATATGCCCATCGGACTCATCGGCAGTTTAATTATTTGCACCATTTTTTACCTTCTGGTGGCCGGCGGTGCGATCGGCTCCATAGGCGCGCAGCCGGTCATGGACGCCGCCGGACACGGCATTGATCCCGGCACGCCGGAGATGCTGCAGGCCTGCATGGATCCGGCGAAATTGAGCACTTTGGTATGCAGCGATGAGCCTCTGGCACACGTGCTGCGTCAAATCGGATGGGACAAGGTGTCGCGGCTCATCGGCCTGGCCGCGTTCGTCGCGCTCCCCTCGGTGATTCTGATGATGATGTTCGGTCAGACGCGCGTGTTCTTCAGCATGGCGCGCGACCGGCTGCTGCCGGATGTGCTCACGAAGGTCCACCCGCGCTTCCAGACCCCGCACGTGGTGACTCTGATCACGGGCACTGTGGTCATGTGCGCAGCGGCTTTCTTCCCGGTGGGCAAGCTCGCAGACCTGTCCAACGGCGGAACTTTGGCGGCCTTCTTTGCGGTGGCGCTCGGCGTCATGATTCTGCGTCGAACCGCCAAGGATCGGAAAAGGCCGTTTCGAACGCCCGGTATCTGGCTGGTGGGTCCGCTGGCGATGCTCGGCTGCGTCAGCCTGTTTCTGTTGTTGCCGAATGTCACCATCGCGGTGTTTTTCGGCTGGGCAGCGCTCGGACTCGTGGTGTATTCGCTCTACGGCTACAAGCGCAGCACCTTGAGCGGCAAAAGCGAAACTGCCCCTTAAGCGCGCAGCGCCGCCGGCGTCAAGGGTCCGATGACCGCCAGCAGGGCGTCGTAGACCTTTGGGTTGCCGACCACGATATTAGGACCCAAGGCGTACTCGGCGCCGGCGGGAGTGCCGACGCGGCCACCGGCTTCTTGAATGAGCAGGGTGCCGGCAGCGGTGTCCCAGGGGGACAGCCCGAATTCCCAGAAGCCGTCGAGGCGCCCCGCAGCGACATACGCCAGATCGAGCGCCGCCGCGCCGGGCCTGCGCACTCCGGCGGCGGTCGACATGATCACCTTCAAAATGGCGAGGTATTCATCGACATGCGCTCCGGCACGAAACGGGAATCCGGTGCCGATCAATGAGCCTTCCAAGGTGCGCTGGCTGCTCACGCGGATCTTTTTGCCTTCCAGCTGCGCGCCGTCGCCGCGCGAGGCGGTAAAGAATTCCTGACGCATCGGATCGTAGACCACCGCGTGCTGCAGACGGCCCTTGTGTTCGACTGCGATCGAAACGGCAAAAGTCGGGAAACCATGCAGGAAGTTCGTGGTGCCATCCAAGGGATCGATGATCCAGACAGTTTCATCCTTGCCGCTGCGGCCGGATTCCTCGGCGAGAATCGCGTGCTGCGGGTGGCTGCGGTGAATCGTCGCGATGATGTCCGCCTCGGCCTTGCGGTCGATGTCGGTCACGAAGTCGTTGCGGCCCTTGCTGTCGATTTTCAACGAATCGAGGCGCGACAGGCTTTTTACGATCAGGTCGCCGGCGCGGCGCGCGGCGCGCATCGCAATATTTAGAAGGGGCTGCATAAGCTGGCGCTAGAATAACAGAAGCATGACGGCTCCCGTTCGCATCGTCCTCATCGATCCCAGCCACCCGGGCAATATCGGCTCGGTCGCGCGCGCCATGAAGAACATGGCGCTCAACGACCTGGTGCTGGTCAGGCCGCGCGCGTTTCCGCATGCGGAGGCCACGGCTCTGGCGGCCGGTGCGGACGACATTCTGGCCGGCGCACGCGTGGTCGATTCGGTGGCGGCAGCCATCGCTGATTGCGCATTTATCGCCGGTACGACCTCGCGGCCGCGCTCGTACTACTGGGAGTTCACCACGCCGCGCGATGTGGCCGGACGCATCGTTGCGTTGCCTAAGGAGAATCGCACGGCGCTGTTGTTCGGCTCGGAGCGCTATGGCCTGGCCAACGAGGACTTGAATCATTGCAACGTGCTGGTACGGATTCCCGCGAATCCGGACTATTGTTCATTGAATCTGGCAATGTCGGTGCAGCTCTTGGCCTACGAGATATTCATGGCGCGTGAGCAACCACGGACGCGTACGCAGCTGGAGTTGCCGCTCGCCCCCTCGAGCGATGTCGAACATTTTTATGCGCATTTGAACGAAGTCCTCAATGAAATCGATTTCGATGACCGCACCGGACATTTGATGGAGCGCTTGCGACGATTGTTCAATCGCGCGCAGCTCGATCGCAACGAGCTCAACATCATGCGCGGCATCTTGAGCGCGGTGCAGGGCAGGCGAGGCCAATCGGCGCAGCGAACCCGCAAATGAGCGCGCCCGTGTATCTCGATCACGCATCGACCACCCCGGTCGATCCGCGGGTGGCGCAGCGCATGGCCGAGGTCCTGAGCGCGGAGAGCCAGTTCGGCAACCCGTCCTCTTCAAGCCATTCCTTCGGCGATGAAGCCGCGGCACTGGTCGAGTCGGCCCGCAAGCAGGTGGGCGTCGCAGTCGGGTGTTCCGCGGACGATGTGTTATGGACCTCGGGCGCGACCGAGGCGAACAACCTGGCGATATTTGGCGTTGCACAGTACTACCGCGAAAGCCGCCGTCACATCGTCACGGCGCGCACCGAACACAAAGCGGTACTCGACCCGTGCCGCGAACTGGAACGGCGCGGTTGGAAGGTCACTTACCTTGTGCCGGACCGCGAAGGACTTTTGGATCCGGGGCAAGTAGCCGACGCGTTGCAGCCGGATACGGTGCTGGTGTCCGTCATGCACGTCAACAACGAAATCGGCGTCGTTCAGAACATTCCCGCCATCGCTGCAGTTTGCGCGCAGCACGGTGCGTGGCTGCATGTCGATGCGGCGCAGAGCGTGGGTAAGTGCCCGGTGCATTTTTCAAGTTTCGGGGCGGATCTGATGTCCCTGTCGGCGCACAAGGTGTATGGCCCCAAGGGCGTCGGCGCCCTGATTGTCGCGCGGCGGGACGTGGCGGAGGGCCGCAGGAGCGTGCAGTTCACGCCCTTGCTGTTCGGCGGTGGCCAGGAACGAAACTTGAGAGCCGGGACGGTGGCTACTCACCAGGTGGTGGGTATGGGACAGGCGTTCGAGCTGGCCTCGACAACCTCGTCCATCGAAACCGCGCGGATAGCGCAATTGCAGCAGCGGCTGTGGCGGGGACTTGCCGCCATCGGCGGTGTGCTGCGCAATGGCAGCGCCGTGCATTCGGTGCCGCATCTGCTCAACGCGTCGTTCGAAGGTGTGGAAGGGGAGAGTTTGCTGGCGGCGATTCGTCCGCATCTGGCCCTGTCCACCGGTTCAGCCTGTACCTCGGCGCTCGGGGAACCTTCGTATGTGCTGCGAGCCTTGGGGCGCTCCGAGCGCTTGAGCGAGAGCAGCCTGCGCTTCGGGCTGGGTCGCTCCACCACGGTGGCCGACATCGAAATGGCGGTGGCGGTTTTGAGCCGGGAAGTCAGCCGCCTGAGAAAGGTGGCCGGCACATGAATTACAACGCGCTGACGCGCCGCTACTTTGAGATGCCGGCCGCTGCGGGCGAGTTATCAGGCGCGGACGTCTCGCGCGGTGCTTCAGGAAGCGTTGCCGCCGGCACCTGGGTGCAATTCGACCTGCAAGCGGCCTCTACGACCCTGCAGGCGGCGCGATTTTTGGCCTTCGGCTGCCCCCATACCATTGCCGTCGCCGCCTGGCTTACGGAGCAGGCGCCGGGGCGAGTTTTGACGCCGGCGCTGCCCGAAGGCGTCCAGGCCTTGAGTACTCGCTTCGAAGTACCCATACCTAAACTCGGGCGGCTGTTGATTGTCGAAGACGCATGGATCGCTGCCGCAACCCGCGCCCTGGCTCGCGTGAACGCGTTAATAAAAATAGCGCCCTAGGTCCGTGCGAGCGGTCTATCGGCGTGTTATGTATTGCTATCGAGATGGCTTGCGAGGACAAGGTGGTATGGCGGTATTACTGACGGAATCTGCGGCGAATCGGGTGCGATCGCATTTGGCGCAGCGCGGCATTGGTGTCGGTCTGCGGGTGGGGATCAAGAAGACCGGTTGTTCCGGTTTCGCCTATGTCGTGAATTATGCTGACGAAATCAACCCTGAGGACGCGGTTTTCGAGGCGCTGGGCGTCAAAGTCGTGGTGGATCCGACCAGCCTGCCTTTGATCGACGGTACGTTGGTGGACTTCGTCAAACAGGGTCTGAACGAGGCGTTCAAGTTTCAAAACCCCAAAGCAAAGGGCGAGTGCGGCTGCGGCGAGAGCTTCAACGTCTGAGGAAAAGCCTGTTCCCCGGCCTTCGTGAGGGGGGTTTTCCCAAGTAATACAGGGACTTCGGGTCGCTGCCATGATTGCTTGGGCGGCCATGCTCCAGTACACTTCGCGGTCTTTGTCGGACCCCCCCACCTAAGTCCGATTTCAGCTACCCGCGAGGTTTAAGTGATGCCCATCGAGCGAACTCTCTCCATCGTCAAGCCGGACGGCGTCGGCCGCAATCTGATCGGCGAGGTGTATCGCCGCTTCGAGCAGGCGGGCTTGAAGGTGGTCGCGGCGCGCATGATGCAGCTCAGCCAGCCCGAAGCGGAGGGTTTTTATGCCGTGCATCGCGAACGGCCGTTCTTCAAGGACCTGGTGCGCTTCATGACGTCGGGTCCTGTGATAGTGCAGGTGCTGGAAGGCGAGAATGCCATCGCGAAGAATCGCGAGGTGATGGGCGCCACCGATCCAAAGAAAGCCGCCAAAGGCACGATTCGCGCCGATCTGGCCAACAGCATCGATGAGAACGTCGTGCACGGCTCCGACGCTCCCGATACGGCCGCCCGGGAAATCGGTTACTTCTTCCGCGAAATTGAGCTCTGCCCGCGTACGCGCTAGCGTAGCGGCAAAAGATAGGGGTTAGGGTGTCAGGCGCACGCATCAATCTGCTGGGACTGCCGCGCACGCAGCTCGAAGCGTTCGTTGCGGAGCGTCTCGGCGCGAAACCGTTTCGTGCCCGGCAACTCATGAAGTGGATATATCGGCGCGGCGCCGCCGATTTCTCCGCCATGACCGATCTTGCACAGGATTTTCGCGCCTCCTTGAGCGAGATTGCCGAGATCTCGGTTCCGCAGATCGTCGCGGAGCAGGAGTCGGCGGACGGCACGCGCAAATGGATGCTGCGCATGGATGAAGTGCAGGGAATCGAGACGGTTTACATTCCCGAACCGGATCGCGGCACGCTCTGTATTTCAAGTCAGGTGGGCTGTGCAATGGATTGCACCTTTTGCTCGACCGCGCAGCAGGGGTTCAACCGCAATTTGAGCGCCGCGGAAATCGTCGGCCAGGTCTGGCTGGCGCAGCGTGAATTGGGCGGGGCGCAACGTGCGCAAGGCGAGACCCGCCGCAACATCACCAACATCGTTTTCATGGGCATGGGCGAGCCGCTTGCCAACTACCGCAACGTGCTGCCGGCGATGCGCATATTCCTGGACGATCTGGGTTACGACCTGTCGAGGCGCAGAGTGACGTTGAGCACCTCCGGGCTCGTTCCGCAGATCTACAAGCTCGCCGAGGAGTGCAATGTCGCTCTGGCGGTCTCTCTGCACGCGCCGAACGACGCATTGCGCGACGAACTCGTGCCCATCAACCGCAAGCATCCCATTGCCGAGTTGCTGACGGCCTGCTGGCACTACCTCGATCAACAGAATGGACGCAGCGTGACCTTCGAATACGTCACGCTGGACGGCGTGAACGACAGGCCGGAACATGCCCTGCAACTCGCCCGGCTGCTGAAAGGCCGCCCGGCCAAGCTCAATCTGATCCCCTTCAATGTGTTTCCCGGCACGCGCTATCGCCGCTCGCCCGCGGCGGCCATATTGAGATTCCGCGATATTCTGAACGAGCACGGCGTTATTGCGACCATACGTCGTACGCGCGGCGACGACATTGATGCCGCCTGCGGCCAACTGGCCGGAAGGGTCAAGGATCGTACGCTGGTTCGCCTCGGCGCCAAGCTCTCAAACTCGGCGCGCGCCACGGCGGAAGTTCAATGAGACCGAATCGGCGGCAATGCTGGACGATAGCGCTGTTGGCGGCCTTGCTGACGCTGGCGGCTTGTAAGAGCAGCCCGCCGGTCTATCAGGCCCCGGTGCGTGGCACGTACAAGAAACAACCTGCACAGGCCGCGGTCGCCAATATGCAACTGGCCCTCGAGTACATGAAGCTCGGCCAGCTTGCCACGGCCCGCGAATGTATCGAACGAGCGCTGACCGAGGATTCCAGCAATCCCTCGGTGCAGCTCACGGCGGGCTTGGTGTACGAACGGGTCAATGAGATGAAGAAGGCGGAGAGCGCCTTCGACACGGCCATGCGCATCGGCAAGGGCGATCCCAACATCCAAAATGCCTACGCCGGATTTTTGTGCCGTACCGGCAAGAACATCGCCGGGGAAAAACTTTTTGCCGAAGTGATCCGCAATCCGCTGTATACGACGCCGGAAGTAGCATTCGTCAATGCCGGGGTGTGCGCCCGCAGTGCCGGCAACGTGCTGGATGCGGACCGCTATTTCAACGGGGCGTTGTCGATTCGCCCGAACATGCCGGAAGCCTTGCTGCAGCTGGGCAATGATGCGCTCGACCGCGGCGACGCCGCGGATGCGCGCGACATCGTGCAGCGCTATCTGGCTGTGAATGCGCCCTCGTCCGAGATCCTGTGGCTGGGTTTTCGCGCGCAGCGCAAGCTGGGAGATCCGGTCGCCGCGGCGGTGTTCGCACGGCGAATTCAGACCGAGTTCCCGACTTCGGAGCCGGCGCAGAAAATCCGTAATGGCATCGATCGATGAGCGGGACCGCGCTGCCGCCCGGGCTGCGTCTCAAAGCCGAGCGTGAGCGCCGCGGATTGAGCGTCCAAAAGGCCGCGGACGAAATGCATCTGGACCGCTGGGTTATCGAGGCGCTCGAGGCCGATGATTACAAACGCATCGGACCCACGGTCTACGCCAAGGGCCACTTGAAGAAATATGCAGCGCTGCTGGGCCTGCCCGCGGCTGAAATTCTCGCCGGCTACGATTCGGGCGTGCAATCGCCCACGGCGGCGGCATCGCCGGTCTCCAACCTTTTGCTCGCCGCGCGCGCCGATGCCCCGCACATGAGCGCCTTGTCGCCGCCGCAGATTGCCGCGTGCATCGCGGCAGCGTTGCTGCTGCTCGTCGTGCTGTGGTGGCGTCCCTGGCATCCCCGCGTGAAAGCGCCGGCAAGCCACGCGCCCGTGGCCGAGGCCAGCGTGCCGGCGTTACCGGAAAAACCCGCCACCACGGAGCTGGTGGCTGCGGCCTTGAGTGCTCCTGCCGCCGCCCACGACGCGCCGCCGGCAACTTCCGCGTCAACCCCGCCGGTTTCCACGGCCGCCGGCGCGGCCGTCGATGAGTCCGCAGTCCCGGGCGCGGGTCACGCACGCCTAAGATTGAGTTTCTCAGCCGACTCCTGGGTGGATATTCGCGATGCGCAAGGCAAGCGGATTTTCTCCGGCAATGGCATGGCCAACAGCGTGAAGAACATCGCCGGCGCGGCGCCGATGCATGTGTTCTTGGGATACGGCAGCGGCGTGCAACTCGAAGTCAACGATCGCGCAGTCGCGATCGGGCCGCAATTCTTCGCCGGCGACGTGGCGCGCTTCGAGGCCGGCGCCGACGGCGTCCTGCGGCGCGATTCGCGGGGCGACCCTTCGCGGGGCGACCCTTCGCGGGGCGCGCAACCGCACAACGCGCGCCCTCCCGGCTAAGCGGGGTACTCTTGAGTAAGATCATCGAGCCCCTGCGCGGAGTGCATGATGTATTGCCCGCGCAAATTGCAGCCTGGCAGCACTTGGAGCGGGTGACCCGCGCCGTCTTCTCCAGCTACGGCTACGAAGAGTTCAGAGTCCCGGTGATCGAGCAAACTCAATTGTTCAAGCGCTCGATCGGGGATTTTACCGATATCGTCGAAAAGGAAATGTTCAGTTTCGTCGATCAGGGCGAGGATCAAATCACCCTGCGCCCGGAAGCGACCGCCGGCATCGTGCGCGCGGTGATTTCCAATGGGTTGCTGCGCGAAGGGCGCCTGCGCCTGTGGTGTATGGGCCCCATGTTCCGACGCGAGCGTCCCCAGGCGGGACGCTTTCGCCAATTTCACCAAATCGACGCCGAGGCGTTCGGGTTCGAAGGTCCGGATGTCGATGCGGAAATCATTCTTCTGTCCGCGAGGCTTTTCAAGCTTCTGGGATTGAATCGCCTGAAGCTCCTGGTGAACTCGCTGGGAACTCCGGGCGCGCGCGCCCTCTATCGGGAAAAACTCGCCTCCTATTTCAGTGCGCATGCGGCGGCGCTCGATGAGGATAGCAAGCGGCGCCTGACCGGCAATCCACTGCGTATTCTCGATAGCAAGAACCCGGAGATGCAGCGCATCATCGGCGCCGCGCCGCGTCTGCTCGATTCGCTCGACGATGAATCCCGGGAGCACTTCGATGAGCTATGCGCGCGCTTGCGCAGCGCCGGGATCGATTATCAGGTGGAACCGCACCTGGTGCGCGGTCTGGACTACTACACGCGCACCGTTTTCGAGTGGACCACAGATGCGCTGGGTTCGCAGAGCGCAGTATGTGCCGGTGGCCGCTACGACGGCTTGGTGGCTCAGCTCGGGGGAGCCGACACGCCGGGTATCGGCTGGGCAATGGGACAGGAGCGCATCGTCATGCTCCTGGAAAAGCAGCAACTGGCGCAAACGCGCGACCGGCCGCAGATTTATTTGGTGCTGGCGGGCGAAAGCGCACAGATTCCCGGTTTCAAATTGGCCGAGCAATTGCGCGACGCATGGCCGGGCCTTGCCTTGGCCGTCAATCTGGGAGGCGGGAACTTCAAGACCCAGTTCAAACGGGCCGACAAGAGCGGCGCCCAGTTTGCGCTGGTGCTGGGGGACGATGAGGCAGCGCGGGGGGTGGTGGCGATAAAGCCTTTGCGCCAAGAATCGCCGCAAGAGGAATGCCCCCTGGATCGAATCAATGAACGTATGGGCGTATTACTGGGTCTTACGGCGGGGAGTGAAGGCAATGGCTGAAGATTATTTGACCGACGATGAGCAAGTGGAAGCGGTCAAGCGCGTTTTTACCGAATATGCGCCCTGGATCGTCGCGGGACTCGTCATCGGCGTGGGCGGTTGGTACGGATACCGCTACTACGAGTCGCGAGTGAACGATCGCGCGCTGCAGGCCGCGGCCCAGTTCAGCCAGATGGCAATGGCGTTGCAACTCAACGATGCGAAGAGGTCACAGCAAATCGCCGAGGGCCTGGTGAAGAACTTCCCGGATTCACCCTATGCCGATCAGGCGCAGCTGGCGATTGCGCGGATCGATGTGGACGGCGGCCGGTCCGCCGATGCCGTCGCGCCCCTGAGCGATGTGATGAATAAGTCCAAGGACAGCGAGCTGCGGCAGATCGCGCGGCTCAGGCTCGCGCGAGTTTTGATCGATCAAGGCAAACCGGACGATGCGATAAAGCTGCTCGGCGAGGGAACACCGGGAAGCTTTGCGGGTCGATATCACGAGGTTCGCGGCGACGCGCTGCATGCCAAAAAAGACATTCCGGGCGCGGTTAAGGAATATACGGCGGCGCTGGATGCAGGCGCTGCCGGCGCCGATGGCGCGATGCTGGAACTGAAGCTTGCCGACCTTGCGTCCAACGAAAAGGCCAAACCCTGATGCGCTTATTGCTTCCCTTGAGTTTTGCGGCGCTGCTGATTGCCGCCGGCTGCAGCAAAGACAAAGATGTCGAGCCGCCCGCGGCGTTGGTTGATTTTCCGCAGACGCTGCCGGTCAAAAAGCTGTGGAGCGAGGGCGTTGGCGGCGGAAAGACTCAGATCAAGCTGCGCTTGGGGCTGGGCCCGGCGCTCGACAACGGCTTGGTGTTTGCCGCCAATCACAAAGGCGAGATCCTTGCCGTGTCTCTCGATACGGGCCGCGATGTCTGGGAGAAAAAACTCAAGTTGCCGCTGTCGGCAGGGCCGGGCGCCGGCCTCGGCATCGTGGTGGTGGGCACCAGCAAGGGTGATGTCATCGCCCTGGATGGGCCCACGGGCAAGCAACTTTGGCGTTCAAGAGTCAATTCGGAGCTGCTGTCGGCGCCTGCGATCAGCGCGAATGTCGTTGTTTTTCGCTCGGTCGACGGCCGGCTGCACGGCTTCGATACCCACACGGGAAAACTGCTTTGGTCTGTGGAGCAGCAGATGCCGCGCTTGAGTTTGCGCGGCACGGCAATACCGGTCGTCGCCAAGGAAGTGGCGATCAGCGGGTTCGATAACGGCAAGGTCATGGCCGTTTCTCTCAATACCGGCGATACCGTTTGGGACACCGTATTGGCGGCGCCCAAGGGCCGCACGGAACTGGATCGGCTGGTCGATATCGACTCCGCGGTGCATGTCGTCGGCGACAATGTGTTCGCGACCGGGTTCCAGGGACGCACCGCGATGCTCGCCCTCGATTCGGGACAGCTTTGGTGGTCGCACGACATGTCGAGCTATCGCGGCCTGGCGGTGGATGCCGA
>DASXNX010000111.1:0-2906 GCA_036494725.1 Steroidobacteraceae bacterium
GCAATTCTAATTGTCGTCACCCGGCAGGTTTAATTGTCGCCGGCCAGTCAGTCACACGGTGTCGAGCGAGAAGTTGAATTCCCTAATCCAGAGGTGGAGTTCCATGACGAAGATCAAGACAGAACCCCCGCTAACGGCTGACTGGCTTTCCGACCGAATCGCTTCCGAAGAAGCCCAAGCCGCGTTCCGAACCTGGATGCGTTCAGATCCAACCGAGGAGCTCGAGTGTCTGGTGCACGAAGCCTGGTTGGAAGTGCTGAGGCGCCACAAAGAGGAGCGGTTACATTGACAGTACGGGTCGCGGCAGCTCACCTTTGATTGAACACGTTCCGCGCGCTGACCTGCACACCGTCATCAGTCTATGCGCTTGGCGCTTCCGAATATGATGTATACGAGCGCGCCAACGATAGCTACCGCGGCGGTTAGTGTGAAGGTTGCGGAGTAGGTGCCGGTCCGGTCGACGAGCCAGCCCGTGATCGCTACTCCCGCAACTCCGGGAATCGTCGCCAGGGTATTACTCACACCGACCAGCACTGCACAGTGGCGAGGGGCAATGTCGAGCAAATTCGGCGCGAAGCCCGACCAGCAAATCCCTAACGCACCGGTCGCCGCGCACACTAAAACTAACGCGCTCGTCGGAGAGTGTGCCTCGCGCACGAGAAGGAGAAAGGCCGCAAAGCTCAAGAGACCAACACCGATGATTAGCTTCCTGACGAATACAACAGTAACGCCGCGCGCGATGGCTCTATCCGCCAACACGGCAACCACGTTTCCGGTAGCGAAGGCCGCAAGCCACGGCGCTGCCGCATAGACTCCGGCGTTCGCGAAGCTGACCCCCATCGCGTCGCGGAAGTAGCTGGGGAGCCAGGCAATCAGCAGATACAGGCCCCAGTTATTGCAGAAATGAGCGACGAAGATGGCCCAGACTGGAGACTTGGCCAGGAGCCGCCGTAAAGATGCACCTGACGGTACCTGTTCGATCTGCGTGTCTGCCTGGAGTAGTCGTAGCTCCTGTGCAGTGATGCGCCTGTCGTCGCCCGGGTCGTTACTGATACGTGCCAGCCAGAACGCCGTCCATACGAATCCGATCAGGCCAAAGAGATAGAAGGACGCTGGCCAGCCGAGCCGACTGGTCAGCCATCCGGTAACCAGGAATCCGACAATCTGTCCGATTGGTATGCCGCTCAAGAAGCGGGTGACGGCGCGCGAGCGCTCGCTTTCTGGCACCCAGCGGCGAAATAGTTCGTAGGTTGCAGGCATTACTGCCGCTTCACCCATTCCCAGCGCGATTCTCGCGGCGACCAGTGCCGCGATCGAGATCGAAGCAGCCCAAGGCGTCAGTACGGTAAACACCGACCACCAGGCAACGGAAATCGCCAGTACACGCTTGCCCCCAAAGCGGGTTGCGAGCCAGCCGCTCACCACCATGAAGAGCATGTAACCGATGAAGAATGAAGACAGTACGATGCCCTTGACAGTTTGGGTCCACCCGAGTTGCTCGCGCATGGCGACCGAGGCAACTGAGATGTTGACGCGATCGGTGTAGGCAATGAACATCGCCAGGAAGCACATCGCCAATAGTGCGTGGCGGCGGCCCCAGACTTGGGGGAGTGAGTTGTCGGCTACCAGAAGTCCTGCCGATTGTTGTTGTTGCTCAGCCATGCTGCTCGCTCTCACAACAGAGGTGTAGCGTTTTCTGCGGCGCTTCAGCCCGCTTCTTTACTGAGACACCTTCACTATAGACCTCATTTCGCGCAAATCCCGTCGACATTGAACTCATAGAGCGCACGGCCGAATTCCACGTGGCCAGGACTCTTTTGTGTTATCCACCACGCCTGGGATGCCCCGGGGCCGCCCACACCCGCGTCGCAGACCTTCCAAGGGCTTGATTTTATTTCGAATTGTAAATTGGATATAATTATCCCGACGCCGTAATTGGGGATAACTTGACCCATTCGCCCATCACCACTGTTCTAGCCGCCGCCGTGGCAGTCCTCCTGCTTGCCGCGTGTGCGACCTCCCATGTCATGCTCGGGAAGGCGAGGCCACCCATATCGCCCGACCAGGTGCAGATCTATGACCGCCCACCTCCGGGCCCCTATCAGGAAATCGCGAGGCTCGACACTTCCAGCCAGGGATCATTCTCGTTCACCGCGCAAGCCAAGACCGATGCCGTCATCAAGCGCCTGAAGACCGAGGCCGCCAAGCTGGGCGCCAACGGGGTCCTGCTCGAAGGTATCGGCGACCAGACGAGTGGATCGATTGGCACCAGCGCAGGCGGTGGAGGTTATTCGGCTGGCGGAGGGATCGGAATCAACGCGGGCCTGCACCGAAAGATCGGCGGTGGGTTGGCGATCTATGTGGGACAGTGACCGGCAGCAACATTCGCGGCCGGCGATCACCCTCCTTGGGAAGAAACGGTAGCCCCAATCAGGGACTCCTCGGCTGTTTCATCAGGATTCGCCATTCTTCTTCCTCGAGTACTTCGATACTGCCGAGCTCGTCAGATCGATCCGTGCGTGGCCCATCGGCCGCTCATGAGCACGCGCTCGTTGCCGTGGCTACCTCAGTCGACGTCAAGCATGCGGCGCGGCTCTGACGCGTATCCAGGGCCACTGGCTCTGCGTTCCGGTCTCAAGCCACATTCCGGCGAGCGGATTCAACTTCGCGATTCGCTCACGGCCGGCAAACGCATAAGCGCCCCTCAAATAAAACGCCGTTCGTAGTCCAATCACCGGTCCGATTCGGCCGGTCGGGTCCTCGAACTGTATCGAGAGCATCGAGCGACATTCAACGTAGGGGCAGCGCTTACCATTGAGAGCCCACGCACCACCTTCGAATCGCGCCACCGGTTCCGCGCCCCCACCGAGAAAAATTGCGGCACCCCGAATTTCCACCGATTCCGC
>DASXNX010000112.1:0-1786 GCA_036494725.1 Steroidobacteraceae bacterium
CTTTGGCGTATCAATAATGACCGCGACCGAAATAACAGGATCGTTGACTGGCGCGATACCGGCAAACGATGCCACGTGCATGGTCTTCGAATAGAGATGGGTACGCGGGTCGACTTTTTGTGCGGTGCCGGTTTTGCCGCCAGAGGAATAGCCGTTGAGTTGCGCGGCTTTGCCGGTGCCATACAGCACCACCTCTTCCATCATCTTGCGCATCTCGGCAGCGGACAGCTCCGACATCACACGATGCGCCCCTGTTGGAAGCGGGTTGGGCAACTCGCCGCCGGCCCGGAAGGGCGCGGGCTGAAGTGCCGGTACCTGCGTCGTCGCGGTGTTTTGGCCGTTGGCTGCAGCCGGGGTGGACGGGTTGGGCATCAGCACGTGCGGAGGAAGATAGATGCCGCCGTTGGCGATCGTCGAAACCATCGAGACGAGCTGCAGAGGAGTCACGCCAACTTCCTGGCCGATGGCGATGGATCCAATGGAGGTCGATCCCCATCTGTTCACGGGCCGCAGAAGCCCACGCGTTTCGCCGGGCAATTCAACCCCGGGCCGGCTGCCAAATCCAAAATTGCGAATGTAGCGGTAGAAGTTGTCCGGACCCATCTTGAGCGCGAGCTTGACCGCGGCCACGTCGCTTGAATGCTCCAGCGCTTCGTGGACAGTGATTACGTGATAATGGTCCGCCTTGTCGTCGTGAATCACGCGACCATTCAGGGTGATCTGGCCGCCCTGGCAGTCAATCAGATCATCGGGCCTGGTTACGCCTTCGTCGATGGCCGCTGAATACGTAACCAGCTTGAACGTCGATCCCGGCTCATAGACGTCGCTCACCGCGTGGTCGCGCAAGAGGGCCGGCGTGGTGTGGCGAAACTGGTTGGGGTTGAATGTCGGACGGATGGCGAGGGCGAGTATCTGGCCCGTGTGCGCGTCCTGCACAACCACGGTGCCGTTCGCAGCCTGCGTCTTTTCCATGGCGTGGTCGAGGGCGCGCTCGGCCAGGAACTGGATATCGGAATCGATGGTCAGGACAAGATTCTGGCCGGGCTCGGGCTCGCGCTCGGTCGATCCGAGAACACGGCGCCGCGCATCGACGGCCGTATACATGCGGCCCGCCACGCCATGCAGTTGCGGCTCGAATTTTTGCTCCAGTCCGCCGAGCCCGGTGTCATCGACGCCGACGTAGCCCAGGACCTGCGCCGCAATTTCGTTGTCGGGATAGAAACGCTGAAACTCCTTCTGGAAGTAAATGCCCTTCAGGCCGAGCGCCTTGACGCCGGCTGCTCTCTCGGCGGTCACGCGACGGGCGATCCAGGCGAAGCTGTGACCGGTGTTGAGGCGGTTGGCAATCTGCTGCTCGCTGGTTTGTGCGTCGTCCGGGTCGCCATGAACAATGGCCGCCAGCGCCCTTGCCGCTTCCTCCTTGTCGCCAATCTCCGAGGGATCGGCATAGATGGAATCGGCCTGTACGGTCATGGCCAGTTCATGCAGGTTGCGATCGTAGAGAATACCGCGGCGCGGCGCGACTTCAAAGGTGCGCTGCTGCTGCTTCTGCGCGCGATCCATGTATTCCTGGTGGCGAACAATCTGCAACACGAACAGGCGGCCTGCGATGGCGCAGGCCCACAGCAGAAAGAAAAGGCTGATAAGCCAGAAACGCGCCACCCGGAGGGGGATAGCGCGCGGCAGAACGCTGCGATTGCGGTTGGCCCGGACGGCTGCCTGCATGGCGAATCGGTCCCCGAAAGAGTTCTGTATCTAAAGGCTCATTGTACCGGCGGCGGTGGAA
>DASXNX010000113.1:0-2715 GCA_036494725.1 Steroidobacteraceae bacterium
CGCAATGCGCTCATTCAGGGCCAGCACCGTCTCCATCTCGGTCGTGCCGGTGAATACGTCGAAGCGCGAATCGGCCGCAAACTGCGCGAAGCTCTCGGGCGCCGGATAGTTGGCAAAGGCATCGATGTCGCCGGCCATCAATGCAGCGAAGGCCGCGGTCGGATCCGCGATGAACTTGAATGTGACCTGCTCGAGCGCCGCCGGCGCCTCCTGATAGCCGGCATTTCGCTGCAGGGTGATCGAGTCACCGCGCCGCCATCTCAAGAACCGGAACGGCCCCGTTCCGACCGGCTGTACCGCCGTGGCAGCCGCCGATTGCGGCGAAAGCATCACCGCCGATCCGAAGGCGAGAGACTGCATCAGTCCACCGGAGCGCCGCTCAAGCTGCACACGAAGAGTCAGGGAATCCACCACCTCGACAGCGCGAATCGCACTGAAGCGCGATCGCTGCGGATTGACCGAATCCGGAGCAATGATGCGATCCAGGGAGAATTTCGCCGCCGCCGCATCGAATGCAACGCCGTCATGAAAGCGCACGCCCGGCTTGAGATGGAACAGGTAAGTGAGGCCGTCGCTCGAGACTTCCCAGGATTGCGCAAGCTGCGGCAGCACCGACCCGTCGCCGGCGAATTGCACCAGCCCCTGCAGCACGTTGCCATATAGAACCTCCGATATGGCGGCAGCGGGATTCGCAGTGGGATCAAGTATCGGGGGTTCGAGCTGCGTGCCGATGGTGGCGCGCTGCGCGCCATGCGCATTGGCCACGATCAGCAGCGCGCTCCAAATCAACGCCATCGCCGGACGCAGACAGCTCATGCAATGCCGAGCAGCAGCGAGCGGGCCGAGAGCGCCATGACTTTGGCTGAATTCACCATGTCATCGATCAGTACATATTCGTCCGGTTGATGCGCGAGATCGAGAATTCCCGGGCCATATGCGATGCATTCGCGCAGCTTGCCGATGCGATCGATGTGCTTCTGGTCATAGGTGCCGGGCGAACAGATGAATGCCGGCTCGCGGCCCAGCACGCTGCGGATCGCCGCCGCCGTGCTGCGTGCCACCGGACCGTCGCGATCGGCCATGGTGGGGAGCACCTCGAAGATATCCCTGATGTCGTAGGTAAATCCCGCGCGCTCCCGTGCCAGTCGCTCCAGCAATTCGCGTACCTCGGCCTTGACGGCGTCCATGCCTTCCTCGATGAGCAGCCGTCGGTCCAGAATCATGCGGCAGGTGTCCGGGACGCAGGGCGCCGGAAATCCCGAGGTTTCCGGCTGACCGCCGTGGATGGAATTGATGTTCAATGTTGCATGCCGCGCGCCCGCGGGTACCACCGGCATATCGGTGCGCCGCGCAGCCAGCCTGGGATAGAGATCGCGTTCCAGTGCGTCGATAACGGCGTTCATATGGCGTACGGCGCAATCGCCCAGAAAGGGCATTGACCCATGAGCCATGCGCCCGTGTGTCGTGATCTCAGCCCACCACACTCCGCGATGGCCGATGCACACGCGATCCACGTTCAACGGCTCCGGGATGATGACGTGGTCAACGCGAAGCGGCGAGAACCAGCCGCGCTCCGCCAGGTAGTGAACACCGCCGTACCCGCCGGACTCCTCGTCGACGGTACCGGATATCTCCAAGGTTCCCGGCAGCGGTGCTCCGCAATCAATCAATGTTTCGACCGCGATGATCGCCGCTGCCAGTCCTCCCTTCATGTCGCAAGCCCCTCGGCCATAGATCTTGCCATCCGCCACTTGCGCGGCGAACGGATCCACGGTCCATCCGGAGCCTGTTTGCACCACGTCAATATGGCCGTTGAAGTGCACGCAGGGACCTTTGGCGTCCCCGGCGCGTCGCGCCACGATGTTGACGCGCGGATGGCGGTCGGTGTCGCCGGGGCTGCCGGCTGCACGCACATACTCGACGGCGAAGCCGCGCGCACGAAGGCGCCTGCCGATGAACTCGGCGCAGGGTTGGTAGGCTTCGCCAGGTGGATTGACGGTGGGGAACCGGATCAGCTCCTGCGCAAGCGCGACCATCTCGTCGCGACGTGCCTCGATCATCTTGAACATCGATTCCGTAGGATCGCGGCTCATGTTCGCTTCACGGAATGCCGCGCACGAGTCCGCACGGCCCGCGCGCGCGCCTGCTCCGCCAGGGCCGGCAAATTCAGCTTCTCGTACACTGCGGCCAGTGCCATGTTCACGGGCACGCCCTGGGGATCGCCCCTGCGCCTCGCCTCCAGCATTTGCTGCGCGGCGCTGTCGCGGCCGGACTTGGTCGCGGCATCCAGCAGTATTTGCTCGAACAAATCGCGCTGCGCATGGCTGCCGCCGGCCTCCGTCATGCGCGGCACGGCAGCGGCGAGGTGCCGCCAGCCCCGCTCATACTCGCCCTGCGCGTACGCGTACAATCCCTCGCAGGCCGGCAAGGCGACTTCCTGCCACACCACGCGGCTGAACTCGGGCGCGCGCGCCGCGAATCGACGCACATGCTCCAGCAGGGCATCGGCCTGCGGGCGGCCGGCTCTCGCCAGGCCGTACAGGTACTGCAGCGTCAAGAAGGGCTGCACGGTGTCCTCGGCACGCGCGACAAGATGATCCGCAAGATCCTGCCAGCGTTTCCCCACGTCGATGCCCGCCAGCTCGAGCCTGGCAAGGAGCGAAACCGCGCCGACTTGATCTTGCGAATAACTCTTGGCGACCCCCCAGCAGTGCC
>DASXNX010000114.1:0-55419 GCA_036494725.1 Steroidobacteraceae bacterium
GATGCTCATCTTCACGCCGTCGAGCATGACGCCGCTGCCGTCGGGCTTTACTTTGATGCGAACGTTGTAATCAACGACGCGCTTGATACAGACCATGATCTTCTGCATGCGAACTCCTTAGGCCGTGGCCTGGGGCGCATCCTTGCCGTGCGCCTTGGCCTGTTGTTCAGAGAATCTTGCGGTGATTTTAGCCGCGCATTGACGCAACTTGGGCAGCAAGCGCTCGAGGCCGGTCTTCAGCGGCATGGCGGACGCCGCAAAGCGGACGGTCAGGCTGGCCAGCACCTTGTCGCTCAAGGCAACCGGAGTGCTGATGGCAAATTCGTCCATTAGACGGTGAGTGCGCATCATCGTGGCGTAACCCTGCGATTTGATCTCAGCGAGCAGCCGCAGCAATTCGACGCGATCGCGTGCGGCCCGGTGTTCTTCCTTGTTGGAGCGCGCCAATATCTCGATCAGCGCGTCGCGCCGCGCCGGCGGGCAATGCGCGAGATATGCCCGGCCGGGCGCGCTGGTCAGCAGCGGCAGCTGAAAGCCAGCCGAGTAGCGTTCGATTGCGAGCGGCGTGCTGTGGTCGGTTGCCTCGCGCAACATCATCTTGTCTCCCAATAAGGTGGCTATGTTCACCGGCCAGACGATTTCACTGCATAAATTCTCGATGAGCGGCTTGGCGAGCTGCATGACCCACGCTTCGTCGTCGAAGCCGCCGCTCAAGGCGCGGACTCTTATGGTAAGCCGATAGCGCTCATCCTTGGCGTCGCGATACACGAAGCCGGCGCCGCACAGCGTTTCCAGAATGCGATAGACCGTGGTGCGCGGCAGGCGAATTTCATGGGCCACCTCTGAAACCGTTGCACCGTCGCGCAAATTGAGAAAAGTCAGCGCATCAAGACCGCGCGTGAGTGCGCGGATGGGGCGGGTCGAATCCATGAAACCTCATTTGTATGCGGGCATTATCTTATAGCCACAGTTCGCTTGTCCACCTTGCGGTCAATCGATAGACTAAGGTTAGATGGCGCGATACCTCTTGATGCGGCTGGCTGGAGCAATTCCGACGCTGCTCATCATCGTCACGGGTAGTTTTTTTTTGATGCACGCCGCGCCGGGCGGTCCCTTCGATCAAGAGCAAACGCTGTCGCCGGAGATTTCCGCGAATTTGCAGCGCGCCTACGGACTGGATCAACCGGTCTGGGTGCAGTACGGCCGCTATCTAAAAGCATTGGCGCATGGAGATTTTGGGCCCTCCTTCAAGTACAAGGACTTCTCCGTCACCGAACTGATAGGGCAGGGCTTTCCGGTCACCCTGGAACTCGGACTGATTGCGATCTCCTTGGCATTGATCATCGGTGTCCCTTTGGGCATTTTCGCGGCGCTTCGCCACAATTCGCCCGCCGATACCGCTGCCATGTCACTGGCCGTGGTCGGTATCGCGATTCCTTCCTTCGTTGTGCTGCCCTTCCTGGCGCTGCTATTCGGCGTCTACCTGCGCTGGCTGCCGGTCGCGGGATGGGAAGGCGGCTCGATCCGATATCTCGTGCTGCCGACGATTGCGCTGGCGCTGCCGCCTCTGGCCTACATCGCGCGCCTGACGCGCGGTAGCATGCTGGAAGTGATGCGCAGCCCCTACATCCGCACGGCCTTTGCCAAAGGCTTGCCGATGCACATCATCGTCGCGCGCCATGCTTTACGACCGGCAATGTTGCCGGTAGCCGGGTACCTGGTTCCCGCGGCCGCCTCCATCATGACCGGATCGCTGGTCGTGGAATCCATTGCGGGTCTGCCGGGAATTGGGCGCTACTTGGTGCAGGGTGCGCTCAATCGCGACTACACCTTGGTCCTTGGCATGGTCATCATCTACTCGAGCCTGCTCATCGGCTTGGGACTCATCGTCGATCTCTTGTACGCGTGGCTCGATCCGCGCGTGAGACTGGAGGCGTGAGCGGCCTTGCCGGCGAGGCGATTCGGCGTTTCAAAGAGAACCGCGCCGCCGTCATCGCGTTGTTGGCGATCTCGGTGGTGGTGGCGCTGGCGCTGGTTGGGCCGTGGATCAACCCCAACGATATCGAGACTCTCGACTGGCGGCACCTTGGCTCGCCGCCCGGCGCGCAAGGCGCGCATTGGTTTGGCACCGATCGATTGGGTCGGGACCTGTTCGCGCGCACGCTGGCCGGTACGCGCGTCAGCTTGGGGATAGGCCTGGTGGCGAGCGTGATGAGTCTATGTGTGGGCGTCGGCTACGGCGCCGTATCGGGCTACAGGGGCGGCCGCATCGATAATGTGATGATGCGCATCATTGAAATCCTGAGCGGGCTGCCGCTGATCTTCTTCGTCATACTCTTGACCGTTATTTTCGGCCGAAACGAGAATCTTCTGTTCATTTCAATCGGCGCCGTGGGATGGTTGACCATGGCACGCATTGTGCGCGGTCAGGCCATGAGCATTCGACAACGAGAGTTCATCGAGGCGGCGGTGGCCTCGGGAGCCGGCGCGGGCCGTATCATCGTGAGGCACGTCATTCCGAATGTCATCGGCCCCGTCATCGTGTACGCCACGCTGATGGTGCCGCAAATCATTCTATTCGAGAGTTTTTTGAGCTTTCTGGGCCTGGGCGTTCAGGAGCCGCGCGCCAGCCTGGGGACTTTGATTGCGGAAGGTGCCGGCGAAATGGAAGCCGCGTCCTGGATACTGCTGGTGCCCGGGGGCTTTCTCGCGATTCTCTTGCTTAGCTTGAACATCGTTGGGGATGGCTTGCGCGATGCGCTGGACGTCAAGGAATCGTGATGGAACCGGTTCTTTGCATTGAACGGTTGAGCGTGGGATACGCGCAGCGCGCCGCGAATTTGGAAGCCGTCCAGCAGGTATCGCTGGCGGTCGCGCCGGGCGAATGCCTCGGCATTGTCGGCGAATCCGGATCCGGAAAGACCCAGGTATTCATGGCCGCCATGGGATTGCTGTCGCGCAAAGCCTCGGTCAGCGGCAGCGTCCGCTTTGCCGGCTCCGAATTGTTGACGGCTCCGCCGTCGTCACTGAATCGCGTCCGCGGCTCGAAGCTCACGATGATTTTTCAGGACCCGATGACTTCCCTCACGCCACACTTGAAAATAGGTGTGCAACTCGCGGAGGTGCTGGTTCGTCATGCGGGGATGTCATGGCGCGACGCGTGGGTCCAAGCCGGCCTGATGCTGGAGCGGGTGCAAGTGCCGGAGCATCAGCGCCGGTTGCGGCAATATCCGCATGAATTGTCGGGAGGCATGCGCCAAAGAGTCATGATCGGCATGAGCCTGCTGTGTGAGCCGCTGTTGCTGATCGCCGATGAGCCGACCTCGGCGCTGGATGCAACGGTACAGGCGCAGATCATCGACTTGTTGCGTACCGTTCGCGAAGGAATCGGCATGGCCCTCGTCTTGATCAGCCATGACTTCTCCGTGGTTGCCGGCCTTGCCGATAAAATTCTGGTCATGTACGCGGGCAGGGTTGTGGAGTGCGCGACGGCGGCGGACTTATTGTCCCATCCTCGACACCCCTACACGGCCGAGTTGCTGAAGTGTGTTCCGACCCTGTCGGGCCCGCGCCTTCAGCGCTTGCCGACCTTGGCCGGACAACCGCCGCGGCCCGGCGAGGTATCGGCAGGCTGTGCCTTCGCGCCTCGTTGCCCGCGCGCCGCCGATCGTTGCCGATCTGAACGGCCGCCGCTGGCGGATTCCGCCGATTCGCAAGTTGCCTGCCATTTCCCGCTGTCCTCGTGAACCATCCCTTGATGCAGGTGCAGGATTTGCGGGTGGACTTCGGCAGCCATGTGGCGCTGCGCGGCTTGAGTTTCGAATTGTTCGCCGGGGAAACCCTCGGGCTGGTCGGCGAATCCGGGTCCGGGAAGACCACCCTCGCGCGCGCCATCTTGCGATTATTGCGAGCCGTCCGCGGCCGTGTCGAATTCCAGGGCGCGGATCTGCTCACCTGTGACCGTGAAGCGCTGCTTGCCCGGCGCCGCAATCTACAGATTGTGTTTCAAGATCCTTTGGCCAGTTTGAATCCGCGCCTGACCGTGGGCGAAAGCGTCGGCGAGCCGCTGAAAATATTCGAGCCCGCGCTGACTGCGCAGGCTCGGCGGCGGCAAGTCGACGCCATGCTGGAGCGGGTGGGACTCCGTGCCGAGTCGGCGTCGCGTTACCCGCATGAATTCAGCGGCGGCCAGTGCCAACGCATCGGGATTGCGCGCGCCATGATTTTAGGCCCGAAGCTGCTTGTCTGCGACGAAGCGGTCAGCTCCCTCGACGTTTCCATTCAGGGCCAGATCATCAATTTGCTGCTGGATTTGCAGCGCGATGCAGCCATGGCGATGCTGTTCATCAGCCATGATCTTGCGGTGGTGAGGCATGTCAGCCATCGAGTCATGGTCATTTTTCTGGGCAGAACGATGGAAATTGCGCCGTCCGACGCGCTGTTCGCGGCGCCCATTCACCCATATACGCGTGCGCTGCTCTCGGCGATTCCCGCTGGCCTGCCGGCGGCCCGAATTGCGACGCTGCACGCCAAGACCGAAGGCTGCACCTATTGCAACCGCTGTCCCTTCGCCATTGAGGTGTGCGAGCTCAGCGAGCCGCCGCTGGCCGAAGTCGCAGCAGGGCATTGGGTGGCTTGCCACCGTTCGCACGAGACGCTGAATCCGCTATCCTTGCAGTCATGACCACACGCAAACCCGTTCGGCCCAGTGATGGGCTCGCCAATGTACGTTACGAAATTCGCGGCAAATTGGCGCGCCGCGCGTACGCCTTGGAGCGCCTGGGCTACGACATTGTTTCGCTCAATATCGGCAATCCCTATGCATTCGGATTCCGAACCCCTGAAACCATGCGATTGGCCATGATCGAGAACTTGCGCCATAGCGAAGGCTATGTTCATCAAAAGGGAATTTTTCCGGCGCGCGAAGCCGTGGTCATGCAGCAGCAGGAACGCGGGGTGCGAGGCGTCACGGCGGAAGAAGTGTTCATCGGCAATGGGGTCAGCGAACTGATCGACTTGACGCTGCGTGCCTTGCTGAATTCCGGCGATGAAGTGCTGGTACCGAGTCCGGACTATCCTCTGTGGACCGCCGCGGTGAATTTGAATACCGGCAAAGCGGTGCACTATCCCTGTCATCCGAAGAATGGCTACATACCGGATCCGAACGAGATAGAGGCGCTGCTGACAAAGCGCACGCGTGCCATTGTCATCGTCAACCCGAATAATCCCACGGGTGCGGTCTACCCCAAGGAAACCTTGAGCGCGATCGCGGGAATCGCCGAGAAACATCGCTTGGTCGTGCTATGCGACGAGATTTACGATCACATCCTGTACGACGACGCGCGCTTTGTGCCCATGGCAACGCTGGTGCACAACACGCTGTGCTGCACCATGAGTGGTCTGTCCAAGGTGTACCGAGCTTGTGGCTATCGCGTCGGCTGGGCCTCATTTTCCGGCGACGTCGAGAGTGCCGGCGAGTATTTGAGCGCATTGGAGTTGTTGTCTTCGCTGCGGCTTTGCAGCAACGTGCCGGGCCAGTGGGCCGTGCAAACGGCGCTTGGCGGCTATCAAAGCATCTTGGAACTGACTCGCCCCGGCGGGCGTCTGTACGAATCGCGGCAGGTGATTCTCGATAGCGTGGCACGCAGCAAATATCTCAGATTGGCTCGGCCCATGGGCGCGCTCTATTCCTTCGTCGAAGTGCGCACGGATGTGCTTCCCGAATTCGACGATCAAAGCTTTGCCCTGGAATTGCTGGAAAAGAAACACGTGTTGGTCGCGCCGGGCGTGAGCTTCAACGTGCCGTATCGCAATGCTTTCCGCATCACCAATCTGCCGGAACCCGGAGTCCTCAACACCGTATTTGCGCGAATCGACGAACTGCTCGACGCCCAGGCGGCCGGCGGTCCTGACCTGAAAGTCGTCGATTCAGCGGCCAAGGTCCGGCAGCACTGAGCACGGTGCGCGTCCCGCCCGGCTTGCTGGCGGCGCATGCGGCCGGCCATACGATAGTGGCGCCGAGTACCGAACTCGCCGCCGCCTTGTTCGACGCCCTGGAACGCGCCCAGTCGGAGGCCGGCCGCCACGTCTGGACTACCCCGCGAGTGCTGGATTTTGTCAGTTGGCTGCGCGAGCTGCATGGCCGGCGGCAATTGGTGGATCCTGACTCACGGCGTGTATTGAGCGATGCCGAGGAGCGCGAATTGTGGCGGGCCGCGGTCAGAGACACGAGCGTGGCCCGTGACTTTCTGGATCCTGGCGGCGCAGCACTGGCGGCGCGCCGCGCCCGGCGCGTGCTAGGCGACTACGGTATTCCGGCGGCGGCTCTGAACCTGGATGCGTCCGAGGAAGTACAAGCCTTTCTCGGCTGGAATCGCGCCTTCGAGCGTCGCTGTCGCGAGCTTCAATGCATCAGCACCGATGGGCTGCTGGGTTTGGCCAAGCCCATCGGCACGATTACCTGGATCGAGAGTCCGCAGTGGCGCCCGGTTGTGCGCCAATGGTTGCTGCGTCACGGCCGCATGCTGGAGCCGCCGGCGAGAACCGCGCAGAGCTCGGTACGAATCGGCGCGCCGTCGCCTGCCTCGGAGGCCGCCGCCATTGCGGAATGGGCGGGAGCGAAATTGCATGCCGATGAAAACTTTCGCGCCTGGATTTGCATTCCGGATTTACATCGGCGCCGTGCGCAAGTGGTGGACGCCATGGATGCCGTTCTGGCGCCGCAGCGGTTTGCCTTGCAAGAAGACTTCACGGCCGCACCCTACGCAGTCGCGGGAGGAACACCCTTAAGCGATTACGCGCCGGTGCGCGCCGCATTAGAAACCCTGGCGGCAGGAGTCGGGTCGTTGCCTTATCCGAAGTTCAGCGCGCTGCTCAGGTCTCCCGAGCTGCAGGAATCCGGCGACGAAGCCAGTGCTGCCGCATTGCTCGACGTCGCTCTGAGAGAACGTGCCACCAGCGAAGCGGATCTTGCGACCTGGTTGGATCTGGCGGAGCGGGTGGCGCGCAGACACCGCTTGAGTCCGGTGGCTGCGTTGCAGCGGCTCGTGCAAGTGCGCGAAGCGCTGGCGCAAACGCGCGGCGCACAGCCCTTCAGCGCCTGGGTATCAGCGTGGATCGGCGCATTGCACGCTGGTCCTTGGACATCGCGCCATCGATGGTCGAGCATCGAGTATCAGGCGGCGCAGCGTTTCCGGGAGTTGCTTGGCGCTCTGGCGACCGGGGACGCGGTGTTCGGAACTCGATCGCAGGATTCGGCGCTGCGCGTGTTGCAACGTTCGGCCCGCGACACGGCATTCCAGCCGCAGACCGGCGTTCCCGCGATTTGGATAACCGGGCAGCTCATCGATCCCTGGCTGAACTATGACGCGCTGTGGGTCGCCGGCTGCAGCGATGATCAATGGCCGCCGCCTATCGCACCCATACCGCTGGTGCCGATCAGACTGCAGCGCGAATATGGAGTTATTTCCGCATCCGCCGCTACGCAACTGGCCATGGCGTTGGATTTGCAGCATCGGTGGCAAGAGCGCGCCGATCACTGTCTCTTCAGCCATGCGGGCGCGGGGGATGGCAGCTCGAGCGCACCGAGTCCGGTGCTGCCAAAGGTCTCGCCGGCGATCGATGCCCCGCCGAGTGCGGCTACGCGCCCGCACTGGCGCACGTTGGCGGCAGCCGCGCCCGTCCTGGAGAGTATCTGGGATGAGGCGGCGCCGCTTTTTTCCCCGGAGGAGCGGACCCGCGGCGTGTCGACGTTGCGATCGCAATCGCGCTGTGCATTCAAAGGTTTTGCGGAGACGCGCCTGATGGCGCAGCCGCTCGAGCAGCCGGTGCCGGGTTTCAACAGTCGCGAACGCGGCCAGCTTGTTCATCACGCGCTCGAGCACGTATGGTCAGTGTTGGCCGATTCGACTGCCTTGCATGAGCTGCCGCCCGAAGCGGAGCAGCGTCTGCTGGACGATGCCGTGCGCGGAGCTCTCGCAATTGTGCGAAGGAGCCGCGACCCGGGTCCGCGTTGGCGCCGCCGTGAACGCGTCCGCCTGCAAAATGTGATCAAGACCTGGCTGGAAATCGAGCGTCGGCGGGCGCCGTTTACCGTGGAAGTCCTGGAGGGAAGCGTTCGGGTCGCGCGATTTGCGGGCCTCGAGTTTCGCACGCGCATCGATCGGGTGGATCGCCTCGCGGATGGCGCGCGCGTGTTGATCGATTACAAGACGGGCGCCGCCTCGGCGGACTGGCGCGGGGAGCGGCCTGACAATCCGCAGTTGCCGATGTATGCGCTGCTGCTTCCCGAGGCACTGGTTGCCGTTGCCTATGCGCGGGTCAAGGCCGGTGATTTCGGCTTTGTGGCGGAGTCGGCGCGCGGCGATGTATTCAAGCCGAGATCGCGCGCTTCGCCCCTGGAGGGTCAGTCCAGCTTTCCGGATCTGGTGAGTATTTGGGCGCGCCGAATCGAAAGAATCGCCGCTGAGTTTGCGGCCGGAAGAGCGGAGGTGGCACCCACCTTGAAGGCGTGCAAGACCTGCGGCCTGCAGGGCCTATGCCGCATACCGGCCGCCCTCGAAGCGACGGAGAGCCCGTGACGGCGATTCCCAGCGCCGGCGGCGACGCCGCCGCCCGCCATGAAGCCGTCGCTTCGAATAGCTCGGTGCTGGTACAGGCGCCCGCCGGATCCGGCAAAACGACACTGTTGACTCAACGCTATTTGCGCCTGCTGGTCATGGTCGATGCACCGGAGAGCATCTTGGCGCTGACCTTTACGCGCCGCGCTGCCCAGGAAATGCGCCGGCGTGTGCTGGAAGCGTTGGGAAGCGCAAAATTGGACGATTGTCCGAAAGAATTGAGCCGAGAGACCTGGGATCTAGCGAGGGCCGCCCAGCGGCACATGAATGAGCTGAATCTCGATCTGCAGTTGCAGCCAACGAGGCTGCGTATCGAGACCATCGACGCCTTCAATGCGTGGCTCGCGAAGCAATTGCCGATTTCGGCCGGAGTGGGATCGAGTCTTGACATTCTGACTGATCCGCGTCCGGCTTACGAGGAGGCAGCGCGCCGCACCTTGGCGCACGAACGATCCGATCAATTCGGGATCGCGGTTGAACGCGTGCTTGCGCTGGATGATCAACGGTGGCGCAGTCTCGTCGCGCTAATCGCCGAAAGGCTGCCGAGCCGCGATCGCTGGTTGCCTCTGTTGGCCGGACGTTTGCAGGCCGCCAGCGTCATCGACGAGGCGCAGCTGGCGAGCGTTCGCCGGCATTTCGATGAAGACTTGCGCCTGCTGGTGACCAGGGGTTTGCTGCGCGCGCAAGAGATTCTGGGCGGGGAGATCATTGCGGCGCTGACGCCTCTTCTGGGCATCGCGGCGGAGCACGCCCCGGATGCTGCGCACCTTGCGCCTTGGCTCAATGACAGCAGGCCCCTGAAGCCCGATGCAGCCGATGTCGCGCGCTGGCGCAGCTTGGCGAAACTGCTGCTGACGGGGAAGGGGTTGCGCAAGAGGTTCAGTATCAGGGAAGGATTTCCGCCGCGTTCCGCTCACAAGCAGGCGATGACGGCACTTGCCGAGCAGTTGGCGGCGGATTCGCGGATTGCCCAGATGCTGGCGGACGTAGGCACGCTGCCGGATCCGGAGTACAGCGACGAGGAGTGGGCCAGGGTGCGCGAGGTGGCGCAAGTCATGGTGTTCTCGGCCGCCGAACTGGACGGTGTGTTTCGCGAACAGGGCGCGGCGGATTTCACCGCCATCTCGCTGGCGGCGTTGCGCGCACTGGGACAGGATGACGCGCCGACAGATCTGAATCTGCGGCTTGATTATCGGCTGCGGCATATTCTGATCGACGAATTTCAAGACACCTCCGGCACGCAAATCGAGCTGCTGCGCCGTTTGACCGCCGGCTGGCAGGAAAACGACGGCCGCAGCATCTTCTGCGTTGGTGACCCCATGCAATCCATCTACGGCTTTCGCCAGGCCGAAGTGCGCGCCTTCCTTGAATTGGCCGACGAAGGACTCGGCGCGGTTCGCTTCGAAGTGAAGCGGTTACGCAGCAATTTTCGATCCGCCAAAGGCTTGGTGGATTGGTTCAATGAGTGCTTCGCGCGTCTCATGCCCAGTCGGGACGATCGCAATCGAGGTGCCATCGCGTTTCGCCGCGGCGAAGCTGCTGTGGACAAGCCTTCGGCCGGCACCCCCGAGATCCAATTGCTCGGCTTCACCGGGCGCGCCACCGAATCGAGCGCCATCGCCGGCTTGATTGCCGCGCAGCTTGAACTTCAGCCGCAGTGGCGCATTGCCGTCTTGGTGCGGGCCAAGGAGCATGCGCGTGAAATCGCCGCGGGTCTGCGCGCCCGCCGTATCGCGTTTCGGGCGGTCGATATCGAGCCGCTGCAAGATCGCGCTGTGGTTCGGGACATCATCACCTTGACGCGCGCGCTGCTGCATTTGGGTGACCGTATTGCCTGGCTGGCGTTGCTGCGCGCTCCCTGGGCGGGTTTGTGTTTGGCGGATATTTTGCTGCTCTCGCGCGGCGCGGCCTTGGTGTGGGACGCCATCTGCGACAGCTCGGTGCTGCTCGAGCTCAGCGAAGATGGCCGCGCGCGCTGCCTGCGCCTGCGCGCGACACTGTCCGATGCGTTTCGGGTGCGCAATGACAGCGGTCTGACGCGCTGGGTCGAGAGGACCTGGATCTCGCTCGGCGGCGCGAGCGGCGCCGGGGGGCCGCAGGATTTGGAACTGGCCGAGGCGGCATTCTCGAGGCTTTTGAGTCTCGAGCAACAGGGCATGCCCGATGCCGATGATCTGCCGGCGCGATTCGCCGACCTGTTCGCGGATTATGGAACCGCGAGCGGCGTGGAAATCATGACCATCCATAAGGCCAAAGGACTGGAATTCGACATGGTGATCCTGCCGGCGCTGGATCGATCGGTGCCGCACGGCCATGCGCAATTGTTGCTCACCCATCAATTCGCGCGCACCGGGCGCGATGGGATGGTCATGGCTGCCCGGCCACCCTTGGGCGCGAGCGGCAATCGACTGTTCGGATTTCTGCGCCGCCAGGAGCGTGATGCGGCTGATTTGGAGGCGCAGCGGCTGCTCTATGTCGCGTGCACTCGCGCGCGATCGCGGCTGTGCATGACGGCGACGATCGGCAGGTCGGCGCCACGCGCCGGCAGTCTGCTCGCCGTTCTATGGCCCGCGGCGGGCGGCCAGTTCGTTCCTCAGGGCGATACGGCGCGCACGCTGCCGGAAACCGATGCGCCCCGTGGAGGTCCCTTGCGGCGGCTGCCCGCAACTTGGGTGGCTCCAATCATGGCATCGCCTGCCGCCGCACCAGCCTCAATGCCGACAATCAATCGCGACGAATGGCCGATCTTCGATTGGGCGGGAGAGACTGCGCGCCGGGTCGGCAGCTTGGTACACGCGGAGCTTCAGACGATGATCGTTGAGAGCACCGACGAGCCGTCGATCCGAGCGCGGCGTGATCATTTCATGCGATGGCTCAGCTTGCACGGGGTGCCATCCGACCGCTTGGACCAAGCGGTCATGCGAGTCACCGATGCCTTGCTCGGCGTACATGGCGATCCTCGGGGACGCTGGATCTTGAAGGCCGGCTATCGTGACGACATGCGCGAGCACGCGCTCTCCGGTCAATATCAGGACCAAGTGCTTCGCGCCGTGTTTGATCGCAGCTTCATCGACGATGCGGGCATTCGCTGGGTGATCGACTACAAGACCAGCCAGCACTTGGGTAGCGGCATCGAGCAGTTTCTTGATCGAGAGGTCGAGCGCTATCGGCCGCAATTGCAACGCTATGGCCGTCTCGCGAGCCGGCTGGGTCCCGAGCCGGTTCGCCTTGGGCTGTACTTCCCCTTGATGTGCGCCTGGCGGGAATGGGCTTTCGGCATTGACTCTTTGTGATACTGGATATATAAACAGTACACTTCATCAACAGGAGGGTTTGCCATGATTGGATACGTAACGCTGGGTACCAACAACTTGAAACGCGCGGCCGCCTTTTATGATGCCTTGTTGGGGGAAATAGGTGCGAAACGGATGATGGAAGGTGATGCGTTCGTGGCCTGGTCGGTCACGCCAGATTTGCCCGGCTTAGGGGTGACTACGCCTTTCGATAAGAAAACAGCGACCGTGGGCAACGGGGTTATGGTAGCTCTGGTGGTGGATACTGCTGAGAAAGTCAATGTCTTACACAAGAAAGCTCTGGAATTAGGTGCGAAGGATGAGGGTGCGCCGGGGCAGCGCTCCCCGGGCTTCTACGCGGGCTATTTCCGGGACCTGGACGGCAACAAGCTCAATTTTTTCGCCGGCGTTTAGAAGCTGAATTCGAGCTCGATGGGAAAGCGCCCCGCGGAATCCCTAGCCCTAAGCTGCGCCAAGCCGCCGAGTTGGTTGCGTAGCGCCGGGGAGGCCTCGGGGCGCTCCTTGAGGGTGCCGGACAGGGTACCGAGGCGCGTAGCCGGCGAGAATCGGATCTGTGCTTGAACCTCCAAGGGCCCCCCTGCGTCATTCAATCCGGCCGTGAGGCTGCCGTCGGCCGCGACGGCGCCCTCGCCGAATAGCAGAACATAGTTGCCGATCCCCGACCCGTCGGCGATTCGGTCAGACGAGAGATTGTCGGCTTCGATCTTGCCCTGAATCGATTGCAGCCGGGCGAAGTCGGTTTTGACCTCAGCGATGTTTAGAGCCGCCGTACCGCGCCAGCCGGCCGCGACACCAAGATCGCGCAAATTATCAATGGGACCGCCGCCGCGGACGTCGCGGGCTGTTGCGCCCGTTCGGTCCAGTTCCACCGTGCCGTCGATGACAAAGCTCACCTTGACCCAATGAATGTCTGCTATCGCGGCCAATCGCAATAGCGCGAGCGGGTGAATTTGCCATTCGATCGCACCCGCGTCGCGGGCATTGACCGTGAATTTTCCCGCCGCCCCATGCAGAAAGCTGCCGGAAAAATCCTCGCCGCGCACCTGTGGCGGCAGAAACCGTCCGATGAGCGAGGCCGGCAGCACGGCAACAATCGCGACCGCCACAACGATCAGACCGAGGAGAACAAGGGGCCAGCGGCGCCGCGCGTTCAATGGCGCGGCGCGCTCAGTGCCGCGGCGGGGAGAAGTTGATGCTGGCATTGACCAAGCCGGGCGTTGGCGTGCGATCCACGGTGATCGATTCAATCGCGAGACCATAACGCCGGTCCAGCGTGTCGAGCCAGGGGATCATGCCATCGAAGGATGCGGCCTCCAGTTGTACGCGAACCCCGCCGCTGGTGCTGGGCTGGGTGCCGCGTAGCGCGCTCGCCAGGCCCGCTTCGCGCGCAACCCGATCCACCAGCACCACGGGCGCCTCGCCGGTGGGCGGCGCAATGAGATTCCCGGAAGCGCGGATCTCCGGCATGTTGATGCGCATCCAGGCCAAATCCTCTCGCCGGGTTTCGCGTCCCTTGACGGCATTCGATACCATCGACTGCAGCGGCAGCAGAATTCCGCCGACCAGGATGATGAGCCCTAAAGCCACGGCGCCCACGGCTACCACGCGCTGCTCGCGCTGCTGCAAGGATGCGTACCACGCGCGCAGCGAATTCATCGCGGCGCCCGCGAATTTTGGCTGCGCAGATGCAGATGCGCCTCGACGCCGGCGGCGATGGGGTTGGACGATTGTATCTCCGCCGTGAGCCCATCCTTGGCGATCAGTTGCGACAGTTGCGAGAGCGCCGCCAGGCTCGCCGCGTCCACCGTCATGTCCAGCGCATCGTCGCGAAAACTCATGGCATTGATGCTGATTTTAGGGGTGGCAGCCAGGGCGGTGCTCAAGCTCTGCAAGGCGCGCAAGAAATGCTGGGGGCCTGCGCCCATTTTATGAATTTGTTCCAACCGAGCGCGCATCTGGCGGCGCGGATCTGTCGGAGCATCTCCCGGCATGGCCATCGAGAACACCTGCGAGATTTCAGCATCGAGCGCAGCGGATTCGCGCTTGGCCTGCCGTATCTGCAGCGCTTGCGCGGCGACGTGCACGCCGAGAAGCGCCGCGGCAACGGCAGCGGCAATGCGCCACTGGCGCCAGCGCGCTGCATAGTCGGAAGTGCGGGCAAATTCGCCCTGCAACAGATTCACGGCGTCGGGGGCATCGATCCCGCGCGCCAGCCAGGGCAGAGGCCCATCCGGCAATAGTTGTATCTTGAGCGTTTCAAATTCTTCCACCAAATGCTCGAAATCGCTCTGAACGTTCTCCCAGTCATCGCGCGTCACGTAGAGAACGGCGCTTTCCTTTTGTTTGGTCGACGCGGAGTCGAGCGGGTCGGCGATGACCCCGGCGACAATGAGCGCTTCCTTGATCGGTGAAAGTTCCACCGCGAAGGGAATCGCGCCCGGCCGCCGCACCGCGAGCCGGCTTTTTTCCAGCCACAGCACGGTTTGTCCCGGGTTCTCCGGCATCAGCGAAATGTCCGCGTAGATGGAGTGCGGCTGCAATCCGGCGGCTTCCAACTCGGACACCCAGGCTTTGAGGAGCGGGCGCGACACTGCCGCAACGGGAGTTCCACGCTCCCGGCGGCGGCCCAGCGCAAAGCTCAGCTGATCGACATCCTCCGTGAGATGCTCTTCCAGAGCGAAGGGTACGGCGCGGGCGAGTTTCGCTCCGCCGCCCGGCGGCAATTCCGGCTCAGCCAGCAATACTTGGGACGAGGGCGCAAGCACGATCAATCTGCCCGTACGCCATACCGCCGCCGCGAGCGTCAGCGTGCCGCGTTGGCGCGTGGGCGTGGGCGCGCCGGTCTCATCCAGCGTCAGCCACTCGGTTTCTTCTTGACCCGGCTCGGGCAGTCTTAGTAGCAATGATTGCGGCATGAATTTTATTGTGTTCCAAACGAGCGCAACAGCGGAGTGACCTTGGTGTTGCCGCGGTACAAAAGACTGTACAAGGTGAACTCATTAGTGCCAAGCGTGACGCGGGTGGTCAACAAAAAGTAGGCGCTACTGGTGTCGGTGGGGAGCATATTGGCCATGGCTTTCTGCCCGGCAAAACTGGTTGCGACGTTGGTAAAGGTGGTCTTGTCGGGGAAGCAGCCGGTTTTGCGGCCGGCAGCCAGCACCGTTGGGTTGTTTGACCATTCGCCGCTCAGCCCGTCCGCGAGGCTCTCGAGCACCAAGGCGGGCGCCGTGCAGAGATTGATGGTCGTATTGGCATTAGGCAACGCCGTGACGTAGGGGGCGATCTTCCGGTAACGGTCGGCACCGAAACCCGGCAGATTCATCAACTCGCTGGCCGACATCATGGGCCAGTTCCCGGTGCGGTAGGGCGGAGTCTGCGAGGTGTAAACGGAGTCCTCCGCACCGTCCGGGTTTCCCGGAACATCATCCTGATCGATCCAATCGCGGGCGATTCCCGCCCATTTGGGTTCCACGCCCACCGATACCAGCAAACGCTGGAATTGCTCCAGCGCCCGCGGGTCCTCGGTGACGCCGTCGGGACCGAGGCGCGCCAGGCTATTCAAGTTGAATCGGCCCTGCATGTCTTCCAAGGCGCCCTGCAGCGTACCGATGGGCTCACCGTCCGGATTGTTGTCCGGCGTGATCGGCAGCGGGGCCGTCGGCTGGGCCCACGGTGCCGCCAAGGTGGTGAGCGTTTTGCTGCTTTGGAGATCCTGAATGAGCACATCCGCCGCGAGTGCTTCCGCTCCCAACGCGAAATGCATCGCTTGTTCCGCCGCCAGCACCGCCACCGTGCGGCGCTGCTCCAGAAAGCCATCGAAGCTCAACTTCGTGGCCAGAATGGTGGCCAGCGCCACCAGGATGAGCGCGATGATCAATGCCACGCCGCGCTGCCGGTGCGGAGCAGAATAGAGTTTCATCCGGACACCTCGATGAGGCGTCGGACCGGTCCCCAATCCTTGAATTGAATAATCAGTTCGACGGCGGCGGGCCGTGTTTGCAGATCCAGCGTGGCGGGTGCACCGACCACGGTGCTGTTTTCGGGCCACACGTTCTGCCAAGATTGATTGCCATCGAGGTAGCGCAGCTGGACACCCTTCACGCCGGTGAGCAGATCCTGCACCACGGGTTTGTTGCCGAGCACGGTATCCAAGTTGACTTGGTAACTGCGCTTCAGTACATCGCCCACCAGAGCGTAGGAAACTCGCTGCAGGGTGCTGCGCTGAGACCCGGCGGTGTTGGACCAACCGGCGCGCGTGAACTCGAGCAGCGTGATTGCATTCTGGTCGGTGCCCGTTCCGAAGCTGGAGTTGGAGTTGAAGCTGAGCCCCGGCGACGCGGATGAGCCGAGGCTCGAACCGGAACTCGAGCTGCTGCTGGCACCCAAGCTCGACGAGGTCGCCGTGACAGTCCCTGCACCGGGCGTGCCGTGCATGGCCGGCAAGCGGCTTTGGCCCAGCATGTCGCGGACCGGACGCGGTACCGCCTGCGCGATGTCTTGCACCATGACGCGCATGCCGAACTCAATCTCTCTCGAGCGCTTCAGCGAATCCTCGGTGCGTTCGGCTGAAATGCGCGCAGCACGATAGGTCGAATAGCCCAATGCCGCCATGATCGCGAGAATCAGCAGGGCCACCAAGATCTCGATCAATGTGAAGCCGGCGTGGCCGCCGCGGGGTTTGACGCATTGCTTCATGGCGTTGTCGGCACAGGCGGCGCAGGTGCCGGGGTGATCGTAACCGGAGTTCCCGGATTGCCGGTGCCCGGGGCAGGGGCGGGCGCAGGCGTTGTTCCGGGGGTGGGAGCCGGTGTCGCGCCCGGAGCGGCCGGCGTCGGCACCGTGCCGGTGGTCCAATCGGCAATGGTCACCGCCGGTGGGCCCACGGCGGTACCTAAAAATCCGATGGCCTGCGCAACGGGACTGCCCTTGGTCTTGGCATCGCCCAGATAAACCCGGACGACCACGCGCTTCATGGTGCCGATAGTGGTGTCGAAGTAGCGCGTATCGTAATGCCATTTGCGGTTGGCGAAATCGAGCTCGCCGGTATCGGTGTTCTGTCCGAATTTAACGAGATTCAGCCGCACCTCCGACAATCGATTGAGGGCGATCCATTGAGCGACCGTCTTGTCGCGCAGAAAGCCGCTGGTGCGCGCGGTGCCTTGGACGGCGATCATCAAGGCCGCGAGTCCAAAAGCGACGATCACCAGGGCCACCAGCACCTCGACCAGGGTAAATCCGCGGGCCTTCAAGAACGCTTCTCCACAACATTGGATTTCTCGAGCGTTATTTTACCGAGAGAGTCGCCGTCGACCGCGGCCTTGGCTTGCGTGGCATCTCGAAGCAGAGTCAACCGAAAGGGGGTTCCCTCGCCGCTGGCGGCGATCGCGACTTGAGGACCGGGCAGATCATCCGTAGCCAGAGTGTGGTCGATCGGTTTGATGACCACGACCTGCGAATCGAGCTCCAACTGAAAACTGATGCCCTTGGGCAATTGGCGATGCCGGTATTCGCGCTCTTGATCCATCATCATCCAGCGGCCGCGCCTCGCGTCATAAACCACGAATTCGTAGGCGTTGGGTTCGATGCGCAATCCGAAGTCGCGGCCTTCGAGCAGCGCTCGATCGTGCAACAGGCCGAGCAGGCCCTCGAGGCGCCGGCTCTCTTCGTCCAGCTGGCTGTCGCGCGCGGTGCTGCTGATGGTCAATACGGTGAGTGAAATGACCACCGCCATGATCACGATCACGACCAAAATCTCTACCAGCGTGAAGCCTTTGTTGCGCATCGCGCGGCCGCAACGCGATCTACTTTTGATCGAGCGTATAGCTGGTGATGTCCGTGTCAGGGCCTTCGCCGCCAGGCTTGCCGTCGCGCCCATACGAGGTGATGTCGTATTCACGTCCGTCTGCGCCCGGACTGACGTAAATGTAAGGATTGCCCCAGGGATCCTTGGGAACGGTTTTCAAGTAGCCGCCCGCGGGATAGTTGGTAATCGTGGGGTCGATGGGCTGCTTGACCAGCGCCTGAAGGCCCTGTTCGGTCGTAGGATATTTGAAGTTGTCCAGGCGATAGAGGTCCAGCGCGGTGCCGATCGAGCGGATATCGGTCTTGGCGGCGGTGATTCGGGCGGTATCGACCTTTCCCAGGATATTTGGCACCACAAGTGCGCCCAGCACTGCCAAAATGACCACGACGACCATGATCTCGATTAGGGTAAAACCGCTTTGGCGATTGCGCATAGTGACCTCAGTGATTCCTTGAATGATAACAAAACAGCCCGCAACGATGCTTCGAGAGGCCGCAAATCGCTTCGCACCGATTGCCTCCGCCCTACAATGGGATCGCGGCCGATGGATTTGGTTGCTTCTGATTGTGCTGATCCTGGCCGCCGTGTTGGGTCTTGGCGACAGCGTCAGTGCGCTGCTGCGCTACGATCGCAGCGCTATTGCGGCCGGCGGTTGGTGGCGGTTGCTTACCGCCCACATCGTCCATCTGGATTTGCATCACCTGATTCTCAATGAGCTGGGCTTGGTCCTGGTGTGGGCTTTGTTCGCGCAGGATTACGATCCTGTGGAATGGTGCGCGATTGTGCTCGCGGGGGCACTGGCCATCACTTCCGGACTATGGTGGCTCAGCCCGCATGTCGGCTGGTATGTGGGTGCTTCCGGCGTGCTACATACCGTGATGGCGGCCGGCGCGGCCAGGCACCTGTTTGAGCGCACCTGGGATCGCTGGATTCTGTTTCCGGGCCTGTGCATCAAGCTGGCCTGGGAGCAATGGGGCGGACATTCGCAGCCGCTGGTCGTGGTCGATGCTCATCTGTATGGGGCCGCATGCGGCTTCGTGGTGGGGGCTGCACTGTCTTGGCGTATCGCTATAATTCGCCATCACTTCGCGTCCAAGGGTTAAGTATGTCGCTCGCGCTCGTATTTCCCGGTCAAGCCTCGCAGTCCATCGGCATGATGTCTGCGCTCGCAGCAGTTTCACCGGTGATCGAAGCCACCTTCGGCGAGGCAAGCGGCGTGCTCGGCTACGATCTGTGGCAACGCTGCCAAGAAGGTCCGGCGGAGCTGCTGAACGCGACTGAATGTACTCAACCGGCCATGTTGACGGCAGGAATTGCAACTTACCGGCTGTGGCGTGCACGCGGCGGCGCCGTGCCGGCCATGATGGCCGGGCACAGCCTGGGCGAGTTCAGCGCGTTGGTGGCAGCCGGGTACCTGGATTTCAAGGTGGCCGTGGACCTGGTGAGGTACCGTGGCGAACTCATGCAGGCAGCGGTGCCGAGCGGGGAGGGCGGGATCGCCGCCATTCTGGGACTCGAGGACTCGGACGTCGAGGAGGCTTGCCGGGAGGCCTCGCAAGGCGAAGTGGTCGAGGCGGTCAATTTCAACGCGCCCGGACAAGTGGTGATTGCAGGTCAGGCCACGGCGGTGGCTCGGGCTATCGAAATCGCCACGGCCAAGGGTGCGCGACGCGCCATGGCGTTGCCCATGAGTGTTCCCGCGCACTCATCGCTCATGAAGCCGGCCGCCGAGAAATTGCGTATTCGCCTGGCGGAAACGCCCGTCGCGGCGCGCTCCGAGGTGAAAGTGTACGGGGTGGATTGCAAGATTCACGAGAGCGCCGACGACATTCGCGCCGGATTGGTCAAACAACTGGCGACGCCTGTGTACTGGGCGCCCACGGTGCGCACCATGATCGCCGCGGGCGCGACTCGTATCATCGAGTGCGGACCGGGCAAGGTGCTGACGGCATTGAATCGCCGGGTCGACAAGAATCGGGATCTGAAAATGCTGGCATTGGAAGACCCCGCGGCCTTGGATGAGGCTCTGAACTAAGGTGACATCATGCTGAACGGAGAGATCGCGTTGGTTACGGGTGCCTCGCGGGGCATCGGCGCAGCCATTGCCCATCGACTGGCCGCCGACGGAGCGCGGGTCGTGGGCACCGCCACCACCCAGGATGGGGCGGCGCGCATCACGGAAAGCTTAAGCAAGCAGGGCGGCCGCGGCGCGGTGCTCGACGTGGCGAACCAGGAGTCGATCGATGCACTGCTTGCGGACATCGAGGGGCGGGAAGGCGCCGTGGGCATACTGTGCAACAACGCCGGCATTACGCGCGATACGTTGCTTTTGCGAATGAAGCAGGATGACTGGGACGCGGTCCTGCAAACCAATCTTGCCTCCGTTTTTCGGCTGTCGAAGGCGGTGTTGCGCGGCATGATGAAAGCCCGCAAAGGCCGCATCGTCAGCATTACCTCGGTGGTGGGCCTCATGGGCAATGCCGGCCAGGCCAATTACGCCGCCGCCAAGGCCGGCATCATCGGCTTCACCAAATCGTTGGCACGCGAGGTGGGATCGCGCGCCATCACGGTCAATAGCATTGCTCCCGGCTTCATCGATACCGACATGACCCGCGCATTGAGCGAGGAGCAGCGCACCGCGCTGAACGCCCAAATCCCGCTAGGGAGGCTCGGCCAGCCGGCGGACATCGCCGCCGCGGTTGCCTTCCTATGTTCCCCGGACGGGGCCTATATCACCGGGGAAACGCTGCATGTGAACGGCGGGATGTACATGCCTTGAGGACCGGCGGGAGCCTTTTGGACCCTCAGATACAGCGTTTTGTCAAGGCAGAGGGGGTGGGGTCGGCATCAAATGCGCGTTCATGGTAGCCGTCGCCCCCGGGTTCACATAAAATACGCGCCCGGTCGATACCAGAGGCTGGTGGCTGGATTCTACTAAATCGCTTGAAAGCATTCCGAGAGGACACCATAACGATGAGTACTGTTGAGCAGCAGGTTAAGAAGATCGTGGCAGAGCAGTTGGGCGTAAAAGAAGAAGAAGTCACCAATGATGCTTCGTTCGTCGATGATCTCGGGGCCGACTCGTTGGACACGGTGGAACTGGTGATGGCGCTCGAGGAAGAATTCGAGACTGAAATTCCCGACGAAGACGCCGAGAAAATTACCACCGTTCAGCAAGCAATCGACTACATCAATTCGCACAAGGGTAAGGCTTAAGCCCTGGGCCATCAGCACCTCCTCCCCAGGCGATTCGCCTATTGCATATCTTTTTGAATAGGAGTTGCTGTTGAGCAGACGACGCGTCGTAATCACGGGTCTTGGAATTGTGTCGCCGGTCGGTAACGACGTGGTGACAGCGTGGTCCAACATTCTGGCCGGCCGCAGCGGCATCCAGAACATCGCTCGATTCGATACCACCAACTTTCCGACGCACTTCGGCGGCGAGGTGCGAAATCTGGATTTGCAACCCTACGTCTCGGTCAAGGACGCACGCCGCATGGATGCGTTCATGCAGTACGGCGTCGTCGCCGGCATGCAGGCGATGCGCGATTCGGGGCTGCAGGTCACCGAGGCCAATTCCGATCGCATCGGCATCATGATGGGGTCCGGCATGGGCGGACTGGAGTCGATCGAAGAGGCGCACAACAAGTATCTGGAGACGCGCTCGCCGAAGAAGGTGTCGCCGTTTTTCATTCCGGCCAGCATCATCAATCTGGTGAGCGGCCATCTGTCGATCAATTTCAAAATCACGGGCCCCAATCTGGCCGTGGCCACCGCTTGTACCACTTCGACTCACGCGCTGGGACTGGGCATGCGCCTGATTCAGTACGGCGACGCGGATGCGGTGCTCGCCGGCGGCTCCGAAATGTCTACTTGCCCGACCGGCATGAGCGGCTTCGTCCAGGCCCGCGCACTCTCTCAGCGTAACGACGACCCTCAGGCCGCCAGTCGCCCTTGGGATAAGGATCGCGACGGCTTTGTCATGGGGGATGGCGCGGGGGCCATGCTGCTCGAGGAGTACGAACAGGCAAAGGCCCGCGGCGCAAAAATCTACGCCGAAGTCGTCGGCTTCGGCATGAGCGGCGACGCGTTTCACGTTACGGCGCCGCCGGAGGATGGCGAAGGAGCACGCAAGGCCATGTCCAAGGCGCTGCTCGACGCAAAGCTTCAGCCGGATCAAGTCCAATACGTCAATGCGCATGCCACCTCGACGGAGCTGGGCGACAAGGCGGAAACGCTGGCGATACGAAGGGCGTTCGGCGCCGCCGCGGATAAGCTGGCCGTCAGTTCGACGAAATCCATGACCGGACACTTGCTGGGTGCTGCCGGTGCAGTCGAGGCAATCTTCACGGTCCTGGCGCTTCGCGACCAGGTGGCGCCGCCCACCATCAATCTGCATCAGCCGGGCGAGGGCTGCGATTTGGACTATGTGCCCAACACGGCGCGCCCAATGAAGCTTGAATACACTCTTTCCAATTCATTCGGATTCGGTGGCACCAACGGTTCGCTCATTTTCCGCCGCGTTTGAACCGCTAGATCTCGTCGCGCAGTTCCCGGAGCATTATCCCGGGCTTCTCGAAAGTGGTGCGGCGCTCTTGGGCGGTCGCGGCCCCCGTTACGACATCCTTCCCTTTGCATCCGGCCAGTCGCTGCGCCTCGATTCGCAGCGAGTGCTGACGGGCGAATATGCAAACGGCGCCGGGTTTCTGGGCGCCCTCGAGGCGTGGTGGAAAGCATTGCAATTGCCCGCTGGTTCGGATGCGTCCTCATCCGAACCGCAGCTGCCGTTCACGGGTGGCTGGCTGTTGTACTTGGGATACGAACTGGCAGCGGAAATCGAACCTTGCCTGAATCTGCCGGCCGGCGGCGATGCGGTTATCGCGCTCGCCCTGCGTACGCCGGCGGCGTGGGTCAGGGATCGGGCGGCGGGAAAGGCTTGGCTCGTGGCCGAGTCGGGCTGCGAGTCCATGCTCGACGAATTTGAAGACCGCGTGCGGCATTTGCGCGCAGCGCCTCCCTCGATCGGTCCTTCGTTTGCAATCGAGGAAGATGATCCGGAAATCTTCTTGGATGGGGTGCATCGGGCCTTGGAATACACCGCGGCGGGCGATGTATACCAAACCAATCTGTCGCGGCAGTGGCGGGGCCTCGCGACGAAGCGCGTCAGCCCGGTCGACATCTACCGCCGCTTGCGCAGCGCCAATCCCGGCCCCTACGCCGCACTCCTTTCCTGCCCGGAGTTCTCGTTGCTGAGTTCCTCGCCGGAACGCCTGGTGGCGATCCGCGGAAACAGCGTGGTGACGCGCCCGATAGCAGGAACCCGGCCGCGCGGGGTCACCGCCGCAGATGATGAAGCGTTGATCCGATCGCTGCTGGCGAATGAGAAGGAGCGCGCCGAGCATGTGATGCTGATTGATCTGGAACGCAACGACCTGGGCCGAGTGTGCAGCGGCGGCTCCGTGCGGGTCGATGAGTATATGTCGGTGGAAACTTACCGCCACGTGCACCACATCGTATCGAATGTGAGCGGGCGGTTGCGCGAGGACGTGACGCCCATCGCCGTCATCCGCGCACTATTTCCCGGCGGGACGATCACCGGCTGCCCCAAGATTCGCTGCATGCAAATCATCGCCGAACTCGAGGCATGCAGCCGCGGCGCGTATACAGGCTCGATGGGCTATTTGAACCGCGACGGCAGCTGCGATTTGAATATCCTGATTCGCACCATGAGCGTGCAAGGCGGGTCGATTCGATTTCGCGCCGGCGCCGGTATCGTGGCCGACTCCATCCCGGCGCAGGAATTGGCTGAAACCCGCGCCAAGGCCGAAGGATTGCTGCGCGCTTTGGATGTGTTGCGTTGAACTGCTGGATCAACGGCCGGCGACGCACGATGGTTGATTGCCGCGACCGAGGATTGCAATACGGCGACGGTATTTTCGAGACCATGCGGGTCCGCTCCGGGCAAGTCCGGCTTCTGGACTTGCACCTCGATCGGCTGTACCTGGGCTGCCGCAAGTTGCGGATCGAGGCGCCTGCGCGGCCAAATCTGCGACGCGAGCTTGTCCATCTGGCAGGACATCGTCAGGACGGCATCTTGAAGCTGATCATCACCCGCGGCAGCGGGCCGCGCGGCTACCGCCCTTCGGGAAACGAGCGCTGCAGGCGGATCGCATTTCTGCAATCCTTGCCGGGCGGCGGGTCGGACGACGAGGCGCCGGTAAGGCTGCGCGTATGCACCACTGCGCTCGGCACGAATCCAGCATTGGCCGGTCTCAAGACGTTGAACCGGCTGGAGTCCGTTCTGGCGCGCGCCGAATGGAGCGATGCGCGAATCTGGGATGGATTGATGCGGGATGCGGATGGCAACGTGGTCAGCGGCAGCATGTCCAATTTGTTTTTGCGGCGGGGCGCCACCTTGACGACACCGCTTCTGGACCGGTGCGGGGTCGCCGGCGTGATGCGTCGCTGGATATTGCAGCACGCCGGCGACTTGGGACTGCGCACAGCCGAACGCCGCGTTCGTTGGAGTGACCTGAAATCGGCTGAGGAAGTGTTCATGTGCAACGCGGTCGCGGGCATCCGGCCGGTGCGTTCCATCGCGCAGGCAGGTGGTTCGACCCTCAAGTTTGGGCGCCGCGAAACGGCTGATCGCCTTCGTTCGCTCCTGGACGCGCAATGAAGTATTTCCTGCGCATCAGCGCCGTCATGGTTCTCCTGCTGCTGGTTGTTGCCGCAGGATCGGTGATCTGGAACGGCGCGCGCAGCTTGGATGCACCGCTCAACCTGAACACCGCCTTGCGCTTCAAGGTATTGTCCGGAATGAGCTTTGCGCACCTGGCGACGGAATTGGCGGCGCAAGGCGTCGTTGCTCAGCCGAAAGCCTGGATTCTTTATGCGCGATGGAAGGGGCTGGCTTCGGCCGTCAAGGCCGGTGAGTACGAAATTCAGCCCGGAATCACGCCGCGCGAGTTGCTGACAAAAATGGTGAACGGGCAAGTGCTGCTCCATTCATTCACCATCGTCGATGGTTGGCGAGTCCAGGATCTGCTCGAAGCGCTGCGCCGCAATCCCGACATCGCCGCCACCTTGCCGGCACAAGCAAGTTATTCGGTCCAGGCGGCGGGAATCATGGAAAGGATGGGTGCGCCGGGCACCGATGCCGAGGGACAATTCCTGCCGGAGACGTATCGGTTCATCAGCGGCACCACGGATATCGAATTGTTGCGCATCGCGCACGAGGCGCTGACCAAGGAATTGGATATGGCCTGGGCGACGCGGGGCCCGGATCTGCCCTTGCACAATACATATGAACTTCTGATCATGGCCTCGATCATCCAAAAGGAGAGCGGGGTGCCGCAGGAACTTGCCAAGATTGCCGGCTTGTACTTGCATCGACTGAGTATCGGTATGCGCTTGCAGGCCGATCCCACCATCATCTACGGAATGGGCGAGCGTTACGATGGCGATATTCGAACCGTGGACTTGAGAACCGATGGACCGTACAACACCTATACTCGCGCGGGATTGCCCCCCACGCCCATCGCGCTGGCGGGCGCTGCCGTGATTCGCGCCACGGCACACCCGGAGAAGACCGATGCGCTGTACTTTGTCGCGTCGGGCAAGCCCGACGGCAGCCACGTATTTTCGGCTACGCTCGAGGCGCACAACGCGGCCGTTGCCGCCTACCTTGCCCGGCAGCGCAAGGCTGCGCAGGACTCGGCGCGATGAGCATGGCAGGACGATTCATCACGCTCGAGGGCATCGAAGGCGTCGGCAAGAGCACGCAAGTCGCCCTTCTTTCCTCGCATCTTGCGGCGCGAGGCGTCGCGCACGTGCTGACGCGCGAGCCGGGTGGCACTCCTCTCGCGGAAAACATTCGCAACTTGGTTTTGGCGGGGCGCGAGGAGGCGCTGCCCGCGACCGCCGAATTGTTGCTCATGTTCGCGGCGCGGTCCGTGCATTTGAAGAATTACGTGGAGCCCAATCTCGAAGCGGGCCGCTGGGTCATTTGCGATCGATTCACCGATGCGACTTATGCCTACCAAGGAGGCGGCCGGCGATTGGCTGTGGATCAGATAAGCGGGCTCGAGACCCTGGTTCAGGGGAGCCTGCGTCCCGACCTGACGATCTTGCTCGATGTGCCGGTGGGCGAGGCCCTGTCGCGGGCGGCCGCGCGAAATGCGGGATCGCCCGCCGACCGTTTTGAAAGCGAAAGGAGTGAATTTTTCGAGCGCGTCAGGGCCTGTTATCTTGCGCGCGCTGCGGCGGAACCTCAGCGCATCGCGGTGATCGATGCCGGCTTGTCCGTGGACGAAGTGAGCGCGCAAATACTGAACCGGTTGAAGGCAAGATCGTGGATTTCTTGAGCGCCGATGGGCTGCCGTGGCTTGCCGACGCGCAGCGGCGGCTGCGCGGCGCGGCGGGCGCCGGCCGGCTGCCGCATTCGTTGCTGCTCTTGAGCGCGCCCGGCCTGGGTGCCGAGGCGTTGGCCAACTGGGCGACCGCCTTGGCATTGTGCGAGTCGCCCGGCCCACGCCCCTGCGATGCGTGCGCTTCGTGCCGGCTGCTGCGCGCGGACAGTCACCCCGATGCGTACGTCGTGCGTGTCGAGGAGGATGCCCAACAGATCAAGATCGACCAGGTCCGCGAACTCATTGAAAGCCTGGCGACGAAGAGCTATCGCGGAGGTTACAAGGTTGGAGTCATCGAGGGTGCCGAGGCATTGAATTCGAACGGCGCCAATGCCTTTCTGAAAACACTGGAGGAACCCACCGCGAATACCATGCTCGTCCTCATCGCAAAGCCCAGCCATCGTCTGCCGGCCACGATCGCGAGCCGCTGCTTGCGCCTGAGCTTGAGGCCGCCGCCGGCGGCCGAGGGCTTGGCCTGGCTCACGGCGCATTCAACCGCCGATCAACCGTGGGACGCCGCGCTGGCCCTGGCCGGAGGAGCTCCGCTGCTGGCCTTGCACCTGGATGCTTCCGGCCTGACTGAGATGGTTGCGGATATGCGGGAGAGCTTGGTTGAACTGTCCCGCGGCGCCGTCGATGTGACCTTGCTGGCGGAGCGTTGGGCCAGGTCAAATCCGGACGTGCGTATCACTTGGCTTGAGAACTGGATCACACGGCGCATACAAGCGCTGCTTGGGCTGGTGGATTCGCATCAAACTGCGGAACCGGTCCGCTTGCCTGCCGCTTTACTTAAGCCCAAGATAAGAGCGCTATTCGAGCTGCTGGACGCCGCGCGCGATGTCAGACGTCTTGCGGCGACGAGTATGAATCAACAATTGGCGCTGGAGGCCCTACTGGTCGGCGGTCGAACCGCGCTGGTGAACTAGAGATTTGTGGAAGCGTAGGAATTGAGAAGTCCAAGCAATAAACCCGGCCTCCTGACCCTGACCATCAAGGACAAGAGTGCGCTATACCTGGCGTATATGCCGTTCGTGAAGAACGGCGGCCTGTTCATTCCCACGAACAGCAATTATCGTCTCGGCGACGAAGTCTTCATGCTGTTAAACCTCATGGGCGAGGAAGAGAAGCTGCCGGTGGCGGGGCGCGTGATTTGGATGACGCCGAAAGGTGCTCAGGGCAAGCGGACCGCCGGCATCGGCGTCCAATTCAGCGATCAAGATCGCGGCAACACGCAAAAGAAAATTGAGAATTATCTCGCCGGCGCGCTCGGCGGGGACAAACCCACCCACACGATGTAGCCGCTCGGCGGCGGCCGTCTCATTTTTTTTCCGGAATCGCCTCGATGTAAACCGGCGGCGGCGCGGGCGGCTCGATGACCAGTGGTTTGTGCGGCGCCCTGATGAGATACCACGATCCGGCGATGATCAACAGCGCGAACGCGATCGCGAGATACTTGTAGTCCGCGAGCAGCGATCGAGGTTTGTACTCGATGATCGGCCGCGGCACGAAACCTTTGGGTTCGTTATCCACTGCGCGAGCGGGCGGCTTCGCTGGCCGCGAGTCCGCCCTTCAAAACATAGGCTTCGAATCCCCGCTCGCTCAGAATATAGGCCGCCGCGGAACTTCGCCGGCCCGTATCGCAGCACACGACATACGGCGTGTTCTTGTCCAAGGCGTTGATCTTCAGCCGAATGAAATACAGCGGGATATTCACGGCATCATCGATGCGGAAGTTCTGAAACTCACTGGGCAGGCGCACATCGAGCCACTTGCCGCCCTTGGCGACGATTTCCCTCGCCTTTTGTTGATCCACCCATTGCAGTAGTGGTTCATTGAGCAAGGTCTGGAAATCGCTTTTGCCCAGACGCATCAGAGTGCCGTCGGTTGACATCGTGACGGTTGCATTGCGCTTCGCCTCCGCGATCAGCGCTTCTTCCCCGAAACTGTCGCCGGGACCCAGCTCGGCCAGCTTGATGCCTTCTTTGTTGAGCGGCGTTTCGCGCGTCACGGTGCATTTTCCGGAGATCACGACGTAGAAAAAATCGCCCTCCGTGCCCTGCTTGATGACGACGTCGCCGGTGCGATAGTTGATGCGCTGCATGCGCATGAAGATGGCTTGAATATTGGCGGGTGGGATGCGGTGGAAGGCCTTGGTTTGCAACAGCGTGGTCATCCAGTCGCCGGTGACGTCGAGCCCATCGCTTCCCAATTCGGCCACTTCGTACTGGCCGGTCTGATCCCACGTCAAGAGCACGTCGAGAAGATCGCTGTCGATCATGATGTATTCGATATCCATCGCGGCGCGCGCCGTGAACTTTCGCGGCAGTCCCGGCGCCAGCGGCGGCCGCGCCTCCGGCGTTCCGGATTTGATCACGCCCATGATCCGATCATCGGCCCGCAGTTCGACCTGACCGGCCACCAGATAAAACGTGCGCTTGTCCGTGTCGCCTTCCTTGAATAGCACGCGGCCGGCTCCCAGTTCCCGGACCACGGTTTTTCGGGCGAGCGCGTGCAGATTTTCCGCCTTCAGGCCGTCGAGAGGCGAAAACGTCTTCAATACAGCGAGATCGAGAGGTCGTTCGTCCATCGAGAAATTCTTTTGCCCCTAGGCGTTCAAGCCTATGATTTTGACGGTGAATGCTACCATAGGCCGCAGTGGCTCCGACCACGCAATGGGTCACAGTGACTCTCAAGGCGTGAGCAGGCGCCAGCCTTCATCGGGGCGGAAGCGAGCGCCGTAGCGCGCCGCGAGCTCGTTCAAGCGCGCCGTCACGGCACTTATCCCCATGGTTTTCGCATACTGCAGCGGACCGCCGCGAAATGGCGCGAAGCCGGTCGCAAAAATCGCTCCCGCGTCGAGCAAATCCGCATCCGCCACGCAACCCTCCCGCAGACAGGCAACCGCTTCATTGAGCATGGGCAAAATTAGCCGGTCTTCGAGGTCCGAGGGGATGTCCTTTTCCTGAAACTTCTCTTTCTGAGCCTTGCCGTCCTGCCATCGATAGAAGCCGGCACCGTTTTTTCGGCCCAATTTTTTTTGTTCCACCAATTTGATCAAGATCTGCGGTACCTCGCGACCGAAGGCGGCGGCGAGGACGCGGCCCACGTGCAAGGAAACGTCCAAGCCGACGACATCGGTCAATTCGAGCGGCCCCATGGGCATGCCGAACCGCACCGCCGCGCGGTCGATTGCCGCGGCGGGTGTACCAGCCTCGAGCGCGAACAGGGCCTCGTTGACGTACGGGGTGAGGATGCGGTTGACGACGAATCCCGGCGCGCTCTTACAGGGCAAAGGCAGCTTGTCGAGCTTGCGTGTGAACCTGAGCGCGTCCTGCACTACTTGGGCCCGCGTCGACGAGCCCTGGACTACTTCGACGAGCTGCATTTGCGCGACGGGGTTGAAGAAATGTATCCCGACCAGGCGGCCTGGATCCTTGAGCTTGGCGCAGAGAGTCTCGATTTGAATGCTCGACGTGTTGGTGGCGAGCACGGCGGTCGCCTTCAGCTTCGGCTCCATCTCGGCGTACAGCGACTGTTTGGCCTCGGCGTTCTCGAAGATCGCTTCGATCACCATATCCGCATCGGCAACGCCCGCGCCCTCGACGTCCATCTTGAGCCGCGCCAGCGCCTCGTTGGCCGCCGCCGGTATCTTGAGCCGTTTTTCGAAGAAGGATCGGGCGCGATTCAGAGCCGGCTGTACCAGTTCCGGCGTACGATCCTGCAGCGTCACGCTCAGGCCGCGAAAAGCCGACCACGCGGCGATATCGCCGCCCATGACGCCGGCGCCGACTACATGCACGCGCTTGAAATCGGCCGTGGAACTTCCCCCCAGACTCTTGAGGCGATCCTGCAACAGAAAGACGCGCACCAAGTTGCGCGAGGTTGAGGTGCACATCAGGTCGCTGATGGAGCGTGCCTCTGCCTCGTAACTCGCGGCGCCCTCCGCGCCATGGCGCTGCCAGAGATCCACGATGGCGTAGGGCGCAGGGTAGTGATCCGGGCTCACGCTGCGCCTCAATGTGGCAACCGTGCGGCGTGCGATGACGGGGCGCAGCACGGCGACGTTCAGCGCGCGGTCCAGCCAAGGCGCTTTCTTGACCGGCGGGCGGCGCAGCAACAGGGACTTGGCTCGGGACCTGAGTTCCGCGGGCGGCACGAGCTCATCGAGCAATCCTGCATTGAGGGCACGGGCGCCCTTTAGGGGCCTGCCTTTGAGCATGAGATCGAGCGCGGCGCGCACACCGATCAGTTGCACGGTGCGCACGGTACCGCCAAATCCGGGATGCAGGCCGAGCAACACCTCCGGTAGACCCAGCGCCAGGGTTGCATCATCGGCCCCGACTCGATAGCGGCAGGCCAGCGCCAGCTCAAGACCGCCGCCCAGCGCAAAACCATGCAGCGCCGCAACGGTCGGGCAGGGTAGATCCGCCAATGTTTGGATGACGGATTGTCCCGCGCGCACCAGTTCATAGCCTTCCGCGGGGCTTTGAATCTTCACGAATTCGTTGATGTCGGCACCGGCGATGAAGCCGTTGGACTTGGCGGACGTCACGATCACGCCGGTGGGACGCCGCGCGGCAATTTCGGCGAGTTTATCCGCCAATTCGCGCACCACCGGTCCCGAGAGCACGTTGGTCGTCCCCGAGGCGCTGTCGCAGCCGAGCCAGGCGATGCCATCGGCGTCGAATTCCAGCGTCCAATTCTTGGTGTTCATGCAGCTTGCGAAGCGGCAGTCTGAATCGTGAAATCGCAGATCAGGGGAAGATGATCGGAAAACTGTACGTCGGGAATCTCAAATCGATTCACTTGAATCTGCGCGCTGTGAAGAATGAAATCCAGTTCTTTTCGGGGCGTGCGGCTGGGATATGAAGGCAGACCTTGGGTGTTGGCGCTGGTCAATCCCGCGGCTTGCGTGAACAGGTATATTTCATGGTCACCCCAATAGGTATTGAAATCACCCGCCACGATCACGGGTTTAGATGTCTTGCGCACCAGATCGTATAAATAGCGCAGCTGGTATTGCCGATGGCGGAATTTCAGCGACAAATGCACCAGAAATATCGCAATGTCGTCGAGTTCCAACTCGATGATGAGCCGTTTGATGCCGGTGTCGAAGTAATGGAACCGCTCACCGCGCACCCTCGGTGCCGCCAGAAAGGCGTTTGCCTGCTTGCGCACAATGGGCACCATGTGATTGACCGATGCCACGCCATACTTGCACTCATAGGTTGAGTAGTGGCCCAGTGAACGCGCGATGAAGTCCGCCTGATTCACCATCCCGGTTCGAATGGAGCCGGTATCGACCTCGATGAGGCCGACGACGTCGGGATCTTGCCGCTTGATGAAGTCTGTAATATGCGACAGAACCTGGCGGCTGGAGCGAAGATATCCCGCGCCGGGCACCGGAAGATGGAAAGCCGGGCCGGTGCCGGTGGCATAACGTATATTGTAAATCAGCAATCGCACCCGGGGCATTGTATCGGCGGGCGGCGCTTCGCGCATGACCATCGTCAAGCTACACTAAGACATGTCGGCCAATCCCATTCGTTTGTTCGTCACCCACACCTGGGAGGAGAACGACGATTACACGCGGGTATTCGAGTATCTCGAGGCATCCGGCACCTTCTATTACTTCAATACCAGCCAACCGCAGGCGAAACGCCCTATCGACAAGGAATCGCAGCGCGAGGATCTGCGCAGGCAAATCGCGCCCTGCGAAGTCATCATCGTGCTGCCGGCGGTTTATCGCGTTGCCACGGAACTGGTTTTATTCCAGATGAATTTCGGCAAGGCGGCGGATAGGCCGATTGTGGCGATGGAGAATTTCGGATCCACCGAGCCCTTACCCAAGGCGATAAAAGACCTGGCTGACGAAGTGAGTGCGTGGAATGAGCGGAGTCTGATCGATGCGTTGCGCCGTCAGGCGCGGCATCAGGAATCGACGCGTTGGGATACGATCGAATTCAAGCCCGATTGAATTAGTTGCTGGCGATCATCGCCGGCGCATCGAATTCATCGTCTGCGCGATCCACGGCGTGCAATTGCACCACGCTGCCGGGACGCGCGGGAGTCACATTGGACTGGGTCACATAGGACTTGCACATGAGGCCGAAGATCTCGACGATCAGCGCCGCACACTCATCTGCTTCCTGGTTGGACATCTTGCGCACCGATGCGGCCACCGCATCTTCGCCGCGCAATGGTTGCACGCCGCACAAACTGCGCATCACCTGACCGAAGGACTCGCGCCCTTCCGCGGGAATTTCATCTACTCGCAGCGAAGCGAGATGTCTACGGTAGGCGCAAATCAAGCGCTGCTTGATCGGGGTCGAGCGGACCAATTCGAGGGCGGCAAAGTGAAAACTTTCCCAGGCGCTGATCATTTAAGCCCCACGCTGAACAAAATCGTAAACCTAAAGTAGTTTCGAGGCTGCTAACTTCTGCCGAGTCTTGTCAAATCAAGCCTCTGCGACTGGAATATACAAGACAATCACAGAAACGCAACGCGGATTTTGTCAACAGTTTGAACTGCGTCAATGCGTGGTCTCGGACGAGGTTTCCGAGACTTTTCTAGATAGCCCTTAAGATAAGGTCCATATCTGATTGAAAAATGAGATAAATATGGTCTCTGGATTGATGCTTTCGCGCGCCGGCAACAAATCCGCGGCTAGGATGGCTCCGGCAACTCGTCGAGATTTTTCTCCGCATTGGCCGAGTGATCCGCACCGATCAGCATGTAAACACCCGGTACGACGAACAGCGTAAACAGGGTGCCGATGGCAAGGCCGGAGGAAATTACCAGGCCGATTGCAAAACGGGAGGCAGCGCCCGCGCCGCTTGCGAACACCAGCGGCAGTACGCCCAACACCATGGCCGCCGTCGTCATGAGAATGGGCCGCAGTCGCACGCTCGCGGCGGCAACAATGGCGGCGGCCTTGGATTTCCCGCTGTGCTGTTCCTCGTTGGCCACCTCGACAATCAGGATCCCGTGCTTGCTGATCAAGCCGATCAGGGTGATGAGGCCAACTTGGGTGTAAATATTCAGAGTCGCCCCACCCAACCCCAAGGCAATGAAAATCAGCGCGCCCGCGATGGACAGCGGCACCGATATGAGAATCACCAGCGGATCGCGGAAACTTTCGAACAAAGCGGCGAGCGCGAGGAAAATGATGATGATGGCAAAGCCGAAGGTTCCGAGGACGCCGCCGGACTCAGCAAGAAATTGGCGCATCTGACCGCCATAGTCCACCGAATAACCCTGCGGCAAGGTCCTGGCGGCCAGAGTGCGCAGGTAGTTCAAGGCTTCCGACTGCGACACCCCCGGCGACGCCACACCGGACAAAGTTGCTGCGTTCAATTGCTGAAAGTGGTTGAGCGTTTCCGGAATGGTCTCGTGCCGTATGCCGGCGATTGTCGACAGAGGCACCGGGATTCCGTTGATCGTGGCAATCGGATAATCGAGCAATTGCTCTGGGTTCAAGCGCGAAACGCGGTCCACCTGCGGAATGACTTTATACGAGCGGGTTTGCATGCTGAAGTAATTGACGTAGCCGCCGCCCAACAAGCTCGTGAGTGCCGCGCCCACCTGGCCCATGCTCAATCCTAGCTGCGCCGCCTTGTCGCGGTCGATCTCGATCACCGATTGCGGGGCGTCGATTTTCAGGTCACTGTCGATGAAGATGAACATGCCGCTCTTCTGCACCGTGCTCAAGAATGCTTGCGACACCTCATTCAACCGTGCAGCGGATTCCGTGGTCTTGATGGCGAATTGCACGGGGTAACCGAATGCGCCGGGCAAAGAGGGTTGCTGGAACACGCCGAATTTTTGCGCCGGCAAAGCGTTCAGCTTCTGCTGCAACTCGCGCTGAATAGGGGTGGCGCCGAGCTTGCGCTGGTCGCGCGGCACCAGCGGCAAGCCGATGATGGATTGTCCCGGCGAGTCGATCTGAAACACCGCCGCCACGCCCGGCTCGGAGTGGACCACGGCGTAAGCCTGATCGCCGTACAGCGACTTGCGCTGCAAGGTGGCATCGGGTGCGTACGTTGGTTGCGCCAGCACGAAACCCTGGTCCTCCTGCGGCGCCAGCTCGCTGCGCGAACTCTTGTACAAGAGAAAGATGCTCGCCATGATGATGACCACGAACAGCGCGGTGACCGGCGTGTAGCGCAGGCTGGTTTCAAGACGACGTTGATAGCCGCTGCGGACCTTCTCGAAGCGCGCGTCGATGAACCTGATCACACGCGACTCCCAGTCAGCCTGATCGGCGCGGTGCGGGCGCAGCAGACGAGAGCACATCATGGGCGAGAGCGTGAGGGCGATCACGGCAGATACCGTCACGGCACCGGCCACGGTGAAGGCGAACTCGGTGAACAGCGCGCCGGTCAGACCGCCTTGAAAGCCGATTGGAATATAGACGGCGAGCAATACCACCGTCATGGCAACGATGGGACTGGCGAGCTCGCGGGCCGCCTGCAATGCCGCGCCGACCGGCGGCATGCCGTCTTCCAAATGCCGATTCACGTTCTCCACGATGATGATCGCATCGTCGACCACCAAGCCGATCGCCAGCACCAGGGCCAACAAAGTCAGCAAGTTGATGGAAAATCCCATCGCCAGCATGAGGGCCAGCGTACCTACCAGCGAGAGCGGTATGGCGACCACCGGTATCAACACCGAGCGCGGCGAGCCCAAGAAAGCGAAAATCACGCCCATGACGATAATCAAGGCCTCGATCAAGGTGATCGCCACTTCGCGAATGGAACTGTTGACGAAGATCGTCGAGTCGTAGGCGACATTCATTTCAAGGCCCTGCGGCAACTGCGACGTGATTTCGGGGAAAGCCGCCCGCACGCCTTTGACGACGGTCAGCAGATTCGCACTGGGTGCGATCTGGATGCCGATGAAGACGCCGTTCTTGCCGTCGAATCGCACCTGCGATTCATAACTGTCGGCGCCCAGGACGACTTCGCCGACGTCGCTCAGGCGGATGTTGCTGCCGTTGATTTGCTTGACGATGAGATTTTGGAAGTCGGTCAAGGAATGCAGGTTGCTGGTGGAGGTCAGCGTCACCTGCACCATTTCGCCCTTGGTGGTCCCCACCGCGGAGATGTAGTTGTTGTTGCCGAGCGCCGCGTACACATCGGTGGGAGTCAGTCCAAAGGACGCGAGCTTTTTTGGATCGAGCCACGCGCGCAGGGAAAAGGTCTGCGCGCCGAGCAACTCGGCGGTCTGCACGCCCTCGACCGCCTGCAGCTTCGGAACCACGACGCGTGTCAGATAGTCGGTAATTTGATTTCGCGCCAGGCTGTCGCTGCGAAATGCAATATACATGGCGTCCGTGGTCTGCCCGACCTTGACCGTGATGGTCGGCAGCAGAGACCCCTGCGGAAGCTGATTCAGGACCGAGTTGACCTTGATATTGATTTCGCCGGCTGCTTTCGACGTATCGTAGTTTTGCCGCAGGTTCACTGTGATCGTGCTCACGCCGCTCTGGCTCACCGAGGTCATGTAGTCGATACCGGCTGCCTGAGCAACCGCCGTTTCGATGGGCGTGGTGATGAAGCCCGCGATGGACTCCGGGTCCGCGCCGGGGTAGGCGGTGGAAACGGTGACGATGCCGTTCTCGGTTTTTGGATAGGCGAGCACTTGCAGCGATGCAAAGGAACGCAATCCGACCACGAATATAGCCAGGCTCACGACCGACGCCAGCACCGGGCGGCGTACGAATATGTCTGTGAATTGCACGAACCTACGCCTTATTCATTGGGCGGATTGGGATTGGGGCTATTGGCGGGCAGCACTTCATTGTTGATGCTCACCACGGTGCCGTTTCGCAGCTTCATTTGGCCCGCACTGACCACCACGTCACCGTCCTTCAGGCCGCTTTGCACGGCGATCTGGTCGCCTCGAGTTGCCCCCAGCTTGACAAAGCGTTGCCGCACCACCAATCGATCCTTGCCATCCGCATTGACACCATCCTTCTCGACGACGAACACGGTGTCGCCGAACGGGTTATAAGTCACCACGGTTTGCGGCAGGGTGATGGTATTGCTCTTGTCGCCGAAATCGATACGAACATTGGCGAACATGCCGGGAACCAGATGCCTGTCCGAATTTCGCAAGGCGGCGCGTACCTGCACATTGCGGCTGCTGCTATCGACTTTGGAATTAATGGCTTCGAGGGCGCCTGTGAAGGTCTGCTTGGGGTACGTGTCCACCGTCGCAGCGACCGGCTGGCCGATTTTCAGCTGTGCCAGTGCCTGCTGAGGAACATAGAAGTCCACGAGAATCGGATCAAGCGCCTGCAGCGTCACGACCGCTGTTCCCGAGGTGAGATACTGGCCGATGTCGACTTGGCGAATGCCCAAGCGTCCGGCGAATGGCGCCCTGACGATCTTTTCCTCGATCAACGCCTGCTGCGCAGCCACCTGGGCGTGCGCGGATTTCTGCGTCGCCATATCGGTATCGATGACGGCTTGGCTCACGGCTTGAACGGCGAACTGTTCCAAATCACGCTTATAGCTCTGATCGGCGAGCTCAGCGGCTGCTTGCAGCTGCGCCAGTTTCGCAAAATCATCATTGGGCTTGAGGCGCAACAGTACCTTTCCGGCGGGGACCTCGTTGCCGGAGTCGAATGCGATCTCGTCGACGACGCCCGAAGCCTGAGCCGATAAGTCGGCGCCTCGCACCGCGCGCAGTGTGCCGGTTGATTGAATGAACGGTTGCCATTCCGAAGTTGCGGCCGTGATGGTCGAAACGGTTTGCGGGGCGTTGGCGGCGGCGCTCATGAACTTCTTGCCCATGCTCGCGCCGAAGAATTGCCAACCAAAAACCAAGCCCAGCAGCACCGCCACAACGGCCAGCATAATCAGAATCGGTTTGATCATCGCTCTCGGAGGAGCGGTTTCCATGGTGCTCACATAGGCCTCTTGCGCGAATTCATTGAATAATTGCCGCGACGTCGGAACGATTCCACCAGCCGCCCCCGAGTGCTTGAAAGAGCGCGGCAGTATCGGCGTAGCGCTGCGCCCGCGCCTTGACCAGGGCAATGGCGGCTGATTGATAGGCTTGTTGGGCGCTCAAAACTTGCAGATAGCTGGCGGCGCCGCTTTTGTATTGCGCTTGAACCAGGGCAAGACTGTCGGCGGCGACGCGCGCGGCCTCCGCGTCGGCAGCGAACACTTCGGCATCGCCGCGCAAGGCAAACAAGGTGTCGGAGACATTTTGAAAGGCGGTAATGACCGTCGCTCGGTAGTTGGCGGCGGCTTGCTCGGCTGCGGCGACAGCGGCGCGTCGCTGGTGCCGCAGCTGGCCGCCTTTGAATATCGGTTGCGTGAGCGAACCGATGAGCCCCCACGTCACCCCGGCCGGATTAAAGAGGTCGGAGACATTGGCGGCCTCGTAGCCGTAGCTCGCCGAGAGCGTGATTTGCGGCAGCATGTTGGCGGTCGCCACTCCGACCTCCGCGGTGGCTTCGTGCAGCAGCGCGGAGAACTCGCGTACGTCGGGTCGCTGTTCGACAAATTTCGACGGCACGGATACCGGCAGATCCGCGGGTAGCGTCAAGGAATCGAGGTCGAAATGGGGTGCGGTGTAATCCGCCGGCAATGCACCGACGTAGGCGGCAAGAAGGTTGCTCTGTTGAGCGAGTGCGGTGCGCAGAGCCGGAAGCCCGGCTAACGTGCTCTGCAGGATGGCTTGTTGCTGCAGCACATCGGCGCGTGAAGCGCCGCCCGCCATGAGACGGCGCTGAGTGATATCGAGCTGTTTTTGTTGGGAGTCAGCGATTTCCTGTGTGGCCGCTAATTGCGCGCGCAGCGAGGCTTCAGTGATTGCCGCGGTCACCAGGTTCGCGGTCAAGCTCAGGTAAGCCGCCTCCAGAGCGAATTGCTGGTATTCCGCCTGGGCGCCCTGCGCCTCAACCTGTCGTCGCACGCCGCCAAAGGCGTCCAAAGTGTACGAGACATCGAGCGTCGCGCTGTTCAGGGTGTAGATAACCGATGGAACAGCCGGTACCCCCAGGGCGGCGCCGGGCGCTTTTTGCCGCTGGACGCCTGCTGAACCGGAAAGGCTCGGATAGTAGGCACCGCGCTGGGCCGCGTAAGTTTCCCTGGCCTGACGCAACGCGGCTGTCGCGGCCTCGAGAGTGGGATTATTGGCAAGACCTCGCTCTATCAGCGCATCAAGCTCCGGCGACTGAAACAAAGTCCACCACTGGCCTTGGATATCGAGACCATCGACGAAGCGCTGCGTGGACCCTCCCGGCAACGCGGTGGCCTTGGTTTCCGCCGGTAGCTCATTCGGCGGCATGAAGCCCGGTGTGTCCGGCGCTTTTGGGGATTTGAAATTCGGGCCGACGGCGCATGCACTCAAGAACAAGCCTGCCGCGGCCAAGCCGGCCACGGCGGCGGCGATACATCCTGTATGGCTGGATCGGGTCATTCTTTAGCAGGGGCGAGGGCGGGATGGCCCGGCAAGACAGTAGACTGTCAAACGATTCTGCGCAATTCGTGACTCAGGGATTCCCCTACAACTATTTACGCGCTGGATATTCATTTGCTAAAATATATTGTATTAAATAGTTAGTATGCAAATGAATAATACATCGCAATTCGAGTTGATGGAGGCGAATCTCAGGAACCTGGGCGCGCGCATTCCTGACGTTCCTGCCACGGGAATCCTGATGTGCAGGCTGGTGTTGCACGTGGGACGCGAGATGGCCGCCATGTTCGAGCACAAAATGCGGCCGTTCGGCATCACCGAAGCGGAGTTTCGCGTGTTGACGACGCTGTTTTCTCAGCCCGACGGCGTCGCCCACCCGAGCGATTTATGCGTCCGCGCATCGCAAAGCCCCGCCAACATGTCGCGCATCAGCGATGCGTTGGTGGCGCGGAATCTCATTACCCGCGACTCCAGCGTTCAGGATCGACGCAAGATGGTGCTGCGAATCACGGACGACGGAGCGCAGTTCGTGCGCGAACTACTGCCCAAGTTGTGGGCGCCGCTACGGGAGATGTTGAAGGAATTCCCAGAGCCCGATCAGCGCCAGCTGACGCTGCTGCTAAAACGGCTCGGGATCCGGCTGGATGAGGCGGGTGCAGCCGCTGCAGCGGAGACCGCAGTATGAAAAGGTGGTCCGCCGCCGTGGCGGTCATCGTTCTGCTAACCAGCAGCTGCGCAGGGTTTCCATCGAAGCAGAAGCCGGTGAAGTTGACCGATACGGCTCCGCTCGACGGCCTGGAGGTCAACGGCGGAGGCGAGTGGCCCGCCCGCGAGTGGTGGAAACGCTATCAGGATCCGACCCTGGATCAATTGATCTCGCTGGGCGGCGCCGATTCGCCCAGCCTGGCCACCGCGCATGCACGCTATGACTCGGCAAGACAGTCGGTGCGCATCGCGGCGGCCGAATCGGGCGTTCACATCGATGCCAACGCCGACGCCCAACGGCAGCGCTTGAGCGAGAACGGCTTGTTCCCCCCGGAATTGCTGGGGTTCACCTGGTACAACCAGTTCGATTTGGGGATTCAAGCCAGCTATACCTTCGATTGGTGGGGCAAGCAGCGTTCCGCAGTGGAAGCGGCCGTCGACCAGGCGCACGCAGCCGAAGCGGATCGCATCGCCGCAGATTTGATGCTCGCGAGTTCCATCGCCGATACCTATTTCGGCTGGCAGTCGGACCAGAACCGCCTGATGCTGGCGCACGAAAAAGCCGCCGCGATCGACGCCGAGGCCGCGATAACCTCGGCGCGCGTCAACGCAGAATTGGACCCGGCGGATCAAGTGAATTATTCGGCACTGGCGCAAGCCGCCGTTCGCGAACAGATTGCCGAGCTCGAGGGGTCAGCGCGGCTGCGCATCGTTGCTTTGGCAGGGCTGATCGGCTGCTCGATCAGCGAGCTGCCGCCGCTCACGCCGAAGCCGTTGCCGGCTTTTCCCGGGGCGCTCCCGGATGACGTCAAACTCGATCTGATATCGCGGCGCGCCGACATCACCGCCAGCCGTTGGCGGGTGGAAGCCGCGGAAAGGAATTTATCCTCGGCCCGGGCCGCATTCTATCCCGACGTGAGCATCAAGGCTTTGGCGGGGGTGCAGAGCCTCGACGTAACGAAGCTGCTCGAATACGGCAGCAGGGTGCCGCTCATGTCCGGAGCCATCCACCTGCCTATATTCGACGCCGGACGGATCAAGGCGCAGTACGGTGGCGCGCAGGTTGCGATCGAAGCGGCGGTATCCACCTATCAGGATACGGTCATCAGCGCCGCGCGCGATGTGGCCACGCAGGCCACCACCCGCGCACAAATTGAAGCACAACGCGAGCAGCGTTCGCAGCAAGTCCAGGCCGCGAAACGCCTGAAAGAGACGGCAGCCGCACGCGTTCGGCAGGAGGTCGCTGACTCACGCATGGAGCTGACAGCGACAGAATCCTGGATCGATCAGCGAGATGCCTTGCTGCAGCTCGACGCGGCGGCACTCGCCGCGGACGTGGCGTTGCAAAGGGCTCTCGGCGGCGGCTACGAGCGTCCCAAAAATTCAACATCATCGGCTTCCTTGAAGACCACAACACCATGAATGCAACCACCGAATCGCTCGCCGCCAATCCTGCCAATGGCAAGCGCCGTAAAATCCTGCTGATCATCGGCCTCATCTTCTTGACCATCGGGGTGCTGTGGGCGGCCTACTGGGTGCTGGTGCTGTCAAAGCGCGAGAAGACCGACGATGCCTACGTGAACGGCAATAGGGTGACGATTTCATCTCAAGTGCAGGGGACGGTCATCGCGATAATGGCCGACGACACACAGCGGGTGGATGCCGGCCAGGTTCTGGTACGGCTCGATCCCATCGATGCGCAGACCGCCCTGAGCCGCGCCGCCAACGCCTTGGCGCAAACCGTGCGGCAAGTTCGGCAGCAAAAGGCGACCGCCGAGCAATTCGATTCGCAAATCGAAACGCGAAAATTGGAACTGGCGCGCGCCGAAGCCGACCTGGCGAAACGGCAGCCGCTTCTCGCCAATCAAGCGATCGCGGGAGAAGAGGTGCGGCACGCGCAGGAAAGCGTACAGCTGGCCAAGGCCGCGCTCACGCAGGCCGTGCGCCAATCATTGTCATCGCACGCGCTGGTCGACGGGACTCCGGTGGAGAGCAATCCCGCGGTGCTGGAGGCGAGGGATGCCTATCGCGACGCGTGGATCGCCGCCCAGCGCAATGCCGTCATCTCTCCGGTCACCGGGTACGTGGCCGAGCGCAGCGTGCAGCTGGGCCAACACGTTCAGGCGGGCGAAGCACTGATGTCCGTTATTCCACTGCATAGCTTGTGGGTCGATGCCAATTTCAAGGAGGTGCAGTTGCGCAATCTGCGGATCGGCCAGAAAGCAGAAGTGCGCAGCGATTTATACGGCGGGTCGTTTATTTATCACGGACATGTTGAAGGAATGTCAGCCGGAACCGGCGCCGCGTTTTCGTTGCTGCCGCCGCAAAACGCCTCGGGCAATTGGATCAAAGTCGTGCAGCGCGTGCCCGTGAGAATCGAGATCGACGATGAGGACCTGGTGAAATCCCCGTTGCGAGTCGGTCTCTCCGCCACGGTCGATGTGGACACCACCTCGCGCAACGGTCCGGTCCTGGCGGCGCAGGCCAGCGGCAAGCCGGTGGGCGACACCCAGGTGTACACACAGGATCTGGAGAAAGCCAACGCCGAGGCCGATGCCGTCGTGCGCCGCAACCTTGGCTCCAATCACTAGCCGAGGCCGCCATGGCTGATACCACGAGCCCGGCCGCATTCGAGCATCCGCCGCTGCACGGCGCCAAATTGGTTTTCCTGACGATCGCCATTGCCATGGCGTCATTCATGGAAATCCTGGACATGACCATCGTCAATGTCTCCGTGCCCCACATTGCCGGCAGCCTCGGCGTGACCACCTCGGAAGGTACATGGGCCATCAGCTCGTACATGCTGGCGGCGGCGATCATGCAGCCCTTGTCCGGATGGATCGCGCGCCGTTACGGCGAGGTGCGAACCTTCATCACGTCCATTCTGTTGTTCATGGTGCTGTCGGCCGTTTGCGGTCAGGCGACGAGCCTCGGCATGCTGGTCGGCGCACGCCTGGTCCAGGGCCTGGTCTCCGGACCCATGCAGTCCGTGGCGCAGGCGGTGCTGCTGCGCAATTATCCGATCGAACGGCGCGGGATGGCTCTCGCATTGTGGTCCATGGTCATCATGATTGCGCCGATTTGCGGTCCCATTCTGGGCGGATGGATCACGGATAACTTTTCGTGGCCGTGGCTCTTCTACATCAATCTGCCGGTGGGCGCGCTTTCCGCGATTGCGACGTGGTGGATCATGCGCCACCGCGAATCCAAGACGGTCAAACTGCCGATCGATGCGGTGGGTCTTGCGCTGCTGGTCATCGGCGTGGGCAGCCTGCAATTCATGCTGGACAACGGCAACGACAAGGATTGGTTCAGCTCGCCGGTCATCTTGGCGGCGGCGGCCGCCGCGGTCGTGGCACTCACTTTTCTGATCCCGTGGGAGCTGACCGACCACCATCCCGTGGTGGATTTGCGCTTGTTCGGCAAGCGCAACTTTCGCATAGGCTGCATTACGCTGGGTCTTGCCTACTTTGCTTTCATGGGCGTGAACATTGTCTTTCCCTTGTGGCTGCAGACAACGGTGGGCTACACCGCCACCTGGGCGGGTTTGGCGGTGGCTCCGACGGGGTTGTTGGGAATCGTCATGGCACCGATCGTGGGGCGCAACATGATGCGCATGAATTTGCGTCTGGCCGCGAGCTTCGCCTTCTGCATCTTCGCGATCGCCGTTTTTTGGACCGCGACGCTGAACGAAACGGCGACCTTCCTGCAGTTTGCGACGCCCCGGTTCCTGCAGGGGCTCGGCATCGTATTTTTCTTCCTGCCGCTGAATCAAATAATATTGTCGGGCGTGGCATCGAACGATCTGGCATCGGCGGCCGGCTTGAGCAACTTCGTGCGCACCATGTCGGGCAGCTTTTCAACGGCCATCATGGTGTGGATTTGGAATCAGCGCACCGACTACCATCATGCCGTGCTCACGGAGCACGTCAGCAATTCCGCTCAGGCGTGGACCCATTACCAAGGGGAACTTGCGGCGCACGGCGTACACGGTGTGGGCGCCTCGGCCTATGTGGATCAAATCATTTCCGGGCAGGCGCTGACCTTGGCGGTCAATGACGTGTACTACTTGGTGGGCGCACTCTTTTTGTTGCTGATTCCTTTTGTTTGGCTTGCCAAGCCGCCGTTCGGCGCGCGGGCGGCTCCATCGGGACACTGAAGCAACCAAAAATTCCGTGTAGGATCTGCGGCGTGAGTTCACCGTACATAGTCGCCGTCGGCGGGACGCTGCGATCCAATTCATCCACCGAATGGGCCATGCGCCATGTGCTCAACGCCGCGCAGCGGCGCGGGGCCCGCATCAATGTCATCAGCGGCCCGCGTCTGCAGTTGCCCCTCTACCAACCCGAGAATTCGGAGAGATGCGAGGGCGCGCGATTCCTGGTGGCAGAACTGGCGCTCGCCGACGGCATCATCATCGGATCGCCCGGATACCATGGCAGCATCTCCGGGTTGGTCAAGAACGCGCTGGACTATGCCGAGGATCTGCGCAGCGACACGCGTCCCTACTTTAGCGGACGTGCTGTCGGCTGTATCGCCACCGCCGGCGGATGGCCCGGAGCCGTGAACACCTTGGGTGCTCTGCGCGACATCGTGCACGCCCTGCGCGGCTGGCCCACGCCCTTGGGGGCAGCGATCAATTCAGCGGAGAGCGCGTTCGATGAAGAGGGCAATTGTCTCGTGCCGAGGGTCGGCCAGATTCTCGATCTGATGGCGGAGGAAGTGATGAGCTTCGCTCGCGCTGTCGCTGCCCGCTAACGGAGGACGGCCGGCCAGGGGAGAATCGCCGGACGCCGGCGGCGTATCTCGGACCGCGGAATCAATCCACCAAAAGCATCGAGTCCAGAGTGCCGACCACACTCGCTCGCCAACTACTGGACGCCGATTCGCAAATTGCTGTCTTGATTCGATTTTTATTATGTAAATCCGCACGCTGGATGCGCGGCGCCAAGCATGAACTGCGTCGCAGATCGCGCATGTAGGCCGATTCTCTCATCACAGCGTCGATGTACCGGCATAGCTCGGGCAGATCCGACCTGCTAAAAGCCATCGCTATGACGCTCAAATCAGCAACGGATGGCGAGGCGCCGACCGGCAGCGCCGCTGCGGAGGCCGCTCAAATGGCGAGCGACGCAGGCCTCATCTACGTCTCGGACGCGGAGCCGGGCATCCGTCGACTGCGCGTGGGCAAAGGTTTCCGCTACCTCACGCCGGAGAACCGACCCCTGGCCGCGCAGGAGGATCTGCAACGAATAGCGCGCCTCGCGATTCCGCCGGCGTATCGGGATGTCTGGATCAGCATGCAGCCGCGGGGCCATTTGCAGGCCACGGGACGGGATGCACGCGGCCGCAAACAATACCGCTACCACGCCGAGTGGCGGGAGTTTCGCGACAGCGCAAAGTTCGGCCGCATGGTTTCCTTCGGCGAGCAACTCCCCAAACTCAGGCGCATTCTCAAGCGCGACCTGGCGCTTCCCGGCCTGCCGCGGGAAAAAGTGCTGGCCGTGGTCGTCAGCCTGCTCGATGCCACGCGCATCCGCGTGGGCAACACCGAATACGCCCGCGACAACAAGAGCTTCGGGCTCACGACGTTGCGCAATCGCCATGTCACCTTCATCCGCGATGGTCGGGCGGTGCTGAACTTTCGCGGCAAGGGCGGCGTGCAGCACGAAATCCTCATTGACGACAAGCGCATCGTGAAGATCGTCCGACGCTGCCAGGAGATTCCCGGCCAGCATCTGTTTCAGTACATCAACGACGAGGGCCAGCGCTGTCCCATCGATTCGGGCCAGGTCAATGACTATTTGGGCGAAGCGATGGGGAACGATTTCACCGCGAAAGATTTTCGTACCTGGGGGGCAACGCTGCTGGCCATCACCCTGTTGGCGCGCACGCCCCTGCCCGAGTCGCGCAGCGAGCACGGGATGAAAAAGAAGATCGCCGAGGTGGTCAAGGAAGTCGCCTCGCAGCTGCGCAATACTCCCGCGGTGTGCCGCAAGTCGTACATCAACCCCGCAGTTTTTGATAGCTGGCGCAGCGGCAGCATTCACGACAAGATTGACGGCAAACTGACCGCGGCGTCCGCCCGCAAGGCCGAAACCCTGGTGCTGGCATTCCTGCGCGAGGAAGGCTGCGACGTTCGCAATAGAAGGGCGCCGGCGCCCTCTCTGTACGCTGGAGAAGCGCAGCAATACGCTTGAGTCCGCCCACCTGGTAGGATCGCGGATGATGAAAAGCGATGAAAGCCAGGAGGCGCTGAAGAAGGCGGCGCTTGACTACCATGAGTTTCCCACACCCGGGAAACTGTCCGTCACCGCCACCAAGCAATTGCTCAATCAAAGCGATCTGGCGTTGGCCTACTCGCCCGGCGTGGCCGCAGCTTGCGAGGCCATTGCCGCCAACCCGCTGGATGTTTTTCGCTACACGGCGCGCGGGAATCTGGTCGGCGTGATCAGCAACGGCACCGCGGTCCTGGGCCTGGGCGCCATCGGTCCCCTCGCCGCGAAGCCCGTCATGGAAGGCAAGGCCGTGTTGTTCAAGAAGTTCGCGGGCATCGACGTGTTCGACATTGAAATCGAGCAGCGCGACCCGCAAAAGCTGATCGAAGTGATCGCGGCGCTGGAACCTACCTTCGGCGCGATCAATCTCGAGGATATCAAGGCGCCGGAGTGCTTCATCGTCGAACGCGAGCTGCGCCGGCGCATGAAGATTCCGGTATTCCACGACGATCAGCACGGCACGGCCATTATCGTGGGCGCGGCTTGCCTCAACGGCCTGCAGGTGGTGGGGAAGGACATCGCCCGCGTGAAGATGGTCGTCAGCGGCGCCGGCGCCGCTGCGCTCGCTTGCGTGGAATTACTGCTGGATCTGGGGTTGACAAAGGAAAACGTTTGGTTGACCGACTTGGCCGGCGTCGTCTATCAGGGCCGGCAGGAACTCATGGATCCGGTCAAGGAACGTTTCGCGCAGGCCACTGCCGCACGCAGCTTGAGTGAGGTCATCGGCGGTGCGGACGTCTTCCTTGGCTTGAGCGCCGGCGGCGTGCTGACGTCCGAGATGGTGCGAAACATGGCGCCGCGGCCGTTGATTCTGGCCCTCGCCAATCCCACCCCCGAAATTTTGCCGGAGGAGGTGAGAGCCGTGCGCAATGACGCGGTCATTGCCACCGGCCGCAGCGACTATCCGAACCAAGTCAACAATGTTTTGTGCTTTCCCTTCATTTTTCGCGGCGCCTTGGACGTGGGTGCCACGACCATCACGCGGCAAATGGAAATCGCGGCCGTTCACGCCATTGCAGAGCTGGCGCGCCAGGAGCAAAGCGACATCGTTGCCGCGGCGTACGGCGGACTCGAGGACTTGAGCTTCGGTCCCGAGTACCTCATTCCCAAGCCCTTCGATCCGCGATTGATCGTGAAGATCGCGCCGGCAGTAGCCAAGGCAGCCATGGCTTCGGGTGTGGCAACCCGGCCGATCGCTGATCTGGAAGCGTATAGCCAACGCTTGCTGCAATTCGTTTACCACAGCGGGACCTTGATGCAGCCGGTGTTTTCCGCCGCACGCAAGGTCGGCGCGGATCGCAGCAGGATCATTTACGCCGAAGGGGAGGACGAGCGGGTGTTGCGGGCCGTGCAAATCGCGGTCGATGAAAAGCTGGCCGTCCCAATTCTGATCGGCCGCCCTGCGGTGATCGAGCAAGGCATAAAGCGCCACGCACTGCGAATTCGCATCGGCGAGCACATCAGCGTGGTCAACCCGGAGCACGATGCGCGTTATCGAGAGTATTGGCAGGCCTATCACGCACTGACTGAGCGCGCCGGCGTCACCGCGCAGTATGCAAAATTGGAAATGCGCCGCCGCACCACTTTGATCGCGGCAATGCTGTTGAAGAAAGGCGAGGCCGACGGCCTGCTGTGCGGGACCATCAGCACCACCGCACGACATTTGCACTACATCCATCAAGTGATCGGCCGGCGCGCCGGCGCCAATGTCTACGGAGCCATGACAGGCTTGATTCTGCCTGGGCGCCAGGTTTTCATCATCGACACGCACGTCAACCTCGATCCCAGCGCCGAACAGCTGGCGGAATTGACGGAACTGGCGGCCGAACAGGTGTATGCCTTTGGTCTGGTGCCCAAAATAGCGCTGCTTTCACACTCCAATTTTGGAACCAGCAACGCGCCCTCGGCGTTGAAAATGCGCTCCGCCCTGGCGATCTTGCGGGCCCGGTCGCCGCAGCTGGAGGTGGATGGCGAAATGCACGGCGATTGCGCGCTGGAGGAAGCGGCCCGCCGCGCCGTGCTGCCGAACAGCCTGCTTCACGGCAGCGCGAATTTATTGGTTTGCCCCGACCTCGATAGTTCGAGCATCGCCTATAATTTGCTGAAGTCGGCAGCGGGCCACAATGTCGCCATCGGGCCCATGCTGCTGGGTTGCGCCGCGCCGGCTCACATCCTGACACCGGCGGCCACCGTGCGGCGCATCGTGAACATGACGGCCGTGACGGTCGCTGAGGCGAATAAAGGCCGGGAACTGAAGTAAGATTCTGCGGTCATTTCACCATGCCACCGCGAGGTGCCGACCATGCAACGCATCAAACACACATCGATTGGGTTGGCCGTCGCGGGATTGGCGTTCTTTTGCGCGGCGGGCTCCGCCGGCGCCGCGGACACCGAAGTGGTGGCGAGCACCTGGCAGCACCACACCATTACCTTTCCCTATTTCGGGCGCACCTCAAAGTATAACTGCGATGGTCTGGAAAACACCGTTCGCGGCATTTTGCTGCATTTCGGGGCGCGCAAGGATCTCAAGGTGCTCGCCAGCGGCTGCGGACCCGCCAATTCGCCGGGCCGGAGCGCGTTCGTCGCCACTGATTTCTATACGCTCGCGCCCGGCGCGGACCCCAGCTCTGCGGAGTCCGTGCCCGCTCATTGGACCGCGAAGCGCCTCGATCGCGATCATCCTTATTTCATGGACGACGGAGCCTGCGAGCTCATTGATCAAATGAAGGACCTGATCACCAAGAGCTTTACCTTGAAGGATCTTCAGTATCGGACCGACTGTGTTCCCCACGACCTGAATGTCCACGGCTTTTCGGTGAAGGGGCTGGCACTGACTTCCGACGCGGCGTCGAAGAGCTAGTTCTGGTAGGCGCGGTTCTTCCAGTTTGCCCCTTTGCCTCGCCAGAAGTTCACGGCCGACGCGACTGTCGCTGCCATATAGAAAAGCGCAATCGCGGGAAGAGCCAGCACCCATAGCTTGTTGCGTTGGTAGCGCATCAGGGTGGGCAGGTAGCTGGCCGCCGCGAGAACGCAGGCGCAAATCCCGGCTGGCTGGGCGGCGCCCCGGCCGAAGGCTGCGTTCCAGGGCGGCGCGAGCCACACCAACGCCAGGGCAACCAAAGTCAGGGCGAGCAAAACGGCTGAATGGCGCAGCTGGGTAAACGCCGTGCGCGAGATCATGCGCCAGATGTCCCGAATTTCGGGATAGCGCCGGATCGACGCCGCCAGCCGGGAGTGGCCCAAGAAAATGCGGCCGATGGGCTTCACGGCGCCGGCCAAGGCCACATCATCGATGAGCGCACCCTTGATGGTCGCGATGCCGCCGATGCGCTCGAGCGTCTCGCGGCGAATGAGCACCGTACCGCCGGCGGCGGCCGCCGCACTCGAGCGAGGATCGTTGACCTTGGCGAAGGGGTAGAGCATTTGAAAGAAGTAGACGAAGGCGGGCACCAGCGCGCGTTCAGCGAGACTGGTGCAATTCAGGCGCACCATTTCGCTGACGAAATCCAATTCGGCGGATTCAAGCTGCGCCACGAGCGATGCGAGGTGGCGAGGATCGTGGACGATATCGGCGTCGGTCAACAACAGCAACTGCGCGTTGCTGACCGAAATTCCTTGATTCAATGCCCAGAGCTTTCCGGACCATCCCGGCGGCTTGGGCGCGCCGCGGATGATGCGAAGGTTCGCTGCCGTCCCAGCGGCTGCGGCGGTTCCGTCGGTGGAATCGTCGTCAACCAAGACGACACCATAACTTCCGGGGTAATCCTGTGCCAGCAGAGAGCCGATCGCCGCGTGAATGGTTTCAGCTTCATCGCGTGCCGGAACGACGATGTCGACGCTGGGTGCTACAGCAGGGATTCGATCAGGCAGTTCTGGACGGGACTTCCAGAAATCGCCGTGGGCAAAAAAAAGGTACAGCCAGATGCACAGCGACAGCAGCGCTATCACGCTCACGGTTTAGATCGGCTCATCCAGTGATTTCGCCAGCGCCGTGAACAATTTCGGTCCGCTGTCGCTCATGTACCAGCAATCCTCGAGCCGGATGCCGAATTCGCCGGGAATGTAGATCCCGGGCTCGTCCGAGAAGCACATGCCCGCTTGCAGCGGGGTGATGTCGCCATGCACCAGGTAGGGCGGCTCGTGGCCGTCCAATCCTATTCCGTGGCCCGTGCGGTGGGGCAATCCCGGCAGCTTGTAACCCGGGCCCCAGCCTTCTTTTTCGTAGTAGCGCCGAACGGCATCGTCAATGCTGCCCACCGGAGACCCCATCTTCGCCGTTTCCAACGCGATTTCCTGACCACGTTTGACGGTGTTCCAGACTTTGCGCTGCTTCGGGCTTGCCTCGCCAACGACCCATGTGCGCGAGATGTCCGATTGGTAACCGTGAACCGAACAGCCGCAATCCATCAACACGACGGAACCGTCGCGGACCGATTGCGGCTTGAGCGAGCCATGAGGATAGGCCGATGCCTCATTCAAGAGCACCAGCGAAAACTCCACCGATTCGCCCCCAAGGGCGACCGTGGTGCGATCCATCAGGGCGGCGATTTCGGGCGCGTGCATGCCGCGCACCACTGCCGCGTGCACATGGCGCAGCGCCGCGATCGTGACGTTGTTGGCGAATTGCAGCAATGCCAGTTCGGCAGGGGATTTGATGAGCCTGCAGGCGCGCACCAGGGCATCGGCCGACACGACTTCATAGGCGGGCGAGGCGTTGCGGATGCCGGCGACAATGAAAAAACGCATGGTCGATTCAGCGGCTAGGGTGCCCCCGCCGATGCCGCGATCCTTGAGGCCTTGCACGATCAGGGCGAACGGATTTTCGTGTTCGTTCCAAGGCCTCACATCGCTTCCCAATTGAAGCGTTTCGCGCACTGACGGTTCCTCGAATGCCGGCGTAATGACAAAGACCTCGCCGCTCACCGGTATGACGGCAGCGGTGGTTCGCTCGGAGCGATGCCAGCGGATGCCGGTGAAGTAGTCGAGCGAGGAGCCCGGCTCAATGAGCAAGGCGGAGATTTTTTGCTGACCCATGAGCGATTGCACCTTGGCAATGCGCGCGCGGCGTTCGTCGGCCGAAATCGGCATTGCTTGTTGCGTCATGGACTTGAGGCCGGCGGAGGCGGCTGCTCCCGCCGCGGCACTCGCCAGCACCAGCGGTGCCGCCCCGGCGGTCTGCAAAAAGGTTCTTCTCGACAACATTAAGACATCCCCGCTGACCGTTTAGGATTCAGGATACTGCAACTTGGGGTCGCCGGAGTCGGAATTATCCGGCATACGAATGGGACCACGCCGACATTCTGCCGTAGTGGGATGTGAAAGCGTTGCGGGATGCCTCTGCCGATCGAAGACTATGCGCTCATTGGCGATTGTCATACCGCCGCTCTGGTGGGCCGCGACGGCTCGATCGATTGGCTGTGCTTCCCGCGATTCGATTCCGGCGCGTGTTTTGCAGCGCTGTTGGGAGGCACCGAGAACGGCCGCTGGCTGCTTGCACCTGTGGGAGCGATTAGCCAGGTGCGTCGGCACTATCGCGACGGCACATTGATCCTCGAGACGGTATTCGATACCGAGCAAGGCAGCGTTCGGATCGTCGATTTCATGCCGCTATCCGATCAGCGCTGGGACGTCGTGCGCATCGTTGAGGGCCTGAGCGGGCACGTTGCGATGCGCATGGAACTGGTGGTGAGATTTGATTACGGCTCCATCATTCCTTGGGCACATCGGTCGGGACAGCAATTGTTGATCACCGCCGGGCCGGACACTCTGGAATTGACTGCATCGGTCTCCTTTCAAGGCGAGAACTTCAAAACGGTGGCGGAGTTCTCGGTTCACGAGGGCGAGCGCGAGACCTTCGTGCTCAACTACCATCCCTCGCACAGACAGGCGCGAACCGTTATCGACGCCATGGGCAGCCTTGCCGATACCGAGGCTCAATGGCGAGGCTGGTCGAGACGCTGCGGTTATCAAGGACCCTGGTGGGATTCCGTGGTGCGCTCCCTGATCACCTTAAAGGCACTGACATACAAGCCGACCGGAGGTCTCGTCGCCGCGCCGACGACCTCATTGCCGGAGCGGCCCGGCGGCGTACGCAATTGGGACTATCGATACTGCTGGTTACGTGATGCCACATTCACGCTGAATGCCTTGCTGCAGGCCGGCTTCGACGAGGAAGCCAAATCGTGGCGCGAGTGGTTGTTGCGCGCAATCGCCGGCGCTCCCAATGATTTGCAGATTGTCTATAGCGTTACCGGTGCGCGGCGACTCGATGAATATGTGCTGCCATGGCTTGCGGGGTACGAGTCTTCCAAGCCCGTGCGGGTCGGGAACGCCGCTTCCAGGCAATTTCAACTCGATGTCTACGGCGAGGTGATGGATTCCTTGCATTTGGCGCGGGCGGCGGACCTGGAGCCCCACCCCGAGGCGTGGAATGTCCAGCTGAAGCTGCTCGAATACCTCGAGTCCAATTGGGAGCTTCCCGACGAAGGGCTTTGGGAAGTGCGCGGCCCGCGCAAGCATTTCACGCACTCAAAAGTGATGGCTTGGGTGGCCTTTGACCGGGCCATCAAGGACGCGGAACGAGAGGGTCTGGAAGGACCGCTCGAGCGCTGGCGGCATTTGCGCGATGTCATCCATGCCCAGGTCTGCGATAGGGGATTTGACGCGCGCAACAATACCTTCGTGCAGGCCTATGACACAAAATTTTTGGATGCCAGCCTGCTGCTGATCCCTCAGGTCGGATTTCTGCCGCCGGATGATCCGCGCGTGCTCGGTACCATCGCGGCAATCGAACGCAAATTGATGCTCGACGGCCTGGTGCTGCGTTACTCGACCATCACCGGTGTCGATGCCTTGCCGGCGGGCGAGGGAACATTCCTGGCATGCTCGTTCTGGCTGGCGGATTGCTTGATCCTCACCGGCCGCCGTGCGGAAGCACGGGCCCTGTTCGAACGGCTGCTCGCGATGGGCAACGAGGTGGGGCTGTTTTCCGAGGAATACGATCCGCGCGCGAAACGCATGCTGGGCAATTTTCCGCAGGCGTTGACGCATATGGCCTTGGTCAATACGGCGCGGCTCTTGTCGATGCCCGAGGCCGATGCCAGGGATGCCGCCGTCCGCGGCGAGCGGCCCGCCACGGCTTAGTCGGCTGTGGGAATCGGCCGTCGCGCGTTCAAAGGCCTCTCCTACATCCAGGCCACGGCCGACGCGGCAATCTACAACCCAGTTAGGCAGGCCTGCGGGCTACAGGAGGAGATATGAAGAAACACATCATATTGGGCGCCGTGGTTGCACTCAGCGTGGCGTGCGGCCCGCTCGCTTTGGCGGATGACGCCAGCGACGCGACGTCGCACCACGTCGTCAAGGATTCCGCCATTACCACCAAGGTGAAGGCGAAACTGGCAGCCAAGCATATGTCGACCCTGACCAATATCAGCGTCGAGACCGATGAGAACGGCGTCGTCTGGCTGAGCGGCCGTGCGCCCACCAAGGATGCGCGGGATCTCGCCGGGGAGATTGCCAAGAACACCGAAGGCGTGAACGCGGTTCACAACGACATCGCGGTGGAGCCGCATTCATAAATGTAGCGGCATGGGCGCGGGCCTGACTGATGGGGGCCCGCGCCCGGTAGGCGATTTATTGCGCCGGAATTTCCTGGACCAGTCGATCCGCCAGCAAGGCCAGCGAGGCGCTCAACCCCTCCGCCAGCGCAGCGTAACTGTCTGAATGGAGGTTACTGATGAATGCGTCGCGGCCGAGCGTGACCTTGCCGCTGCCCGCGTCGGTCACCCGCCAATGGGCCGCAACGCTGACTTGATGGCCGAGAAGCGATCTGACCTCATTCACCTCGATGGCGATCTCCGTCAGCGGCACTCCGGGCTCATCCAATCGATGGGGCAACACCACGACATCGTCGCGCCGCCGTTCGATGTCCCGGGCCAGCGTGGCGGTGATCAAATCCGGCAGGGGCGCTGCCCAGCGCTCATGCTCGGCCACGGTCACACCATCGGCTGTGCTGACCACTATTTCCGCGCGATCGACCAGCGAAGGCACGCTCACCCGCAACGTGACTTGCCTGGCAAACGGCGTGTTGGTTTCACGAGCGGTGCTGGGCTGGCTGTCGATGACATAATAATGATCCGGGTGATGCGTCACGCAGCCGCCGAGCATAAGCAGGACTACCGCAACGGCACCCCAAAACCTCATGGCGAATCCGCCGGTTTACCGCGCAACAGCGACTCTGGATGGCGCTCCAGGTAGTCGGCAAGCGCGCTGATGGATTTTGCGGCGCGCGACACTTCCAAAAGCACCGAACCCAAGTCGTTCTGCGAGGCGGCGTCTTGACTCAATAGATCCTTGGCATTCTTCATGGCGGCCTGCGCTTCTTTCAGTGTGGCTTGGATTTGAGGCGCGATATTGCTGTCGACGTTTTGCATGAGATGATCAACGCTCTTGAGCGTCTGATCCAACGAGGTCATGGCATTGAGCAGCCGATACGACAGCTGATCGAAAGGTACCTTGCTGAGCTTCTTGGCGATGGCGGCGACGGAATCCTGAAGATCATTGAGGCCGCTGGAGACGGTCGGAAAGATCGCGGGTTGCGGATTCCATGCAATTTTTTCTTTCGGCGCATCCTGATGCACGTCGAGGTCGACGAACTGCTGGCCGGTCAAAAGATTTCCGGTCTTCAATTCGGCCCGCAGGCCATGCGCGACCAGGGCGTCGATCATCACGCGGCTGGACGCTTCGCTGTCGTCCCGTTTCTCGCCGCTGCGGCGCGGGCGTCCGCGCATTCGCTGCGGGTAGACCTCGACGATCACGGGAAAGTCCAATGTCCCCGAGGCCCGGTCGAACTCCAGATCGACGCTCCTCACTTCGCCGACGGTGATCCCGTGCAACTCAACCGGCGCGCCGGGGGATAATCCACGCAACGACCCCTTGAAATACATGACGAAGGCGCGAATTTCGCCTTCGTACGGGCGCATCGCGCGATCTTCGCTGTCGTAGAGCAAAAAAGCGCTATCGGGTCCGGCGCGGGCGGTCTCGCCGCCGGGCAGCGCCTGAAACGCAACGCCGCCCTCGATGATGGAGGTCAGAGACTCGGTGCGCAGCTTGACCCCATCCGAGTTGAGCGACATGTCGATGCCGCTTGCCTGCCAGAATCGGGTCGAGGTGGTCACGAAGGCATCGAACGGGGCATTGACGAATATTTTAACCGTTACGCCGGTGCCGCCGGGATCCAGCGTGTAGGCCACGACCTGGCCGGCGGTGATATGCCGGTAGAAGACCGATGAGCCTATGCCGAGGGACCCCAAATCGTCCGCATGCAGAATAAATTCCCGGCCCGGCAGATCCGAGGTGACGATCGGCGGTACTTCGAGTCCCAGGAAGTCGTCACGTTTGACGGTCGATCGACCCACATCGACGCTGATATAAGGACCTGAGACCAAGGTTCCCAAGCCGGAGACGCCCGCTCCGGAAACGCGCGGCCGCACCACCCAGAAGCGCGTGTCGGTGACCATGTAGTCCTTGGCCGCGGGATTGATTCGCGCCTTGACCACCACATGCTTGCGATCCTTGGAAACGCTGATGTCGCGGACCTCGCCGATGTCCACCTCTTTGTAGCGGATCTTGGTTTTGTTGGCTTCGAGCCCCTCGGCGTTTTGAAAGGTGATTTCAATGTCCGCGCCCTGCGCGAGCTTCTCATGAATCACCACAAAGCCCGCCGCCAAGACCACCACGATGGGCAGCACCCAGACCAGCGGAAAGCGTGCGAACCTCGACTTGGAGGGTACTGCAGCCGGCAAGTCATCGAGATCGGGTCGATTCGGCTGATTCATTCCGCCCCG
>DASXNX010000115.1:0-26560 GCA_036494725.1 Steroidobacteraceae bacterium
GGCCAGACCATGAAGCTCGTCAACAATTTACTGGGCGCGTGCGCGATCGCAATCACTGCGGAAGGGATGACCATCGGCGCAAAGGCAGGACTTGATCCCGCGCGCATGATCGACGTGCTGAACGTATCGAGCGGCCGCAGCAGCGCGACCCTCGATAAGTGGCCGCGTGCCGTGCTGCCGCGGACCTTCGATTTTGGTTTCGCCGCCGGACTTTGTCTCAAGGATGTTCGGCTGTGTCTGGCGGCCGCTCGGGATCTCGGCGTGCCGCTCGGTGTCGGCGCCGCGGTGTGCGAACTGCTGGAGCGTACGGTCAGTCAAATGGGCGAAGACTCGGATTTTACCGCGATGACAAAGATTGTCGAAATTGACTCCGGACTGGATCCGGAGCGTTCACGACCCTGATTTTGGGAGAAGCAAATGACAAGCGAGTTGTTTAAGAAGGGCATGAAGATTCGCACCGAGGTGCTGGGCGAAGCCTATGTCAAGAAGGCGATGGCCGGCATGGATGCGTTCAACAAACCCCTGCAAGAATTGGTCACCGAATACTGTTGGGGCGCCGTGTGGGGCCGCGAAGGCCTGAAGCGCAGCGAACGGAGCATGATCAATCTCGCCATGATCAGCGTGTTGAATCGTCCGCACGAACTCAAAGCGCACATCCGAGGCGCAGTCACGAATGGTCTGACCCGCGAACAGATCGGCGAAGTGCTCCTGCAAGTGGCGATCTACGCCGGCGTGCCGGCTGCCGTGGATAGCTTCCGAATCGCGCGCGAAACCTTTGCGGAAATCGACGGCGGCTGAGGGCCATGTTGCAAAGGCTGGTTCGCCAGCATAAAGTTTCGCCCGCCGCGTGCGTGCGAACGCGATCTGGTCAATGTGAATAAAGCCGAAGGCGGGTGAGGCCAATGACAGCGCATCCTGGTTTTGATGCTGGGCGTCTTGGAGATTTGACGGCCGCTGTCGAGCGCGACATCGCGGCCGACCTGTACTTCGGCGGCGTGATCAGCGTGAAGCGCGGCGGCCAGCCCGCCTACCTCAAGACATTTGGCCACAGCAGTGCCGGCAAGGAACGGAAGGTGGCGGAGGACTCGGTCTTCAGTCTGTTCTCGGTTACCAAGGCTTTCACGAACATTCTGATCTTTCAGGCCATCGAGCGCGGCTTGCTGACTCTCACCACGCCGGTTGCCAAGATCATTCCAGAATTCTCAGGCGGCCTGCGCGACCGTATCACGGTGTTTCACCTGCTGACCCACAGCGCCGGATTGCCGAGCATGTTCGAGGCACGCCCCGGCATGTACATCGACCGGCTCTCGGAAGTCATCGCCGCGATCTGTCAAGTGGCGTTGCCCATCGAAGCCGCCGGCGTGCGCGTGGACTATGCGCCGCTTTTCAATCACGCGTTGCTGGGCGAGATCGCGCGCCGCGTCGATCCGAAGAAACGTTCCTACAGACAGGTTCTGCATGAGGATTTGTTCGAACCCTTGGGGATGAAGGACACCTCCATGGGGGTGCGCCGGGACTTGAAGACCCGGCACTTGATTCCCGAATTTCGCGGCAATTACCCGATCAAGCATCTCGGTCACAGCAATCTCGGCGACAACGGTGCATTCGAGGAGGAAGACGCCGAGATGCCCTGGGTGGGCTGTGTTTCCACTGCGAACGACATGATGCGCTTTGCCGAAATGCTGCGTGCCGGCGGTACATTGGATGGGCGGCGCATCGTCTCGCGCGCGCTCATCGAGCGCGCGCGAACGATCTGGACCGGCGACAAGCCGAACGAATTCTATGCAAACGGGATTCGCGCGGCCGGTGGCATTGCGCCGCCGGCGAACATCGGTCTGGGGTTTTCGGTGCGCGGCCCCCAGATGGGCACGTTCATGTTCGGGTCACTGGCATCACCTTCCACCTTTGGAGCGCACGGCGCCGGAACCACGATCATATGGGTGGACCCCGAGCGCGACATCAGCTTCGTCGGCCTCATGACGGGTCTCATGAAGACCATTGACAATCTGTGGCGCTGGGAACGTCTGTCGGACATCGTGCTCGCCGCGGCGCTGTAGTGAGATGTCAACAGAGCCGTTGTTCGACTATGTCATCGTGGGTGCCGGCACGGCAGGTTGCGTGCTTGCCGGACGACTGTCCGAAGATCCGGCGACGCGCATCTGTCTGATTGAGGCAGGCGGCGACGATACTCATCCGCTCGTCAGTACGCCCTCCATGGTGGCGGCGGCCATCGCCAGCCGGCATTTGAACTGGCGCTTCGAAACCGTTCCGCAAGCTCGCCTGAATGGACGCAAGATTCCCCAGCCGCGCGGCAAAGTGGTCGGGGGCTCCGGTTCCATCAACGGCATGGTGTACTCGCGCGGGAATCCGCTCGATTACACCGACTGGACAAGGTCCGGCGCCACGGGGTGGGGTTTCGCCGACGTCTTGCCGTATTTCCTGCGCTCCGAGAACAACCAAGATCTGCCGGCATCGCCTTATCACGCGCACGGCGGTCCGGTAAACGTACGCAGACCCTCGCGGCCCAATCGTCTCAACAGTGACTTCATCGCGGCGACGCAGAGTCTCGGATTCCCCGGCACCTCGGATTTCGCCGGCGCGAGCAATGAGGGCGTCGGTTTGCGCCAGGGAACGATTCGCGCCGGAAAACGCGACTCCACCGCCCGCGCGTTTCTCAAGCCGGCGCTTCGCCGCGGCAACATCACCCTTCATACCCAGTCACTGGCGCTGCGAATCATGATCGAGCATGGCCGCGCTGTCGGTGTCGAGTGCGAACGCGAGGGACGCCAAGAAGAAATCCGGGCAGCGCGCGAGGTTATCTTGTGCGCCGGCGCCCTGCAGACGCCGCAGCTTCTGATGCTCTCGGGAATCGGCCCCGCGATGGAGTTGAAATCCGTCGGCATCGAGCCAGTCCTCGATCTGCCGGGCGTGGGCCACAATCTCCACGACCATCTCGCGTGTCCCGTCATGATGCGAAGCGCGGACCCCACCTCCTACGGAATATCCCTTCGAGCCCTGCCGCGCGGCATCGTGAATGTCTTCGAATACCTGTTGCTGCGCTCCGGGCCGTTCGCGAGCAACGTATTCGAATCGGTTGCATTCTTGAAGACCGCCCCGGGACTCGATCGCCCGGATGTACAGTTCGTGTTCCAACCCGCAACCCGGCCCAAACCTAATTTTCCGCTGCCCGTGGGGCATGGCTTTGCCATCAGTCCGGTGAATCTATATCCCAAGAGCCGCGGGCGCGTGATGCTGCAAGGATCGGACCCGCACGCGCCGCCCCTCATTGATCCCAAGCTGCTCGAGGTCGACGAAGACATCCAACCCCTGATCCGCGCAATCAAGTTGTCGCGCCGTATTCTGGCCGCACCGAATTTTGCACGCTACCGAGCGACAGAAGCCGCACCCGGAGCGGCCGTGCAAACGGATGATGAGCTTGCCGGCTTTATTCGCGCGAGCTCCTATACCGTGCATCATCAGGTGGGCACCTGCCGCATGGGAAGCGGCGTGGATGCAGTGGTCGATCCACAGCTGCGCGTACTGGGCCTTGCGGGCCTGCGTGTCGCGGACGCGTCCGTCATCCCGAGCATCGTGGGCGGAAATACCAACGCCGTGGTCGTGATGATCGCGGAGAAGGCGTCCGACCTGATCCGGCAACGGCCGCTGCTCGCGCCCGCACTGCTCGACGCGACGCTGAAGCAACGCGCACCTATGGGGGAACCGGCATGGCAATAGAACACATGAAGACCTGGCGAGTCGGGCGCGTCGAAATCACACGCCTGGTTGAGGTCTGGAAGTGGGAAGACGACATCGGCATGGCGCTGGAAGGCGCCAAACCGTCAATTGTTCTCACACAGCCCTGGCTGCTGCCGGATCACGCTACACCGGAAGGCCGGATGTTCATCAACTTTCAAGCCTTCGTCATCAAGGCCGGCAAGCGGCGAATCATGATCGATACCTGCGTGGGCGCCGATCGGGAACGCGAATTCCCGGTCTTCACGCACCTGCGAACCTCCTTCTTGGAGGATCTTGCGTCGATCGGCATCACCACCGATGACGTCGATACGGTGCTCTGCACGCATCTGCACTTCGATCATGTGGGCTGGAACACGCGCCTGGTCGACGGTCGTTGGGTGCCCACTTTTCCCAAGGCGCGCTATCTCTTTAGCCGCAAGGAATACGATCATTGGGTGATGCTGCGCGAGACCGGCGGCTATCATGCCATCAACCATCTGGTCGATTCGGTTGATCCGGTGGTGGCGGCCGGACTGGTCGACTTCATCGATCACGATCACCGGATCGGCGAGGAAATTCGGCTTCTGCCGACGCCGGGTCACACGCCCGATCACGTCAGCGTGCTGATCGATTCGCAGGGCGAGCAGGCCGTAATCACGGGTGATGTGATGCACCATCCGATTCAAGTGGCGATGCCGGCGCACCCTGCAACTTTCGACATGGACAAGAAGGCGGGCTCCAAGACGCGTCTCGAGTTCGTCAGGCGTTTCGAGGAAAAGCCGGTGCTGGTGATCGGCAGTCATTTTGCCGATCCCGGCGCCGGCTACATCGCGCGTAACGGCGAAGCCTGGAAACTCAACTCGCCTCGATGAGGGCAACGATGGGTTCGCGCATTCCGCAATACGAGATCGATCTGTTCAGCCATGAGTCGGTGCGCAATGCGCGCGCCGTGGATGATGCTGTTCGAGAGTTCTCACCCGTCGTAGAACTCAACGACGGCACCGTGATGATCACCCGGCACGCGGACGTGACCGCCGGCCTTCAGGATTGGCACACGTTTTCCTCGAAGTCGCGTCCCTGGCACGACCCTAAGTCGTTGCGGCCCGAGATTTTGCTCACCGACGATCCGCCCCGGCACACGCACGTTCGTCAAGCGATGACCATGGTCCTCTCCACCCAAGCGATGGCTAAGTTACGCCCCTCATTCGAGCGGGATGCCGCGGCATTATTCGACAGTCTGCCGCGCCAGGGCGAAACCCTCGACGCCGTGCGCGAAATCACGCAGCGCTTCGTCTACAAGGCCCTCCCTGACGCCATCGGGTTGCGCATCGAAGGCCGCGAACACATGTATGCGTTCAGTCACATGGTGTGGGCAACGATGGGGCCCGAAAATGCGCTTTTTCGCGAGGCCATGGTCAATCTGGAACCGGTGCTCGCGTGGCTGGAGCGATGCTGCGATCGGGAGAATCTCACCGAGGGCGGCATCGGCATGTCGTTGTATGGACTGGCCGATGCCAATGTCATCAGCCAGGCTGAAGCCAAGCTCTTGTTGCAAACCGTGCTGGCGGCCGGAGCCGATACCACCATTCTCACCATGGCCAATGCCATTCAGGCCTTTGGGCTCTTTCCCGGGGAGTATCAGAAAATCCGAAGCAACCCTGGCTTGGTCCGCGCCGCCTTCGACGAAAGCCTGCGCTGGGACTCGCCCTCGCGCATGGCGGGCCGCATTACTACCCGTGAACTCGATATTGGAGGCTACGCCGTTCCCGCCGGACAGCGGGTCGGACTCATGTTCGCCGCGGCCAACCGTGATCCGCGCGCCTGGGATCATCCAGACCAGTTCGACCTCAGCCGCGATCTGCGAAAACAGGTTGGGTGGGGCTATGGCGTCCACGCCTGCGTCGGCCGTGTGCTGGCGCAACTCGAGGCGAGTACGCTGCTTTCGGAACTGGCACGCCGGGTCACGCGCATCGAAATCGCGGGCGAGCCCGAGCCCTGGATGACCACCATCGGCCATGGCCCCGCGAAACTGCCGATCCGCCTCTACGCGGATTGAATGTCATGTACCGAACAGTCGCACGATGTAGTAGCTGTCCAGATACTCGCGGATCATCGCGATCTTGCCGGCGCGCACCTCGAACGCCCATGCGTAACGATTGTCGTACGGGCGGCCGTCCTGCAAGTGCCCGGTACCGTGCGTTTCGACCAAAACCAGGGCGCCATTCGAGGCCATCGACAATATTCGATTGCTCGGACTGCCCTTCGCGAACAAGCCCCTTATGGGTTTCAAGAACTGATCCACGATCACGTCGCGGCCGCGATAGTCGCCGGCTCCAGGCATGTCGCGCGCCTGGGGTACCCAGGCGGCATCTTCCGTCAACAAGACCCGCAAGCCCTCGAGATCTTCAGCATTCAACAGCTCGAAAAATTTCTCTACCGTGCCTTCACTTTGAGCGTTCGATTGACCCATGATCTCTCCCCTTTTTTTTGCATGGCGATCATATGATCAAACGCTCGGATAGAGATAGACCTTCCATTTCCGGCGACTACGACATCATCGCCATCGGTAGCGGCCACAATGGACTCACCGCGGCCGGGTACCTGGCGAAGAGCGGCAAGCGGGTGCTGGTGCTGGAGCGCAACGCGTGGCCGGGCGGCGGGGTCGTATCGCGCGAGTTGACGCGCCCGGGCTTTCGCCACGATCAACACTCGATGGCGCATATCTTCATCCAAGCCAATCCCCTGCTGCAGCAGGATGAACTTGGATTGAAGCACCGCTTCGGTCTTAAGTACCTGTTTCCCGAGTCCCCGATGATGTCGGTGTTCGAGGATGGCACGACCTTGACGCTGTACCGGGACCGAAACCGCACCGCCGCGGAAATCGCCAAGTTCTCCAGGCACGACGCAGAGGCGTTTGTGCGCCTCTCAGCGCAGGCGGCGACGTGGCTGCCCATGATGGTGTCGACTTTCTACACACCGCCAGCGCCGCAAGGCGCCTCATTTGCGTTTCTCGATCAAAGCCGCGAAGGACGCGACTTTTGGCGCACCATGCAAATGAGCAGTCATGAGGTTCTCGTGAACTATTTCGAGAGCGATCGGGTGCGGGCGCACTTCGCGCGCGTGGCCGGCGAGAATCTCGTGTCTCCGGATGAGAAGGCCACCGGTCTTGGCGTTTTCGTCTTCCTTGGATTTCTCGAGGCCTACGGTTTCGGCGTGCCGGTCGGCGGCAGCGGCAAACTCACGGACGCACTGATCCGCTGCGTCGAGAGCCACGGCGGTTCCGTCCTTACGTCGCAAGATGTGCGCGAAGTGATCATCGCCAACGGCCGCGCCGCGGGCGTCATCACCGCGGACGGGCGCCGCCATATGGCCCGCGATGCCGTGATCGGCGCCATCCATCCGCACAAGCTCTCGTCGCTGGTTGCCGGACTTGATCCCGAGGTGCGCAAGGCGGCGGAGGCCACCTTGATCACCGAAGCCGCCTGCGTCACCGTTCACGCGGCGCTTGATGCCCCGCTGCGCTTTCGAACGGCTGATCCCGTGCAATCCGTGATGATCGAGCTGCTGCCCTTGACCTATCGCGAGTTGCGCGAATGCTTCGACGATCTGCGCTATGGCGGATTCATGCGCACCCACCTTTTGGGATTGGGATCGCTCTCGATGTTCGACGCCAGCCGCACGCCGCCGGGCAAGGGTGTGGCGCACCTCTGGGACTACGCTCCCTACGTGCGTCCCGATGGAGTTTCTTGGGATGAGGGCAAGCAAGCCTATGCCAAGAGCATGCTCGAGAGGTTCCGCGTCTTCGTCTCCAACTTGGATGAGGTGCTGCTGGATTTTCATTGCGACAGCCCGCTCGATATGGAACGCACATCGCCGAGCTTTCTGCGCGGAGATCTGCATGGCATTGCGACCACCAGCTATCAAAGCGGTTCGCATCGCCCCACGCCTGATCTCGGTCAATACCGGGTACCCGGAGTGGACCGTTTGTACCTGGTGGGGCCGTTCCAGTATCCCGGCGGAGGTGTATTCGGTGCCGGACGCGCGACTGCGCAGATCATGTGCGAGGATCTCGAAATCGATTTTCACAAATTGGAACATCCGGCATGAAATTGTATGGCGCCGACAAGCGGGAACTGATGACGGTTAGCGGCATCGAGCGCGATGGCAATCAACTCGTGATCAGGGCAAAAGTATTCGGGACGATGCCCTTGACGGCGACCTTGAGTCCCGCGAACGTCCGCGAAGGACTGAAGCTGCTGCGCTTGCGTGGAGTCCTGTTTCTGCTCACGATGCCGTTTCGCAGATCCACGTCGCACGGGGGAGATAATCCATGACGCCCTCCATGAAGGGAAAAACGGCGGTTATCACCGGGGGTGCCGGGCAAATCGGCTATGCGGCGGCGCTCTCGCTCGCCAGAGCCGGCGCCGATGTGATGCTGGTCGACATCAAGTCCGAAGCACTGGCGGTGAGGCTTGACGAGATGAAGTCGCTCGGCGTTCGCGTCGAAACGCATGTCGCGGACGTCAGCCAGTCGCGCGACGTTGCGGCGTATGTGGCGCGAGCTTTGCAGATGTTCGGGCGCATCGACGCCTTCTTCAACAATGCGGGCGTCGAGGGAAAGCTCGGCCCCACCCACGAGTACGATGAGGCGGAGTTCGACAAGATCATCGCTGTGAACCTCAAGGGAATATTTCTGGGTTTGCGCCACGTCCTGCCCGTCATGCTGCGCCAAGGCCAGGGCGCCGTCGTCAACACGGGCTCGATCGCCAGCGAGCGCGGCCTGGCCGGTGCCTGCGCTTACAACGCCTCGAAACACGCCGTGATCGGCCTGACTCGCACCGCGGCCAGCGAAGTCGGCGCGCAGGGAGTACGCGTCAACGCGGTGATGCCGGGTGTGATCGACACGCCGCTGCTGGAGGCCACGCTGCGCATGATGTTTGCGGGTGATGTCCAAGCCGGCAAACGCGTGCTCGGCAAAGTCGCAACTCAGGATCGAATCGGGACGCCCGCGGAAGTCGGTGAGGTCGTGACCTTTTTGTTGTCTGAGGCGGCGAGCTTCGTGAACGGCGCCGCGTGGGCCGTGGACGGCGGCGCCTTGTCTACCATTCGTCATTGAACGAGGAAGTCTTATGGGCACGATGAGTCCTATTCCGCGGCGGAGTTTTCTGGCGGCGAGCGGCATTGTGTCGGGCCTGCTCGTAGCGGGCGGTCCCTTGAGCCTGATCGCGCCGGGCCGCGCCTGGGCCATCGAGCTCAAAGTACTGAACAGCGTGCAAGGCGCCATAGCGATGAGTGTCGCACGCACGATTGCACCGCACGACGGTCTGGAAGACGCGGCCTACGCGCTGGTTGTGAAGGCGATCGATGGGGCCGTCGTTGCCGACGAGCACGTCCGTACATTGGTGACTTCGGGGTTGGCGGGTCTAGGCGATGGCTTCGCTTCGCAGACCGAGGCGGCGCGAGTTGCCGCATTGAAGGTCGTTGAGCACTCAGAGTTCTTCAAGCTGATGCGATCGAGCACGCTCGCAAATCTCTACTCCTCGACAATTGCCTACGCCCATTTTGGCTACGAAGGCGAAGCCTTTTCGAAAGGCGGGTACCTCACACGAGGATTCAACGACCTGCACTGGCTGCCCGACGTTCCACTGCTTGATAGCGGTCCCGGCGTGGGTGGCGGCTGACATGGCTCAGATTTCGCACGATGACTCGAGTGCCGTCGTCATGATCGGCTCCGGAGCGGGCGGCGGAACGCTCGCTCATGAGCTCACCCGACGTGGCATCAAGGTCGTGCTGCTCGAGGCCGGCGCGCGCGAGTCTCTCGCCAGCTTTTCCCAGAATCCCGGCGAGGCCTTCGTTCAACTCACGTGGCTTGAGCCGCGCACGACATCCGGAACTTCGACGGTTCGGGAGGATTATCCCGGCCTGCCCTCCTGGACTGCCAAAACGCTGGGTGGCACGACTGTGCACTGGACCGGCGCGACACCGCGAATTCGTCCGTGGGAAGTGCGCGCCCGCACGACCTATGGTGCCATTGCGGGCACCTCGCTGATCGACTGGCCAATCGACTACGCCGAGTTGGAGCGCTACTACGATCGCGCCGAACGGCGCATGGTCGTCACGCGCCGTCACGGTAATCCCGGCCTGCCTGCATCGAGCCACTTCAAGGTGATGTACAACGGCGCGAAGCGCATCGGCTACAAGCAAGTGCACACCGGCTACTTGGCCATCAATACCAGGGCGGCCGATGATCGGGGCATGTGCATCCAGCAGGGTTTCTGCGTGCAAGGATGCAAGACGGGAGCCAAATGGAGCACGCTGTACACGGAGATACCCCGCGCCGAAGCAACCGGCAATCTCGATCTGCGCATCAAGAGCCGGGCTGCCCGCATCGAGCATGGGGAGGATGGGCGTGTCAACGGCGTCGTCTATCGCGATGAGAGCGGAAACGAACAGCGCCAACGGGCAAGACTGGTGTGTGTTGCCTGCAACAGTGTCGAGACTGCGCGCCTGCTGCTATTGTCGGAATCCGCCCGATTCCCTCACGGGCTCGCCAATGGAAGCGACCAGGTGGGACGCAACTATTGTCGTCACACGGCCGGCTTTGTTTGGGGCGTGTTCGATAAGCCGATTCACTTCTGGCGAGGGACAACGCTCGCCGGAATCGTCGAGGACGAAACCAAGCACGATCCGAAGCGCGGTTTTGCCGGCGGCTATCACCTCGAGCTGGCGGCGTTGGACCTGCCGAGCCTGCCGTTGGCAGGATTTCCATCGACGCTCTGGGGGCGCGACCTCGGATTCCTGATGGACCATTACGACCGAATGGCGGGTATGCTGGTCAACGGCGAGGATCTTCCGCGCGCGACGAACCGAATCACCTTGAATCCGGCCGTTAAAGATGGTTTCGGACTCCCCGTCGCTAACATTCACGTTGATGAGCACGAAAACGACGCCGCCATGCGCGCCCATGCCCAGCGTCAAGGCAGGGCGATGTACGAAGCGGTCGGCGCGATTCGCACCGCGACATCACGGCAGACCCCGGCCACGCACAACATGTGCACGGCGCGCATGAGCAAGGATCCGCGCGACGGCGTCGCCGATGCCTACGGACGCGCCCACGAGGTGCCCAACTTGTTCATTTCCGACGGCAGCGCGTTGAGTACGCCGGGATCCGCCAATCCCACACTGACCATCGTCGCCCTCGCTCTGCGCCAGGCGGAGTACATCGAGCGCCAAATGATTGCGCACAATTTATAGCCAGCCGATATTTGCGCTAGCACCGTCGGCTCTGTTCTCTTGCAGTCGATTAATACAACGCTCCCAAGCGCGCGCGATCGGTTGCGCTTGACTAGAATTTCGTTGCGTTTTGCCGCGGGCGCCCGGGTGGGCAAAATCGGAACAATCAATCTTAAGACGCGCTCGCGCCTGTTCAATCCGAAGTAATGGCTGAATTGCGGGGGAAAAACAATGACGACGACCGTGGACGGGAGTGTGCTGCCAAGGAGACCAAGGTTTACATCACGTCTATTGGCGCATTTCGGGTCGATTGCATTGCTGAGCGGGTCATTTGTTGCTCAAGCGCAACAGGGGCAATCCCCGCAGGGGCCCAGCGTGGGGCCGACTCAAGAATCGGGCGGCCTGGAGGAGATCGTGGTCACCGCGCAGCGACGCTCTGAAAATCTCCAAAAGGTACCCATCGCAATCACGGCTTTCACAGCTGAGTCGCTACAGAATCGCAACTTGTCGGACATTCATGCCCTGTCGAACCTGACGCCGAGCGTCAACCTCGATGCCGGTGCGCCCTTCTCGGGCGATCGTTCGGTGCTGTCCGCTTCGATTCGCGGCATTGGTCAGGACGACTTCGCGTTCAACCTGAACCCCGGTGTCGGCGTCTACTTAGACGGCGTCTATCTTGCGCGCACCATCGGTGCCAACCAGAACCTGCTCGATGTGGATCGGGTCGAAATTCTCAAAGGCCCCCAGGGAACACTGTTCGGTGCCAACACCGAGGGCGGCGCCATCAGCATCATCACCCACACCCCGGGCAATGAGGCAAAATTCATCGCGCAGGCCACGGGCGGCAGCTTCAATCGGCGCGACTTCGGCTTTACGGCCGACGTGCCCATCATCAGCGACACGCTGCTGTCCTCGATCACCGTTTCCTCGCAAGTGCGTGACGGCTATGTCAAGGTCGTTCCCTATCCGAGCACATCGCCACAGGCGCAGACGCCGTTTGTCGTGGACCCCCAGGACGCTTATCCGAAAGCGGGCTACCAGACCGGAGACGCCTACGGCGGTTACAACGTGCAGACCATCCGCGGGAAACTCGTGTGGAAGGCATCCGACAATCTGACTTTCACCACCACCGCCGACTGGACCCACCAGGATCAGGAAGCGTTGCCCTACACCGTCCTTGGAACCTATAACGGCAATCTCAATCAGTCGACGTTCTCCACCCTGTACAACCTTTGCATCAGCAACAATGCCGCCACCTTGCCTGCGGCCATCGCCGCTGCCGGCGGGCCACCGTTCTTCGCCGGCAACTGCTTCAATGCACGCGCGCATGTTCCTGGGTTATCCACCGGCGGCGCACCGCTGATTGGTGCCGGCTACGTCGGCGGCCCGCCGGGACCGTTCAACGCGGCCAATGTCGCAGCGGGCATTCCGTACCTGGGATCCAACAGCCCGCGCCTCTACTTCGACTATGCAGCCACCAACACAGGCAACATTGACACCACCTACGCGAATGGTCCGGACTTCGCCAAGAATGACTACTTCGGAATTTCCGAGACGGCAGACTATGCGATTAACGATTCGATGGCCTTCAAATCGATCACGGGTTATCGCCAGATCAACTGGCTGATCGGTACCGACCTCGACGGCACGCCAGAGACTCTGCAGGAGGTCACAGACCACCAGCACCAGTTTCAGTTTTCGCAGGAGTTCCAACTCAGCGGCAAGGCATTCGGCAGTGCGCTGGACTATGTCGCGGGCTTGTACTACTTCCACGAGGCTGGTTACGTTCACGACTACGTGCCCTTCGAGAGCATTCTGTATGTGTACGACATCCAGAACGATGCGGACAACAAGAACGCGGCGGCGTTCTTACACTTCGATTACCAGCTGAACAACTGGGGATTCACGGCCGGTGGCCGCTACACCAACGTCAAGGCAGAGTTTATCGGCGGTCAGGCCGACCTCAACGACTTTCCCGCGGCCTTCATTAATCCGCCCAATGTTCCGTCGCTGCCTGGCGTGTTCCGTTACTTTCCGCCCGGGCAGAATAGCCAGACCTGGAATATCTTTGATCCGACGGTGGGCGTGCAATACCACTTCACGAACGACTTGATGGCATATGCGAGTTGGGCCAAGGGCTTCAAGGCCGGCGGATGGACCACGCGTCTGTCGGCGCCCGACACAGCCGCCAATGCGGAATTCCAGCCCGAGTACACCAAGACCTGGGAACTCGGAGTCAAGTCCGATTGGCTCAATCATCACTTGCAGATCAACGCGGCGGCATTCTATACCGACTATGACGGAATCCAACTCAACATCCAGCAGGGCATCTCGCCCGTCTACACGAACGCGGGCAATGCCAAGATCAAGGGCCTTGAACTGGAAATGAAGTCGGTTGTGGGCAACGGCCTTTCAGTCAACTTCTCCGGATCCTATATCGATGCCTACTACACCTACGTGAATCCGAACGCCAACATTCCCCAGTATGCGTTGCCAGACGGCAGCAATGTCTGTCCGGCCACGGGGATCGTCGGCGAGCCGCCGCACCCGGTTTGCGCGGTGATTCCGCCCGGAATCACACAACTGGATGCGAAGTTGCCGAAGACCCCGAAGTACAAACTGGCGCTTTGGCCGGAGTACGACTTAACGTTGGCGAATTCAGCCACATTACGCTTCCTTGCCGATTACACTTACACGGCAGAGATGTTCAACGATGCACTGAACACGCCGGAACTGCGCCGGCCCCCGACCCATATGATCGACGCATCGATCCATTATATTTCTGCCAATAACCTATATGATCTGGCCTTCGGCGGCACGAACCTCGCCGATGATCGCTACATCGTCACAGGATCTCCCAACTACGGTGCGGGTGAGGTGGGTGGCAGCTACAATGAGCCCCGCGAGTGGTACCTGCAGCTTACGCTGAGGTTCGGCAAATAGCCCCGCGCGCGGGTCAGGCAAATCAAGCAGACCGTCATCGAAGCGCGCGCCGATCTGCGTCAGTTCGTCACGCGTAGCCAAAGTGCCGGCAGCGCGGCATCATTCAAAGTTGGCGCTGACGGTAAGTTGGAGTCTCAGTAATGGCCACGATTGTGGGCGGCATCGGCACATCGCACACGCCGACGATCGGCTTCGCGTTGGATACGCATAAACAAAACGACAAGGTCTGGGCGCCGATTTTCAAGGGCTACGAGCCGGTTCAGGATTGGCTTGCACAGAAGCGGCCCGATGTACTGCTGTTCATCTTCAATGATCACGTAACTTCGTTTTTCTTCGATCACTATTCGCACTTTGCACTGGGCGTCGGTGAGGAATATTGGGTGGCCGACGAGGGAGGGGGCCCGCGCAAGCTAGCGCCGATAAAAGGCCATCCGGCATTGGCGCGCCACATCGCAAATGGTCTTGTCGCCGATGAGTTCGATTTGTCGTTTTTTCAAAGTAAGGGGCTCGATCACGGCTGCTTTTCCCCGCTCTCGCTTCTTTGGCCGCACGAACCGGCTTGGCCGGGCGCGATTGTGCCTCTCCAGGTAGGGGTGTTGGAATTCCCGATCCCCTCCGCGAGCCGCTGTTTCAAGCTTGGCAAGGCGCTCCGCAAAGCCATCGAGAGCTATCCCGCCGACCTCAAGGTCGCCATCGTGGGCACTGGCGGCCTGTCGCACCAGATCCATGGAGAGCGTTGCGGATTCAATAACACTGAATGGGACATGGAATTTCTTGAGCGGCTGGAGAAGGATCCAGAATCCCTGACCACGATCACCATTGCGGAATATGCGAAGCGCGGCGGGTTCGAGGGCTCCGAGGTAATCATGTGGCTCATCATGCGCGGAGCACTTTCCAAGACGGTCCGCAAGCTGCATCAGACCTACTACCTCCCGTCCATGACGCCAATTGCCACGGTTATCTACGAAAATGACTCAATTGATGCGATTGACGAGACTGTTGCCGATTATCGAGCGCGGATCGGACATCAGTGGGCGGGGATCGAGAAACTGCCGGGCACGTATCCATTCACTCTCGACCGCAGCGTAAAAGCTTATCGGCTGAATAATTTCCTGCACGGCCTGATTGAGCCTAAAGCGCGCGCACGCTTCCTCGAGGATCCGGAGGCGGTTTTCGAGGAGATCCACCTTTCGGAGGAAGAGCGCGACATGGTGCGCCGCCTGGACTGGCGTGCCCTGATCCAATACGGCGTTATTTTCTTTCTCTTGGAGAAGCTGGGCGCGGTGGTCGGAACGACCAATTTGCATATATACGCCGCGATGCGCGGCCAGAGTCTGGACGAATTTCAGAAGACGCGGAATGCGCAGATTCTTTATTCAGTCGCAGGCCAGTACGAAGGCAAAAAGGACTGGGACGAAAAGGCGCCCACCGGTTGAGCGCGGGCGCTTTGTATCGGCGACTCATTCGAGGCGCTCGCTCAGAACTTAATGCCGAACGATCCCTGCAATGAATATCCCTCGAAGGTCGACTCGGTCGAGAACTCTTTAAAGAACTTGAGGCCGAAGCTCAGCTTGCGCTCCGGAAGGAATACATTTGACGCCAGACCGAGGGCGTTGACGCGGTAGCGGCCTTCTGCTTCGGATGGCCCAATCAGTGGCCCGGTTTTGCTTGAGGTTTGCCATTGCTCGTAGCCGGCGAGCCCGAGTTGTAGTCGAATGCCATTCTGCAGCGGAATAATACGAGTTACTGAATAGTCGAGGTTCAGCGTGTCGCCGGGGCGAATGCCGGTGCCTTCCTGTGTCGCATGAACCTCGTACATTTCGAACGCCGAGATCGCCGTCGCTCGGTCTTCAGTAATGTAGAAGGTCTGGCCCGAGGAAAAGGTGTGTGTCCAATAACCTGAACCGACGTTGTCGTTTGCACCGGCATCGAATCGGCCGGTGGGCGCCAGGAATCCGTATATCAACCGGATATCTGCCCGCGCCGTCTGCCATCCTAGAATGAGAGGTTGGACGAAGATATCGCCCAGGCCGGTGGCTCCGCTGATCTGCCCTACCTCGTCCGACGTGAGGGAGTTCCGAGCGAGCGGCACGGTCGCGGCGGCCGAATACCTCGCGCCTCCCAGCGCCTCGATGCCGTCGCTCACCCAGATGAAGGTGTTCATCTCCAAAAACACGGAGTTCGTGCCCGTTTCAACCGTGTCACCATCGGGACCCGTCTTTCGATCGCGCTCGTAATAGAGCAAGGCATTCGCATACGTAAATCCAGAGTCGGGCGTGACACCCGAGTTGGTGGCGCTCATGCCGAGTGGGTAAACGCCGCGAACCTGCGCGTGAATGGGCGATGCAAACACGCCGATCGCCGCGCCAAAACCGACAACGAAAAAAACGCTCTGCGGCGCCATTTGACTGTCAGTATCCTCGCGCGGCGACGTTCCTACACCTTAGCGCCAAGCGCAGCAAGATAATCAAGCGCCTTGAGGCCAGGCAGGAAGAAATACGCTCCGCCCTTGACGCTGGTGAACGCCGGCAGCCCCTGTATTTTCTTGCGGATCGGGCGTTTCGGGATCGTCATATCAAACGTGCCATTCTGATTGCCGATGATGGGATCGCGCTCGTTTCCCAGTTCGTGAAAGTTAGGGTCGTTCACCCACACATTTTGAGCGAACTCGAATTGACGGACGAGACTTGCACAAAGGATGAAGGCTGCGACGCCCCGCTCCACTCCATCCTCGGGGGCGCCTTCCGGTAATGCCGGCCCATAGGTGGCTCCGCGGCGGATCATCCTGCGCCGCTGAATGTTCGCTGCCGTGTCGCGCGGATTCATCCTTCGAATATGCGCACCCAGCGGCACAGCATACCCATGCGGATCCATCTTGCCGTAGTTGAAATCGTTGTTGCGCTTTGGATCTGCGGCGAGCACGGGATCATCGCGTTCCGGAGCCAATGCGAGCGGGGCTCCGCTGCGCCAGCGGCCCATCAATTTTGCCGCGACCAACTCTTGCTCCACAGTCGTCTTGCCATTCTGTCGCAGAAATTCTCGGAAGGCTCCGACATGCTCCTGCAACCGGCGATAAGCCATGAACGTGCCATTGCGGAACAAAATTTGGGGCTGCGGCAAGACGAAAGGTTCGCCGCTCTCATCGGGGTAGCCCAGGATAAATTCACCCGCCTTGATGGCCGCTCCGGACCCAGGTTTCGGTTGCACGCCGGTCCCCTCGATTACGGGCTCCGATATCCTATCGCGATAGCCAAAGTGCTCGTGGGCATAGTCGAACGGCGGAATCGCGTCCAGGTCCAGCGATGAAAGGACCTTGACGCCGGGAGTTCTCGCCAGAAACTCCGTATGCTCCTGCGTCACTCTTTTACGTTCCGCGACATCACGAGCGAACAGAATGGCAATTGCGTGCAGGTCCGCACTTCCTAAACCGCCGACCCATCGGTCGGGATGATTCGCGCCGGTGTCGCCCAGCACCTCGGCCCTGGCTGCCATGCCCTGACGGAACTCGACCGGAAAGGCTGAGAGAGATTCTTGGTCCAGGCCGAGGGCTCGCAGTCCGCTCCAGGTAAACGCAACGGATACCCACCGCTTCTCGATGTCGACGGACGCGCTTGCGGCGTCTGCCGATGCCACCTTGTTGCGGATACCTGTCAGCCAGGCGCGTCCCTGTGCCGGCTCCCGAAACGATAGAAACTCGTATCGCCCGGTGACGGCGGGCACTCGGGTTACGAGAATGTGCTGAATATCGTCGAACTGAAGCATCACGCTACTCGCGGTCCTATTTGGCGCGCGTATCGCAACTATTGCATTTGGTCCAACATGATGGACAGCGATGCCTTGACGCGCAGCGCCTTCTTTATCTCATCGGCCGACACGTACGGATACTCTGCGTATTCCAAAAAGCTCGGGCACTGGTGCTTGCGGACGAATTCAACAAACGCGGGCGCATTCGTCTTCCAATCCATCGGGAATCCTTCGAGATTCTCGAACACTGTGTTGATGCCGTATTGACTGAATATCGCTATGGCATCCTCTGTGTACTTGTCAAAATCGGTATCGAAAATTCCCTGATACATGAAATACGTTTCATTGCCAATATTGAAAAGAACCCAGCGCAGATAGTGAAGTTTTAGCACCGCAAGAATATCGGGGTTGTCCTTCACGCCTTGCTCGATGGTGTTCCCATATTGGCGAATCGCGGCTTCTCTGCCCGGCTTGATCTTTGCGATGATAGTAAAGCCATAGTTTGCAGGCGTCCTTGGAAAGAGCGGGCCATAACGCCCCTCTTCCTTCTTGAAATATCCCTCCTTGGGAATCGCCATGGCCGCCGGCTTGGTCCAATCCGGAGAACTCGCCGAGCCTGTTGGGGATTTGGCGGAACTTGGCACCGCCGCCGGCTTGCCTGACGCTCCCGGGGCGGGTCCCGATTGCAGCCCATCCGCCAAGGCCGGCGATGCAAGAGTCGCGACAGTTACTGCAGAGGCTGCACCGAGGAACCCGCGGCGCGTGGTTGATCCAAATTGATCTTGTGACATCGTTGCACTCCCGCTGTGACAGTCATCTGCTACTTGGTGGCCAAGTTGTGCCAAAAACGATGAAGGCTATCGTCGGCCCCGAACAAGGTGCTGAAGATCGTAAGGTCCGCCATCAATATGTCGCCGGCCCGAGTCCCGCTGGGCGGCATCCATAGAAACATGTTGAATTCACGATTGCCGGCCTCGGTAAAAGGGTGCGGCCGGGCCATATTGACGGGCTGTCTGGCCAACACCTGGACCGACCTCGTATCTTCGTCGGTGAGCGCATAGTGCGGCAGGTGTGGATGATAGTTAAACGTGGTCACGCCGTTGAGCCAACCGCGCTTATCCAGATCAGGAAATTTGGTAAGGGGCGCGAGCTTATTGGTAGTACCACTGACCAGCGCCGGGTTCAGGCCATAGCGATTTTCGACGGGAATACCGAGGCCCTTCATCAGGGATCGCGCGTAGGTGCTGAAGCGCTGCTGCCGCGGAACAAGAGGATCGCCATGATGGATGTACTCCATTTGGCGTACCTTCAGATCGCTCGAGGCGCCGACGTCATGATGCGGTCCGAGCATCAAACAGGTTCCCTCCCGAGTGAGAAATTTCCGGACCGCTTCGATCTCTTCCGGCGTTGCTTCTTGCTCCGTCACCATATGGTCCAGACTGAACAGCATCAGAGTATCTGTGTCTGCGAGTACCCGTTCATCTAATGGCAGGTACTGGCCCGCCTGATCCACCCGCTGATAAAGATGGACTGGCTGTCCGGTTGCCTCGCCCACGAGGCTCTGGAACCTGACCATGGATAAGTGAAACAGCTCCAGGGTCCCGGAAATGCCTTGCAGAAACATCCGCGCTGAATATTCCGGCGTCTCATATCCGGGCCACGCGACCCTGCGAACTTCGGTGATCGAGGAAAATCGATTGTCCAACACGGTCAGATCTTGGTTGGATTCCCACGGATAATTCCAGGACCAGTAAATGCTGAATCGCCGCTTGCCCTTAACGTATTTGCGCGGCGCCGGAACGTAGTTGTAAGTTCGAGGCGTATTCTTGATGACGACGCTAATGGGTTGAGAGGCATCGGGGGGCGCTTCCCCCCACTGCGCATTCGAGGATTTCGGTGCAAGAGAACCGATGAGCCCTGCACCCAACGCCATTCCGCTGAAATCGCGACGATTCATGTTTGAGCCTCCGGATCGAAACTTCCCTCGGAGATCATCTTTATAGAAGCATAGAGCCAGTGCGCCGGAGTCGTCGGAGCCCTCCGTACAATTGACTGACACGGCGAAACGTGGCTTTCTGTAAATCAACCATTTGAAGCGCTTGCTGCCTTTATTCTCTTGTGCGGAGCTAGGTCCCATGGCTAGGTGTCGCTTGTCTTACATTCTGTTGGCAATAGTGACGACCCTCGCCATGCCCACGGCTTGGTCGGCCGAAGCCTCCGTCGAACAATGGGAACGCCGCACGTTTCACAATCCCAAGGAAGCCGGCGCGATCCTGAATTCATACAATTATGGGCTTCAGTACTGGAACGCCGGGGACCACACCGTGCCGCGACTCTATATCGCGTGGATACCGGAACGCTGGCGCAAGGTCTACGGCCCGAAGGCGCATGTTCCCGACAAAAAGCGCTTTTTCATCTTTATCTTCGCGCCGCTCATTTTGCGATCCAACGAACTCATCCTCGAGGAGCGAGGTCAGCTCGAGGTCATATTGAAGAAGCCGACATTGAGCGAGGCGGACCAACAGTGGCTCAAAGAGCTTGCCGCGGAGTATGGCCTGGCCGATCAGGGTGATCGCTCGGAACTTCTGGCCCGTGTCGACGCCGTCCCCGTTTCTCTTGCGCTTGCGCAGGCTGCCATGGAGAGTGGCTGGGGCACTTCGCGCTTTGCCGACGAAGGCAACGCACTCTTTGGACAATGGAGCTGGTCGAAGTCCGCCATGATTCCTGAGAACGCACGCGCCGAGCTCGGCCACTATGGCGTGCGCGCGTTCGAGACTCCATTCCATTCCATCGCCGCCTATATGGACAACCTGAATTCTCATGCACGCTACGCCAAATTTCGCGCTGCGCGTGCGGCCGCTCGCGCAGCGGGAACGCCGGCTTCAGGACTCGACCTGGTTGATACGCTAGATGCCTATTCCGAGCGAGGCACCGACTACGTTAAAGAGATCCGCCAAATGATACAGCGTAATCGCCTGGCGGAGGCTGACAGTGCTTCATTGCGCGCAATGACCCCGGTGCTCTTGGTGCCCGCGGGGGAGCAGTCGCGCTGAGGGCTGCTCACCGGTAGCCCCGTCATATGAATATTATGCGCAGGCCTGCCGGTTACCTGGCGCCGATGATCGCGTTGCTCTTGCTGTTCGATGGCTGTGAGAAACGCCCCATCAATTCCCCCCTGACGAGCTACCAAGAGAGACCACAGCACGAGTTCGAAAAGCTGGAACGCAATCGCGGTGATCACGAGGACATTGTCGTCCTCGCCTTCTCAGGCGGCGGTACCCGGGCGGCAGCGTTCTCATATGGGGTTATCGAAGCGCTGCGACGTATCCAGATTGTTACCGGCACCGGCCGCAAGATCCGTCTGCTCGATGAGGTCGACGTGATCACCGGCGTATCGGGTGGCAGCTTTACGGCACTCGCGTACGGGCTGTATGGCGATAAGCTCTTTGGTGATTACGAACAGAACTTTCTCAAGCGAAACGTGCAAGGTGCGCTGATCAGACGAGTCCTTAACCCCCTGAACTGGCCTGCCCTGATGTCCCGCGGATGGGGCCGGTCCGAGCTGGCGGCGCAGCTATATGATGAAATCCTGTTTCACGGCGCCACCTTTGCTGACCTCGACCGGGCGGCAGGACCCGCGATCGCAGTGGGCGCAACGGATCTTGCGAGCGGATCACGCGTCGTGTTCGTGCCGCAGAACTTTGACGTGATGTGCGCGGATCTGAGCTCGTTTAGCCTCGCACGCGCCGCCGCGGCATCGTCGGCTGTACCCTTGGTGCTGTCGCCGCTGACGATCAATGACTACGGCGGCAGTTGTGGTTATCAGGAACCCGGCTGGCTGCGCCAGTTTTCGGAGGCAGCCAAACCACCGCGACCGGCTGGGCGCCTCCTCAAACGCCTGCAGGAACTGCGGGAACTCGATGACGGCGTCAAGGACCCCTATTTCCATCTGGTGGACGGAGCGGTTTCCGACAATTTGGGGTTGCGAGGTGTGCTGGACGTGATGGAAACGTTCGAGGCTTTGCGGGCGGCAGGCCAGCGGACACCGCTTGATCACGTGCGGCGAGTCATCATCTTCGTCGTCAATTCGGTGTCGGCGCCGTCTACCAAATGGGACCAGTCGGAGAGCTCACCCGGTAACTTCACCGTCTTGACTAAGGCAGCCGGGGTGCCGATTGACCGCTATGCCAGCGAATCGATCGAATTACTGAGGGATATCGACGCTCGCTGGACGCTGTTACGCGAGATCCGCGACTCCGTTGCCTTTGCTAAAAACAAAGATCCGGCACTGGGTTCTGTCGAGAACGCGCCCAATGCCGACATCTATACGATCGAGGTATCTTTTCGGGCGCTTCACGACAAGGCCGAGCGTGACTACCTGAATCAACTGCCCACATCGTTCGCCCTGCCGGCTGAGGCCGTCGACCGCCTGCGCGCGGCGGCAGGCAAGATCATTTTAGACTCGCCCGATTTCCGGCAGATGCTGCAGGACGAGGGAGCTCACATTGCCGATTGATACTTTCGTCTAACGCACTAGTCGTCGCGATTCTGACATTGTTGAGTTTCGGGGAGACAACCCGGGCGCCGGAAATTGGAGTCGTCAATGAACAAGGTAGATAACGAGCAAAATCGCTACGAGATGCCCCCGCGCACGGGCTTCACCGTCACCTATTTTATCACCGTCGCCGACATCGACCGCTCGGCTCGCTTCTACGAAAAGGTCTTTGGCGCCCGCATTCTGAGCAAAGGTGACAGCAAGGGCGCATCAGGCCACATTCAGATTGCGAACACGTGGCTCATTGTCAACGTCGGGGGCGGACCCACCCCGGACAAGCCGACGGTAACACTCAGCGTCCTCGCCGACCCGGATAAGATCAGCAGCTTTATGAATATCCGGGTGGCCGATATTCAAGCGTGCTATGAACTATGGAAAAGTCGAGGAGCGGAGTTCATCACCAAGCCGATCCCGAAGTACGGCGAGACGCGCTGCTACATGCGCGATCCTGACGGATATATTATCGAGATCGGACAGAGCACCGACGTCCCCTACGGCTGTCAGCTTTGGAAAGAAAGGCGAATCTGGACGATCCTATCGAGGCCGCAGGACGTCCGTCGACGAGGGCGCGCTCGCAGGGGCGATTAACTCGACCGGCGAGGCGTTCTTCAGCGGTACGACCTCGCGCGGCCGGCGTGCGATGCGGATAAGCGGTGTCAATTGGTGCACGGATACCGACGAAATCGAGCGCACGATCACAGCGGTCGAGCGGGCCTTAAAAGGGTTATAACGAACTTCCAGATTCCTTCGGGCCGCCGAAGCCATTCGCAAAGTGCTGCGCGGCATAAGTGGCGCATTCATCGCAGATGAAAACCGTGCTCCTCTCCGGCCCGCGGCTCGCGCGAAAAGCCTCCCAGCCCCCGCAGCCGCCAATGAGGGACCGTATTTCGTGGCGCGACTTACCACAGAACGAACAGGTACTCCACGGCACGGCCGTTCGGGTCATCTGGGATGTTTCATCCATCTCCGGGTAAGTCTTGGCTTCACCGAGCTGTATCTCGACTCCTCCTCCGGCAGGGAGCTTGGCAGAGAGAGTGTTCCAATCAGCAAACCCCAATTGTCGTGCAACTATCTCAAGGCAGGCGCTGTGGGAAAGCGAGACTTTTCGGTCGCCTAGAGAGACTCGAAGAGATTTCGCCATGGTCTTGGCATTTTTCTGTGTGAACATTGCCTGATCCTCCATTCACAGCGAACTATTGGATGATCAGCGCTTGCATTGCTGATCAGTTCGCCGAGCGGTTAAGGATCAAGATTCACGCGTGGACGCATTCACCTTACCCCGCAACGGGGTGCAAGCGGCAGGCTGCTCCGAACCCTAAGCTAACCTACAGCGGGAGAACGATTCCTGTCAATTCAAGCCTCGGCACGCGACGGCCGACGACCGTAGGGTGAGGCATTGATCATATAGGTGGCGGGGCACCTTCGGGTTATGAGGCAAATGCTGGGGTAACGGGAAATTTGCAAATCAGTCACTTACAACGCTTGCCATCCCGTTATCCCGGCTAACTAAGGCCCAATTTGGGCACACCCAACCCGACCTGGACACGATCCCGACGCACGTAGACCGCTCTGCCTCGCGCGAGAGTTCCGCTGTCTTTATCGCGGATGTCGCCTAAGCCGACCGGTCGGACCACTGCCTGCCGGAGAGTCGGTGCCCGCCCACAGCAATAAGCACGTATCGTGAGATTAGAACCTCTGCGTGTCGTGGCGACCTTAAGTCGTGGGATCTTCGGCCGGCGCGTACCGCATCTCTCGAGGTTCGACCTGCTTGCAACGCATCCAAAATTGACGCGAACCACCCTTCACGGTCTGTAGGAAAGTCGGCACCTAAGCTTGTAGGGTGATTTAAGCTCAATGCGCTTGCCTAAGTCGCTGCCGCCATGTACAAAAAGCACATGAGCGTCGCCGATAAACCCGGTGAATTCGTCGATCCGCGAAATTCGTTCTCCGCGGTTACCTTCAGAAAGGCCTTGAAGGGATTCGAGACTGGCGACCTCAAGTATTCGGAAGTTCGACTTGAACTCAAGCGATTGCTTGCGGGTGTTTCTCGCCGCGAGCTGCGTCAGGTTTTACGAAGTAGCGAATCGATCGAACCGCTGCCAGAGTACGCATACCGCGAAGTTCAGCGCTTTCTCGAAGAAGCGATCGATCAGGGCCTGACACCGCAGACCGATCTGGGTGACGTTCGCGAACAAGAGGTGGAATTAGGTCCCGCCGCGCTAACTGCCGAGTTGCAAAAGAGCCGCGAAGCATTGGAATTGGAGCGAACCCGGGTTCGAGAGGCAGAAGAGGCCTTGTCGGAAAGAATCGTCGCCGAAGAAGCGGTCCGAACTCGCTTAGGCATTGCGCTGCACGAATCAGAGCGCCACCAAGCAGAATTGCGCGCGGCGCGCAATTCAATCGCGAGCCGTGACAAGCTCACCGCGCAAATTCGGCAGACTCTCGATGAGCGCGATGCGCAGCTCGCCGCGGCACGTCGCGAGCATGCCGAATTGGCCGCGGCTTTAGATCTGCACTCCGGCTCCGCCGAGCAGTTGAACGTCGAGCTGCAAGTTTTGCGTGGCCAAGCCGCTGACGCTGCCACCGAACTCGCCGCGTCCCGGGAAACGGTCAACAATGAGCTACGCAAGCATCAAGAAATCGAACGAGCGTTGACCGAGAGCGATTCGCTGATCAGTGACTTACGCGCGTCGTTGGCATCGAAGGACAATGTTCTTGCAGGGATTCGGCAAACGCTCGATGAGCGCGATGCGCAGCTCGCGGCGTTACGCCGCGAGCATGCCAATCTGGCTGCGGCCTTAGATTTGCAATCCGGCTCCGGTGAGCAGTTGAAGGCGGAACTGCAAGTTTTGCATGGCCGAGCCGCGGACGGGGCCACCGAACTCGCCGCCTCCCGGGAAGCGCTCGACAATGAGCGACGCAAGCATCAGGAAATCGAACGAGCGTTGATCGATAGCGATTCGCTGATCGGTGACTTACGCGCGTCGTTGGCATCGAAGGACAAAGCTCTGGCAGAGAATCGGCAAATGCTCGACGAGCGCGATGCGCAGCTAGCAGCGATACGCCGCGAGCAGGCCGAACTGGCCGCGGCTTTAGATTTGCACTCCGCCTCCGGTGAGCAGTTGATTGCGGAGCTGCAAGCTGCGGCAGCCGCGGAACTCGCGGCATCCCGCGATGTGGCCGACAAGGAGCGACGCAAGCGACAGGAGATCGAGCGAGCGTTCACCGAGAGTAATTCGCTGCACAGTGCCGCACGCGAATCGTTAGCATCGAAGGATAAAGCTCTTGCAGAGATGCGGCAGACGATCGACGAGCGCGATGCGCAACTAGTCGCGCAGCAACGGGAATTGCAAACGGCATGGCAGGCTTCCGAGGAAAAATTACAGGCGGCGCACGGGGGCGTGCTTGACGCGAATGCGGATCTCGATGGCTTATATGCCCAGGTTACCAGCCTGCAAGCGCAGCTGCTTGATAACAACTCACTGATTGAGAAGTTATATGCATCGGTAAGAAGCGAAGCTGAGCGCGCGACCCAATGGCAAGCGGCAGCGCAGCAGCGAGAATCCGAGGCGACAGTAACATCGGCGCGAGTCGAAGCTATGCCGGAAGTGCAGATCCTGCCGCGAGCGCAGACTGCACAAGTCTTAGCCGCGCCTGCAAAGCTCCTCTTAGCTGTTCGCGGCTGGGGATGGAATGTTCGTACCACGCCGCGACAGATATGGATTGGTGCCGCGATGGTGTTGCTCGCCACGGCGATATGGTTCGCCCATCGACCGTCGTCGACAGAGAGCAGCCCGGCCGTGTCGAGCGCGGACAGGATACAGCCCCCCACCACGGACCCGGCGACGGAGAGTGCCGCACCACTGTCGGTCTCGACTGAAAATGTTCCTGCGATTGAAGCGCCGCCGCACGGAGCTGCAACCCCCGCTGCGGAGAAATCCGTGCCGATGGCCGTAAAGCTCAACACTGATTTTCGACGCTGCCGCGCAGGCGAGATTGACGCCTGCTATGATGCTATTCGCTATAGGCCAAGTGATCCGTCGCTACTTTCTGCTTTAGGCGATGCGCTGCTGCGCGCGAATCGCGCCGCGGATGCGCTCCGAGCCTATCAGCGCGTAGCTATCCTTGCGCCCAATACGCCCGGCGTTGTCGCCAAAATCAGCGCGCTCGAGGCGAAGTTATCCGCTAAGCGGATCCGCTAAGCGCGCCAAGTGACGGTGGGGAATACCGGAATCTTATCGATGTAGCCGAGCTTGAATGCGTGCTTTCGGGAACCAACGGGGCCAGCCACGGCGTTGATTTACGCAATCCGGAAAGATCCCACGCATGTCCTCAAGGCACTGGCGGCGT
>DASXNX010000116.1:0-69788 GCA_036494725.1 Steroidobacteraceae bacterium
CCTTCCAGCAATCGAGCTACAAAGCGCATCCGCTCGTCCATCTTGGAACACTCCTGCCATGGCATTTTGCGTCTCCCGCAAAAGCCAAAAAGTGTTACCTATGTGCTCGGAAGAAGTGTTACCTATGTGCCCGGTAGGACAAAATTTATCCACGCTCAAGCGCCACCGAGAAGCGTCTAGGTCGAACATAAACAAGACGGGTTCGACAACTTGGCCGCAGGTCAAGTTGAACGCCGGAGGCTTGGCGACGGCGGCCCCGAAGGGCGAGGCGCGCAGCGCCGAGTAATCCCTCAGCCGGCACCAAAAATATTGGGTCCGTTCCGGTCACATCGGTAACGTTTTATACCGTCGGAATAAAGTGTTACCTCCAATCAGGAAGGACCTTGGGCGCATTGACACCGGCAATCCAGGCCCATTACCGAGATGCTCGTGATAACACGTCGTCAATGTATTACAGCGCCCCGATGATCATCCGTTCAAAACCTTCAACTGCGGACCGGTTGTCATCGGCCGCTGGGGCCGCACGACGCATAGCCTCGCGTCTCGCGGCCCACGCGACGTTCTGCCGGCACTCCTCCGCCCAACGCACTGCGATCTGCACATATTGCTCGTGCGAGGAGGCAATGCCGTCGGTCAGGCCGATCTGTCGAAGCAGACCGGCTGCCAATCGTTGACGCATGAATTCCCCTTCCAATGTGACGATTGGTAGACCGCGATGAATTGCTTGCCACGCCGTCGTGTATCCAGAAAACGCTGGGCAATCCAAGTAAATGTCCATCGCGTCCAAGAATCCGACAAATTGGTCTCGCGGTAGCCACGGCGACATACGCAGGTGAGCGTCCGGATCCAGACCCTCCGCCCGGAAGGCGGCGGCAAGCCGATCTCGTAACCTGACGGTAGCCCAACCCTGTTTCTTTGGCGATGCAAGCCAGAATTCGCTGGGGCCCACGGCCCGGGCGATTCGAGCCAATAGCACATCGTTCACCGGATCGAACTTGATCGGCTGCTGACAGAGGGCGATTCGGATCGTGCCCTCCTTTCGATCTCCACCATCCCATCGCTGCGCCTGGACTGCGAACATTTCTGTGCAAGCACCGGTTCCGGGTAGCCGGACAAGCTTTTCACGATAGTGTTGATCGGCTCCCTGCCCTTCTAGAAGCTCTCCAGACTGAAATAAATCCATGGTCGGTAATCCGGTCGTTACAGGATGTCCCCAGCTGGCGACTTGCAATGGCGCCAATCGAAGGGCCGCCAATGCACAAGTTGCGGGATCCATGCCGACCTCGGGATAAAAAATTACGTCAGGTCGATCTTGTGCAATCTCACCCAGCCACCCTTGCATCGGCTTAGGGCCTTGTACGAAGCGCACCGCCCGCTCACTTGCCCAGGCAGTTTCTTTATCGGTGATCGAGCCCGTATGGTAGATAAATAGTTCGAACTGCCGGCGATCGAGGTGCGCAACGATGCCGCGCAATAGCACTTCCCATGCCGGATGCTGCCGGACTTGACCACTCACCACGACTACGCGGATGCGAGTTCGTGGTGATTGAATCCGGCTATAATCGCTTGTCTGTCGCCAGTGAGTCGCTGCAGCAGCTGAAACCAGATCACCATAGCTGGAAAGCGGGACACTCACGTCGCCAGGTCTGTAAGCTAAGTAGAAGGGCTGGTTTCTGCCAACCGACGATCCCAGTTTTCCGAGATTGGCGGTACTCCACGTCTTCAAATCATTAAGTGATTGGATAAATCGTTCGATTGCCCCCACACTCTCAGTGACCCTATCGCAGAAGATTGGGACCGTTGAGATGGCTAAATGCAACCTTGCTTCGGCGAAATCAGGTTTGAGCGCCAGCGCCTGGTGAAAGCAGGCCACCCCTTCGTCCAACTTTCCTTGCTCCCTCAGCGCGTTGCCAAGGTAGTTGTACGCTTCGGCATAATCAGGTTTGAGCGCCAGCGACTGGTGAAAGCGTGCCACCGCTTTTTCCAATTCACCTTGCTCCAGGAGGATAGTGCCGAGGTTGGCGTGTGCCTCAGCCAACCCGGGTTTCAGGGTAAGCGCCCTTAAATAAAAGGTTACTGCCTCCTCAAGTTTACCCTGTGCCTTGAGAACATTGCCTAGATTGATATACGCTTCGGCGAATTCAGGCTTGTATCTCAAAGCGCATAGGTAAGAGCTCACCGCCTCATCGAGCCTGCCTTGAGCCTGCAGGGTATTGCCGAGGTTACAGTGCGCATCTGCATGGTCCGGCTTGGTGCTCAACGCCCGGCGGTAGGACGCGGCGGCTTCCTCCAATTTACCTTGCGCTTGAAGAGCTGTGCCCAGGTTGTAGTGCGCCTCGATGTAGTTCGGTTTGTAAGTCAACGCTTGACCGTAAGAGCTGATCGCCTCGGTCAGTTTGCCTTGAGCCTTAAGTGCATTGCCGAGATTATTGTGGAAGGCTGGCACACTCCCATTTTGCGCGATCGCCTTCAAGATCAGATCCACCGCGACTTCGTTGCGGCCATGCTGGTGGGCAAGGACCCCGAGAAAATGCAGGGCATCGGCATGGCGACTATCAACTTGCAGAATCTGCCGGTAAAGTCGTTCCGCCTCGACCAGTCGTCCGGCCTGATGGTAACGCAGGGCGACTGCAAACATTTCACTCACGTTTATCGATGCGCCTTGCGGCATAGGTTAGCGGTCAGCCAGATTGGAGCGATTCATTCGCGTGCAGACTCGCGAGCTCGCCCTCCGCGCAAGCTGGGTCTCGCCGTTTCTGTAGCACCGTCCATAAAGGGCAAGCGAAATAGACACTCCGTCGTTGGCGAACGCGCGACTGGCTCGGCGGACTGGCACCATGGGGCTACAGGTCAATCTTCAGTCCTTTGGGCTCATAGGAACGATACGATCATAAAGCATGGAAGTTCGCAGTCGAATGATAATTCAATCGGGCGAGCACCGATCCCCGCGCGTGTGCGGTGAGGGAGTCCATGAAAGTCTGGCATCGCGCACCGACGAAGAGCGGCCAAAGCATTCTACGCGGAAAAGATCCGGGGCTGATTTCAGGGCGATGCAGCACATCCGGCGTGGCCGGTACGATTCTTCAATTTTTAGGACTTTGGCGGGCTGTCTGACCGCGGCCAGCTGGCACTAAAGCTCGAAGCGGGATGCCGGCTTTTTGCCAGGCCCGTCTCAATTAGTGCTATTCCTCGAGGGATGGTGCTCGGCGTTGGGGGCCCCGAAGGGGCGAGGCGCGCGATTAAGCAGGCGTGTACGTCAACCGAATCAGGTCCTCGGCGATGAGATCGCTGGCAACCAGGCGGAGCGGAGGCCGGGGGCCGACGAAGAATGGCTTACCGCTCCCAAGCACGACGGGACGGAGATAGAGTCGATACTCATCGATAAGACCGGCCTCGCCCAGGCTTCGCGCCAGGACTGGGCCGCCAACGTCAATCTCGCCAGCCAGCTCAGCCTTCAGCCTGCGCATCGCGGCCTCGAAGTCATCCGCGACCAGCGTGGCGTTGGGTCCAACTGTCTTGAGCGAACGCGACACGACCCACTTCGGTTTACTCCGCCACGCCGCCGCGAAGTCGCGATCCTCCGCGTCCCAGCCAGGAAGGTCTTCGTCCCAATAACGCATGATCTCGTACAGGCCGCGACCATATATGCAGCCCGTCAGGCCACGCACATGCTCGACGAAGTGACGAAAGGCCGAGGGCACCGGCGGCCCCAATTTCATGTGGTCGACGTAGCCGTCCAGAGACTGGTTCATTCCGAAGACAAGTTTCGCCATGGGAATGACCGCTCCTGGGGTGGACTCAGGGCGGTTGCCGCCGCTTCGATTCGAAGGCAATGGTGTCCAGGTACTCGCGGCGGCGGTAGAGCTCGGTCTGCCCTGCCGGAAAGCCATTCGATTTCAGCACGAATGCCAGTATGTCTGCGTATTGGTCGCGGCTTAAGCCTCCCGCATTATTGAGCGGCATGGTGGTCCTGATGCGATCGAATAGCTCGCCGACACTCAAGCCGTCGAAGTCGGAAACGAATCGCACGCCCGTCAGTGCCGGGGCCTCCCCAATCCCACCCAGCGAGGCGCCGTGGCAAACAGCGCAATGCGCGGTGTAAGACGCAGTTCCCCGCACCGCCTGCACGTCGGTGTAGACCCCATCCCACACTGAGCTCGTAAAATCGGCGTCCGCGCCCAGGCTCGCGGCAGCGAGCATCCCCATTCCGATTGCCGCAGCCAATCGCGCCGAGGTCCCTCTCAAGCCATCGCCTTCATCTGTTCAACGCCCCTTTTAATGGCCGCCTTTTGCGCGTCAGTCACATCGACGCTGGGCCAACGGGGATATGACTGCATTCCTCCCATCTGAAGACTCAGCGCATACTTCATCGGCCCATAGTCATCGATTCCGGTCTTGGTGTCTTCCATCATCTTTTGCATGGCCACGTATTCTTGGTACGGCGCATGGTAATCCTTGCCGGCGCGATAGGCCGCAAACACTTTTGCGAGCGGCCGGGTAAACAAATTGCCGTCCATGCAGATTGCGCCCATCCCGTGCGCCAGCGCGTATTCGAGATTGTTCTCCGTCCCCGTGCGCATGTTGAGCTGCGGGAAGGCTGCAACGAATTCGGCGTATTCTGCCGGCGGCCCGTTTGAGTCCTTGATTCCCGCCAAGTTCGGATAGTGCATCAAGCTGCGCAGCAGCGCGTGACTGATCGATACGCCGCTGGTGCCCGGAATGTGATACAGATTGATCGGTATGCTGACTTGATCGAACAGCATCGAGAAGTAGCTGATCAACCCTTGAGTCGGCGGCTTTTTGTAATAGAACGGCGGAACCACCAGCAAACCGTCCGCGCCGTTGCTCTCGGCATGCTTGGATAGCTCCAGCGTTTCGGGAAAATTTGACGTGCCGGGTCCAACGATAATATTCATGCCCTGCTTGTCTTTGAGCGCGACCTCCGCAATTTTCTTGCGTTCCTCGAGCGAGAAGGAAGGAAACTCGCCCGTGGTGCCCAGCACCACAACGCCATCGGCGCCGTTTTGCTTGAACCACGCCAGAATGTCCCGAAAGGCGCCGGCGTCGAATTTCCGATTCTTGTCACAGGGTGTCACGGTCGCCACCCAGAATAGTGTCTTCGCAGAACTGCCGAGACGACGTGGCGCATCCTCGGCTGCCGCCGTACCGACCAAGGCGCCGGCGGCTGCGGCCCCCATCATTCCGATTACCTCGCGTCGCGTATTCATTATTTTCTCCAGACCTCGATTACAGCCCTATTTGAGAGGCAACTACTGCTTCGCATATTTAACGACGCCGCGCGGCTGGACATTCGCGGAATACACATTACCGTCGCCATCCGCGGTGACACCTTCTCCGCCGCTGGTGTCCTTATTGTTCTGATCGGGCGTCGAATCAGGAATGAAGGCGGTGACCGAGCCGTCTTTGACGCTGCCGATACGGATGCCGCGTTTCCAGCCGGGATGATACCCATAGCCCGGCGGATCGCGCGATTCGGAATCAGTGACGTAAATGACGTCGTGGCGGTCGATGAACAATCCACTGGGTCTGCTGAATTGCCGCCAGATCGCGAGCAACTTGCCCTCCTGATCGAAAATCTGAATGCGATCGTTACCGCGATCACCGACGAACAGCCGGCCCTTCGAATCCATGCCTAAGGTGTGCGGCATTTCGAATTGACCGGGCCCGCTGCCGTGTTCGCCCCATTGCTTGATGAATTTGCCGCCGGCGTCGAACTTGACTATTCGAGCGTTGCCCTGACCGGGTTCGTGACCGTCAGCCACGAAGATTGTGCCGTTGGGTGCGACCAAGACCGCGCTCGGTTCGTGCAGGGTATCGGGACCGTTCCCGGATATTCCGGGCTTTCCCAAGGTGAGCAATACCTTGCCGCTGCGGTCGAATTCGAGGACATCGTCGCCCTTGCCCTCGCCGACGTGGCCGTCGGTGATCCAGATATGATCGGCTTTGTCGATGAACAGTCCGTGGGGGAAGAGCAGCAAGCCGCTGCCGAACGACTTGAGCAAATTGCCGCGTGCATCGAACTCCATGACGGGGTCGAGCTTGCTGCCGGCGCAGTTATTGGCGCCGCAGCGGTCAGCGATCCAAATATGGCCCTCGTGATCAACCGCGACGGCGCTGGAGGACCCCAGCGTGCGGCCGGCAGGCAGCTTGAAAAAACTTTCGACCGCGCGATAGGGATTGGGCGCCGAATTCGTCGGCGCCGTGTCGGCCGCAGCGACCCCTTCAGCGCAAGCCTGATTGGCGGCCATACCGCTTATCGACCCGAGTGCCGCCAGGATTCCAATTCCAATCATGTGCTTCATGCGGTCTTCTCCTAGTCCTTGGAAGGCAGTGAATAGCAAATGTATTCTCCCGAGTAGCTGCCGCCGCTGACCGCCACGATCAAGTACTGCTTGCCGTTGCGCATGAAGGTCATCGGCGAGCCGCTTTGCGGCGCAGGCATCCACACCGCGCCGACTTCTTTGCCGTCCTTCTGGTCGTAGGCACGCAGCATCGCGCCACGCGGATGATCTGCCGTGGTCGTGACCATGCTGTCGCCGGCGATCACCAAGGTCTTGGTGACCAGGGTTCCGATGTTGTAGCTGGTTTGCCCGGTGCGCGGAATGCTGATTCCCTTGAGCGCGGGGCTGTTGCGCACGAAGTCCGGCGTTTCGCCGTGCGCGACCTGCCATTTGGTCTCTCCGGTGTTCAAGTCGATTGCACTGATCGTGCTGTAGGGCGGCTTGATGATGGGCAGCCCTTCGACGGTCAATTGCTCATCTTCGTCGTCCTCACTCTTGGGCGGCGCTTTCGATTTCACCAATGGCGCGTCGGCCCCTTGGTTTGTACCGGAAGCGTTGATCATGACGACTTGCTTCCCTGCCTTGCCCACCACATAGCGAATGTCCGACAGGCCGGGTGGAGGCGGCACCAATCCGATGGGAACGAGGCACGAATTGCAGCCAAACACGAACACGGTGTGAGTTTCCGGATTGAACGACCCTCCGGGCCAGTTGGTGCCGCCGTCGGCGGGACCCAACATCAATGTCGAGAGCGGCCCGGGCCTCTGGCTGAGCACGGGCGGCGTGTAGATCGGCCCCAGCTTATAGTTCTTGACCAATTCCAGCGCCCGGCTGTGCATTGCGGGCGTGAAATCGATGAGGTCCTCCGCGGTTACGCCGGTGCGAGCATACGCCGCAGGACGGGAAGGTATGGGCTGAGTGGGGGCATACCATTCACCCGGAACGGTACCCTTTTCCACTTTGCGTTCCGGAATGGGCCATACCGGCTTGCCCGTCAAGCGATCGAATACATACAGATAACCCTGCTTGGTCGGTTCTGCGACAGCCTTGATCGGCTTTCCGTTGACCGTGATATCGATCAGCAAGGGTGCGGCCGCGATGTCGTAGTCCCAGATCTCGTGATGAATCAACTGGAAATACCACTTAACCTTGCCGGTCTTCAGGTCGACCGCCACCAAGGCGTTGCCATAGAGACCATTACCCGGGCGATGTCCGCCGTAAAAATCGCTGGTCGGAGATTCGACCGGCAGATAGGCAAGACCTGCCTCAGGATCGGCAGTGATTTCCGTCCACACGCCGGTGTTGCCCGTATATTCCGCGGAGCCATTGAGCCAGGTCTCATAGCCCGGCTCGCCCTTCTGCGGAATGGTGCGAAATTCCCAGATCTTCTTCCCGGTGCGCACATCGTAGGCGCGCGCCGAGCCCTTGTTGTTGCGGTAGCTGACCGGCGTGAAGCCTTCGCGAAATGCCGAACCGATCAAGATGGAATCGCCCACGACCGTGGGTGCCGACTGCCAACCGATCTCACCGGTGGTCAGGTTTGGTTCGATTTTCTGTTCATCGTCCGCCTTCAAGTCCACGGAGCCGCCGTTGCCGAACGAGTTGATCCGCTGACCCGTCTTTGCATCCAAGGCGATGAGAAAGTAGCCCGGGGTCACGTAGAGAATGCGCGCCTCATTCCCGTCGCTCCAATAAGATAATCCGCGCCCCGACAATTGCCGCGGCGCCGCGGCGCCCCTCGCGCCTTCATGCTCGCCGTGCACCCAAAGAAGTTCGCCGGTCACTGCATCGAGTGCGATCACCCCGCGCCTCGACCCGGCCGTCGTGTAAATGACGCCACCAACCTCGAGCGGCGTGCCCTCGAGCTTGAACTCTGGACGATTGCCGATGTGATCCGTCTTGAACCGCCAGACAACTTCCAGATCTTTAAAATTCGTGGCGTTGATTTGATCGAGCGGCTTGTAGCGGCTGCCGTCCCAATTGCCCGTGTAAGTCGGCCATTCCACATCGGTTGTGTCCGCCCAAACGGGAACCCAGGCACCGGCCGAAATGAATCCAATCAGGCTCGTTGCAAATAACAGTCTGGACCTTTTTATTGTCACGCGTATCCCCTCGATTGAAATGTTGAGCGCCCTGGTTACCCCAAGGGGCGAGGCGCGGAGCACCGAGTCATCCCGCTCGGTATTATTCTGAGTTTTTCCTATTTCGTGGAGTGCCCACTTGCTCAATGCACCGCACGCCAGGTTGCATCCGGGTCGTACGCGCTCATCGCCTTTGCGTTCTCCTCGGTCGTCGTCCCCAAGTCTTTTTCGTATACCACGCCCTGCTTTCCCACGATGAATGTCATCACCCCGCTGCTGCGATACTCCGCCGGATAGGCGATGAACGCGAATCCGGCGGTCATTTTACCATCCACCACATAGTCCTTCGCACCGCCCTTCGCGTGGGCGCCCTGCGCTTTCAGTATCCGATAGTAATAGCCGTGGAAGGGGACAGGCCTGCGGATCTGTTGCGTGCCGTCATCGGCTTCATTCGTCGCTTCCGCGACCAGAGCGCCGGTCGGACTCGGATTTTCGCCTTCTTTGACTTCCCAGTACAAACCATTTTCAGTGCCTGCCTTGCTGCGAAAGCGCTGCGCGTAGATGCCGGCGGGATTGCCGTCATGTGCCGCGGCAGCATAAGCCTTTTGAGCATCGTGCAATGCGCCGCATACCTTGATCGCGTCCAACTCGTTTTGTCCTATGCGGCGGTACGCCAATTCCTGCGCACCCTCCTCCGCATCGAAATGCCACGCACCATCGACGCGTTCGATCGGAAATGGCAGCTCCCAGCTCGATGCGCCAACACGCAGCATCACTTTGTCGGGCGCCACGCGAACAAGGCTATGCGCCTCGTCGTAGCGCATGAGGAAGGACAGACGCGCGGCTTCGTCCTGAGCAGGATCTCCAGAGGTCATGAGTTCCTGCGCCTTCGCACCGAGAATGCTCGCCAGAGCGGCGGTGTCGTTGTCCCGCTGTGCCGCGACAAACGCGCTCGCGGCAGCGCGATAAGTAGGAAAGGTCTTGACCTGGCTGTCCTGCGCCAAGGCGAGGCCGGCCGCAAAAACGAAACTCACCGGAACGAGCGAGCGATAGAGTTGAACGGATAAACGCATCATCGATGTCGTCCTCCGGCGGCAGCCGCGCCGCCCGTGCTCGCTCTGCCGCGACTGCTGGCCGCGCGCTCTGCCCTGCCATTGTTGTTGCCGCCAAGCGCGCTGGGCCGCGCGCCGGTGGTCGGTTGCGATGGAGTCGGTCGTTGCGCTCCACTTCCACCCTGAGGAAATCCCGCGTAAGGATTGCGATTGGGCTGTGCCGGTCGGGCGATTGGCGCCGGCCGCGTGTTCCCGCCATTGCCGGGGGGACGCGAACCGCCGCCGTTACCGGGTGGGTTTGCGCCGCCGCCTCCCGGCGGCCTCGACCCTCCACCGTTGCCCGGGAAATTCCCGCCATTGCCAGGCGGGCGGCCGGTTCCGGGCGTGCCGGGGCGATTTCCCCCGGGCGGTGGTCGATAACCCCCGGGCGGTGGTCGATAACCCGGACGTTGATTCCAATTCGGCGGCGGCCTTCCCCAACCCGGCCCATAACCTGGGCGGTTATAAACCGGCGGCCGCGGCCGGTAAGGCGGGTGTGGGCTTCTGTATCGATAAGAAGGGTGCCAAGGACCGCTTCGATAATAGACGCCGCGTCCATACCAACCCCATCCCCAGCTGTGCCAGCCCCAGGGTTGATTGTTGATCAACACACCGATGGCGATACCGGCGCCGAACCCGATAAGCGACGCCGCCAACACGTCGCCCGGGTATGGCGCGCTGACGAATACCTGCTGCGGCACATATTGAGGCACATAGACGACCTGTGGATTGGCGGGCTGTATGACGACCACCTGGGCGCCGTTTTGCTGTTCCACGGAAACAGTTTGATATTGGTTGCTATCCAGGGCACCTGAGGCGTACGCCTGTTGTCGCAGCGCCTGAATGGCCGATGTCACAGCCGCTTGATTCGCCTTGAACGCTGCACCGATCGCCGCATAGTCATCCACGTTCTTTGCCATAGCGTCCAGCACGGTCGGGAAAGTGACCAGTGCCACGATCGCGGGATCGAAGCCTTGGCCCTGGGCCGCGTCGATCAATGCTTGGCCGCTCAGGCCGCCATTCCTATTGAGCCAGGCGTCCGCGTCGAGAATCTGCTGGGGATCGCCTGAGGCCGCACAGATCTGCGCCAGCAGCGTATCCGGATAGAGCGCAATCGGCGCCAGCAGCTGCCGCAACTGCTCATCGTCGGGCACGTCTTGCGCGCGGCTCGCGCCGCTGATGGTCCATAGACATAAGCAGAGCGCGCCGAGGAGAAATGCATTCGTGCAGCGACGATACATCGAGCGTCTCCCGTAACCGCATGGGAAGGCAGACAAAGCCACTCACGCGCCAATGCGCCAAACATTATAACAAGCGAACCGCAATTCGCTCCTCTTGCAGGCGCTAGGTTAGACTCGACCGATGCCTACTACAAGCGATGGACGTTATGGATCGGGTGCCGTCCTATTGCACTGGCTCATGTTCGCGCTGGTCGTTGCGGTCGGCGTTTTAGGTCTCTTGCATGATTCGTGGCCGAAGGAGTCGCAACGGTTCTGGATCAACTTCCATGCCATTCTCGGTCTCGCGCTTTGGTCTTTGCTCATCGCGCGCATCGTGTGGCGTGCCCGGCACAAACCGCCGCCGCTACCGGAAAACATCGGGAACCTAACGCGCCGGCTGTCGGGTCCCGTGCATTTCGCCCTGTATTTTCTACTGTTTGTCACACCGATCGTGGGAATCGTCACCTTCGTATACCACGGCCGCGTATTTAATTTCGGTTTATTCCAAGTTGATTTCGGCGTCAAATCGAACCGGGCCATCTTTCACCCGACTGAAGATGTGCACGGCTATTTGGCTTATGCGATTTTCGCGTTGGCTGCCTGCCACGCGTTGGCGGCACTCTGGCATCAGTTCATTCTGCGTGATGGCTTGCTGATGCGCATGTGGGTCAGGCGGTCGGCGGACTCGCGATAGCGGCCGCGGCAACGGTGCTGGTAGAGTATCGATCCTGCCGATGCAAGGGGAGCCTCGAATGAGCATGGCGAACGGCTGTCGAATCATCATGGCGATTGTCGCCATCGTCGCCCTGTCGGCTTGCGACATCGATGGCGATGACTCGCACAAGATAAACGGCTCCGTTCACGTACCCGCGGGCAAAGCACCCGGCGATGCGAGAACCGTCAACGGCGCGATTCGCATCGATGACGGCGCGACCGTCAACTCGGCGGTGACCGTGAACGGCAGCATTCATCTGGGGGATCATGCCACCGCAACATCCTTAAAGACGGTCAATGGCTCGATTACGCTGGGCGCGGGCGCGCACGATTCGGGCAGCGCAGTGTCGGTGAACGGTGACCTGACCTTGGCCGAGGGCGCCGAGATTTCCGGTTCCCTCACCAACGTCAACGGCCGGATCAGTCTGACTGCGGCACACGTCGCGGGCGGAATCAGAACGGCGAACGGCGACATCCGCATCATGGGCGCTTCGCGTGTCGAAGGCGGAATCGTGGTCGAGAAGTCCAACAGCCTTGGTCTCGGCGAAGAGGAACCCGTGATCGTCATCGGCCCGGGCGCAGCCGTCCAAGGTGAGCTGCGCTTCGAGCGGCCGGTAAAGTTATATGTCAGCGAAAAAGCCACCATCGGCACGGTTACCGGCGCGACGCCGGTGCCTTTCACCGGCGATACACCGCCGAAATAAACCAAGGGATAACGCAATGCAAAATCCACGAATCCGTCTGTCGTTGCTAGCCGCGGTAGTTGTCGCCGCGGGCATGATGAGCGCGGCCAATGCCGCGGTCGACGCGGCGCTCGCTACCGCGGTCGCCAGTCCGGCCCGGAGTGCCAACGCGGTGGCGCGCGATAAGGTGCGTCATCCCGTCGAGGAGCTGACGTTCTTTGGATTGAGCCCTGCCATGACGGTGGTGGAACTGTGGCCCGGCGGCGGCTACTGGACCGATATTCTGGGTCCCTATCTGGCGAAAGCCGGCCGCTACTACGTCGCGCTGCCCGCGCCCGGCAACGCCGAGGAAGATGCGGGGGTGGCGCGCTTCAAGGAGCGCATCAACAAGGAGAAGGAGCGTCTCGGCACCATTCAGTGGACCACGCTGGGTAACGGACAATTTGATATCGCCCCTCCCGGCTCGGCCGATCTGGTTCTGACATTTCGCAATCTGCACAATTGGATGGAAGACGGGTACGCCGATCAAGCGTTGGCGGCATGCTTCAAGGCCCTGAAGCCCGGCGGCATTTTGGGGATCGAAGCGCATCGCGGCCGCGCCGATGTGCCGCAGGATCCCCTGGCCAAGAGCGGCTACGTGCGCCAGGACTACGCGATAGCGCTGGCAAAAAAGGCGGGGTTCGTTTTGGTTGGGTCATCTGAAATCAATGCCAATCCGCGCGACACCAAGGATTGGCCGGGCGGTGTCTGGACCCTGCCGCCGACCTTGACGTTGGGCGACAAGGACCGCGCGAAGTACATGGCTATCGGCGAAGCCGACAACTTCGTGCTCAAGTTTCAAAAGCCGCATTAAGAAGGGCTCCTGCCGCCCTTGAATCGCGGCTTTGCGGCCCCAGCAGGGCTCTTTGGAGTCAAGCTTAAGGCCGTGCGCCGACTAATACTCAGTCCTATTTGGATATTGCTCGTGCTGCCCGGGTATGTCGGCTGGCGCTTGCTTTCTGCCACGCCGCTCAGCTCCGACGAAGTCATCGCCGGTACTGCGCTGTGGATGGCCTGTTGTGTGCTGATCCCATTTTCGGTGCGCACGCGCGGCATGCGCAATCAAAAATGGGCTGACCGGCTATCTTGGATGGGACTGACGACGCTGGGATTCTTCTCGTCCCTGTTCATCCTAACCTTGCTGCGCGAGTTCGTACTGCTGGGCACGCGCCTGGTGATCTCCCGGCAGCGGGCCGCGGAATTGCTGCTGCCCAGTGCGCAGGGGACGGTGCTGTTCGCCATTTTCATGACGGTGGCCGGCCTCATCATCGCGCGGCGCAGGCCCGCGGTGGTCGAGGTCAACATCCCGGTGATCGATCTGCCGCTGGCTCTGCATGGCTTCTCGATCGCGCAGATTAGCGATGTGCACGTGGGTCCCACAATCAAACGAGGATTCGTCGAGGGCGTCGTTCGGCGCGTGAATGATCTGAAGGCGGACCTGATCGCGGTGACGGGCGACTTGGTCGACGGATCGGTGCAACAGCTGGCCTCTCACACCGCGCCACTGGCGGGACTCACGGCGAGGCACGGCGCCTACTTCGTCACGGGCAATCACGAATACTATGCGGGCGAACCCGCTTGGAGCGAGGAGATCCGCCGGCTCGGTCTGCATGTCCTCAAAAATGAGCACGTTGTGCTGCAACATAACGGTGCATCGCTGGTTCTCGCGGGGGTGACGGACTACAGCGCGCATCACTTTGATCCCTCGCAGCGCAGCGATCCGGCGGCCGCCTTGCGGGGAGCGCCCACCGATGCCGGAGCCAGGATTCTGCTGGCGCATCAACCCAGCTCGGCCGCCGCCGCCGCCACCGCGGGTTTCGACGTTCAAATCTCAGGGCATACTCACGGCGGGCAGTTCTGGCCGTGGAATCTGTTCGTGCACTTGTTCCAACCCTTCACGAGCGGACTGCATAAAATGAAGAATCTCATGGTCTACGTCAGCCGCGGCACCGGCTACTGGGGCCCGCCGAACCGTTTCGGCGTGCCCTCTGAGATCACTCGGATTCGGCTGGTGCCGGCGGCGCCCTAATATGGATGCAAGCCATTCGCGCCGGAGAATCATCGCCGCCTTGATGATCTGCGTCGCCACCGCCTGCCGCGCTGCAGCCGCGCCCGCAGTGCAGCCGCGTGCCCTGAGCGCCGAGGTGGCTGTGGGCCCCCAATACGATTCAACGCATGTGTATGTCGCACCGGATGATCTGGCGTCATTCACGGAGAGTTTCGTCGCAACATTCGGCGGCCACGCGTCCAATCCGGTCGCGGCGACGGTTACTCCCACTCCCAGCAGCACGCAATTCCAGTACGTGATGACTCCGGTCGGCACGCTGTCGGTGTTTGCTTATACGAGTCCCGTACCCTATCCGTTCGGTCTCGAGCGCACCGGCTATCTGGTCACGGATATGGACCAAGCGTTGGCCGCAGCCCGCTCGGCCGGCGCCAGTATCGTCGTCGCACCCTTCAAGGATTCGATCGGCATCGATGCCATCATCGAATGGCCGGGCGGCGTCAAAATGCAGCTTTACTGGCATTTCACACCGCCCGCCTACGACGCGCTCGCCAGCGTCCCGGAGAATCGCATCTATGTCGCGCCGGACCGCATCGACAATTTCGTCAACGCATTCCAGCATTTCTCGCACGGCAAGGTGATATCGGATGACTGGCACGCGAATGGCGGCGAATTGGCAAGTCCCGGTCTGACTTTTCGGCGCATTCGATTCGAATCCAAGTTCGGCAAGATGCAGATCATGGCGACCGACGGACAGTTGCCCTATCCTTTCGGTCGCGAAGTGAGCGGCTACGAGGTCGGCGATTTAAGCGACGCCCTGCGAAAAGCCGGCCTGCATGGTGCGAAGATTCTGGTGCAGCCGATGTACAGCGATGGGCGAACCAGTGCCATGGTGGAGTTTCCCGGCGGCTTTGTCGCGGAAATACATTCGCCGGAACGGCGGCAAGGGTCCTTACTGAACGATCGCTAAATAATGGCGCAGACGGGCGGAGTCGCTATAATCGGCGCGCGGTAACACTCACACGCCAGAGCTAACGGTGTCAGATGGTTCGTCAGTCACGCTACGATATTCTGTTCGAGCCCATGCGCATCGGTCCGGTCACGGCGCCGAATCGCTTTTATGCCGTACCGCATGCGAGCGGCATGACCAACGCCATGCCGCGCATGCGCGCAGGACTTCGCAGCACCAAAGCGGAAGGCGGCTGGGGCGTGGTGTGCACCGGTTATGTCTCGATCCACCCCAGCACCGACGACTCGCCGCTGCCCTACGCAACGCTCTGGGACGACAACGATGTCCGTTCGCACGCGTTGATGGCCGACGCTGTGCATGAACACGGCGCGCTCGCGGGCATCGAGTTGTGGCACGGCGGCGGTTCGGTATCGAACAAAACCAGCCGGCTGCCGCCGTTGTCGCCCTCCGGCCTGTCATGGATGGCCACTCACGTGGGCTTCATGGGGAATCAACGCTCCAAGGCCATGGACAAGAGCGACATCAAAAATCTGCTTCGCTGGCAGGCCGAAGCGGCCCGCAAGGCTAAGCGCGCGGGTTTCGACATTGTCTACGTGTATGCCGGCATGGGCTATTTGCCGTACGAGTTTCTGTTGCCTGAATGGAATCATCGCACCGATGAATACGGCGGTTCAGTGCAAAACCGCGTACGCCTGGTGCGTGAACTCATCGAGGTGACCAAGGATGCGGTCGGCGATAGCTGCGGCGTGGCGCTGCGCATGAGCCTCGAGGAACTGCGCGCGCGCACGAGTGCTGATGCCGCATCCGAAGCTCACGAAGTGGTCACGCTGCTCGCCGATGTGCCCGATTTGTGGGACGTGAAAATGGACTCGAGCCCCACCGACTGCGCCCCTTCGCGCTTCACGCCCGAGGGTAGCCACGAACCGGTCATCGACTTCGTCAAACGCATCACCGGCAAGCCCGTGGTGGGCGTGGGCCGCTTTACCTCGCCGGATGCCATGGTGTCGCAAATCAAGCGCGGCGTGCTCGACTTGATCGGTGCCGCGCGCCCCTCGATCGCCGACCCTTTCTTGCCGCGCAAGATCGACGAGGGGCGCGAGAGCGACATCAGGGAGTGCATCGGCTGCAACATCTGCATTTCGAGCTGGCACGACAGCGTGCCGGTGCGCTGCACGCAAAATCCCACCATCGGCGAGGAATGGCGTCGCGGCTGGCATCCGGAGCGATTCGCAAAGTCGGCCAACGAGGCCAACGTGCTCATAGTGGGCGGTGGCCCGGCGGGCCTGGAGTGCGCGCTCACCTTGGGAAGGCGTGGATGCAAGGTGTCGCTGGCGGAAGCGCAGGGCGAGTTCGGTGGTCGGCTGCGCTTCGAGAAGTCCCTTCCGGGGCTGCAGACCTGGGGCCGTGTGGTCGATTGGCGCCTGGGGCAGCTGGCAAAGATCGAGCAGGTAACCTTGTTCCCGGGCAACCGCCTGTCGGTCGATGACATCCTTGGGCTGGAGCATCGGCGCATCGTGATTGCCACCGGCGCGCGTTGGACCCGCATGCTGTATTCACCGCTGGAATTGCCGGTCGGTGTGCTCGATCGGACCGATGTGTTTACACCCGACGATGTGGCGCAGGGCGCCCGCCTCGAAGGTCCGATCGTGGTGTTCGACTACGACAACTACTACATGGGCGGTGCGCTCGCGGAGCATTTGACACGCAGCGGCGCGGCAGTGAGCTATGTCACGCCGGCCGGACATGCCTCCGCCTGGACGATCATGACCAATGAGCAGCCGCAGGTGCATCGCGCGCTCGCCAAGGCCGGCATCTCGCTGCACACCCTGTCGCTGGTGAAGGACTTTTCACCGAACCGGCTGACGATCGCAAACATCTTCACCGGCACCGAGCAATGCTTGCCCTGCCGATCGCTGGTGGTGGTCGGCGCGCGCCTGGCGCATGTCGAGTTGTACGACGCTCTGCTGGCCCGGCAATCCGATTGGGCCGCCGCCGGCATCGAAGCGGTGGACCGGATCGGCGATGCGTTGGCGCCCGGCGCCCTCGCCCACGCGGTCTACAGCGGACACCGCTATGCTCGCGAATTCGACCAAGATCCGCGCGCCCCGCTGTATAAGCGCGACGCACCGATCGTGGCGAGCGAACCGCGTGCCTACATCGCGCCGGCGCCGCCTAAAGATCCGGTAGTGGCTGACGAGGCCGTGGTTCGATGAACAGCAAAATCACTCCCATCGCTGGGCTCGAGCAGACCTTGCCGTCCAGCTGGTATCGCGACGAGCGCATTTTCAAGCTCGAAAAGGAACGGATATTCGCTCGCGAGTGGCTGTGTGTGGGCCGCGAGGAAGAACTCACTGCCCCCGGCGACCACAAATTGCTCGACGTCGTCGGAGAAAGCATTCTCCTGGTGCGCAATCGTCAAGGCGTATTGCGTGCCTTCTACAACGTGTGCCGGCATCGCGGCGCGCAGTTGTGCCGCGTCGCCGGCGCCGGCGCCACGCCGGGCATGGCCGTACAAGGCGGGGTTACCGCCGGCCGCAACATCGTATGTCCGTACCATCAGTGGACCTACGACTTGGACGGACGCCTGATTGCTGCCCCGCATATGGCCGACACGCCGGGATTCGACAAGGCCTCAATCACCCTCTACCCGGTCGCGGTCGAGAGTTGGGGTGGGTTCGTGTTCCTGCACTTGACGCCCGGCGAAGCCCATCCGTTGCTCGCGCAGCTGGATGAGATCGCCGCACGCGCCGCGCGCTATCCCTTGAATGCGCTGCGCATCGGTCATTCTATCCGCTACCAGGTCGCGGCGAACTGGAAGGCCATCTGCGAAAACTACAACGAGTGCTATCACTGCGGCGGCGTTCACCCCGAGTTGTGCGCCGTGGTACCGGCATTTCGCGTCTCCGGCGGCGGTGCACTCGACTGGTCGCGCGGCATCGCGCACCGCGACGGCGCCTACACCTTCACGCACAGCGGCACCACCACTCGCCGGCCCTTCCCGGGCTTGAATGAGGATGAGCGCACGCGCCACAAGGGCGAGGTGATTTATCCGAACCTGTTCCTGAGTTTCGCCTGCGATCACGTCGCCGCCTTCATACTCGAGCCGCGCGGCGCCGAGCGCACCGACATCACCTGCCATTTTTTGTTCGAGCCGGAATCCATGGCGCAGCCTGACTACGATCCCAACGACGCGGTGGAGTTCTGGGACATCACCAACCGGCAGGATTGGACCATTTGCGAGTCGGTGCAACGCGGAATGCAATCGCGCGTGCACACGCACGGGTACTATGCGCCCATGGAAGATTTCAGTTTGGACATCCGCCGCTACGTCATCGAGCGGCTGGGCTCAGACGCAGGCACGTCGCCAACTTAGCGTTGAATCAAACCGCTCCTTCCGGCCTGCACTCACTGACTCACCGGGTCCGATGGCGGATTTACGGTTTCCTGTTCAGCTTTGCCTTCATCGCCTATTTCCAGCAGAAGGGGCTGACGGTGGCGGCCGAACGCATCATGCCCGATCTGCACTTTTCGCAAGTGCAGATCGGCTGGCTCGAATCGGCATTCGTCCTGGGCTACGCACTGTTTCAATTTCCGGGCGGAGTCCTGGGCCAGCGGCTCGGAGCGCGCCGACTTTTCACCATTATCGGCGCCACAGCCTTTCTCGCCACGGTCTTGACTCCGCTGGCCCCCGCACTCTTGCAAGGATCCCTGCTTCTGATCGCCATGATCGCCCTGCAATTCATCATGGGCTTGGCTCAAGGACCCATCTTTCCGGTCAGTACGGGCGTGATGGAAAGCTGGTTTCCGCCGCAACGCTGGCCATTGATCCAAGGACTGCAGTCGAGCGGGTTGCAGCTGGCCGCCGCAGCCACCGCACCGCTGGTGGCATACCTGATGAGCACCGTCGGCTGGCAACAAGCGTTGCTCTGGCCTGCGCTGCCCGCGGCCGGGGTGGTCGCGCTGTGGGCCTGGTATGGGCGCAACACACCGCGAGAACATCGCGCCGTCTCGGCCGCGGAGATCGCCGAACTAGGTCATTGCCCCGAAGAACAAGCACCCTCTCCGATCACGTGGGCGCGGCTGGCACGCATCTTCACCGACCGTTCAGTCGTGCTGCTCAGTTTCTCCTATGTATGCATGAACTATGTGTTCTACCTTATCTCCAATTGGTGTTTTCTCTACCTGGTACAGGAACGCCATTTCAATGTGCTGGAAAGCGGCCTGCTGTCGATGCTGCCGCCGCTGGGAGCCGCGCTCGGTGCCGGGATCGGAGGCATATTGGTGACGGGCGCGTGCAAGCGTCTCGGCCTGCGCTGGGGATACCGCGCGGTGCCGCTGTTCGCACTGCCGACGGCCGGACTGCTGCTGCTCTTGGTGGTGAATCTTTCCAACGCCTACCTGGCGCTTGCCATGCTGACGCTGGCTTATCTAGTGGTGGAACTCACAGAGGCGGCGTACTGGGGCGGCACCATGGTGGTGGCGCGGACCGACAGCATGGTGGCGAGCGGCGTGCTCAACACCGGCGGAAACATCGGCGGGCTCATCGGCATTCCCATCGTCGCCTATTTATCGGGCGGCGGTCACTGGAGCGCGGCATTCGCGCTCGGCGCCTTATTCGCACTGATCGGAACGCTGCTGTGGTTCGGCATCGATGCCGATCGCACATGATTCCGCACTCAAGCCGGAAATGGGACGCCCTATGTCGGGACGCGCCGATCAGGATTCGGGGCGGCATTGCCGGTCCTATTTAGAAACGGCTATGTTATTCACAACTTGCGTAACCCCTGGCGTTTGCAGAGCGACCGATTCGGCCTCGGCGCGCTCCTGTCCCACGGAGACAATCCCATTCAGATAGACCACATGATTGATTGTCTGCACTTGCAGGGGACCCGAACCTTCCAATTCCGAACGCTGTTGCAGGTTCGTTCGAACATCCGTCGCGATCTTTGTATCGGCAGAACATCCGGCGGATTGGCACATATCGAAGGACTCATCAAATGTCGCGCAGCCGGAAAGCGCGCTCATTAATAGAAGAGCGCAGGCCGGCGCGAAGCGCTTGCTGGACGTAGCCGGATTCGCGGCGGGTTGAAAATCATTCCTCTCATTTAGCATCACGGAACTCATGGTTGTTCTCCTCATGACTGATCAAAAAAGCGATTCTTCTTGCACGGTGAGAATGTTGATGGTTGCGCGTTGCACTCGCGTTTCGACACATGGCGCTAGAATTTCAGGTGTAACGGGGCAGAGGCATCTCTTCGGATCAGCCGCGAAGCGGCTCGTTACAGTTGTAACGAAAGAGTCCAGGTGCGTAACACGGAAGAACCTCTCCTCCTGCAGTATGCGATCGATGCCGAACATAGTTCTGTATGAAGGAGACTTTCTCATGCGAGACCTGCTGCGGGAGTGGTTGAGCGAGGCCGGGTACCGTGTGCGCCTTGCCAGGCTGGGAGATGCGCAATCCGACGGCGAGATCGACCTCGTGATCGCAAGCATCTACATGCCAAAACTTGCCGGAGCTCAATTCCTGCGCGACATACGCGCCATGCATCCGCACACGCCGATAATAGCGATTTCAGGTCAATTCCGTTCCGGGCTTTGCCAGGCCGGCGCAACCGCACAGGCGCTCGGGGTACAGCAGATCATCGCAAAACCGCTGATCCGAAGCGATCTTCTGGAGTCGGTGCGCGCTATGATTGGCCCTTCGGGTTAATGCGCACACTCGGTGCCGAATGCCGTCAACTGACTCTTCTTTCTCCGACAGCGACTCGATTCGCTTCAGGCGCTTGCGGCTCGGCGCCCTCACACTCGGGATTCTCGTCATCCTGGCATTTGCGGTCTCGTCAATCTACGACGCCTGGCGTTCGCATCAGCGCTCGATCGTGATGGCCGACCGGGAAATCACCAATGTGGCAAACGCACTCGCGGAGCAAACTGCCTGGACGTTTCGAGCCGTTGACCTGCTCCTACTCGACACTGCGCAATGGTACAGCGGCGAGGGCCGCAATATTCCGCCGGAACGGATCAACGAGATTCTTGAGAACAGGACGGCGGGCGTGAAGCAAGTCAGCCTTGTTACGATCGTTGATGCCCATGGCGTTCCGCGCCACCGCTCTCACGGAGGCGCGCCCCCGAACCTGGACGTCGCTGATCGCTCCTACTTCATCGCGCAACGTGACAGCGATGCAAACGACAGCTTCATGAGCGAGCCGCTCGTTACTCGTTCGGAGAACCGCGCCGCCGTCGTACTGTCGCGTCGACTGAACGACGAGAAGGGGGCGTTCGCCGGCGTGGTCACCGCAATCGTCGACCTCGACGAGATCAAGGAATTCTATCGGGCCGTCAATTTGGGTGCCGGAAGCGCGATTCAGCTGGTCCGCGAGGATGGAACACTGCTTGCCCGCAATCCATCCGCCCTGGAGGCGGTCGGCCGAAAGTTTCCGGAACTCGCCGCGACGCGGGATTCTTCTACGGGCCCGCTCGTGAACCCTATCGACGGCAAGAGCGACTTCATCGCCGTCGCACCGGTTAGGGACACGCCGCTAAGGCTCACTGTGACTCGCGAAACGGCCGTTGCGATGCGCCCGTGGCGCGACGAGACGAGCCGTATCGCCGCGCGTACGATTGTCATTGCATTGCTGGGAACATGGACGCTGGTCGCGCTATTGCGTCAGATAAGGCGCGTGGCGGCCGGCGAACGCGCGCTACGCAAGAGCGAGGAGCGCTATGCGCTCGCCATGGAAGGCGCCAACGACGGGCATTGGGACTGGGACGTTGCTGCCGACCGCATTTTTCTTTCTACGAAAATGAAGACTCTGTACGGCTTGGATGCGGATAGCCAGATCAACACCCGCTCCGCCTGGTTGGCGCAAATCGTCATGCACCCGGACGACGTGCCGCATTTCGACACCTCCCTCAGAGATCACTTCTCCGGACGAACACCTCGCTATCAATGCGATTATCGGATCCGCCAACCGAATGGGGAATGGCATTGGCTGCGTGCGCGCGGCCGTTGTCTGCGCGACGCGGCAGGTGATCCGATCCGATTCGTGGGCTCATCCAGTGACGTGACCGCTCAGAAGCAGGCGCAAGCCGACAAAGAACAGTTGGAAGGGCAACTACGACAATCGCAAAAGATGGAAGCGATCGGCACCATGGCCGGCGGCATCGCGCATGACTTCAATAACGTCCTAGGGGCGATACTGGGCTATGGCGAGCTGGCACAGCAGAATTCCCCCGATGGCAGTCCGTTGCGACGCTATCTTGACAATGTCATGCACGCCGCCGAGCGCGCAAGATTACTCGTCGAAGGCATCCTCGGGTTCAGCCGCAGCGGACTCGGCGAGCGCGCACCGGTGAACATCCGCTCCGTTGTCAGCGAAACACTCGAGCTACTGGACGCCTCGCTGCCGGCGCGCATTCGCCTGGAAAGCCGCATCAATGCGGGTGATGCCGCGGTCATCGGCGATGCAACCTATCTGCATCAAGTGGCAATGAACCTCTGCACCAATGCCATGCAAGCCATGGAGCACGGGGGAGTACTGGGCGTTATTCTGGAGTGCGTCGAAGTGAGCGAATCCCGTACCCTCTCGAGGGGCTCGCTCACTCCTGGACCTTACGTGCGACTCATTGTTAGCGATACCGGCGCTGGAATCCCGACGGCCGTACTAGAACGGATCTTTGATCCATTCTTTACCACCAAGAGCATCGGCGAAGGCACGGGTCTTGGACTGTCGGTCGTGCATGGCATCGTCGCCGACCTGGGAGGCGCCATCGGCGTCGCCACCGAGGCGGGCCGGGGAACGAGATTTGAGATTTGGCTGCCGGTGGCAGGCGAGATTTCCACGCCGGCTTTGGAGGCGGAACGCATGCTGCCCCGCGGCAAGGGCGAAGCGATTATGATCGTCGATGATGAGCGCGCCCTGGTCGCGCTCGCGGAAGAGATAACCGCTGGTCTTGGCTACGAGCCGGTGGGTTTTGCCTCGAGCAGCGCGGCGTTGCGGACCTTTAAGGCCGCCCCGCAACGCTTCGATGTCGTTCTCACGGATGAGTCGATGCCGGATCTTACGGGCACAGAACTTGCACGCGAGATCAGGCAGATTCGGCCGACTCTTCCGATTATCGTGATGAGCGGCTACGGCGGGTCGCAGCTGGCGAATCGAGCGGCCGAAATTGGCGTGAATGCGGTATTGCGAAAGCCGCTGCACAACCGTGACCTGGCGGAGTCGCTGGCGCGCATCCTACGGCCGGTGTCATGACTTCGGTGGAGAAATACATCATGCCAGAGGTCTTTCAGCCTCATATTCTGGTTATCGATGACGATCCGCAGATCCGCGCGCTATTGCAGGAGTATCTCACGGAGAATGGCATGCGGGTCAGTGTCGCATCCACGGGCAAAGAGATGCTGCAGATTCTCGCCGACGAGCCGATTGATCTCATCATTCTGGATTTGCGCCTTGCAGGTGAAGACGGCATGGCAATCACGCGAACTTTGCGCGACCAATCAGCAATTCCGATCGTCATGCTGACCGGCGTGCGTGACGAAGCAGACCGCGTGATGGGGCTCGAGCTTGGTGCGGACGACTATTTGACCAAGCCGTTCAGTCCGCGAGAATTGCTGGCGCGCATCAGAACCGTGCTCCGCAGGGCCAAAAGTGCGGCACACGACTCCGCGAAACGCCACGAAATTCGCGCGTATCGATTCGCGAACTTCGAACTCAATTTGCGTACGCGCCGGCTCAAGCAACGAGAGGGGCGGAATATCGCCTTGACAAATGGGGAGTTCAATCTGCTCGCCGCCCTGCTTGCCGCGCCCGAGAGGATCTTGACCCGGGATCAACTCCTCGAGGCAAGCCGCGTATACGACAATGAAGTGTACGACCGCGCGATCGATATTCAGGTTCTGCGGCTGCGCCGCAAGATCGAAGTGGACCCGTCCCAACCCAAATTCATCGTTACGGAGCGCGGCGTGGGTTATTTATTTGGATCACCTGTCGAGACCATTTACTGACGAAGCGACGATACTCCAGCCCATTTCATCTGAAATCCAAGGTCGGACATTCGGCAACCGGAGAGCAATCCGGCCGACGCATTGTGTAGGCGTACTAACCGTCAACATTCGGAGGCACCCAATGGTTAATCATCGATCGTTCGCCGGACTGCTCGCGGCCATCACAATTGCGTCAGCGATGCCCGCGATTGCTCATGCGCAGAACATCCCCGTCGCCAAGAATGTCGTACTGGTGCATGGCCTGTACGCAGACGGCTCATCTTGGATAGATGTGATTCCCTATCTGCAGCGCGCGGGACTGAACGTAACCACCGTACAGAATCCGTTGACCTCTCTGGCGGACGACGTCGCCGCAACTCGCCGCGTCCTAGCGTCGCAAGAGGGACCGACGGTGTTGGTTGGCCACTCCTTTGCGGGGACCATTATTAGCGAAGCTGGCGACGATCCAAAGGTTTCGGCGCTGGTATATGTGGCGGCCCGCGCGCCGGATGCCGGCGAGGATTTCGGTGCGCTCGCGGCGAAATTTCCAAAGCCGCCGGCGAGCGCGGGGGTGATTAGGAAGGGGGGCTTTTTTTGGCTCAGCGAAGAGGCATTTATCGGAGATTTCGCCGGCGATGTTGACCCATCCAGAGCGCGCGCGCTGTACGCGGTTCAAGGACGCGGCGCCGAAGCACTGCCCACCACCAAGACCACGACGGCGGCATGGAGAGTCAAACCCACGTGGTATCAAGTATCGACCGAAGACCGTACGATCAATCCGGAACTCGAGCGATTTCTCGCCAAGCGCATGAAAGCGACGACCATCGAACTGGATTCAAGTCACGTATCGCTGGTGTCTCACCCCAAGGAAATTGCGCAGTTGATTCTGGATGCGGCGGGCTACAAGCAAGCGCTAGCAGACCGAAATTGAGTCAATTCGGTCACGCAGCACGCCGCTCGCCGGCGGGAAGTTTAGGCGGCAAAACGTCTTCCACTTTCACTGCTTTCCATCCGCCGTAGTTGTGAATTCGCACTGCCTTGATGTGTTCATAGCGGCTTCCCCTTTGGCGATCCGGAAGTGCCGGCCCGGCCAATCTCTTCCTAGCCATCATTTCTTCTGGGAAACGCTCCGTCAACGGCGGACGGATTGATCGGAATGCAGGGGCCCCATTAGAGTTCGTACGGCATTTGCGGCGAGAGATTAACCGTCGTCGCTCGACGGCCATCTACCGGCCGGCGGCTTGCGCGACGTGAGCGGAATAGTCCTTTCGCTTCGTGCGGCCGTTGGTCGAGTGAGCCAACGTTGCTGTCTCTGCAACTGGAACAATGCGGGCTGGAAGCCGATGGATGGGCACGGCGTAGGACACCGTCCAACTGCTGGTGGCGATGGGCGGCGGCTGATGGGATGCCAACCTGAATGTCGCGCGCGACATCGGGACTCCTGCCCCGAATTTCAATTGAAACAATGCCGAAATGGTCCCGACTGCCGGCTCGCATATTTTGGTGATCGTGCTGCTCAAGACGCCAACAACGATGCTGATCCAAATCGACTCGGCGGCCGCTGCCGCTCGGATGTCTCCATGCTTGCAATAGTCAGGCTCGCACTCAACCGGCCATACACGTTTATCGTCGCGGCGCTGCTGGTTTTTCTTCTGGGCACGCTCGCCGCGCTGCGCATGCCGGTCGATATCTTTCCGAATATCAACATCCCCATCATCGGCGTCGCCTTTCAATATCAGGGGCTGCCGCCCGACCAGATGGCAGGGCGTGTTGTCACTCCATTCGAGCGCGCACTCACGACCACGGTGAACGACATCGAGCACATTGAGGCGAACTCGTACACCACGTTCGGCATCATCAAGATCTACTTCCACAACGGGGCCAACATCGCCACCGCCAATGCGCAAGTTACGGCGATCGCACAGACCCTCCTCAAGCAGTTGCCGCCCGGCGAGACGCCGCCGCTTATCTTGAACTACAGCGCCTCCACGGTACCGATCATCCAGCTCGCGCTCTCGGGTAAAGGGCTTACGGAACAGAATCTCGCGGATTTGGGCCTCAATTTTGTGCGCACTCGGTTGGTCACAGTGCAAGGCGCCGGAATTCCGTATCCCTTCGGGGGCAAAACGCCCCAGGTTATGTACGACCTCGATACGAATGCCATGCAATCGCTCGCCTTGACCGGACAGGACGTCGCCAATGCGCTCGCCGCCCAGAACCTTCTGACTCCGGCCGGCACTGAGAAAATCGGTGAATACGAATACACCGTCAATCTCAACAACGCTCCCTCCAAGATCTCCGAGCTGGCCGACTTGCCCATCAAGAACGTGCACGGGACCATGGTATACATGCACGATGTGGCGCAGGTGCACAACGGCAGCGCGGTGCAGACCAACATCGTTCACGTCGATGGCAATCGCTCGGTTTTATTGAGTGTCTTCAAGAACGGCTCGACCTCGACGCTCGACATAGTGAGCGGCATCAAGAAGATGCTCGCGGTGATCAAACCCTCTCTCCCGGATGAGCTCGAGGTCAAAACGATCGGCGATCAGTCCCTGTTCGTGCGCGCATCGATCCAGGGCGTGATCCGCGAAGGCGTGATCGCCGCGGCGCTGACAAGTCTCATGATATTGTTGTTCCTCGGCAGCTGGCGCTCGACCCTCATCGTGACGACATCGATTCCGCTTTCGGTGTTAGGTGCCATCGGCACGCTCTGGGCGCTCGGCGAAACGCTCAACATCATGACCTTGGGCGGACTCGCGCTCGCGGTCGGCATCCTGGTCGACGAGGCCACCGTGACGATCGAGAGCATCAACTATCACCTTGAGCAGGGTAAGCCTGTGGAGCAGTCGATTATCGACGGCGCTTCCCAGATTGTCGTGCCCGCGTTCGTGTCCTTGCTCTGCATCTGCATCGTGTTCGTGCCGATGTTCTTCCTGAGCGGCGTGGCGCGGTTTCTGTTCGTGCCCATGGCCGAGAGCGTCATGTTCGCGATGGTCTTCTCGTTTCTTCTCTCGCGAACGCTCGTGCCGACGATGGCCAAGTATCTGCTGCGGGCGCACCCGGGACATGCCCAGAGCCACAGCCACGAGCCGGCCTCTCGCAACCCGCTGGTCCGCATGCAACAGGGCTTCGAGGCGCGCTTTATGCAGATGCGCGCCGGTTATCACGCTCTGCTCACCCTCGCCATCCAGCATCGTCGGATTTTCCTTCCCGGTTTCTTGGGATTCGTGCTGGCCTCATTCCTGCTTGCGCCCTTCCTCGGGCGCAATTTCTTTCCGCAAGTCGATGGTGGACAGATCCTGATGCACGTACGGGCACCGGTGGGCATGCGCATCGAGGAAACCGCTGCGCGCTTTAACGATGTGGAGAAGGCCATCCGCAGCATCATTCCGCCGGCCGAGACTGGCGCCGTCGTCGATAACATCGGCACCTACCTCTCGTCGATCAATACGGTCTACAACAACACGGGCACCATCAACGAGTCCGATGGAGACATTCAAATCTCGCTCAACGAGCGGCACGCGCCGACTCCCGAATATGTCAGTCGGCTACGCAGCGAGCTGCCACGACGCTTTCCGGGCCTCACTTTCTCCTTCCTGCCGGCCGACATCGTGAGCCAGATCCTGAACTTCGGCGCGCCGGCCCCGATCGATCTTCAGGTGCGCGGGAACGATCTCAATGCGGACTTCGCCTACGCCAACAAGCTGCTGGCGCAGATCCGTCACGTCACCGGTGTGGCCGATGCGCGTATTCAGCAATCGGCGCAGCTGCCCACTATCAACGTCAACATTGATCGCACGCGGGCACAGTACACCGGCGTGACCGCGGCCGACGTGACCAACAGCCTGGTCGTCAACCTCGCGAGTTCCAGTCAGGTCGCGCCGACCTACTGGCTTAACCCGAAGAACGGTGTCACCTATCCCATCGCGCTGCAAACCCCCCAATACCAGCTCGACAGCCTCCCCGCTCTGCAAAATCTACCCATCAATGCAACCGGTGCGCCGACCACGGTGCTCGGCGGCATCGCCGATATCCAGCGCTCTCGCGGCGATGTGGTGGTCTCGCAATACGACATCTCGTCGATGGTCGATATCTTTGCAACCGTGCAGGGGCGCGATCTCGGCTCCGTCTCTTCCGACATCCGGGGCATCATCGCGCGCAACGACAAAGACAAGCCGAAGGGCTCAATCATCGCCCTGGTGGGTCAGACTGCGACCATGTACAGCGCTTATTCCGGTCTCCTGTTCGGCCTGCTCGGTGCCGTGGTACTTATCTATTTCCTCATCGTCATCAATTTCCAATCGTGGACCGATCCGTTCGTCATCATTACGGCATTGCCGGCCGCGCTCGCCGGAATCGTGTGGATGCTGTTTGCGACTCACACCACACTGTCGGTCCCGGCCTTGACGGGCGCCATCATGTGCATGGGCGTGGCGACCGCCAACAGCGTGCTCGTGATCAGCTTTGCGCGCGAAAAGCTTACCGAGTTCGGCGATGCGACGCAGGCCGCGCTCGAGGCCGGCTTCGTGCGTCTACGGCCCGTCCTCATGACGGCGCTCGCCATGGTGATCGGCATGCTGCCCATGGCGCTCGGCTTCGGCGAGGGCGGCGAGCAAAACGCGCCCTTAGGGCGCGCCGTGATCGGCGGCCTCATATTCGCGACGGTTTCGACTTTGTTTTTCGTGCCGGTCGTGTTCAGCATCATTCACCGTAACTATCGTGCCCTGCCGGGGCCGGAAGCGAGCTTGGGAGAAGCCAATGTCCCCGCCTGATCAAAGCACCGCCCGCCCGGATCAGCGCAGGCTGCGCCTGGCCGGCGTCTCCTTCGTGATACTCACCCTGGTGATCCTGGTCTACGGTTTGGTGTCGCGGGCGGCGCAAAATTCTCGCCTGCACGACCTCACCGAGGCACAAGCCGTGCCGAACGTCGCGATCGCCGCTCCGAGCAGCGTGGAGAATCGCACCGGCCTCGATCTGCCCGGGCGGCTGGAGGCCTACATCCGTGCTCCCATTTACGCGCGGGTACCGGGCTACTTGAAGAGCTGGAAGTACGACATCGGCAGCAGGGTCAAGGCGGGCGAGTTGCTCGCCGAGATCGACACTCCCGATCTCGACCAGCAACTCATGCAGGCGCGGGCCGACTTGAACGTGGCGGAAGCAAATTCGAAACTTTCGGAGATCACCGCGAAACGCTGGCAGTCGTTGGCCGGCACCGATGCCGTCGCCACGCAAGACGTCGACCAGCGCACCTTCGCGTGGAATGCCAATATCGCCCAGGTGAAGGCGGCGAAAGCGAACGTCGATCGCCTGGTCGCCGAACAAGGGTTCACGCGCTTGATTGCGCCCTTCGACGGCATCGTCACGGCACGCGAGACCGATATCGGCCAGTTGATCAACGTCGGCGCCACCGGAGGCGCGGAGCTATTCGTGATCTCAGAGACGGCGAAGCTTCGCGTCTACGTGAATGTGCCGCAGAACTCCGTGCCAAGCGTACCTCCCGGCACCAAGGCGACGATCCGAGTGCCCGAGCAACCTGGCAAAACCTTTAGCGGAACGGTTGAGGCGTCTGCTCAGGCCGTGAATCCGAACACCGGCACGACGCTGATGCAAATCATCGTCGATAACAGCGCCGGCGAAATGATGCCTGGAGACTATGCCAGCATCCGGCTGGAAGCGGCGCCGTCGGCGCACGTGCTCAGCGTGCCCTCGAGCGCGCTCATTTTCAATGCCCAGGGTCTCTCGATCGCCACGGTCAGCACCGACAATCGTGTCCTACTAAAGGCCGTGACCATTGAACGCGACCTGGGTGGAGTGGTCGAAATCGCCTCCGGTCTCGCCGAGCACGATCGGGTCATCCAAAATCCGCCCGACGGAATCGCCAACACCGATCTCGTGCACGTGGTCGGGCCCGCGCCCTCCTCGGTCGCGGCCGCGCGGCCCAAGAGTAAAGACGACCGTGGCTAGAGTCCTGCTCCGGACCGCTGCGCTTGCACTCTTGCTCGAGGGCTGCTCCTTCGCGCCGCGCTTGCAGGTACCGGACGTGCCGACCGGTGACGCATACAAGGAGCTCGGACCATGGACGCGGGCCCAGCCGGCCGATCGCCTGCCGCGCGACAACTGGTGGGCGCTGTACGAAACCCCGGAGATCGGGGAGCTGGAGCAGCGACTACTCGCCGGGAGCCCGACGCTGGCCGCGGCCCTCGCCAACTACGCACAGGCCACGGCCCTGAGCAATCAGGCGCGCGCGGGATTGTTCCCCACCCTGGGCTTGAATGCGGAGGCCGCGCGCACCCGCGAATCTGCCAACGCGCCGCTCATTGGGCCGACGACGCAGCGCAGTTACAACAACTACACCCTCGGCGGGAGCGTGAGCTATGAGCTCGACCTCTGGGGACAAATCCGCAACCAGGTCGCGGCGGGCGAAGCGAACGTCCAGGCGTCCGCGGCGGATCTGGAGAACGCGCGCCTCTCGCTGCTCGCTCAGCTGGTCGACGACTATGTCCAGTTGCGCAGCCTCGACCGTGAGAATGCCATCCTCGATGACACGGTCACGGCCTTCGATCGCGCGCTCGGCTTGACCGAGCAGCGCCACGGCGCCGGCATTGCTGCCGGTCTTGACGTGGCTCAGGCACAGACCCAGCTCGACGCGGCGCGTTCGCAGGCGGCGCAGGTCCTCGCGCAACGCGCCCTCATGGAACACGCGATTGCCGCACTCCTCGGCGTCTCGGCCTCGACATTCTCCATCGAGCCGGCCATCGTGGACGTTAAGCTACCGCAAATTCCGGCCGGCGTGCCAACTACCCTCCTTGAGCGGCGACCCGACATCGCGGGCGCGCAGCGACGCATGATTGCCGCCAATGCAAGCATCGGTGTTGCGCGCGCGGCGTACTTCCCCTCGCTCACCTTGAACGCTCAAGGTGGATTCCAGAGCACCGCCGTGTCGAACTGGCTCACCGCGCCGAGCCGGTTCTGGGCGATTGGGCCCAACGCGCTGCTCAGCGTATTCGACGGCGGCCTGCGCCGAGCGCAGGTCGCGCAAGCTCGCGCCGAATTCGACGCTTCCGCAGCGGACTATCGGAGTGTCGTTGTCACCGCGTTTCAGCAGGTCGAGGACAGCCTCGCGGCCCTCAATCATTACTACGACGCAGCTCAACAGGAAAAAGCCGCCGTGAACGCGGCGCAGCGCACGCTGGATTTATCGATGGCTCTTTACAAGCAAGGTGCCGCCGATTACCTCGCGGTCGTGACCTCGCAGACCGCTCTGCTGCAGGCACAGCTCCAGGCCCTCAATCTTGACACGCTGCAATTGCGCGCCAGCGTTGACCTCGTACGGGCGCTCGGCGGCGGTTGGGAGGATACGCGGCGGTTGGCCACGCGATAGGTGAGAGCTTCCTTTAACACCATCACAACTGGACCAACCCTTAGAACGCGCTCCATTCATTGACGGTCCAATAATTCCCGTCAGCGGAGAAGAACACCTTTAGTCGGTGCCCGCCCGCCGTGTTGTAGGAGTATTGCTTGCAAGTCCATTGCGCGCCGTTCTCGCCACACGTTCTCATTGAGATGGAATCAGGCTTCCCTATCTTCGCGACTACATCGGCTTCGCTCAAGCCTTGATCAAGCTGCGCGCCTTTCCATTCGGATGTGTTGGGAGTGCTCGGGCTGCTGGGAGCGCTCGGAGTGCCACCGTTGCTGTCCGACAGGCAACCGGCAAGAACAGCGGAGGCAAACGCGATGCCCAGCGTTCTCATGTATTCACCCTTGGCCTTTCGGCGCATCAAGAGTAAGTGGCGGAGAGGGTGAGATTCGAACTCACGTGCCGGAATTACCCGACCATCCGATTTCGAGTCGGCGCCGTTATGACCACTTCGGTACCTCTCCGGTTAAATCAAAATTTTCCGCGTTTACTTAAGTTTTTGCGGAGTTAACTTAAGCAAAATTTAGTTTTGATGCCCCGGGCAACCGGGCTAGAAACCCATTTGTCAAGGGTTCGCATCAAGGAATAATCGTTTATTCTAGCTTATCGGCAAAGGGCACGCCTCTCGAATAGAACTTGCCCGCCTCACGGGACTCTAATGGACTTAACCGTGCGTAGTATAAACGTTCAAAAACACTGGCAGCGCTGGATAAAGCTGACGATTGCAATCTCCGCTCTCGTCCTGCTGAGCAGCTATGCGCCTCTACCCAGCATGATCGATCAGATCAAGATTCTGGGCGAGTTGCGCGTTGTCACGCGCACGGGTCCGCTAGCCTATTATCGCGGCCCGGATGGCATGCCGGTAGGGCCGGAGTACGAACTCGCGCGGCGCTTCGCCGACGAATTGGGTGTCAAGCTCAAGATTACTCCGATGCGGAGTTATGCGGACATCTATGCAGCATTGGCTTCCGGGCAAGCCCACTTGGCGGCCGCCGGGCTGAAGGTCCCGCTGCAATCCATTCCCGGCATTGAGTTCGGCCCGGCATATCAGCACGTACGCGAGCATTTGATTTATCGACGCGGCGCGGTACGACCTGGATCGTTGGCCGAGATCGGCAACGCCGACCTGGAGATAGCCGCCGGAAGTTCCTACGCCAGGACCCTGGAGAACGCGCGCAATTCGCTGCCCGATTTGGTATGGGTGGAAAACGCCAGCACCAGCTCGCAGGCACTGCTGGATGGCGTGGCTGATGGGAGCATCGATTACACGATCGCCGATTCGACCGAATTCGCATTGGCACATGATGCGGATCCGGACCTGCGTATTGCTTTCGATTTTCCGGAAATCAGATCGCTGGCATGGGCCGCAAGCACGCGCGATCCGGGCTTCGAGCGTGACATGGCGGATTATTTCTTGCGCCTGAAGGGCGACGGTGAACTTGCGGCCATCATCAAGCGCTACTACGGACGCACCGCGGATCCTGAGTTGGCGCTGGAACCCAATTTCATGCGGCACCTGCAGAGCCGCCTGCCGCTGTACAAACAATGGTTCGTGGAAGCCGCCGAGCAGAGCAGCCAGGATTGGCGCTTACTGGCGGCGATCGGCTATCAAGAATCAAAATGGAATCCGAGCGCCGCTTCGTCCGCGGGTGCCAAGGGCTTGATGCAATTGACCAGCGAAACCGCCAATGAGGCGAAGGTCACCAATGTGTCCGACGCGCGTCAGAGCATCTTCGGCGGGGCGCGCTACTTCCGTCAGGTGTACGAAAAAATCCCCGCGCACGTGCCCGAACCGGATCGAACCTGGTTTGCACTCGCCGCCTACAATATCGGCTATGGGCATCTCGAAGATGCCCGGGTGCTCGCACAAAAGGCCGGCCGCGACCCGGATTCCTGGCAAAACGTCCGCGAATTTCTGCCGCTCTTGGAGCAAGAGCGCTGGTACTCGCAAACTGAGAACGGGTATGCGCGAGGATGGGAACCCGTTCGCTACGTGGAAAATGTGCGCAGCTACCGAGACTTGCTCGAGTGGGCGTGGGGTGACGTCCCCAATGCGCCGGCACTGAACTAGCGTCGGCTCGCAAAGAACTGCCGCAGCAATTCGGCGGATTCCTCGCTGCACACCCCGCCGAATACATCCAGCCGATGCGTCAGCCGCGGTTCGCGCGGCAAATCAAGCACGCTGCCGCAGGCGCCGGCCTTCGAATCCCAGGCACCGAATACCACGCGCGATACGCGTGCATTTAGCGCGGCACCCACGCACATGGCGCAGGGTTCCAAAGTGGCATAGAGCGTGGTCTCCCCGAGACGATAATTGCGAAGGCGCTGCGCACCGGCGCGCAGCGCGATGATCTCCGCATGTGCGGTGGGATCGTTGCCGCCGATGGGCTGGTTCCACCCTTCACCGATGATTTCATCGCCAAAAACCAGAACTGCGCCGACCGGCACTTCGCCATCCTGCGCGGCGCGCCGCGCCAGCCCGAGAGCGTGCTGCATGAATCCGGTATCTCCGCGGGTGCTCATATGGGCCCCGCGGCTTGCGCCCGGCGCCGCAGGTAGCGCGCGGCAAAAATAACGAGGTAAACCGCCAAGAGAGCGGCGGCGCTGTAGCCCAAGGAGTTATGGATGCCGATGCTCGCGCCGAGCAATCCGACGCTCAGACCGCTGAAGGTGCGCAGCCCGTTTGCGGCCATTTGGAACACGCCGATCACCCGGCCGCGGATCTTCTCGGGCGCATTGATTTGCACCAATGACTGCGCCATCGAATTGAAGCTCAGTTCGACGAAACCGGCGACGAACAACAGAGTGATCGATAGTGCGTAGATATTCGAGCGCGCAAATCCGGCCAGGGCGCAGCACCAGATCATCGCCAAGATGAATGCGGTTCTCGCTTTAGGCGGCAACAGGCCGCGGCCTTCCAGTATCAGTCCGGCCACCAAGCCTCCCGCAGCATCGGCCCCCACGAGAATGCTATACGTGAAATCCGCGCGCCCATGACCCAAATCGAGCGCGAATCCGGGCATTTGAGCTTGATAGGCGTTGCCGACAAAAAATGCAGCCGCACCCACGAGTACGGTCATTGCCAATAGCACGGGGCTCTGCGCGACTACCCGCATGGTCGAGAGGATATCGCCGAAGCCGCGAATAGCCATGGGACCCGGATCGCCTGCAGCCGGCGAGCCATAGGGTGTCTTGATCAGCCAGATGAACAAAGGGGTGTAGATCAGGGCGTTGATAAAAATGCCGTACACCGGTCCACATAGCAACAATAGGCCCGCGCCGATGGCCGGGCCGATCAGGAATGCCAGGTATCGACCGGTCGCGATCAGACGCACGGCGCTCGGCAACTGGTCCGCTCCCACGATCCGATGTATCAGCACTTGGGAGGCCGGTGCCCAGATCACGCCCGCCAGGCCATGCACGATCAACAGCAACATCGCCTTCCACTGCTCGGTCGTGTTGCTGAGAAACATGATGCCCCAGCCGATCGACACGCTCATGAACAGCAGCATGCTGATCTGAATCAGCCGCCGAATATCGAAACGATCGGCCAATGCGCCCGTGTATCCGCCGAGCAACAGAAACGGCAGCCAATGAGACACGACGGCAAACGCACCCAGGGCCGGCGAATGAAACTTCTGCCACAGCATCCAGTACGAAATCACGTGCTCGATGTTGTCCGCCATGAATGCGGCGCTGAAGGCCAGAAAATAAATTCTGAAATTCGGGTTGGCGAACGACGGAAAGGCGCGCCGCCTGGCGGCAAGCGCGGGCGTGGCGTCGATTGAGGGTTCAGGCATCTCCCTAATTGTAGCCGAACTTCCGGGTCGAGCCGCCCGTCGGGAGGCGCAGCGTCGTAGAATACGCGCAGACTTTGGGAAGGATTACTTCAAGACGAGGCTTTCATGCGAGGATTTCTGCTGGTTGCGGCGTGCGCGGCATCGTTATCCGCCTTCGCCGAGGAGGGGATGTGGACTTTCGACAATTTTCCATCGGCCGCTGTGAACCACGCCTACGGGGCGGAAGTGACGCCCTCGTGGCTCGAGCATGTACAACTCTCGTTGCTGCGCCTGACGAATTGCACCGCCTCCTTCGTCTCATCCACCGGGCTGATTCTCACCAACCACCACTGCATCGAAGCCTGTCTTGCCGAACAGTCGTCGAAGGAATCAAGTTTTCTCGAGCTGGGCTTGAACGCGTCGGCGCGAGCGGAGGAACGGAGCTGCGCCGCGCAGCGCGGCGACGTCCTGGTGGGCACCGAAAATATCACCGCCGCGGTCTTGAAGGCGGATTCGGGTCTCGGCGACGCCGCGGCCAACGATGCGCGAAAGAAATTACTCACCTCGCTGGAACAGGCTTGTCAGCAGGCGAGCATCAAGGCGAAGTCCGGCAAGCTCGAGTGTCAAGCCGTGAAGCTGTATCAAGGCGGCCAATACTTCCTTTACAAATATAAACGCTATGCGGATATTCGAATTGTTTTTGCGCCGGAGCAGGACATTGCCGCTTTCGGCGGAGATCCGGACAATTTTCAATTTCCCCGCTGGGCGCTCGACTTCGCGCTGTTGCGGGCCTACGAGAACAACAAGCCGGCGACGACGCCAAACTATCTGCAAATCGATTTTGCGGGGCCGGCCGCCAACCAGCTCGTATTCGTCGCCGGCGATCCAGGCTCCACCGCGCGCCTGCAGACAAGATCGCAACTCGTCTTCGACCGCGACGTATCGCTGCCGATCACCTTGATGCGCGCGTCCGAGCTGCGGGGCCGCTACATCCAGTTCGGTAAAACAAATCCGGGCAACGAGCGCGTCGTGCAAGCCCCGCTCAACAGCCTGCAAAACGTCATCAAAGTGCGGCGCAAGGAACTCGATGCGCTCAATGACGATGCGTTTCTGGCGGCGAAGTCAAAAGAAGAACAGGCCTTGCGTGCGAGCGCCCGGCTTAGCGGCGCCGATCCGTGGGCCGCGATCACGTCGGCAACCGTCCGCGATCGCGCCCTGTACCTTCCCTACACCTTCGTCGAGAACGGCGGGGGGTTCGGCAGCGCTCTGTTCCGTGACGCGCGCCTGTTGGTACGCGGCGCGGACGAACGGTTGAAACCCAACAACGAGCGGCTGCGGGAGTTTACCGACGCCGCTCTGCCGGTGATGCTGACCGATCTTTTTGCGCAAGTGCCGGTTTATCCGGAATACGAGGAATTGACACTCTCTTTTTCGCTCGAGCGCATGCGCGAATGGCTGGGGCCGGATCATCCGATCGTGCGCAGGCTGATGTCCAAGGAATCGCCCGACGCCTTGGCGACGCGCTTGATCGCCGAAACCAAACTGGACGACGCGACGGTGCGCAAGCGCCTATGGGAGGGGGGCAAGGCCGCCATCGATGCATCGCTCGATCCGATGATCGTGTTGGCCCGCTCCATCGACGGCGACGCGCGCGCGATTCGCAAGCAATACGAGGATGAGGTTGAAGCGCCGATCATCGCGGCCGCGCAGCGGATAGCGGCTGCCCGCTTCGCGGCGTACGGCACCAACACCTATCCGGACGCCACATTCACGCTGCGCTTGAACTATGGCACGGTTCAAGGTTGGCTTGAAGATGGCGTGCCGGTGGAACCGTTCACCCATCTTGACCGCGCTTTCGAACGGGCAACGGGCGCCTCGCCGTTCAAAATACCTGCCAGCTGGCTCAAGGCGAAAGCGCAGCTGGATATGAGTACGCCGTTCTGCTTTTCCACCAGCAATGACATCGTGGGGGGCAATTCGGGCAGTCCATTGATCGACGCCTCGGGAAAAATCGTTGGTCTGATGTTCGACGGTAACATCCATTCCGTCGCGGGACGCTATTGGTTCAATCCCGCGAATAATCGCGCCATTGCCTTGCACCCTGCGATCATTCGCGAAGCCTTGGAGAAAGTGTACGGCGCGAAGGGGGTTCTCGCGGAGCTCGGTGCAAAATAACGCCGGCGGCTGATTCACACGATCTTGGCGGGGTCGCCGTCGGACATGCGCCTGAACACCCCCTGTAACAACGACCAGTAACTCGCCGGCCTGAATCGCTGGATGATGTCCAGCAAGCGCGCGTCGCCGCCGATGAGAATGCGCGGTTCGTTGCGTTCGATGCCGCGCACGATTCTTTGCGCGGCCGCCGCGGGAGTGGTTCTTGCCATTTGTTCGAAGCGGTCCCCGATATCATTCTCAGCGGGGACCTCGCGCAGATGAGCGCCGGCCCGGGCTTTGCGTGCGATATTGGTCTTGACTCCGCCGGGATGCACCACCGACAAACGCACCGGACTGTTGGCGGTAGCCAGCTCGTGGCGCAGCGCTTCGGAAAATCCGCGCACCGCGAACTTCGCGGCTGAGTAGGCCGTCTGTCCCGCGGGCGCGATGATTCCAAAAATACTCGAGATATTGACGATATGCGCCTCGGGCCGGCTTCGCAGCTGCGGCAGGAAAGCGCGCGTGCCGTGCACCACGCCCCAGAAATTGATTCCCATCAGCCATTCCAGTTGCGCTTGATCGTACTCTTCGAATTGACCCAGCAACGCGACGCCGGCGTTGTTGATGAGAATGTTGACGGCAGGAAAATCGGCGATCGCGGCCTCCGCGAATGCATGGATCTGCCCGGGATCGCCCACATCGACACGGCGCGTCGTGACCCGCCGCGGGCCGCCGGAGGCGATTTCCTTGGCAAGCGACTCCAAGCCCGCGGTGTCGAGGTCGCAAAGAGCAAGATCGCAGCCTCGAGCCGCTAATTCCAGCGCAAGCGCACGTCCGATGCCGCTCGCTGCCCCGGTTATGGCGGCCGCGGATCCCTGGAAATTAAAATTCCGCACATGTCACCCCTTTAGTGTTGTTCACATCGCCGCTTGCGGCTGTGGCGCGCGTTGCACCCTTGCCAGCAGCAGAGCAGCCGCCGCCAAAAAAAGACTGGCGACAAAAAAACCGGCGCCCGGGAAATAGACCGGCGCATCGCGGCCGGTAAAGTAGCCGAAGAGATTCGAGAGCAGCGGCGGCGCGGCCACCGAGGTCAAGCTGCCGAGACTGGCGAGCGCCCCTTGTAGCTCGCCCTGCTCGGTGGGTCCCACCTGTCTGGACATGATGGCATTGATCGCCGGCCCGCTCAGGCCCATCAAGACAAATACCGCCATCCATCCATAGAGCATCCAGCCCTGGGTCGCAAACGCGTACCCCATGAAGCCGATGGCCCCGCAGGCGAGCCCGAGATAGGCGGATCGAACCTCTCCCAGACGCGGCACGGCAATCCGAGGAACGAAGCTGTAGACCAGCGTCAACATGGCGCCGATGACCATCAACGAATATCCCACCTGTGCGGATGACCAATTGAATTTCAGCATCGTGTAATAGGTCCACAGCACGGGATTGGCGTCATGCGCAAGACGCATCAGTACCGTGACGCCGAACAGGCCGAGCATGGTGGGAAAGCGGCGCAATGCCATCAGCGCTCCAAGAGGGTTGGCGCGCCAAAATTCGAACTTGCGCCGATTTTCCTTGGGAAGGGATTCCTTCAGGACGACAGAGCCGTAGAGCGCGTTGCAGAAAGCAATGGCCGCCGCGACATAAAACGGCAATCTGGCCCCGTATTGCCCGAGCAATCCTCCGATGGCCGGCCCGATGACGAACCCGATACCGAACGCAGCTCCCACCAGGCCGAAGTTCGCGGCCCGCTTCTCCGGCGGACTCACATCGGCAATATATGCATTTGCCGTGGGATATGCCGCGCCCGCAACGCCGGCGAGGAAGCGGCCGATGAACAGCCACAGAATCGTGGGTGCCAGGGCGGTAACCAGGTAGTCGACGCCCAGCATCCCCAAGGATGCAATCAAGACCGGGCGCCGCCCGAACCGGTCGCTAAGGCTGCCTATCGCCGGCGCGCAGATGAACTGCATGAGCGCGTAAACGAAATACAACCAGCCGCCCCAGCGCGCAGCTTCGCTCATCCCCTGCCCCGTCAACTCGACGATGAGCTTGGGCGTCACCGGAATGATGATGCCGAGCCCGATGGTATCCACGAGCATGGTGATGAAAATGAACACCAGCGCGTGCCGACTGGTCCGGGGCTCAGACATCGCCTGCTCCATCGCTCATCGTCTAGCCTCGAGTCGCCCTTTGCGCCACTGGCTCGGCGGCGCACCGACCACTTTCTTGAAGGTCCGGCTGAAAGCCGCCTCGGATTCGTAACCCACCCGGCCGGCGATTGCGGCCACGCTCTCCGTGCCGCCCAGCAGGTGATTCGCCGCGAGCTGCATTCGCCAGTTCGTCAGGTACTGCATCGGCGGCTGTCCGGTGAATTGCGTGAAGCGTTCCGCCAGCGCGGATCGCGACAAGCCCGCCTGTCGAGCCAGCGATTCGATGGTCCAGGCACGCGCCGGGTCGCGGTGGCATGCGGCCAGGGCGCGTCCGACGAAAGGATCACGCAGGCCGGCGAGCCAGTCCGTGCGATCCTCGGGCAATGTCTCCAGGTAGCGGCGAACTACATGGACGAACATCAATTCGCTGAGCCGTCCCAGCACGCATTGGCCGCCGATTCGCGGATCTTTCGACTCCGCCACAGCGGATCGCACATAGGAGGCCAGAACGCTGCCGGCCTGGTCCTGGATGACGATGACTCGAGGCAGCGCGGTAAGCAGCGGATTGTAGGGCCGCGCGTCGCAACCCAGAAAACCGCACACGAAGTGCACCGATTGGCCCTTGGGATCGCCCTTCGGGTTACCCTTCGGGGTACCCATCGAGATGCTGACCGGCAAATGTCCATCGCGCGGCACCCGGTACATCGTCATGTCCGGCGTTTTGCGCAAACCGGGCGTGCTCGTCAACACGTGAGTGTCGCCATGCGGCAGGACGATGATGTCGCCTGCGGAGAGCCGCCGCGGGACCTCTCCGGGCATGCACGCCCAGCAACCGCCTTGGGTGATCACGTGATAGCAGATCAGGTGCTCGGAGCCGGGGAACATCGCGCTCACGATGGCATCGCCGGCAGGTGTCTCGGCCACCCAGGGTTCGGATGCCTGAATGTCGAAGAAGATGGCGCCGGTGAGTCGCACCGACTGCAGTACATCCGACAAAATATCCATCGATCTCTCCGCGGACGATCGAGCAAGATCGCCGGACGAGTGGTCATTCTATTGTCGACAGCCCGTGGCTAGACTGCCTATCGCTGCACAATCCATCGATATTACAGGGAGATTCAATGTGAGTACCGAAAACAACCACAAGGGCGGCTGCTTTTGCGGCGAGGTGCAATTCGAAGTTTCAGGTCAGCCGGTGGCAATGGGGTATTGCCACTGCGAATCTTGCCGTCACTGGTCGGCGGGTCCGGTGAACGCATTTACCCTGTGGAATCCTCAATCCCTGAAAGTAACCCAGGGTAGCGCGAGTATCGGCACCCACAACAAGACCCCGATCAGTTTCCGCAAGTGGTGCAAGAAATGCGGCGGCCATCTATTCACCGATCACCCCACCATGGGATTAGTGGACGTCTATGCGGCAATGCTGCCCAAGCTGAAGTTCGATGCCGGCGTGCACGTGCACTATCAAGAGACCGTACTGCGCATTCATGACGGCAAACCGAAATTCAAGGACATGCCGAAGGAAATGGGCGGATCGGGTGTGAACTTGACGGAGTAGCCGGGGCAGAAATCCGAGGGGTGCGGCGGATCCGCCGCACCCTCTCGAGGCGCTAGCGGGCGGCCAGAATGATCGGCTTGGACTCCCCGTTCTTGGCGCTGTAGTAGGCGCTCAATGCCGGTTGGCCGGCGTTGTGCACGGCGTCTGAGATTGCCTTGTCGACGCAAGCTCCAAAGAGCCTCTGAGAACTGAGATCGCGCTTCTCGAAGCTTTGGCACACATTCTGCGCCGCCCACCGAATTCGCGCGTAAAGCGCAACCGCACCCTCAGTGCTCGAAACGTTAAGATCGCTGTATTTCACCGTTTCCTGAGAAGCAGTGCCGTCGGCAGCATAACCCGCCGCAGCAAAGCTTCCGAGCAGAACGGTGAAAGTGGCGCCGGCGATGATGCGGCGAAAGTTGATGGTCTTGGTGTTCATTGTCGTCTCCTGGATATGTCGATGGTTTGATTGGGTTGGCAGATCGCTCGTTTTGCTGCCTCATTCATACAGACACGGTCCAATGGCTAAACCCGACATCGCAAGGTCATTTCGTGACATAGATCGGGGGGACGCGTTATCTTGGGCCCGATGAACCAGCTGACGCAGCTACTCGGGCGGATCCAAGCGGGGGATGCCGAGGCGCGGGATACGTTGTATGCGGCGGCCTACGCGGATCTTCATCGGATGGCCCGGGCGAGGCTGCGCGATGGCGGACGCGACGCGGTGCTCGATACCACCTGCCTGGTGCACGAATCCTATCTGCGGTTTGTACAGGCCGGCGACCTGCGGGCCGAGGACCGGCGGGCATTCTTCGCCTACGCCTCGCAGGTGATGCGCTCGGTTATTGTTAACAGCGTGCGCGAACGGATCGCCCAGAAACGCGGCGGCGATCGACTGCCGATCACGCTGTCGAGCTCAATTGCGGCCAATGTGCCGAGCGACGAAGATACGGTCCTGAAGGTGCATGAAGCGCTCGAGGACCTGGAAAAGGCGGACCCTCGGCTGGCTCAGGTGGCGCAGATGCGCTACTTCGGGGGCTACAGCGAGCAGGAGATCGCGGAGACGTTGGGCGTGACCGAACGGACGGTGCAACGCGACTGGGAAAAGGCCCGGCTGATACTCGCAGCGGCGCTGCGGTGAGCCGTTGATGACCCTGTCTGTTTCTCAAATGGCGGTCATGAGCCGCCTGCTCGACGAGGCACTGCCGCTGGATGAAGCAGGTCGGCGCCTGTGGCTCGAGGCACTGCCGGCCGAACACCAGGACCTTCGTCAATACTTGCGCGAGGCGCTGCTGTCGCCGCAAGAGCGAATCCCCCTTGACGGAATCGGCGGTGCGCTGGGCGAGGCTCTTAAACCCGGCGCGCGAATCGGTCCGTACGAGTTGCTTCGATGCCTAGGGGCCGGGGGTATGGCCGAGGTCTGGCTGGCGCGCAGAGCCGATGGCGCGTTCAAACGTGAGGTGGCCCTGAAGCTACCGATGTTCAGCCACCTGCGCGCGGATCTCGAGCAACGCTTTGCACGCGAGCGCGACATCCTGGCCAGCCTCGAGCACCCGCATATCGCGCGTCTCTACGATGCCGGAGTCGACCCCAAGGGCCTGCCGTATTTGTCGATGGAGTTCGTCCAAGGCGAGCCTCTGACCGACTGGTGCGATGCGCATCATCTGGGAATTCGGGAACGCCTGGGATTGTTCCTGCAAGTCCTCGAGGCGGTTCAATACGCGCATGAGAAGCAGGTCATCCACCGGGATCTGAAACCATCGAACATCTTGGTGACCGAATCCGGGCAAGTGCGCCTGCTCGACTTCGGGATTGCGAAATTGCTGGAAACGGATGAAGCGCAGCTGGCACCGCTGACGAGCGTCTATGGCCGGGCATTGACGCCGGACTATGCGAGTCCGGACCTGCTGCGCGGCGATCCGATCGATGCACGCAGCGATATCTATTCACTGGGAGTACTGCTCTACGAAATGCTGACCGGAGTTCGGCCTTACCGGCTCAAGAGCGCCGCGTCGATCGGGGCGATCGAGCAGGCGGTCGCCATGATCGAAGTGAAAAAGCCGAGCATGCAGCACGATCAGGAAACGATCGCCGCCCGCGACACCACGCAGGAAAAACTGACCCGGCAACTGCAAGGAGACCTTGACGCCATCGCGCTCAAAGCGCTGGCGAAGGATCCGGCGAAGCGCTATCAAAGTGTCGCCGCCCTGGCGCAGGATCTGCGGCGCTACCTCCAGGGCCAGCCCGTCGAGGCTTTGCCGCCGCGATTCGCCGACAGGCTGCAAAAATTCGTGCGCCGGAATAAAGCCGTGGTAGGGATCAGCGCCACCGCGATCGCCGCGATTGTTGCGGCGACCGTGTTCCTTATTATGGCGCCGCAGCGCCGATCCGACAACGATCCGTTCGCGGAAGCCAAGGTCACACGACTCACGGACTTCACGGGAACGGAGCAGGCGGCCGCCATCTCGCGCGATGGCCGGTACGTGGCATTTCTCGCCAACCGAGATGGGACAGTGGATGCTTGGTTGACGGAAGTCGGCGGCAATCGCTACCGCAATCTGACCGAGGGAAAGATTCGCGACATGGCCAATGCCTCCGTTCGAACCGTCGGCTTTTCGCCCGATGGCGCGTTGGTGACGCTCTGGACACGCAACGGCGACGGATCGCGGCCGGAGGATATCAATACCGTGGGTGCGCCGATCCCCGGTGGACCCTTGCAGAGCTATATGCCGGAGGTCGCCGAGTACGACTGGAGCGCGGATGGTAAGCGGCTGGTCTTTCATACAACGGCGCCCGGCGATCCCCTCTTTGTGCGGGAATCCGGAGCAGCAAGGGCTCACCAGATCTACGTGGGGCCGCCGGGAATACACTGCCACTTTCCGATCTGGTCCAGCGACGGCGAGTTCATATATTTCATGCGCGGCGAACCGCCTGCGCACTGGGACGTCTGGCGAATGCGGCCTTCCGACACGGAGCCTGAGCGCATCACGTCGCACAATTCCAAGATGAGCTATCCGGTTGCGCTCGATCCTCGAACATTGATGTACTTGGCAACCGATGCCGACGGCTCGGGACCCTGGCTCTACGTCATGGACGTGCCGCAGCGGCGCGAGCGTCGCGTCAGTTTCGGTCTCGAGCGCTACACCTCGCTGGCGGCCAGTGCCAACGGCATGCGTCTGGTCGCCACCGTTTCGATTTCCAAATCGGATCTGTGGCGCGTAACGCTGGGCGCCAATCAACCGCCGCAGAAAACGGCCGTGGCGGTCGAGGCCGCGTCGCGCAATGCCTTCGCACCGCGCTTCGGGCCGGGCTATCTCGCCTACGCATCGGGCGGCGGCGGGCAGCGTGGAATCTGGAAACTATCGAACGGCGCGGCAACCGAGCTATGGAGTGACCCCGGCGCGGACCGGGTCGGCGCTCCGGCGATCGCGCCGGACGGCAGGCGAATCGCCTTTCTTGTCGGGCGGCGCGATGTGACACAGTTGTACGTCATCGAGGGCGACGGGAGTAACCCGAAGGTGGTTTCCAGCACTCTGGACTTGCGCGGCGATTTGGCCTGGAGTCCCGATTCGCAATCAATCGTGGTTGCCGTCGCGCAGGGCGCCGAACCGCGCCTGGCAAGAATTCTGCTCGACGGCAGTCCCCCGCAAACGATTGCATCGGAGTATTCCATCGACCCGGTCTGGTCTCCGGACGGAAAGTTCTTTCTTTATTCAGGCGCAGACGTTGGCATGCGGTTCCCGCTGCGCGCGTCGAGTCCGGACGGCAGACCCTACGGCATGGCCAGCCTGATCTTGACGCGGGGCGCGCGCCGCGTTGCCTTCGCCCGCGACTCAGGCTCGCTGGTCATCCTGCGCGGCGAGGTCGCTCACAAGAATTTCTGGCTCCTGGATCCTCACACCGGCATCGAGCGCCAGCTGACCGACTTGCCCGCCGATTTCGTCATCGGGGACTTCGATATCTCCCCGGATGGCAGTGAAATCATCTTCGATCGCGTCGAGGCTAGCTCGAGCATCGCCCTGATCGAGCGCGCGCGCTGACTATTCGGCCGCGGTGACGATTTGACGGCGGCGTAGAGCCGCCAGCCTTGCGTGCCGCAGAGCCATCAGTCTCTGGCGCAACGGGCAGGAACCGCTTATGCGGTTGAAGTTCTCAGAGCGCGAAGCTATGGTAGCGCTACCGTCGCCGATAGGCCATTCCGGCTATTCAGCGCTTCGGACGCAATATCGGCTGGTTGTCGTGCGGAGTCAGGCGGAAGCGAAGCGCCCCCACTCAGGAGCTAACTAGAAATGTCCTCTTGCCGCCGAATGGACGCCGGATTCTCCGTGTGTCTCCTCCTGGCTATGACGGCCGCGTCAAGCGTGTTCGCCGCCGATTTTGCCATGGAGGTGACCGACAAGAACTATCTCGATACTCAGGGCTTTAGCGTCTTTCTGTACGACAGCAAGTATCATCCCGTTTTCGTAGATCAGAAGAACACGGCCCTGGAAATGATTCTCCACGGTCAGCGCATCGCAACCAACGGCGACGTGCGTCTCATGCCGACACCCGAGCAGTGGGACTTGGTGGCAACCCTCAAAGGACGCGAGGCAGACAAGGCGAACAACCGGCTCACCGCCAGTCTGTCTTTCCCGTCCTTCGATGTCAGCTACACGATGGAGGTAGCCGCAGAACCGGGAGGCGTAAAGATCAGCGTCAATCTTGACAAGCCGCTACCGCCGAAACTCGTCGGGCGGGCCGGTTTCAATTTGGAATTCCTGCCCTCGATCTATATGGGCAAGGCATATCTCGTCGACGGATCCAACGCCGGTATTTTCCCACGAACGCCGAATGATCCGATGATCAAGGTGTTGCCGCTTTCCGATGAACCAAAAAAAGCCTACTACTTGGAGGATTGGGATAAGTCCAAGGGATACACCCAGCCGCTGCCATTTGCCGAGGGCAAAAGCATCACCTTAGGGGTCGACGATGCGTTGGCCCGGGTGAGCGTCGTGTCGGATACAGCGAACCTCATGCTCTTCGACGGGCGCAACCGCGCGCAAAACGGCTGGTTCGTTTTGCGTTCGCTGATTCCTTCGGGCAAGACCACCGGCGCCATTGTGTGGCATGTCAGGCCTGACGTGATTCCACGATGGACGCGTCCACCGATGATTGCGCACAGCCAGGTCGGCTACGCACCGGGGTTCTCCAAGGTGGCCGTACTCGAACTCGATCCGAAGTACACCGGACCGCGGACGGCCAAAGTGCTGCGCCTGACGGAAGGCGGCGTTTATCGGCAAGTATTTGAAGGCCCCATCACGCCCTCAACGCCTTGGCTGCGCTATGTCTACTCAAAATTCGATTTCACCACGGTCAACGACCCTGGCCTTTATGTCGTCGAATATGCCGATCAGCGTACGGCGCCCTTTCCCATTTCCAAGGATGCGTACGCCCGCATCTGGCAGGACAGCCTGGACCATCACCTCGCGGCACAGATGGATCACGTTTCGGTGCGCGAAGCCTACCGCGTGTGGCACGGCGCCTCCCACTTGGATGACGGCCGCATGGCGCCCGTGGTGGGCGAGCAATTCGATAACTGGAATCAGGCTACGGCGAGGGACGGCAAGTACAAGGGCGGCGATCATATTCCTGGGATGAACGTGGGCGGCTGGTACGATGCGGGCGATTTCGACCTCGAGGAACCTGCGCAACTCAGCGTCATTCAGAGTCTGGCTCTGGCGTATCGCGAATTTAATCTCAAGTACGATGAACTAACCGTCGATGAAGCCGCACGCCAGGTTGAGATGCATCGCCCCGATGGCGTGCCGGACACGGTTGAACAAGTCAAGCACGGTGCGTTGCTCATCTTGGCTCAATTCCACAATATAGGCCACTCGATTCGCGGCACTCACGAACCGGACCTTCGCCAATATACGCATTTGGGCGATGGAGCCTCGAAGACCGATGGTCGCATCTACGATCCCAGACTAGGACCAAACGAAGTGAAGGGCGGCTACTCGGGCCGGCCGGATGACCGCTGGATTTTCACCACCACAAACGCGACTCTTCAATGGAACGCGATCGCTGCCCTGGCCGCAGCATCCGATGTGCTGAAGGGCTGGGATGACGCACTGTCAAAAGATTGCCTCGAAACCGCGATCAAGGCATGGAACAGCGAGAAAGCCAATCCAACGCCGCAACCGGCGGGCACCGGCTGGGACGAAGGAGCACCAGAGGATGCATCCGCAACCGGCGTACTGTCTGCATCACAGGGTGTGGTGTCTGGCCCTCAAACTCGTAGCAATGCTCCAAGCAAAAAAGCCCTCAACGGGCAGGACTGGGCCGCGGCTCTGGAACTGACGATAGCGACGAGCGGCGCAGAACCCTATAAATCGCGTGTGAAGGAGTTGTTCCGACAGATGATCACTCCGCAGCAGATTGGCGTCCGTGGCTGGATGGCTGTCCGCGCGCTGCCATATCTGGACGCCGGCTCGAAGGATGAAATGCGCGAAGCGGTGAAGACCTACCTCGCGGGCCTGGACAAGCAGTTGGACGCCACGCCGTTCGGCGTGCCTCCAAGTTTGGGCACCTGGGGTGGATCGGGCGCTGTGGTTGACATGGCCATCCGGATGTACTTTCTGCACAAGGCCTTTCCGGATGTTGTTGGCCCGGAATATACACTTCGCGCCGTCAATTACATTCTCGGCACGCACCCGGTCTCCAGCACTTCGTATGTAGCCGGCGTAGGCACGGTCTCCAAAACCCAGACATACAGCAACAACCGCGCGGATAATGCATACATACCCGGTGCCGTGATTCCGGGCTACGTGATCATCAAGCCGGATTTTCCAGAGTGCATCGATGACTTTGGATTTCTCTGGTTCGAGGATGAAGCCGTCGTTGCAGGATCAGCAAGCTGGGTCGTGGCCGGCAATGCGGCAGACGCCATCATTAAGGAACATCGCTAAGCCGGGAAGAATAAATGAAAAGCTTTGCGGTCGTGCTTATCAGCGTAGCCGCGTTAACAGCAACGGCACTCGCCGCCCCGAATCTGAAATTGAATGATCAGGGCTACTTCTCCGAGCCCGGACTCAACGTGATGTCGTTCAGTGATTACTATCCGGACGGCCATCAGACCGGGGTCACCATCATTCAGCACGGCGTGCGGATCGCGGCGAACGGCGACCTGCGGCTCGAGGCCTCGCCAGGCCAATGGTCGCCGATGCCGGCGACCGGACTACGCTCGGTGGACGGGGCGACTCAGACCATTACAGAACACCTGTCCTTTCCCGATCGGAGCAAGGACCGCACCGGCTTCAATCCAATCGTGTACCCGGATCTTAAGCTCGGATATAGCGTCATCGTCACACCGCTCGAAGGCGACAGCTTTCGCATCCGTGTCGATTTGGACCAGCCCCTGCCTGAGAAGTACCTCGGCAAAGTGGGCTTCAATCTCGAGTTGTTCCCCGGGGAACTGTTCGGCAAGTCCTGGTTGCTCGACGGGCAGTCGGGAATCTTTCCACGGCAAGCCGACGGCCCCATGACGGTTGACGCCGACGGCGAGGCCGTCGCCTCGCCTCTCGCTCGCGGCAAAAAGCTGGTGGTGGCGCCCGAAAGCGATCGGCAGCGGCTCACCGTTGTCAGCAACACCGGCACTCTGACACTCTCCGACGGACGCGGCAATCTCAACAACGCCTGGTTCATCATCCGCGAATTGATCGCTCCAGGCGCAGCCGCCGGCTCGATCGAGTGGACGGTGACGGCCAATGTCATTTCGGGCTGGCAATACAAACCCGTATTGCAGGTAAGCCAGCTCGGCTATCACTCCCGGCAGCCGAAGCAGGTCGTGATCGAACAGGATCCGACGGACAGCGTTGTTTCAGAGGTTCATTTATATCGCCTGACTCCCGGCGGCAGACAGGAAGTGAAGAGCGGGATACCGGTTTACTGGGGCCGGTTCTTGCGGTATGCGTATCTGCGCTGGGATTATTCGGAGATTGTGACGCCCGGTATGTACCAGATTTCTTATCGAGACCAGATCAGCCACACCTTCAAGATCGGCGAGGACGTCTTCGACCGCCATGCCTGGCAACCTACACTGGAATATTTCCTGCCCATCCAAATGTGTCACATGCGCGTGGAGGAGAAGTACCGGGTCTGGCACGGCCTCGACCACATCGATGATGCCCTCATGGCGCCTGTCAATCTCAACCATTTCGACGGGTATGTGCAGGGCCCCTCGACGCTGACCCGGTACAAGCCGCTGGAACATGTGCCCGGATTGGACGCCGGGGGCTGGCACGACGCGGGCGACTACGACCTTCGCATAGAAAGCCAGATGGGCACGACCTGGCTGCTCGCAAAAATGATTGAGGAGTTCGGCCTCGACTATGACGCGACCACCATCGATGAAGAAAAGAAGCTGGTATTGATCCACCAACCCGATGGCAAGAACGACGCCGTGCAGCAGATCGAACATGGGCTCTTGACCGTGCTCGGGGGATATCACGCGCTTGGCCGTCTCTATCGAGGCGTGCAGGATGCGACGCTGCATCAATACACCCTGCTCGGCGAAGCGGCGAACTCGACGGACAATGTGATCGGCAAACCCGTCGATGGCCTGGGGAATTATTTTCAAAGCGTACCCATCCCGGCCGATGACCGGCTGGTATACACGGAGGACAATCCCAATCGGGAAATCCTGGTCGCCGGGCAACTCGCCACCGTTGCCCGCGTCATGCGTTCGCGCAATGCGCCGGTGGCGGCGGATGCATTGTCTACGGCGCGCGCGCTGGCGGAGATCGCGTTTGGCCGAGCCACGGATATCGAAGGCAAAGCCTTGGCAATGGCCGAGCTGTACCGCACCACTGGCGAGCTTCACTATATGACGCAACTGATCGCACTCAAGCCGCAGATCGTTTCTCATATCGATCATGCGGGCTGGGCGGTCGCCTCCGTCATCGACAAAGTGACCGACAAGGCGTTCAAGCGCGATGTGACAGCCGCAGTGTCGGATTACGAACGAGGCCTCGCGGTTCATGCAAAGGCAGATTCACCTTACGGAGTTCCATACAAGCCCGACATCTGGGGCGCGGGATGGACGATCCAGGAATTTGGCGTGAAGCAGTGGATGTTGCACCAGGGATGGCCCGATCTGGTGCCGGTCGAGAACTTCGTCAATGCACTCAACTTCGATCTAGGCGTGCATCCGGGTGAGAACGACGCCTCGTTCGTGAGCGGCGTGGGCGCTCATTCAGCGACCGTCGCGTACGGCTTCAACCGGGCAGACTGGACTTACATACCTGGAGGCGTCATCTCCGGCACTGCCCTGATCCGGCCGGATCTGCCGGAGCTTAAAGTTTGGCCTTATTTCTGGCAACAGACTGAATATGTTTTGGGTGGCGGCGCGACCAACTACATGTTTCTGGTGCTGGCCGTGAATCAGCTGTACTCGCAGAAGCAATAGGGACCCGCGTCGAGGACAGTTCGAGCATCGCCCTGATCAAGTGCTTCGGCCCGGGGCGATCATCGGCGCCAATGTCATCAGGTAGCCCAGGGCTGCCAACACCAACAAGTAGTAGAGAGTCACGCCGTGGCTCGGCGCTGCCGGAATGTCCTTGGTAAAGACGCGATATGCCGCGCCGGCCGCCACCAGCAGCAACAAAGGTTGACTGAAGAGAGCAGCCAGCAGTACCGCGGCGACTGCGAGAATGATGCGCTCGGTCTTGTCCAGCGCGGCGACGGCTCCTCCCCCATCCAACACCCAGACGGGGATCAGGTTGAGCACGTTGAGCATCGCCGAAAGGCTGGCCAGCGCCGCCCAGATGGCGGTCCCAGTTTTTACCCACAGCAGAGCGCACACCACGGCCGCGAGGCAGCCGGCGAAAGGTCCGGCGAGACTTACGGCGGCCCGAGTTCGCGTCGAAACGCCCAGTGCGGTCCAACGGACATAGGCGCCAAGTCCCGGAAGAAAAACCGGCATCTCCGCAGGCAGTCCTCGGCGCTTGATGTCGATGAAATGCCCCATTTCATGCACCAAGATCAGCACCGCAAAACCGATACCAAACTTCATGCCATAGAGCGCCCAGTAGAAGGCCACGAACGTTCCGAGGCTGAGCAGAAATTTCAGCTTGAAAATCACGACCAGCCATTTGGCGCTGGCGAGCAGAACGAGCATGGGTGCTGCAAATGGGCCGAATTTCTTGGCCCATACATGGCGAGCCTCCTTCTCCGACACGCTGGTTAACGATGCCTGCAATCGCTGTGCGTTGTCCCGGATCCACTGTGCCTGCGCCGAATCGGGCGGCAACAGCTCGAGGGCCTGCACCCACGCTTCGCGCGCTTCGCGAAACTCGTGGTGTTCCTCGTGCAGACGCGCACGGGCTGCCAGTTGCTCCAGGGTGGATGCGTGCACCAGCGCATGGCAATCGCTGCAAACCAATGCATTCGGCGCGAGAGCGCCCTTGCAGCGAGGACACTCCTGATTGAGATCAGGAGGGTGGGAGGCCATGTGTCGCGGGAGCCGCCTCGCTGATCGGACCCACGATATTGATGGGCTTGGCCGCGGTCATCCTCCAGGCAATACGGATACCGACAAAGAGGATGATGAGGCCGATCACACCTTGCATCGGATTGGAAAGCCCAAGGAAGGGTGATGCGAGCCCGACCATCGTCAGGACGCCCAGGGCCTTTAGGGCGCCTATCTTGGGCGCAGCAGGAGTTGCGGACTGGCTGGACTGGGTTGCCTGCTGAGCATTCTTCTGTTTCATGTGCTGAGAAATCGCAATGGGCACCGCCGCCAAGGAAACGGCCATGTAGGTCAGCAATACCGCCGCGATTTGATAGCGCCGGCCGCCGACGCCGCCGGAACCCATGAGGATCGCCTTGCCGACGATAAAGCCTACGGCAAGCGAGACGATGCCGGCGATCAAACCGGTCGCCAGGGCGAATGCCACGTAGATAGCGAGACCGAGAATGGCCGCACCGACTCCGAATAACACGCCGCGCACAAACGCCGCATGCGTGTCCTTCGGTGATTTATCCTTGATTGCCCGTGCGCAAGAGGCACAGACCGGCGCGCCATTCACTCGGTACTGAGCGCCAATAATCGGCTTCCCGCACGATTTGCACGCCGCCGCGCCCGATGGACTGGAGTATTCAGCAGTCGCGAACTGCGGCACTCCGCTGCTGTTCTTATTCTCCATGCAGGTCAGCGTATCACGACTGACGCAGGCATCAAACGATGGCCGGCAAGTACTACCTCAAACCGTACTTCTTGAGCTCTTGCTTCGAGATCTGACGCTTGCCGATGGCGTACAGATCGGATGAGCCGTAAAGCTTCATGCACTGCTGCAAATCAACGTGATTGCCCGGCGACACGACTCGCCGTAGCACGGCGTCATACCAGGACTCGGCCTTCGGTCGCTTGTCGACCTCAACTTCAAACCACACATCCTCAAGACGCAGAAGCAACGTGCGCTGATCCACGACGCGCCGGCGGCCCGCAATCTCGCGTTCCTCACGCTTGCAGGTCTCGGCGGGGGCGAGGCGCCAAGAACGGTAATGCTTGTTCAGGCGAATCAAGCCCGTGCGCGGATCGACGTACAGTTCGCGTTCACGAGATCCAATGTAAGACGTATCCTGGTCTACCGCGATGAAATCGCGGATGTGCTGATGGATGTGTTGCTGCACGGTACTTCGGCGATCAATACTCGCGCAAATCTCGCTGAATACCTTGTTCCAGGGGCGCCCGACTTGCGCATGCAGGAAACGGCGGAGCGGGCTCAAATTCTCATTGAGGCTGCGGTATCCGTAGCCCGCGCGCGTTCCAAGACGCAAAGGGCCCTCCAAGTCGTTGCGAAGACGGCGCGCGGCGGCCCCTCCGCCCTTGCCTCGACGCGGCCGCTCCACAATTACCTTGTACATGTCTTCGCGCATCGCTGCCTGGGCTCAACTTGAGGCGCGCAGAATACATCTGAGTACGCGTATGTCAACGGAAATGCGTATGGCAATAGCATATATATTGATGCTACTATGCATCAGATTTGATGCAAATGAGGACATCCTATGAGGACTACCGTCACCATCGATGATGATCTGTATCAGCGGGCCTTGGAGGTCGCGGATCCGGAAATGGACAAGGCCGACTTGTTTCGGGAAGCAATGAAAGTGTTCGTCCGTGTTCAGGCGGGCAAACGGCTTTCTGCCCTGGGCGGCAAAGCGCCCGGGATGAAACTGATTCCGCGCCGCAAACTCCAATAGCGCGAGCGCAGTTGAATTTCGTTCTGGTCGACTCATCCGTGTGGGTCGCACACTTTCGCAAGTCGAATCGAGTCTTGCAATCTCTGTTAGCCGCAGATCAAGTTCTGTGTCACCCACTGATCGTCATAGAAATTGCCTGCGGAACTCCGCCAGCACCGCGGGACCGGACATTGAACAATTTGAGGCAGCTGCGTTCCTCGGCCATCGCAACGATCGACGAAACACTGGCGCTGATCGAGCGGAAACGCCTTCAGGATACGGGCTGTGGAGCAGTGGATATCTCGTTGCTTGCCGCAGTTCTGCTGACCTTTAATGCTTGCTTATGGACGCTAGACAAGAGTCTTGAGTCCCTGGCTGAGCAGCTCAGTGTTGCCTGGATTGGCGATGGATCCTGAGCCTCTCTCTTGGCAGCCGCATCGTCACCAGCCCGGACGAACGCGGCAATCTTGCGCTCTTGCATCGTATCAGCGTCGATCAAATCATAGATCGCCATATTGGAGCGCGCCGAAGGGTTCCAATCCCGATATCTCGAATGGACTTGTGCGTCCTAAGCTCGGAAGTTACTCTCCAGATCCTGCCTACTGCGCGGCGTTATATCCAGCGTGTTCGATTCAAACCACGTTTGGCGGTGTGCGGAGAGGCGCTTTGCATTCCCCTGTGCTGGTTGAAGAGACGGGACACAAGGCTGGATTTTCCAGTGCCGTTGGCACCTAGCACATATAAAACATCTCCGACACCAAGCGCAAAGGTTGTAGGTGGGCCATCGCCAGTTGGAATATTGAGCTGAAACATATTCGGCATATCTCCCTAAAGCTCTACAGAACCGTCCACCATGGTGCGGCGAGCACATCTGGCGCGAGCCATTCAATCGCGTTACCGGTGTGCAGGAGCAATCCAGCGCGCGCCTTCTTGCCATACTCAGCGCGGAACGTACGCAAGTGCGCGGCATCGGAAAGTCTCGGACGCGCGGTTGACTTCACTTCGATCGGCAGCAGCTTGCCGCCCGTTTCGATCACGAAATCCACTTCCTCTCCAATGGAGGTACGCCAATAGCCCAACTCCGCACGCTCGATGCGCGCGTCGCGCCACGCGAGCAGATCGTGCAGCACAAGATTCTCCAAATGCGCACCGCCCGGTTCCTCGGCTTCGGCCAAATGCATCGCAATGCCCGTATCGCCCCAATAAATTTTGGGTGTTTTGATTAGACGCTTGGTGCGATTCACCGCGTAGGCCGGCAAGCGCACGAGAAGGTAGGAGGTTTCCAGGAGGTTGAGCCAGCGGTGCACGGTGGGCTGTGGCAGCGCCACATCGCGACCGAGTTCAGTCTGGTTGACGAGCTGGCCCATGCGCAGACAAGCGGCCCGCATAAGACGGCGGAAGTCGGGTAATCCGCTGATCGCCGCTAGGTCCTGCAGATCGCGCTCCAGATAGCTGCGAACATAGCCGTCGAACCAGATACGTCGATGCGAGGCAGTAGTGAGCTCCAGCGCCGGCGTTGGAAAGCCGCCGTGGCGAGCAAGTATGCGCCAGTCTTCGGGGCTGTCTTTCTCATCGCCCAACAGCTCGCGCCACCCGGCATCGGGCGTGGCGAATAAATCTTCCCAGCGGCCACATCGTCCGAGGCCGCGCTGCTCGCGTCGGGTCATCGGCCAGAGCGTGAGATAACTGGCTCGGCCAGCCAATGATTCCGAGACTTGTCGCATCAGCAGAAGGTTGGCGGAGCCCGTGAGTAGAAATCGCCCAAGCGTTCGGTCGCGATCTATGGCGCGCTTCACAGCACGCAGCAACTCCGGTTCGCGCTGCACCTCGTCGAGCGTCACAGGGCCCGGGCCGCCCACAAGCACCTCCGGATCGCGCCGCGCGGCATCGAGCACGTCGAGATCATCGAGGGTGGCGTAGCGCCGCTCTCCAGGGATGAGCTGTTCGACCAAAGTGCTCTTTCCGGTCTGACGCGCGCCGGTGACGACGACGGCCGGCATAACCCGAATGCGCTCGGAAAGGGCGGCCCCGACTAGCCTGGGAAGGGTCTTCATGCTATGGATGATAATCATTCACAACATGAGTAATCAAGTGGGATGTTAAATCGGCCCCGCCCTCGGTCAATGAAGCACCCACTGGCTCCTCGCTCGAGTAGTAATGCATTACCGAGTGAGCACACAAATTCAATTGGTATGTGCGTCCATCGCGTACTTCTTAGCCGTCAACGCTTACGCGGAAGCCCGTCTGACGGTAAAATTCAAACGCAGAACGCCGAGAAAAATTTTACCGTCAGATTTTCCGTCAAAACGATTCGCTGGGAGGCGATTGATGCGATAGACGTTCAAGGATGATCTTTTGCATTTCAGTGAGTTAACGCCCGGGAGCCGATAGAAGGCGATAGATCCCGAAAGGCCAAACTCACTCCCACTCGATCGTCGCCGGCGGCTTTCCTGAAATGTCGTACACCACCCGCGATATCCCCGCCACTTCATTGATGATCCGATGCGCGACCCGATCCAAGAAGTCATACGGCAGACGCGCCCAGCGCGCCGTCATGAAATCGATGGTTTCAACGGCGCGCAGCGCGATCACATAGTCGTAGCGGCGCCCGTCGCCCATCACGCCCACCGAACGCACCGGCAAGAACACTGCGAATGCCTGGCTGACCTTGTCATAGAGATCGTGCGTACGAAGCTCCTCGATGAAAATGGCATCGGCCCGGCGCAACAGATCCGCGTGCGATTTGATGATTGACCCGAGGATGCGCACTCCCAGGCCGGGTCCCGGGAATGGATGGCGCTGCACCATCTCTTTGGGAAGCCCCAATGCCAGACCGAGCTTTCGGACCTCGTCCTTGAACAGTTCGCGCAGGGGTTCCAGCAGCTTGAGCTTCATATGCTTCGGCAAGCCGCCCACATTGTGGTGCGACTTGATGACATGCGCTTTGCCGGTCTTGGCGCCCGCCGATTCGATCACATCGGGATAGATGGTTCCCTGCGCCAGCCATGCGATGTATTCGAGTTTCGACGCTTCCTCGTCGAATACTTCTATGAAAACTCGCCCGATGATTTTGCGCTTCTTCTCAGGGTCCTCTTCGCCGGCCAACGCAGAGAGGAATCGCTGCTCGGCATCGACGCGAATGACTTTGACGCCCATGTGCTCGGCAAACGTGGCCATGACTTGGTCGCCCTCGCCCAAGCGCAGCAGGCCGTGATCGACGAATACGCACGTCAGTTGCGCACCGATGGCCCGGTGCAGAAGCGCGGCCAGTACCGACGAATCGACGCCTCCCGATAGGCCCAGCAGTACCCGGTCGCTGCCGACTTGGTCGCGAATCCGCGCCACACTGTCCTCGATGATGTTGCGGGTGTCCCAGCCGGCAGAGAGGCCCGCGATCTCGCGCACGAAGCGCCTCAAGATCTCGCCCCCTTGCAAGGTGTGCGTGACTTCGGGATGGAACTGGACGCCGTACATGCGCCGCGAATCATCCGCCATGGCGGCGAGCGGCGCATTGTCGCTGGCCGCAATGACCTTGAATCCCGGCGGCAAGGCGGTGACCCGGTCGCCATGACTCATCCACACGTCCAGTATGGGCCGGCCTTGCGCGTCTCGATTGTCTTCGAGGCCTTCGAGCAAGGGCGAATCGGCCGTGGGTCTTACCTGCGCGGCGCCAAACTCTCGGTGCGCCGAGCCCTCCACCTGACCACCCAACTGCGCAGCCATGGCTTGCATGCCGTAGCAAATGCCGAGGATGGGCACGCCCATCGTGAAAACCTCGCGCGGCGCCTCGAGACCCTTGGCGTCGTAAACCGATTCAGGGCCGCCGGACAGGATGATGGCTTTGGGGGCGAAGCGTTCGATGTCGGCGGGTGACGCGTCGCAGGCGTAGATTTCGGAATAAACGCCCAGCTCGCGCACTCGCCGGGCGATCAACTGCGTGTACTGTGCACCAAAATCGAGAATCAGAACCCGGTCCGCATGGATGTCCGCCATCAACCGATCCGATAGTTGGGCGCTTCTTTGGTGATGGTCACATCGTGCACGTGACTCTCGCGAACGCCTGCATTGGTGATTCGCACGAACTGCGGCCGGGTCCGCATCTCCTCGATGCTGCCGCTGCCGGTGTACCCCATGGCGGCGCGCAAGCCGCCCGAGAGCTGGTGCAGGATGGCTATCAGACTGCCCTTGTACGGAACACGGCCTTCGATGCCTTCCGGCACCAATTTCTCGAGTTCCGTGGTCGTGTCCTGAAAATAGCGATCGCTCGAGCCGTGCGCCTGCGCCATCGCACCCAACGAGCCCATGCCGCGGTAGGCCTTGTACGAGCCCCCTTGATACAGCTCCACCTCTCCCGGCGACTCTTCGGTGCCCGCGAACATTCCGCCGATCATCACGCAGTGCGCGCCGGCGGCAAGCGCCTTGGCGATGTCTCCGGAATAGCGGATTCCGCCGTCTCCGATCACCGGCACGCCTGTGCCCTCGAGGGCCTTGGCGACTCGCGCGATCGCGCTTATTTGCGGCACGCCCACGCCGGCGATGACGCGCGTGGTGCAGATGGAGCCCGGACCGATGCCCACCTTGACCGCATCGGCGCCGTGCTTGACCAGATCGAGCGCCGCCTCGGCGGTGACGATATTGCCGCCGATCACCTGAATATCCGAATATTTCGCCTTGATTCTCGACACCATGTCGAGAACTCCGCGCGAATGCCCGTGCGAGGTATCCACCACGACCACGTCGACCCCCGCATCGCGCAGCGCGCCGACCCGGTCCAAGGTATCGGGGGATGTCCCCACCGCCGCGCCGACGCGCAAGCTGCCGACGCTGTCCTTGCAGGCATTTGGGAACTCGGTGGCCTTCTGGAAATCCTTGACCGTGATCATTCCTTTCAATTCATGATCGCCGGTGACGACCAGCACCTTCTCGATGCGATGCTTGTGCAGCAGCGCCAAAACCTGATCCTTGGGCGCGTTTTCCCGCACGGTGATCAGGCGATCCTTCGGGGTCATCACCGACGAGACGGGTGCATCGAGCTTGGTTTCGAAGCGCAGGTCGCGGTGCGTGACGATGCCGACGACCTTGGTGCCAAGCACCACCGGTACGCCGGAGATGTTCTTGGCGCGGGTCAAATCGATGACCTGGCGAATGGTCATGTCCGGATTGACGGTGATCGGATCGCTGATCACACCGCTCTCGAATTTCTTGACGCGATCGACCTGGCGCGCCTGATTGTCGATGGACATGTTCTTATGAATGATGCCGATCCCGCCTTCCTGCGCGATGGTGATCGCGAGGCGCGCTTCGGTGACGGTATCCATCGCGGCGGATACCACAGGCAGATTGACGCGGATTTCGCGGGTTAACTGGCTTGCCAGAGAGACATCGCGCGGCAGAACTTCGGAATATGCCGGCACCAGCAACACGTCATCGAATGTGAGTGCCTCTTCTAAAATACGCATAGGGTTCGCGTTCACGGGTTCGCTTAAGAGGCGGCGCATTGTACCTTGCGCGTGCTGCGCGGTAAACCGCAGTATCATGGTACGCATGGAAGCAGCGGCAAATCGCGACATTTACAGCGTTTCACGCCTCAACCGCGAGGTCCGCGTGCTGCTGGAACGCGGTTTTGGCCCGCTGTGGCTGGAGGCGGAGATTTCCAACCTCGCCAGGCCCAGCTCCGGACACTGGTACTTTTCCCTGAAAGATGCCACGGCGCAAGTACGCTGCTGCATGTTCCGCCAGAGAAACATGCTGTGCGCCTTCGCTCCCAAGGATGGCCAGAAGGTGCTGGTCAGGGCGCGAATCGGTCTGTACGAGCCGCGCGGCGAGTACCAGCTCGTTATCGATCATATGGAGGATTCGGGGCTCGGTGCCCTGAAGCGTCAATTCGAGGAATTGTCCGCGAAGCTCGCGGCGGAAGGCTTGTTCGCCCCGGAGCGTAAGCGATCCTTGCCCATGCTTCCCAAGCGTATCGGCGTGATCACCAGCCCGAGCGGCGCGGCGATCCGCGACATTCTGCACGTGCTGGCGCGGCGCTTCGCCGCGGTTCCCGTGCTGATTTACCCTGTGGCCGTGCAAGGCGCGGCCGCGGCCGCCGAGATCCTGGCGGCGGTACGCACAGCCGGCCGGCGTGCGGAGTGCGATGTGCTCATCCTGGCGCGCGGCGGCGGCTCGCTCGAGGACCTCTGGGCCTTCAACGACGAGGCGTTGGCGCGCGCCATCGCGGCATCGCCCATCCCGATCGTGAGCGGCATCGGCCACGAAATCGATTTCACCATCGCGGACTTCGCAGCGGATGTACGTGCGCCCACTCCTTCGGCGGCCGCCGAGATCGCCGTGCCCGACGGCGAAGAATGGCTTGCTTCGATCCGGCGTTTGGGTCAGCGGCTGAAGCGCGCAATGCGACGCCGGGTGGAGAGCGAAGGCGAACGCCTGCGCTGGCTGATGGGCCGCGCATCGCAAGTCAGCCCTACTGCAAGACTTGCCCAGCAAGGGCAAAGACTGGATGAATTGGAACAACGGCTATCGCGGGCGCTTCGCCAGATCGTGTCGGATCGCCGTGCGGCGCTCGGCGAGAAGCGCAGCCGTCTATGGCAATTGAGCCCCGTGGCGCGCGTGCGCGGCACGGCGGCACGGCATGCCGCGCTGTTCGCCAGATTGCGCGCTGCCGGTCTTCGGCAGCTGCACGTCGCCCGTGAACGGCTTAGCCCGCTGGTGCGTACCTTGAACGCCGTGAGCCCGCTGGCCACGCTCGATCGCGGCTATGCCATCGTCAGCAGCGACACCGGCGGCATATTGCGGAACGCCGCGGATGCTGCGCCGGGCAGCCTCATAGAGGCTCGGCTGGCGACCGGTAAGATTCGCGCAAAAGTAGAAAGCACGTCGTGAATCGCAGCAACAGGTTGAGTCGATGCACTGCGGCGCTGCTGGCGATCGCGCCGTCGCTTGGGTGGTGCTACGAGCTGCCACGCGAGAATGCGGTCCCGGGGGGCCTGAAAATCATTCGACTCGATGCCCGCGGCGCCGGGCTGCCCTATGTGGACGCTGATGGGCATCGAGCCCTGGTGATTCAGGACGGCGCGGATTGGGTCGCGGTCATCGGCATCCCTTTGTCCGCGCCGCTGACCGAGCGGCACGTTGTTGTTCACACTCCCGCAGGCAGGCAGGAACTCGAGTTCCTGGTCGGCGAGAAACACTATGCCAGTCAGTCTTTGAAGGTGGCGCCCGCGAAGGTCGATCTATCGCCGGAAGATCTGGCACGAGCGAATCGCGAACGCGCGCAGATCGATGAGGCATTGAATCGCTGGAGCAATGACGAGCCTCAGTCCCTGCGCATGCCGCAGCCGGTTCCGGGCATTCGCAGCAGTTCGTTCGGCTTGCGGCGTATATTCAACGGCCAATCTCGCAATCCGCACAGCGGCATGGATATTGCCGCGCCCACCGGGACGCCGGTGAAGGCTCCCATCGCCGGAACGGTGATCGATGCGGATGACTTCTTCTTCAACGGCAATACGGTCTTTGTCGATCACGGCCGCGGCCTGATCAGCATGTACTGCCACTTGAGCGCCATCGACGTGGTGCCCGGACAGCGGGTGGCCGCGGGCACGGTCTTGGGCAAGGTCGGCATGACCGGGCGGGTGACCGGTCCGCACCTGCACTGGGCCCTGATGCTGAATCGAGCCTGGGTCGACCCAGAGTTGTTCGTGGCTGACTGACGCCGAGGCTTAGGTGTTACCCAGCATGTGGTCGACCGCGGCGGGCTCCAGCGGCATGGCCATCGCGGCCTGACGCAGTCGCGCGCTGTGTTCTTGGACGGCCGCACCTGAAGGCTGCATGTCGATTTGACCCTGGAAGAATGCACCGTCGCTGATGCCGACTCGCGGCGCGAACACATTACCCTTCACCTTGGCGGTGGCTCGAATGCTGACGGATTCGGTGGCATACAAATCGCCCTCGACCTTGCCATCGATGACGATGACGCGGGCGCGAATGTCGCCCTTCATCGTGCCGTCCGTGCCGATGGTGAGACTCTGCGTATGGGTGATCGACCCTTCCACGCTGCCCTGAACGATCAGGTCTTCCTGCGCCGACAGTTCGCCGCGAAAACGCAGTGTGGGTCCCAGCACGGAGACGCGCGCCCCCTCACTCTTGGCTTCCGGCCGCGGTTCCGCAACTCGGGTTGCCGGCGATGGCGTTCGCGGTTCGGCCCCCGGCACGCGCGGTTCGGGACGGGTGACTGAGGGTTCTGGGCGAGGGTTGGTCATCATGAGATCGTCTCCAGCAAGAGGTTTCTTAAGCCACGACATTGTTAGGCGGCGCCGCCGGCTGCCTTAGGCGCACGTACCGCATCGTTTTTGCCTGATTGTTGGCCGGACTTCTTGCCGTTCATGTCGATGCTGCCGCTGAAATTGGCGCCCTCGGTGATGCTGACCGTCGGCGCATAAATATTGCCGCAAACCTTTGCGGTCTCCTTCACGAACACTGACTTCTCGGCCTGCAAGTCGCCGTCCACGGTGCCCTCGACAATGATCAGCTGCGCCTTGATATCGGCCTTGACAGTGCCTTGAGCCCCGACCGTGAGACGCTGGGTATGGGTAATCGACCCTTCCACCCGCCCCTGAATCAACAGGTCCTCTTCCGCGCTCAAATCGCCTTTGAAATATAGCGTCGGACCTAGGATCGAAGCTCGGTCGGTCGCGCTGTTATAGGGATTGCTCATACGGGTGTCTCCGGAGTCTTTTTCAGTGCTTCAGGGCAGGTGCAGACTACCTGGCATAATCGTTTAGGAAGTGAGACCTTTCTCACGAATCGGCGCACTGTAAAAACGGCGCAATAACCCATGTCGCCAAAAGGAGACGCTCGTTGGCCTCGGCCCTTGGCCTAGGTCGGCGGCGTCGCGACCGCCTTGGATTTCTTTGGCGGCGCGGCAGACTCGACCAACGATGCCAGCTGGCAGCGCTGCTGATCCCCGACGAGGATGCTGCTGAATTTGTCGAACGTGCCGTTGGGATTCGATTGGAACGACAGTCGATTCGTGGCCGTGGGTAGATCGAAGCAGGTGCCCAACAGCGTGGCCTTGTACCACCTGCCTCCCCGGTCCTTCAGCAGCACGGTCTTCATATCCACGACTTGCCAGTCGATGATTCCGCCCTTGTTGGCGAATGGAATCTGCGCCTCCGGGGGCGCAGCAAACGATTGTCCCAAGCTTAGCGCCAAGACCGCCGCTATCAGGAGCCTACGCATCGGCGTCCTGTTTTTTTACGGCGGGCTGGCGCGTCAGGTAGTCATCCAGGCTGTGTGCCAGCGAGACAAAGTCCGAAGGAATCATGATCACCGTGGTGCTGTTGTTGTCAGCACCCACCTCGGAAATCATCTGCATGCGACGCAGTTCCAGCGCCGCGGGATTCTTGGCGATTTGCGCGGCGGCGGCCGATAATTTGACCGAGGCCTCGAGCTCCGCCTCGGCTTTGATGATGCGCGCGCGCTTTTCGCGGATCGCTTCGGCCTGCATGGCCATCACCTGCTGCATCGCCTGGGGCAATTCCACATCCTTCATCTCGAAGCGCTGCACTTCCAGGCCCCAGGACGCGGTGGATCCTGAGACATTTTCGCTGAGCAGCGTGTTGATCTTGTTTCGCTCCTGCAGAATCTCGTCGAGATCATGCTGGCCGATGATGTTGCGCAAGCCGGTGAGCGACAGCTGATAGACGGCCGCCGGTGCATCGGCCACCGCGATGACCGCCTTGGCCGCGTCGACGATCCGATACCAGAGCACCGCGTTCACTTTGATGGTCACGCTGTCGCGTGTGATGGTTTCTTGCTGCTCCGCCGAGACGGTGCGCGTGCGGATGTCCACTCGGACCGCGCGCTCTATTCCCAAAGGAATGATCCAGTACAGACCCGGTCCGCGCAGCCCCGTATAGCGTCCCAACCGGAACACCACGCCGCGCTCGTATTCCTGGGCGATACGAAAACCGGACAGGGCAATCACGACCAGCGCAACAATGAGAATATCGAGGATGGGCACGATGAACTCCTTCCGTAGAGTTCAAGTTTACCTCCGATCCGCGATGGCCTGCCAATCGCTACTCGATGCTCTCTCCATGCAAGGTAATGTCCAGACCTTCGCGCTCCTGTTCCTCCGATACGCGCAAACCCATGGTCATATCGATGACCTTCAAGATGACGAAGCTGACGATAAAGCTATAGCCGACCGTGGTCGCGACGCCTTTGAGCTGGGTGAACACCGAGCCGTCGACGCCGCTGATCTCCTTGCTGACAAAGGCCCCGGTCAGCAAGGCACCGATAATGCCGCCGATCCCGTGAACCCCGAACGCGTCCAGGGAATCGTCGTATTTGAGCGCGTGCTTGAGCGAGGTCGCGGCGACATAGCACACCACGCCGGCCACCATGCCGATGATCACCGCCGGGGTGGGTCCGACAAATCCGGATGCCGGCGTGATGGCAACCAGTCCTGCGACGGCGCCGGATGCGATTCCCAGCACACTGGGCTTGCCCTTGGAAATCCATTCCGCGAACATCCAGCCGAGCGCCGCCGCGGCGGTGGCCATTTGAGTGACCAACATGGCCATGCCGGCACGCCCATCGGCCGCCCCCGCCGAGCCTGCGTTGAAACCAAACCAACCTACCCACAAAAGCGACGCCCCCATGAGGGTATAGGTGAGATTGTGGGGCTGCATGGCTTCGCGCCCATAGCCCAAGCGCTTGCCCAGCACGAGGCAGCTGGCGAGGCCCGCCATGCCGGCGTTGATGTGCACGACCGTGCCGCCGGCATAGTCCAGTACACCGGCGGCGTTGAGCCAGCCCGTGGGCTCCCACACCATGTGGGCGATGGGCGCGTACACGAGCAGCGACCACGCCGCCATGAAAACCAGCATGGCGGAGAACTTCATGCGATCCGCAAAGGCGCCGGCAATCAGCGCCGGCGTGATGGCCGCGAAGGTCAGCTGAAACATGGCGTACACGGTCTCAGGAATGGTCAAGGCCAGATGGGAGACCGACATCTTGTTGACCGGATCATGCATGAAGGTCATGCCGTTGAAGAAGGCGCGGCTCGATCCGCCCAGAAATTTGCCGCCGGGAGTGAACGCCCAGGAGTAGCCGATCACCCACCACAAAATCGTCACCACGCACACGATGGCGAAGGTTTGCATCAGCGTCGCCAGCACATTTTTCTTGCGCACCATGCCGCCGTAGAACAGCGCGAGGCCCGGTATCGACATCATCAGCACCAAGGCGGTTGACGTCAGCATCCAAGCCGTGTCGCCCGCATTGATCTTGTCGACGGCCAGCAAGACCGGCGCGGTCGGCGCCGCCTCGTCCGCCAACGCGCCGGACATCGCCAGCGTCAACACAGCAAGACCAGCCAATCTCGGCAATTTACTCATCTTTCCCCCAGTGGACTAAATAGCGCTGGCGTCGCGTTCGCCGGTGCGAATGCGAACGACATTCGTCAAATCGAACAAGAAAATTTTTCCATCCCCTACTTTGCCGGTTTTCGCCGATTTCATTATGGCCTCGATCACTTGATCGACCAGCGCATTATCGACCGCGATTTCTATTTTGGTCTTCGGCACGAACTCGACCACATATTCGGCGCCGCGATAGATTTCCGTGTGGCCGCGCTGCCTGCCGAACCCTCGGACTTCAGTGACCGTTACGCCCTGCACACCGATCTCGCTGATGGCCTTTCGAACCTCGTCGAGCTTGAACGGTTTAATGATCGCAGTAATGAGCTTCATCGTTGCGTGCCGCAAGCACCGCTTGTGCCAGCGCTGAAGTCTTGAGCACGATCAGCAGCTTAGAGCAGGGCAGGCAATCACGCGCCGCCTCTTTGCACTCAAACAGGGCGCCGCGGACGCGTCCATGCATCAATATGGAACGCGCGGATCTTTAGCCTCAGCGCAACGATAGTTCAAGGCGGACAGCGCCGTTCTGATTCTTCGCCTTGTCATTGGCCACCAGAAACACCCGCGCCGGATCAATCGGCGTCCCCGTCAGCAAGGCATCCTGCAGATTCATGGCCCGCTTCTCGCCCAGCGCCGTCAGGTCCGATTCGCTGATCGTGATGCGTTCGCGCAGCGCGCCGTTCAGGTAGTCCACCTTCGCGGCAACGATCTCCGGTTTTGATTTGAGCGACGCAACCGTATCCGGAAATTTGGGCTCCGCGCCGACGTTGCGCGCATACACACGCGTCAGGATATCGAGCTGCGCCGCGGGATCCATTTGCGCGAAGTCCGGCGTGCCGGGCGCTGTTTTTTTGCGGGCCGGCGATGCGCCAAGCACCTCTTGAATCTGTGCCTGCAATTTCAAGTCGGCCAGGTGCGGGCTGTCAATTTCCTTGACCACGGCGATGGGAATCTCGATTTTGAGTTGTGGGCGCGCCGTCAGGGCCTTGGCCACCGATTGAGCCTTATCGACTGCGGCGGGTTCCAAGTCGGATGAGCCCGGTTGAAAATCGACGAACTGTAGATCCGGACCGCCACCGAACAGGGATCCGAGCAGCGCGAACGGCGCCGTGACCGCTTTTTCCAATATGTTGATGAATACTTTCCAGATGATGGGTCCGAGGCGAAATTTGGGATCGTCGAGCGATCCGGTCACGGGAAGACTCAGGTCGATGACTCCATCCTTGTCTTTCAGCAGCGCCACCGCGAGCTTGACCGGCAAGGATACGGCGTCCTTGCTGGCGGTTTTCTCGCCGAACTCGAGCTGATCGACGATGATGTGATGTTGTGCATCGAGCTTGCGGCCGTCGACCTTGTAGTGCAGCTCGGTGGTCAGCTTGCCCTTGCTGATGTTATAGCCCGCGAATTTTCCAGAATAAGGATTGAAGGTACTCAGCTCGATGTTGCGAAAGCTCAGGGCCAGATCGGTATACAACGCGGCGCTCAGAACATTCACCTCACCGCTGATCGACACCGGGGCAAACTGATCAACCGATCCCTTGATATCGACCTTCGCGCGCGAAGCCGGTTTCGACGAGAGCCCGAGCACAGTGCCTTCGAGATTCTGGATACCCGTCGCAAAATTCGGCGTCACCGATAAGTCGGCGAAATCCGCGCGGCCCGCCAGCAGCGCGATCTTCTTGATGGACATGGGCATGACGGCGGCGGGCGCAGCCGCAGGCGCAGCGGCTGCAGGGACCGGCGCGGCCTTGCGGGAATTGCGCGCGGCCTTTACGGGCGCGGGAGGCGCGGTGGCCGTCACCGGCGCACCGCTCCCATTGGGAGCCGTGACCGTGGCGCCGGGACCGGCCAGCACCCGCTTCACGTTGATGCTGTCGTCGGGTTCGACGATGACTCGAGCATAGGCTTTGTGCGCGGCGACTTGTTCGATGTCGAGCCGGTCAGGGTCATGCTGAAATTTTATCCCTTGCACATCCAGACGCTCCCAGTTGACGAAGTCGGCGTGCAAGGCATTGTCGACCGTATGCAAATGGTCCACGCTGATGTTGCCGGCAAATTGCAGTACCGGCTTTTGCGGGCCGAAATGCACCTTGGCGTCGCCACCAAGTGCACCTGTGAGCAGGGTCATCGAGGTGTATCGGCCGATGTAAGGTTGAATCGCAGATAATTGGATGTCGGCCAGTTTCAAACTCAGATCGGCGCTCGCCGGCTGCGGCACGACCGTGCCGGCCGCCGTCAACGAGCCTTTGTCGTTGATCTTCGTGTCGAGCGACACTTTCACAGGCTTCGCCAGATCCAAGCTCGCGCCGTCCACCTTGAGCGAGAACGGCGCCAGCAGCACACGCACCGCAGGCTGGGTGCCGCGATCTTCCATGGAAAGATTCGCATCGCGCAGCGCAAATTCGCGCAAATCAAACTGCCAGGGTCGGCTAGGCCGTGCGGCCGGTGTCGCCGCGACGGCCGGGGGTGCCGACGCCGGCGCCGCCGGTGAGGCGGCCGCTTGCGCCGGGGCAGGGGGCGCGGCGAGTTTGAGCAAATTGAGCGAGCCGTCCGGCTCCAACCAGGCAATCACCTTGAGGCCGGCAATCGACAGCGAATCGACATGCGCCTCGCGCTTCGACAGATCCAAGCTGGCGTTGCCGACGTCAAGCTCGGGCACGGCGATCCAATCCGTATCCGAATCCCTCGGTCTGACGGCGAGGTCGCTGAGCGCGACCTTCGATACGTTCACTTGCAAGTCGACCGTGTCTTTCAGCGCGAACTTGTAGGTGGCGTTCAAATCGATCTTCCCGGAATTCACCAGGAAATTCAGCTGATCTTTCAGATACGCCCAGATGGTGTTCGCCAGCAGCCCGTCGATTTGAATATCCCCGTCGGACTCGATCGGCTGCACCGAAACGTGTCCCCGCCACTCGATGCGTTCGCCGCGCTTGGATGCGCCGCTGAAGGTAAAGCGGCCGCCCTCGCTCCCCGTGGTGAAATCGTGCAACTCGAAATTGATGGGTTCGATCCGCGCCGCAAAATCGGACGGCCGGCTGCGATCATCGAAGCTCAGCCATCCGCGGCTCACTGCGAACTGTCCGATGCGCACCGCCGGCATCGGCTCGGCTTTTTTCGGCGCAGGCGCCGGACTCCGCGGCGGTGGCGATTGCGGGCTCAATTGCAAAAGATTCAGCCGGCCATCCTTGGCGATGATCGCATTCACAAAAGGGGCGGTGAGATCGATGGTGCCGAGGGTGTAGGCACGATGCCACAGGGAAGACAGCTCGAATTCGACGAAGAATCGCTCGAAGCCCACCAATTTCTCGCCGCCGGCGTCCGCCAGCGAGAAGTCCTTGATCTCCAAGTGCAGGGAAAATGGATTGATGCGAACCTCCCCGATCGTCGGGGTCAGTTTCATAAGCTTGGGAATATCCTCGAGCAGCGCATTGCGCAGCAATTTCGGCGCGAGCACGAAGCCGGCCAGGGCATACAGGCCTATCAGCAGTACTGCAATTGCGGCTATGCGGAAGGCTTTGGTCTTGAGCAAGTGCTGCACGGAACCCCCCTACCGCTTGACGGTTTTGGTCCTTAGTCTAGCAAAATAACCTCAGCGCTTATTGCGCTGGATGAGGCGCTTGCGCTTGCGGACCTGCCGGGGCGTCAACGGATTGCGCTTGCCCGCAAAGGGATTTTTGTCGCCGCGAAAGGCCACTCTCACCGGCGTACCCTGAAGATCGAAGGCCTTGCGATAGACATTGACCAGGTAGCGACGATAGGCGTCCGGCACATGATCGGTCTGGTTGCCATGAATCACCACGATCGGGGGATTGCGCCCTCCCTGATGGGCGTAGCGCAATTTGATGCGCCGGCCGCTCACCAGCGGCGGCTGGTGACTTTCCAGGGCCGCATTGAGCACCCGCGTCAACTCCGGGGTGCTCATCTCGCGCATCGCGGCGGCATAGACTTTTCGAACCGACTCGAACAATTCGCCGACGCCGCTGCCGTGCCGCGCTGAAATAAAATGCAGCGGTGCAAAATCCGCGAACTGCATGCGTTGCTCGATTTGCTGGCGGATCAAGTCGCGTTGTTCCGTGGGAATGTTGTCCCACTTATTGACCGCCAGTATCAAGGCGCGGCCTTGCTCGATGACCGTGCCCAACAGGCTCGCGTCCTGCTCGGCCACCGTGTCATGCGCGTCCATGACCACGACCACCACATGCGCGGTCTCGATTGCCTGCAGCGTCTTGATGACGCTGAATTTCTCGACGGCTTCCTCGACGCGCGAGCGGCGCCTCACCCCTGCTGTGTCGATCAAAGTGTAGCGCTCGCCGTCGCGTTCGAAAGGCACCAGCACGGCATCGCGGGTCGTACCGGGTTGATCAAACTCGACCATCCGTTTCTCCCCGAGCAGACGGTTGATCAATGTGCTCTTGCCGACATTCGGCCGCCCGATGACGGCAACCTTGATGCCGGTCATTTCCGGGCCGTCGTGCGGGTCGGGCGTCAAGCCTGCGAGCGCGGTCTCGAGCAGCGATATCACGCCTTGGTCATGCGTGGCGGCGATGGGCTGCGGTTCTCCCAGCCCGAGCTGGTGAAACTCGGCGACGGCGACGTCCGGGTCGAACCCTTCAGTTTTGTTCACCGCCAAGGTCACAGGTTTGCCGCTGCGCCGTGCCAGTTGCGCCACAAACTGATCCTGCGGCGTAACCCCCGAGCGGCCGTCCACCAGCACGATCAACCGATCCGCTTCGGCCATGGCCCGTTCAGTCTGCGCAACCATCAGGCTCTCGATGTTCTCGGCGTTTTCCACCAGGCCGCCGGTATCGACGACGATGCAGGGAACCTCTGTGCGGCGCGCAAAACCGTATTGGCGGTCCCGAGTCAGCCCCGGCAAATCCGCGACCAAGGCGTCACGCGTCCCGGTCATGGCATTGAACAGCGTCGACTTGCCCACATTCGGGCGACCTATCAATGCGATTACCGGCAGCATCGCCTAGGGATCAAGGCGAAGATGGTGGTGCGGGCGCGGG
>DASXNX010000117.1:0-4060 GCA_036494725.1 Steroidobacteraceae bacterium
GTCGGCGAGCTATGAGATCGACTTTTGGGGCAAGAATCGCGCCGCTGCGCAGTCCGCTCATTACCTCGCGGCGGCGGCGCACGCCGACCGCGATACCGTGGCGCTCACGACACTCGCGGCGGTCGCCGACGGCTACTTTCAGGTGGTGTCGCTGCGCGAGCGTCTGGCGTTGGCGCACGAAAATGTCGACGCGGCGCGCAGCCTCATGGAGATCGTACGGGCGCGCTACGAGGCGGGCGTCTCAAATCCGGTCGAGGTCGCGACTCAGTGCAGCACACTCGCGGCTGCGCAATTGACGATCCCGGAACTCGAGCAAACGCAAGCTGAAGCGCTCGCTGCGCTCGCCCTGCTAGAGGGCCGACCCCCGGAGGATTTTCGCATCGCAGCGAGTTCGCTGGAATCGCTCAGGGAACCAGCCATCACGCCCGGACTGCCGTCCGAGTTGCTGCAGCGGCGGCCCGACATCATCAATGCCGAGGCGAACTTGCGCTCGGCCAGCGCTGACGTATTGGTGGCGCGGGCGGCACTGTATCCTTCGATAAACCTTACGGCTGCCGGCGGCGTGCAAAATCCGGCACTCAATGCCGCCGTCACCACGCTTTCAGGCGTGGGGCCGACGTTAAGTCTATTGGGCGGCTTATCGCAGCCGATCTTCGATGGCGGCAAGCTGCGCGCGGCGCGTGCCGAAGCGCAGGCGAAAGAGCAAGAACTCGTCACGGGCTATCGCGCTGCTATCGTCAGCGCGCTGGTGGACGTTGAGAAAGCCTTGTCTTCCGTGCAGCACCTCGACGCGGCGCGCGACTTCCAGTTGGACAATGTCGCCCAAGCGCAGCGTGCTTTTGATGGTGCGAGCCTGCGTTACAAGGCCGGGTACGGGGATTACTTAACTGCGCTGGAAGCACAACGCCTGCTGTACACCGCGCGCGACCTTTACAGCCAATACCGCTTAAGCCGCTTACAAGCGCTGGTCAGTCTAAGCAAAGCACTCGGCGGCGGTTGGCAGGGATCCGTTGATGCGCCGGGCACAGCGCCGCAAATTGCGGTGCGTTAGGGGATGAGATCTTCATGATCGACCTTTCAGTAAAAGCCGCTTTCTCGAGCGCTGCGCGCGGCGCGCTCGAAACCCTTATTGCCGTCTGGCTGCTGACCGCCTGCCACCACTCTACGGGAGCGGCAGACGGCGCTAAAACCGCAACGGCCAAGGCCGCGCAGCCCGAAGATGATGGCAAAGGGCCCATCAAGGACGCCGGCAAGGATGCGGACGACGACGACGATGACCTAGATAAAGACAAGCAGGGCGTGACGCTGACCGCGGATCAAGTGGGCAAGCTCGGAATCACCGTCGAACCGGCCAAGGCACTCGAATATCGCGATGAAGCGATCGGTTATGGCGTGATAATGAATCACGATGCCATCGCGCAGGCTGCGGCAGACCTTACCACCGCCGAAGCGACTGCGCGCTTAAGCCGTTCATCTTTGGCGCGCGCGCGAAAGCTCAACGGTACGCCGGGCGCGGTGTCGGCGGAGGTGGAGGAGACTGCTGCGCAAAAGTCCGAGGTCGACGCTGCGGCGCTGATCGCGACGCAACAGAAGCTGTCGTCGATCTTTGGCATGGATCCCCCGTGGAAAAAAGGCGATGCGGGTGGCACAGTGCAGGCGCTCGCCGGCGGTCGCTACAAGCTGTTGCGTGCGACTTTTCCGTTAGGCACGCTGCCGGACGAAGATCCAACCACGATCCGCGCGGCGCGCATCGGCACAGTGAAAGCCGGCTCCGGTTGGCGCACGAGCGGCGTCTGGGATGCGCCGGCCGATATCACGGTACCGGGGCGCAGCTTCTTCGCCTTGCTCAAGACTCAAGAACCACGTGAAGGCGAGCGCGTGCAGGTTTTCGCGCCGGTCGGTGCCGCGAGTTCCGGCATCCTGGTGCCGGGTGGCGCTGCGATCTTGAGCGGCGGCAAGTATTGGTGCTACGTGCAAAAAAGCCCCGGCACGTTTACCCGAGTAGAAATCGATACCGGTACCCCGGTGGCGGACGGCTACTTCGTGAAAGAGGGCATCGCGCCGGGCGACAACATCGTCACCAGCGCTGCCGGGCAGCTGCTCGCCAAGGAAACCGGTGCCGCGGCGGAGCCGGATTGAGATGATTCAAGCACTCGTCGCGCTTTGCGTTCGCCATTTCGGTGCTGTCACGGCATTGGCACTGTTCGCGCTGCTGCTCGGCGGCTGGAATGCGCTGCATTCGCCGCTGGATGTATTTCCCGAGTTCGTTCCCTCGCAGGTCGACATTCAGACCGAAGCGCCAGGGTTCGCGCCGCAGCAAGTCGAGGAACTGGTCACCAAACAGGTTGAAAACGCGGTCAACGGCGCTTCCGGCCTCGCAACGCTGCGCTCCGAGTCGATCCCAGGTTTGTCGGTGGTTACCATCACGTTTGCCGACAACATAGACATCCACATCGCACGCCAAGGCATCGCGGAGCGCCTGTCGGAGCTCGGCAGCAGCCTGCCGGCCGGGGTAGGTACGCCAAAGCTCTCGCCGTTGGTATCGAGCACCATGGATCTTTTGAAGATCGGGCTGCTGTCGGACAGCGTCGATCCTTTCGAGCTGCGCGATACGGCCGATTGGATCATCCGTCCACGGATGCTCGCCGTGCCGGGCGTCGCACATGTGATCGTGTTCGGCGGCCAGGTGCGTCAGATCCAGGTGCAGCCCGACATGCAAAAGCTGTCGAGCTTCGGCATCACGCTGGATGAAGTTTCGGCTGCAGCGCAAGCTGCGCTGCCGCTGCGCGGCGCCGGTTTCATCGATATTCCCGCGCAGCGCATCCTATTGCGTTCGCCGACGCCGGCGCCCGATGCCAGCGTGCTGCAAAAGGCCGTAGTCACCACACGCAATGGCACGCCGATCCTGTTGCGCGATCTCGCCGAGGTGAAGATAGCTCCCGCGCTGCGCTCGGGCGATTCCCTGGTGATGGGCAAGCCGGGTGTGATGATGTCGCTGGCGAGCCAGTATGGCGCGAACACTTTGACCGCGACGCAAGCCGTCGAGAAAGCACTCGCGGATCTCGAGCCTGCGTTGAAGGCGCGCGGTATTACGCTTTATTCGTCATTACACCGTCCGGCCAATTTCATCGAAAGCGCGCTGCGCAATCTGCGGGATTCGCTGCTGATCGCCGTAGTCCTGATTCTGGCGCTTCTGTACCTGTTTTTGCGCGATGTACGCGCCGCGTTGATCGCCTTCACCGCCATTCCGCTGTCGCTATTGGCCGCCATTGCCGTGCTCAACCGGATCGGCCTGACGCTCAACACCATGACCCTCGGCGGATTCGCTGTTGCCCTCGGCGTATTGGTGGACGATGCCATTATCGGCATCGAGAATATCTTGCGGCGCTTGCGCGAGAATAAGGCGCGCGGCGAACCTACGCCGACACTGCAGGTGCTGCTGTCCGCCTCTCTCGAAGTGCGGCGCCCGGTTATCTACGCCACAGCCATCGTGATCGTGGTGTTCCTGCCGGAAATCTTCACCAGCAGCGTGCAGGGCCATTTCGTGGGTCCCTTGGCGCTGGCATTTATTTTCGCGGTATTGGCCTCGCTGTTGGTGGCAATGACGGTAACGCCGGCGTTATGCGCGTTGTTCTTGCGGACGCACGACACGCGCCCGGAGGCCGGCTGGATACGCCGCCTCAAACATTGGCAAAACTCCGCGATTCACGGCGTCCGCGGGCATTTTCGGGCAACTGCAGCTGTATTGATTCTGCTGGTGGTCGCCGCCCTGGCCGCGCTGCCCTTCCTCGGCGGTACCTTCATGCCGGATTTCAAGGAAGGCCATTTTGTGATGCAAGTGACGAGCGCGATACCGGGAACTTCGCTCGACGAAATGCTGAACGTCGGCAAGCGCATCAGCGCGGATGTGTTGGCGCTCCCCTATGTGAAGACCGTGGAACAGCAGATCGGCCGCGCCGAGCTCGGCGAGGACACCTGGGGACCGCACCAAAGCGAATTACATGTCGAACTCAAGGGCGACACAAAAGTAGATCAGAACAAAGCACAGGCCGACCTGCGT
>DASXNX010000118.1:0-21597 GCA_036494725.1 Steroidobacteraceae bacterium
CGGAGCCTCGCGGCTAGAAGCGATGCCCCCGCTCGGCACAATATTCAAGCCATTTATTTAGCATCATGTTTCGAGCCCAGCGCTGATCCAGTTCACGCTTGAGTCCCGACTGCAGCTTGGAGAGTTGCGGATGGCGCTGGAAGCCGCGAAAGCTGCGCACTTCGGCAAGCCGGGCATCATGATAGACGCACACCTCCAAATCGGGGTCGCGCTGGCACGTTGCCGCCGCTTCGAACTGGTAAGTGAGTCGAAATACGCTGGTATAGCGCGACAGCTCCAGCGGGGTGAGAAACAGATCACAGTCCGAGGTGACCTTGGATACGCGTTCCGTGGTGATTTCCCGAAGCTCGTCGACGAGCCAGCCCAATCGCACGAAATTGCTCTCGTACAATGTCATCAGGCTTACAAAGCTGCCGGGACGCGCCCGCCACGATGTCGCGCACAACTGATCCGCTATCATGGTTTAACTATACCACGCAGCCCTGCGATTTCAGGGGCGCAGTCGACGCTCGATCCCCGTGCGGTCGAGAATCCTGATGGAGATTTCCTCGATCGAGACTTCTGTCGCATCCAGCACCGGGATGCCGTGGCGCTCGAACAAGGATTCCGCGGCGCGTACTTCGAAGGCAACCTGGGCTGCGGACGAGTAGCGGCTGTCGGGGCGGCGCTCGTTGCGAATTTGTTGCAATCGATCCGGACGGATCGTCAAGCCGAACAACTTGCGCTCATACGCTTCCAGCGCGCGCGGCAATTTCCGCGACTCCAAATCATCGTCGGTCAACGGATAATTCGCTGCAAATATCCCATACTGCATGGCCAGATACAAACATGTGGGCGTTTTGCCCGAGCGCGACACTCCCACTAAAACGACGTCGGCGCGCTCATAATCGTGCACAACCGAGCCGTCGTCATTTGCAAGCGCAAAATTCGTGGCGTCGATGCGCATCGCATAGGCGTGAGTATCCGTTGTCCGATGCGTCCTACCCGCAATGTGACTCGACGGCGTCTTGAGTTCGCCCGCCAGCGGCGCCAGGAACGGATCGAAAAAATCGAGAAAGAATCCGGTGCTGCCGCGCACGACGTTGCGCACATCTTCCTGTACCAACGTGCTGAAGACCACCGGGCGCACGCCCTCTTGCGCGGCCACCAAATCGATCTTGCGGACGGCCTCAATTGCCTTGTCAACGGTGGAGATAAATGGCACAGTCACTTGGCGAAATTCGATACCGTCGAACTGCGTCATGAGGCTGTGACCCATCGTTTCTGCGGTAATACCCGTTTGGTCGGAAACAAAGAATACGGTTCGTTTAAGCACGGCAACCTCGCGAGTCGGCTTCCGCCGTGAAGTGTTTCACTTAAACTACCGTTGGACAAGCAGCGCACTATGAATCCTTACATCATTCCATTCGAGAATCTGAAGAACACGGACGTGGAGATCGTCGGCGGCAAGAACGCGTCGATCGGCGAAATGATCTCCGGTCTGGCCACACTGGGCGTTTCGGTGCCCGGCGGCTTTGCCACCACGGCGCATGCCTACCGCGATTTTCTCGCGCAGGATGGGCTGGACGAGCGGATCCGCAAGCTGCTCGCCAGCCTCGACGTCGATGATGTGGAACGGCTCGCGGTGGTGGGCGCGCAGATTCGCGGCTGGATGCTCGCCACGCCGTTTCCCGCCAGACTTCAGACGGAAGCCTTGGAGGCCTGGCGCAAGATGCGCGGCACGAATGATGCAACCGAGTTCGCGGTCGCGGTGCGCTCCTCGGCGACCGCCGAGGACCTGCCGGAAGCCTCCTTTGCCGGTCAGCAGGAGACTTTCCTCAATGTTCGCGGCGAGGAACAATTGCTCAAGGCCATGCACGAAGTGTATGCCTCGCTGTTCAACGATCGCGCAATATCATACCGCGTACACAACAAATTCGATCACGGCGCGGTCGCGCTTTCCGTCGGCGTGCAGCACATGGTGCGCAGCGACTTGGGCGCGGCGGGGGTCATGTTCACGCTGGATACTGATTCCGGATTTCGCGACGTGGTGTTCGTTACTTCCGCCTACGGTTTGGGCGAAACGGTGGTGCAAGGCGCCGTCAATCCGGATGAGTTCTACGTGTATAAGCCGGCGCTGCGCGCCGGCAGGCGCTCGATCCTGAGAAAAAATCTCGGCGGCAAGGCGCTCAAGATGATCTACGCGGACCCGCCCTCAAAAGAGCGCGTGCGCACGGTCGAGGTACCGGCTTCCGAGCGAAATAGATTTTCGCTGAGCGAGTCGGACGTTACCGAACTCGCGAAGCAAGCGCTCATCATCGAAAAGCACTACGGCACGCCTATGGACATCGAGTGGGGAAAGGATGGGAGCTCCGGCAAGATCTATATTCTGCAGGCGCGTCCGGAAACCGTACAAAGCCGCGCCGGGCGTTCGATCCTGCGCTTTACCCTGAAAGCCCGCTCCAAGGTCTTGAGCAGCGGCCGCAGTATCGGTCAGCGCATTGGCGCGGGCCGTGCGCGCATCATCAAGGATGCAAAGGAGATGTCGCGAGTCAGAGCGGGCGACGTGCTGGTTGCCGACATGACCGATCCGGACTGGGAGCCGGTCATGAAGCGCGCGTCCGCGATCGTCACTAATCGGGGTGGGCGCACCTGTCACGCCGCCATCATTGCGCGCGAGCTCGGCATACCGGCGGTGGTCGGCTGCGGCACCGCGACCAGCGATGTGAAGGAAGATCAGGCGGTGACGGTGTCCTGCGCCGAGGGCGATACCGGTTATGTCTATGAGGGCATGCTCGAATTCGATCAACGCAGCATCGAGATGGACTCGATGCCGGCGATTCCCGTGAAGATCACGATGAACGTCGGAAACCCGGACCGGGCCTTCGACTTCGCCGGGATCCCGCATCGGGGCGTGGGCCTGGCGCGGCTGGAATTCATCATCAATCGCATGATCGGAGTTCATCCGCGCGCGCTTCTGGAATTCGACAAGCAGAGCGCGGAACTCAAGGACACCATCGTCAAGCAAATCGCCGGCTACGACGGTCCGGTCAATTTCTACGTCGACAAGCTCAGCGAGGGCATCGCGCAGATCGCCGCGGCATTCGCCCCTGAGCCGGTGATCGTGCGCCTCTCGGACTTCAAATCGAACGAGTACGCGAATCTGATCGGCGGCAAGAATTACGAGCCGCATGAGGAAAATCCGATGCTCGGATTTCGCGGCGCGTCGCGCTACATCGACAAGGTGTTCAGACCCTGTTTTGAGCTCGAATGCCGCGCGCTGAAACGCGTACGCGACGAAATGGGGCTGACCAACGTGCAAGTGATGGTGCCGTTTGTGCGCACGCTCGCCGAAGCAAGGGCGGTCACGCAGCTGCTGGCCGAGAACGGCCTGAAACGCGGCGAAAACGATCTGAAGCACATCATGATGTGCGAACTGCCCACCAATGCGGTGCTGGCGGACAAATACCTTGAATATTTCGACGGCATGTCGATCGGTTCCAACGACATGACTCAGCTGGCCCTAGGACTGGACCGCGACTCCAGTGTGGTTGCCAAGTCCTTCGATGAGCGCGATGAAGCGGTCAAATTTCTCATGGCGCTGGCGATCAAGGCGTGCAAGGCCCAGGGAAAGTATGTCGGCATCTGCGGCCAAGGGCCCTCCGATCATCCCGAGCTCGCCCGTTGGCTGGTGGAACAGGGCATCGACAGCCTGTCGTTGAATCCAGACACGGTAGTCGAGACTTGGATGTTCCTGGCGAACGACTCGGTCAAGTGAGCGTCCGGCTAGAAAGGACGCAGCAGACGCTCGCGGTAGTATTGCAGCTCGCGGATCGACTCGCGCACATCATCTAGCGCCAGATGAGTCGAGGTCTTGCGAAAGCTCTCCGCAATGCCGGGGGCCCAGCGCAACGCCAGCTCCTTCAAAGTGCTGACATCGAGGTTGCGGTAATGGAAGAATTGCTCCAGCTCCGGCATGTACCGCGCCAGAAAACGTCGATCCTGGCAGATACTGTTGCCGCACATCGGCGAGCGCTTGGGTTCCAGCCATTGCTCCAGAAACTGCAGCGTGCGCCGCTCCGCAGCCGCCGTATCGACCTCGCTGGCAAGAACTCGCGCGCACAAGCCGGACCGCCCATGCTGATTCCTGTTCCAGTCATCCATCCCATTGAGCGCCGCTTCGCTCTGATGCACCGCGAATACCGGCCCCTCCGCAAGCACGTTCAAGTGCTTGTCGGTTACGATCGTCGCGATCTCGATGATGAGATCGGATTCCGGCTTCAAGCCGGTCATCTCCAAGTCGATCCAAATTAAGTTTTCGGGGGATTTCATTGTTTCCAAAGCTCAGTGGCAGATGGTAGCAGGCGGCACCGGCACCGTCCTCGCGAGTTACGGGCGCGGCGTCTTGGTACAGACCGGCGCCGGCATCCTGCGCTGCGGGCTCAAGGGCCGAAAATTGCGTGTGGTGTGCGGCGATCGGGTCGCCTATGTGTATCCGCCGGCCGCCGATGACCCGTCGGTTGAATCGATTGAACCACGGCGCAATCTCATCGAACGAATCGATGCGCGCGGACGGCCCGAGCCGGTGGCTGCCAACATCGACAAACTCGCCATCGTCGTGGCACCGCAGCCGATACCCGATTGGTTCTTGGTGGACCGTTACTGGGCCGGCGCGGCGCTCAAGGATCTTCAGGCTGTGCTCATCGTGAACAAGAGCGACCTCAATATCGACTCCATGCAACAGGAGCTTGCCGAATATCAGAAGTTGCGCCTGGATTGCATAGCGGTCAGCTGCCAAACGATGGACGGCATCGCGGCGCTGGAACGCAGGCTCTCGGGCAGCGTTACTTTGTTGGTCGGTCAGTCGGGTGTGGGCAAGTCATCGCTGGTCAATGCGCTGGCGCCCCTGGCGGCGGCGCAGACCGCGGAGTTGACGCGCGATGCCGAAGGCCGGCATACCACGACGACCGCCCGCTGGTATCAGCTACAGGGTGATTCGGCCATCATCGATGCACCGGGCGTGCGCGACTTTGCACCGCCCGCGCACCTGGTGCAGGCGGCGCAGCGCGGATTTATCGAGATACAGGATCGCAGCACGCAATGCCGGTTCAACGATTGCCGTCATATGGAAGAACCGGGCTGCGCGGTGCGCACGGCCGTGACAAACCAGCAAATCTCGACTCGCCGCTACGAAAGCTATCGACGGCTATGCCGTCTATACGAGAAGCTGGCCCTCTAGGAGACCGAGGTCCGTCCTGCCAGGGCGTGTGCCAGAGTTCCGCCATCGACGTACTCCAGCTCTCCCCCGACCGGCACGCCATGAGCGATCCTCGATGCCTTGACGCCCAGCCGCAATGCGAGCTCGCCTAAAAAATGAGCGGTGGCTTCGCCCTCCGCGGTCGGGTTCGTGGCAAGAATGACCTCGCGAACTTCGCCCAGCTTGAGCAACTGCTCAAACTCGTCCAGACCCAATTCGCCGGGTCCCACGCCATCGAGCGGCGACAGATGCCCCATGAGCACGAAATAACGTCCCCGATACCCGCCCGACTGCTCGATCGCGACCACATCGGCCGGCGATTCGACCACGCACAGCTGCGCCAAGTCTCTCTGAGTCGAGGCGCAAATTGCGCACAGTTCACTCTCAGTCAGCATGCGGCAGCGCTTGCAGTGACCCACCTGCTGCAGGGCTTCGGCCAACGCGTGACTCAGGGTCCGGCCGCCGTCGCGATCACGCTCCAAAAGATAGAACGCCATGCGCTGTGCGGACTTGGGGCCCACGCCCGGAAGACATCGCAACGAATCGATCAAGCGCGCTAGAGTGGGCGTGTACTTCATCTAATTCTCTTGCTTCAGAACGGCAGCTTCACGCCGGGCGGCAAATTGAGTCCGGACATCAGCCCCGAATATTTTTCCTGGCTGCGTGCGGCAATCTTGCGGACTGCATCATTGATGGCCGCAACCATCAGGTCCTCCAGCATATCTTTGTCCTCACCGAGCAATTTCGGTTCGATCAATACCTTCTTGGCTTCATGACGGCCGTTCAAGGTGATCTTGACCATGCCGGCGCCGGACTCGCCCGTGACCTCGAGTTCCGCCAATTCGGCCTGCGCCTTCTGCATCGTTTCCTGCATCTGCTGCGCCTGGCGCATCAGGTTTCCCAATCCACCTTTCATCATGGTACGAAGCTCCGTTGCTAGTTGGCCGGCTTGACCGAGGCTAAATCCACGTCGGCGCCGAAGCGCTCGCGCAATCCCTTCACCGCGGGATCGGACTCAAATGCGCTCGCCGCGCGTGCGGCCCGGTTCTGCTCCTCCTGGGCGCGCTGGCGGGCGGGCGAATTCAGGCCGGGTTCGACAGTCTCGAAATTAAGCCGAATTTCGCGGCCGAAGTACTTGGAGAGACCCTGCGCGAGCTTTTCTTCGATCGGGCGAGTTCGCCGATCCGCCGCCGTCTGGTCGAGCCGCAGCGTCAGCTGATCGCGCTCGAATGCGCCTGGCACGCAATTCAATGCCATTTGGCGCACCATACCGCTCAAATTCGCCGCCTCGACCACCGCCGCCCAGTTGCCGGCGTCCACGCCCGCAGGTACCGCCATGGCTGGCGCTGCGCCTTGCGGAACACCCGCCGCGCCGGCCGCAGCAGCACCGGGCGCCGCAGCACCCGCCGCCGGCGCATTCACCGGTTGCCGCAAGACATCGGGCCTGAAAGCCAACATGCGCAGCAATGTCATTTCGAAACCGGCGCGCGGCTCGGGCGCCAGGTTCAAATCGCGGCGGCCCCCCAGTGCTATTTGATAGTAAAGCTGTGCGTCCTCGGGCGAAATAGCTTGCGCCAGTTTGAGCAACAGCGAGGAATCGAATTCCTCGTCTTGAGGAGCGGCCTCCGGAACGATCTGCACGATGGCGATGCGCTGCAACATGGCGGCTAATTCCGTCAACGCACGGTCATAGTCCGGGGCGTCCCGATCAAGTTCCCGCACCTCAGCCAGCAGCGCGGAGCCATCGCCGCGTGCAACGGCCTCGATCAACCTTGCGACGTGACCTCGGTCGATGGTGCCGAGCATGACGCGCGCGTTTGCTTCGTTAACGGCGCCGCCGCCGAAAGCAATCAACTGATCCAACAAGCTCAGGGCATCGCGCATGCTTCCTTCGGCGGCGCGCGCAAGCAAGGCGATGGCCGCCGGTTCGAAACTAAGATTTTCCGCGGAGGCGATGAATTTCATACGCTCGCCGATCAAAGCGGCGGGCAATCGTTTGAGACTGAATTGCAAACAGCGCGACAGGACGGTGACCGGCAACTTTTGCGGATCGGTCGTGGCCAGCAGGAATTTGACGTGCGGCGGCGGTTCTTCCAGCGTCTTCAACAGCGCGTTGAAGGAATGATTCGACAGCATGTGGACCTCGTCGATGAGGTACACCTTGTAGCGGCCACGAGTCGGAGCATACTGCACGTTGTCGAGCAGATCGCGGGTATCGTCCACCTTGGTGCGAGAGGCCGCATCGACTTCGATGAGATCCACGAAGCGGCCCTCGTCGATCTCCCGGCAAGCGGCGCAAACCCCGCATGGGTTGGAGCTGACGCCCGCCGTTTCGCAGTTGAGCGACTTGGCCAAAATGCGCGCAACGGTGGTTTTGCCGACTCCGCGGGTTCCGGTGAACAGAAAGGCGTGATGCACCTTACCGCTGTCCAGCGCGTTTCCGAGCGCGCGCAGCACATGCTCCTGGCCCACCATTTCAGCGAAACGCTTGGGGCGCCATTTGCGCGCTAATACAACGTAGCTCATACGATATTCTCGCACGCCTTTAAGGAGGCGGCCCGCGCCAGCAGGACTTCGGCGCGCGACTTAAAGCCTCTACCGCTGCTCCCTTCCGGGCCTGACGGGGTTCGTGGCCAGTCGCCGCGAAGATGCAAACGCGAGCCACCATGGACTGAATGATGGCTGGCGGAGAGGGAGGGATTCGAACCCTCGAACATCTTTTGGATGTTACTCACTTTCCAGGCGAGCGCCTTCGACCACTCGGCCACCTCTCCTACGCGGCGGCAAGGGTACCGGAGGCGACCCTAGCGATCAAATTTGCCTATCGGCCCAGGAAGCGCCAGAGGAACAACGCCTCGACACCGCCGAAACCGGTGTGTTTGCTGTCTGCCAGCTGAATGAAGCTCTCCCTGTAACCGACGCTCATCCCAAATTCGTGGTTAAAGTTCCACTGCAGGCCGGCGCCCAACTGGCCGACCCAACTGCTGGTTCCGCGCGTAGGCTGATAGCCGCTACAAACGTAGCCCCACCATGGATCCCACCAGCATCCCGCCACCGGCGGCCCGGAAACGATGTTGGTGTCGACCCAGGTGTAGCCGAGACCCGCCGAGATGTAGGGCCGGAATGGCCCATTCAAAAAGTTATACGTGCCGTCAAAGAGGAGCGTGCTGGAGCTCTGGTGACCGTCCTGCACCCCGGCTGTCACGCCGTTATTATTCACGTTCGCCGAGAAATCTCCCCGGCTATAGCTGAAGTCCCCCCCAACCGAAAGATGGTCGGTCAGGTAGTAGGCGACCCCCGTCTTGATCCCGAGAGTATTCTTGATATCCGCACTGCCGTTGCTGAAATCGACATTCTGCGAGAACCCGTAAATCGGCCCGATGCGAAACTCCCAGTCGCCCGCTTGCGTAAATTCATTAGCGGGTGCGGCCGACGCAGGGGTCGGGGTTGCGGCCGCCGCAGTCGCCGCGGGCGCCGTCACCGCGCCTGTTTCGCCCGCCGCCTTGTTTGCAGGGGCCGCCACATAGCGTGGCGGCACATCGTAGCAGGCGTCATTCGGACCCGGCGCCGGCGCAGCCAGTTCGACATTGGGAATCGCCAATGAACCCGTCGTGTTGGGCGAATCCATGCCGGCGGGGACCTTCAACGGGGGCGCCGAGAGCGCGTGCTGATACTCCTGGGCCGAATGACAGTCGGGTTGCAACTTGCCAAATAGGCTGCAGCCGCAGAGCGCCGTGCTCGCCGCCGCCAGCCATAAGACTCGAACAAAACTCATGCAGCTTGATCCTCAAGGTTAACGCCGGCGGCCCGCATCGCACGCAACACCGTGTCCTGGTGCGCCGCCGCGAGTTCGACCAACGGAAGGCGGATCGTGTTCCCGATCAACCCCATTCTCGCGACCGCCCATTTGACGGGTATAGGACTCGATTCGACAAACAAATCCTTATGTAAAAGTTGCAGACTCGCGTCAATCGCCCGCGCCGCGGTCAAGTCGCCGCTCAAGCAAGCTTGGGCCGCCTCATGCATCCGCCGCGGCGCCACATTCGCCGAAACCGAAATCACGCCGCGCGCTCCGACGCTCATGGTATCGATGGCGGTGGCATCGTCCCCCGACAGGAGCGTGAACTCCGGCGGGCAGGCGCTCAATATCTCCCGCGCCCGGCTTACGCTAGGCGTCGCCTCTTTAACAGCTACGATGCGTGGATGCCGTGCCAGGCGAGCGATGGTACTCGGGCTCAAATCGACCGCCGTTCGGCTCGAAACATTATACAGAATAATCGGCGCAGCGGAGACCTCCGCCGCGGCCAAGAAATGCTTATAAAGACCCTCCTGCGGAGGCTTGTTGTAGTACGGTGTCACCAGCATGACACCGTCCACGCCGAGGCGAGACAGGGCCCGGGTTCGGGCCACCGTGGTGTCGGTCGAGTAGGTACCCGCGCCCACGATGACCTTGGCTTTGCCGCGGCAGCGCGCAACTGCGCGGCGCGTCAACTCCTCTATTTCCGCTGCCGACAGTACCGGTGATTCGCCGGTCGTGCCGGCAACTACAATTCCATCGCTGCCTTCTCGCAGGTGAAAATCCAGCAATCTCTCCCAGGCAGGTAAGTCCAACGCCCCATCGGCGGCCATGGGCGTGACGATTGCGACCAAGCTTCCGGAAAACATCGACGGCTCCCAGGGAAATATCACTACCTTAAGTGCCTAACAGCACCTAAGGCAAGCGCCCATCCGGTAGAATTTGCGCCGATGAAACAACATATCGTGATTTCCGCGGTCGGCGGGGACCGCGTCGGCATGGTCCATGAGCTATCCAAGGCCATTGCCGACTGCGGCGGAAGCATCAGCGAGAGCCGCATGACTTCGCTCGGCAACGAGTTCGCCATGCTGCTGCTGGTGAACGGCAACTGGCACACCCTCGCCAAGCTCGAAGGCGAATTCAAGAAACTCGCCGACGCCACCGGAATGAATATCCAACTGCGGCGCACCGAGGAGCGGTCCGCGCGCAACGACATGCTGCCCTACTCCATCGATGTCGTGTGCCTCGATCAGACGGGCATTGTCGCCGGCCTGTCGGGGTTCTTCGCGCAGCGCGGCGTCGACATCGCCGAATTGTCGACACGCTCGTACGCCGCCGCGCATACCGGCGCACCCATGTTCTCCGTACAGATGATCGTGAACGTGCCGAGCCGGCTGCACATCGGGGTGCTGCGCGAGGAGTTCATGGATTTTTGCGATCACCTGAATCTCGACGCCATCTTTGAACCCGTGAAGAGTTGACATGAGCAAGACGAAAATTGAAATTGGCGGCAATGCGCCGCAATTTTCCCTCGAGGGCACCGGCGGCGATTGGTCGCTCGCGCAAGGCAAGGGAAGCGCCGTGGTGATTTATTTCTATCCGCGCGACAACACCTCGGGGTGCACTCAGGAAGGTCTGGATTTCGCCGCATTGCACGCGCAATTCAAGAAGGCCAAGGCGCAGATTGTCGGCATTTCACCGGACAGCGTGGCTTCGCATGAGAAATTCAAAAAAAAGATGTCGTTTCCTTTCGAATTGCTGAGTGATCCGGAGCAAAAAGTTTGTAAGCTGTACGATGTGTTCAAGGAAAAGAGCATGTACGGCAGAAAATACATGGGAGTCGAACGCAGCACGTTCCTCATCGATGCCAAAGGCGTGCTGCGGCACGAGTGGCGCAAGGTCAAAGTCAAGGAACACGCCGAGGCGGTATTGGCGGCGGTGAAGGCACTGTGACCGGCAATGTGCGGCCCTTGGGGACCGCCGTCCTGAAAAGAAGGCCATCCAAGTTGGAGCGCCGCATATTCGTGCTCGACACCAATGTGCTGATGCACGATCCCACGGCCATCTTTCGTTTCGAGGAGCACGACGTCTACATCCCGATGACCGTGCTCGAGGAACTCGATGCCGGCAAGAAAGGACTGTCCGAGCCGGCGCGCAATGTGCGCCAAGTCAGCCGCTTTCTCGACGAACTGATGAAGGGCGCGACCAAGAAGCAGATCGACCGCGGCCTTTCGCTGCCGACCGCGATTCCCGTCAATCACGGCAAGCGACCGCCCTCCGGTCGGTTGTTCTTTCAAACTCAGTTGCTCGAATCGGTGTTGCCCGACAGTCTGCCCGGACAAGGGGCGGACAACGCGATTCTGGCCAATACTCTGGCATTGCAGCAGAAGTTTCGCGGCGCCCGCGTAACGCTGGTCTCGAAAGACATCAATCTGCGTATCAAGGCCGCCATCCTCGGGGTGCACGCGGAAGACTACTCGAGCGATCAAACGATAGAGGACGCGGATTTGCTCGCGAGCGGCGCGCAGCAGTTGCCGCAAAATTTTTGGGAGAAGCACGGTAAGGGCATGGAGTCCTGGCAGCAGCAGAGCCGTACCTACTATCGAGTGCGCGGTCCCTTGGTGCGCGAGTGGAAGACCAATCAATTCGTCTATGACCCCGGCGCAAACGGCGTTGAAGCCATCGTGCGCAAGCTCGAAAGCGACTCCGCCATACTGGAGCTCACCACCGACTATCGCACGGAACGCAACAATGTGTGGGGGGTGACCGCGCGCAACCGGGAGCAGAATCTGGCGTTCAACTTGCTGATGGACCCGGAGATCGATTTCGTGACGGTGCTGGGGCCGGCCGGTACCGGCAAGACATTGCTGACGCTGGCCGCGGGCCTGGCGCAAACGTTGGACCACAATCGATTCAGTGAAATCATCATGACCCGCGTGACCATACCCTTGGGCGAGGACATTGGTTTCTTGCCGGGCACTGAGGAGGAGAAAATGGAACCCTGGATGGGCGCGCTGATGGACAATTTGGAGGTCCTGACGCAGAGCCAGCCGGGCGGCACCTGGGGCCGGGGCGCGACCAATGATCTGCTACGGCATCGCATCAAGATCCGCTCGTTGAACTTCATGCGGGGCCGGACGTTTCTCAATCGCTTCATCATCCTCGATGAAGCGCAAAATCTGACGCCGAAGCAGATGAAGGCCCTGGTCACCCGCGCCGGACCGGGAACCAAAATGGTCTGTTTGGGCAACATTGCCCAGATCGACACGCCCTATTTGACCGAAACCACCACCGGCCTTACCTATGTCGTAAACCGATTCCATGGTTGGACGTTCTCCGGCCATATCACCCTTAAGCGCGGCGAGCGCTCTCGTTTGGCGGATTACGCGTCCGAAGTACTTTGATTTAGCGACGCTTTTGAGCGAACTTTGGATTTCAGCGATACTCCAACCCCAGATGTCGCTACTTAAGCCCATATTCGCATTTCTGGCCGCGGCGGCGGTCAGCACCAGCGTGACCGTGGCTTGGGCGGACGGCATCAAGAACTCGGAACAGGATCTTCCCGATTTGGGGAGTCCGGCCAACGCCGCAATCTCAATTGAAGATGAGTATCACGCAGGGCTCGGCTATGTTAACGAGATCCGCAACACCGGATTGATTATCACCGATCCTGAGGTGGCCCAATACGCGCAAGAGATCGGCCACAGCCTTTCGAGCCGCGCGGAGGACGGTCAGCACCAGTTCTACTACTTCGTCTTGCGCGAGCCGGCCGTCAACGCTCAGGCCATACCCGGCGGATTCGTCATCATCTTCAGCGGCCTGATTCTGGCGACCCGCAATGAGAATGAGCTGGCCGGCGTGCTGGCCCATGAAACCGCGCATGTGACGCAGCGGCATATCGTCCGCCAGATCATGGATCAAAGCCACGAAGGCCTGCTCGCCACGGCGGCCATGCTGGCGGCAGTGCTATTGGGTGCGACTGCCAGCCGGGGCAATCCCAATGTGGCCGAGGCCGGAATTCTGGCGGGCCAGAGCGCCATGATCCAGCACCAGATCAATTACACCCGCTCCAGCGAATTTGAGGCCGACCGCATCGGCATCGGCACAATGGCCGCTGCGGGCTACGATCCGCTGGGCATGGCGAGTTTCTTCGATTACATGTCGCATGAGGGTCCCGAACCGAGCCGTGTCAACGCCGTGCAGTTCCTGATCGATCACCCGATTTTCTCCGATCGTGTGGCCGAAGCGCATAATCGCGCGGACCAGATCGGACGCATTCGCCATGAGGATTCATTGAGCTATCTGTTGATCAAGGAGCGCCTGCGAACGGTGGCCGGCGATCCGCGGGCGGCGCATCAGTACTATGCCAATCTGCTCAAGAACGGCGCCGGCAAGACAATCGAGGATCGATACGGCATGGATGTAGCGGAAATCGCCATCAAAAATCCGGCTGCTGCCATTCCCGACTTGCAAGCGCTGGTGCGCGATTATCCCAAGGTCACGCAATTCTATGGTGCGCTGGGCCAGGCGTACCTCGCCAACGGTCAGACCAAGGAATCGGTGGCGATATTGGAAAGAGCGATGACCTTGTTTCCGCGCAATGTGGCTACGACGATCCGTTTAGCCGAGACTCTGATGCATTCGGGAGATAACAAGCGCGCGCATCTTGTGCTGCTGGATTTGTTCAATACTGTTGAGCCGACGCCTGATCAAACCAGGCTCATCGCGAAAGCCGCCAACTCCGCCGGCGACCTTGCGGATTCGTACGCCTATATGGCGGAGTTCTACCTGATGACCGGCGATTTGATGATGGCAAACAATCAACTACAAATGGCATTAGGGCTGCCCGGTTTGGACCCCGTGCAGCGCGCGCGCTTCAGCGCACGCCTCGAAGAGGTGCGCGCCGCCATGCCCAAAAATCGTAAAAATCAGGTCGCCGACGATAATCGCGGCGGCGGCAACTCTCGGCATTGAATGGCCTCCCCTATTTGAGCGGCTGCAAGCTAGCGGCATACGCTGTATCGTTAGCCATAATCCAAAGCGAAGATTTTGGGAGAAAGTAAATGCTGAGAACGAAGCACGCCCGCGCGCTGCTGGGTATTGTTTTTGCGTTCAGCCTGACCGGCTGCGTGACCTTGCCTGCCAACAGTAAACGGCCCCCGCAAGATCCATGGGAGTCGTGGAATCGCGGCGTCTACAATGTCAACGACAAGCTCGATCGGGCGGTCGCTAAGCCCGTCGCGAAGACCTATGTGCGCGCGGTGCCGGCGCCTGCGCGCACCGGCATAAGCAATGTTCTCTCCAATCTGCGCATGACCACCGTGATGATCAACGATGGCCTGCAAGGCAAATTTGGCGCCGCGGCAATCGACCTCGCGCGTTTTGCCGTGAATTTGACGGTCGGATTCGGCGGATTGTTGGATCCGGCGACGCAAATGGGGCTGGACAGGAACGATGAGGATTTCGGGCAGACCCTGGGAGTGTGGGGAGTTCCGCCGGGCCCGTTTTTCGAACTACCCATATTGGGGCCATCGGACGCGAGAGACGCGCCGGCCAGGCTGGTGGATTATTTCACGGGTCCAACCCACTACATAAAAAACAATTGGGTTGCTTGGGGCTCATTCGGCGTCTATCTGGTCGACTGGCGCGCGGATCTATTGCCGCTCGATGACCAACTCAAAAATATATACGACCCCTACGCCTTCATACGCGACGCATACCTTCAGCGGCGCGCCTATTTGATCGCCGACGGGAATGTGAAGGATGAACCGCTGGAGGATCCGGGCGCCGATGACTTGCCTGCCCCCGCCCCGCCAGCGCCCGCGCCGCCTGCAGCAACGCCTCCCGACAAACCGGAATAGCCGGCGGGGCGAATTCGCCTCAATCGGGTGGGTTGTTCGCCTTCAGAAACCGCACGCAAGCCTCGAGCATCTGCAACCGGGTCTCGCCGTGCGATAGCCAGTGATCCTCGTGCTTCATCGTCACCAACTCGACCGCTTTTCCGGCGTGCTTCAGCGCGCTCTCCATCACGTCGCTCTGCTCAAAAGGCACCACGGTGTCGTCGCGCCCATGAATCAAAAGCACCGGAGCCGTCACGGCACTCACGTGCTCGATAGGCGATATAGCCAAGAGCGCGGGGTCGTTCTTGTCGGATGTACCGATAAACCGATCCCAGTATCGTTGGCTCCAACCCAGTGAATTATCGCCAATCCACCTGCGCATGCGGCGCAGGTCCGAGATGCCCGCCACGGAAACCGCGCAGCGATAGACACCCGGATCCAAGGTGACTCCGGCGAGCGCCGCGTAGCCGCCATAGCTGCCGCCGACGATGCAGACGCGCTTCGGATCGACGACTCCCTGCGAAGCGAGGTATCGCACGCCGTCCGACAAGTCGGTTTGCATCTTGCGGCCCCATTCGCCGAATCCGGCTTCTAGAAATCTTGAATCTAACGTGGAACCGCGAAAATTGGGTTGCAAAACCGCGTAACCTTGAGCGGCCATCGCCTGTGCCCACCAATCGAATTCCAGCGTATCTGCCGCGGCCGGACCGCCGTGCGGGAACACGATCAGCGGCAGGTTCTTCTCGGCGACACCCGGCGGCAGTGTTAGAAATCCTGGAATCGTCATTCCATCGGCTGCGCGGTAGCTGATAGGCCTGACTTCCGCGGGAGTCGTTAATCCCTGGTACACCTCACCCAGTATGATCGCGCGATGCTCGTACCAATCGTACAACGCGTACACGTAACCCTGCGCGCGCCCAAATACCTCGACCACCATTTTCGAATAGTCGTCTGAGTTCGACGCGAGCCTCACTCGTGCGTTGGGAAATGAGCGAAGGACCGCATTCCAATGCGCTTGCAGCTCGTTGTCGAAGAAGGTGTATTGACTGTCGCCGAGGTCTCGAATACCGCCGATGATGCGTCCGGATTTGCGCTCCTGAATAATGTGCGAGAATTTGGCGCTGCGGTCGATGGGCGGCCCCCAGGTGTTGTCTTTGAGATTCAGCGGCTTCCAAATCGGTTCACCATTCTCCACGAATCGCACGATGATGGCGCTGCCGTCGGCGTTAAATCCGAGAATGTCCGGCATATCGACGGCCGCAGTCCCCGACGCTACTTGGGTCCAATGATTTTCCTTGCGCGCCTTGATTTCCCAGGCCTTCCTCGAGTCGTGATAGACGAATTGCGCGGCCAAATTACCGGACTCGTCGATCAACCAATCAGTATTGGGCTCGGGCCCCCTATCGAGCAGCCGCGGGCGCTGCTGCACAAACGAAAACATAGCCGGCATCGTCCTATCGGTCACATAGTATCCAGGCGCGAACAGCGTCGTTTGACCGTTCACGGTGCGCACTGCCGTATCCCCGATGACGACATTGAAGGTTTCCACATCGCTACCTACATCAAAGGTCACGCGATTGATTTTGTTCTTGGGGAGATTGTAAATAGCGAGTTGGTACCACTCCCGCGTTGGTCCCGTGAAGCCGAGTGGCGGTGGCTCAGTGCTTGATATGGTGGAGAGTAGATTGTCGTCATCCATCCACTCCACGCCCCGCAGTTTGGCGCTGCCGACCCGCACCCCTCCCATGATCTCGGATTTGTCCACGGGCTTGATCAAGAGGCTTCGCTCATCGCCCTTGGTCCTGACAAAGGCAAGTTTTGCACCGTCAGGCGAGATCGCAATGTGCTCCAGCGTCGGCAGCCGCCCGAAAACCTCCAGCGGCGTGGCTGCATCGCCGGCAAGCGAATACTGGGCGGCCAATGCGAGACATCCCGCGAATGCTGCATGTGCCAAACGTAGCGTCGGTCCCGACTTATCGCGCCTTATTTGTTTTTCCATCCCTGGCTGCCTCTGCGGGCTAGTTGTGAAATCGCGGCTTAGCTTAGCCTATCCTAATTTCCGGCCAGCAATTCATCCACATCGCTGAGATTCGCGAGCTGCCGCAACTGAGCCGGGATTTTCTCGTAGCGCAGAGTACGCCCCGCGGCTTTCGCCACGCTAAGCCATTCGATCAGAAGCGCAAGACCGGAACTATCGCTGTCCGCGACGCCGGACAAGTCGATGACGGCGGCGTGGCCGTTGGTGATGGCATCGGTGCCCGTCTGCAGCAACGCGGTAACGGTCGTGAAATGCAATACGCCGCTCACCCGCGACCGATCGCCCTGGACCTCGAATGCAGCACTCGGTGGCGCGTCGCTCAATTGACGCTCATCAATGCGCGTTGGGAGCGCCATTGGGTCCCAGCTTGCCTTCCGTTTCCATTCGCTTGATCACCTCGTCCAGTCCCTTTTGCTGGATCTCGGAAGAGAAATCGGTGCGGAAGCTCTTCACATAGGAAATACCTTCGATCACCACGTCCCAGGCTTTCCAGCCGTCGGGCGTTTTGCGCAGACTGAAGTTCACCGGCACTTTCTCCCCGGTCGAGCGTTTCACTTCCGTTCGAACCGTTGCGTTGGTTTCCCCGGGGTCGCCCCGATATGGCAGCACGGTGAAGCGGTCGGCGGTAAAGTCGACCAGCGCCGCTCCGTAGTTTCGCAGCAACGAATGATAGAATGCGCTGACAAATCGTTTGCGTTGATCCTCGGTCGCAGTTCTCCAGGTTTGTCCCAAAACAAGACGCGCCGAGTATTCGGTGTCAAAGTTGGGCAGCAGCACGTTACCCACCAGGGCATCCAGTTTTCCCGGATCGCTCTTATACATGGCGCGATTGGCATCCAATTCCGTGAGCATGCGCTTGGCTGAATTCTCCACCAGCTCCTGAGGCGACATAGTGCCGGCATTCGCAACCGGCGCGGGTGCATCGGCGGCGCGCGCGACTATCGCCAACAGCACCGCCAATACAGCGGTCATTGTAGTTTTCATCATTTCGGTTTCTCCGTCGTTTTCGGCGGTGCGGCCGCGGGGCTCTCCGCGTCGGCCTTGGATTTGGTGAAATTCGCGAGCACTTGCCCGATCAGATTCTCCAGCACGAAGGCCGACTGGGTGAATTCTATTTGATCCTTATCCTTCAAATAAGTTTCGGCGCCGCCGGCCGTCAGGCCGATGAATTTTCCGCCCAACAAGCCCTGGGTGTAAATGCTGGCATCGCTGTCGGTGGGAATTTTGCTGTAGCGCGCGTCCAATTGCAGCAGCACCACGGCCTTGTATTCGTTTGAATCGAAATCGATCTTTGCAACGCGCCCGATCTCGACTCCCGACATCGACACCGGCGAGCCCACCTTGAGGTCCCCGACGTTGTCGAACTTTGCCGTGATGTTGTAGTGCGGCGGCTTCAAGAAGGCCAGGCCACGACTGGTGGTTTGCGTGGTGAGAAAGAACAGCGCCGCAAAGCCGAGCAAAACAAACGCTCCGGTGCCGAGATTCAATGTGCGTGATTTGCGCATGCCGATACTCCCTACAAAAACGCCGCGGTGATCAAGTAGTCCAGGAACAGAATCACGACTGCCGAGGTGACCACGGTGCTGGTGGTGGCGCGTCCGACGCCTTCGGCGGTGGGCGCCGCATAGTATCCCTGGTAAACGGCGATCAGGCTGCACGCCACGCCGAATATCAAACTCTTGACGATGCCTTCGTTGATATCGGACAAACCCACCGAAGCACGCATTTGTGACCAGAAACTGCCCGCGTCTACGCCCATGAATTGCACACCCACGAGCTGCGCGCCGTAAATGCCGATCACACTGAATATCGCGGCCAGCAGCGGCATCGCAAGGACGCCGCCCAAGAAGCGCGGCAGAACCACACGCTGTATCGGATCGACCGCCATCATTTCCATCGCGGAAATCTGATCCGTCGCACGCATCAGGCCCAATTCCGAGGCCAGCGCGGTGCCGGCGCGCCCGGCGAACAACAGCGCCGTTACCACCGGACCCAGTTCCTTCACCAAGCCGATGGCCGCGGCGGTTCCCAATGCCTCCTCTGATCCAAATCGCTGCAGCAGCTGAAAGCCTTGCAGGCCCAGCACCATGCCGACGAACAATCCGGACAACATGATGATGACCAAGGACAGCGCGCCGGAATTGTAAATTTGCTGCGCGATCAAATCGAATCGCATCAAGGCGCGCGGCGCATATCCGACGAGACGGATGAGGAAGCGAACGACCGAACCCAGCTCTTCGAGCGTGTTGGTCAAGCTTTCCCACAATTCGCCCAGCATGTCAGAGCTCCTCGCCGCGTGCGAGCAATTCGCTGAAATAGTCCGGGGCGGGAAAGTGGAAGCCGACCGGTCCATCGGCCAGGCCGCCGATGAATTGCTTGACCGTGTCGCTCGGATTGGCCCTGAGCTGTTGCGGGGAGCCCTGAGCGACGACCTTGCCGCCGGACAACAGAAACACCTGGTCGGCGACACTGGAGATCTCGCGCACATCGTGCGAGACCACGATGCTGGTGATGCCCAAGGCATCATTCAGGCGCCGAATCAGCCGCAAAATCACTCCCAGCGATATGGGATCGAGCCCTACGAAGGGTTCATCGTAAATCAGGAGCTCCGGATCCATGACGATGGCTCGTGCCAAGGCTACGCGGCGCCCCATGCCCCCGGACAATTCGGCCGGCATTAATTCCGCAGCACCGCGCAGACCCACGGCCTGCAATTTTGTCAGAACCAGTTGACGAACGAGCCTGTCAGGCAAATCGGTGTGCTCGCGCAACGGGAAAGCGACGTTCTCGAATACACTCAAGTCGGTCAGCAGCGCGCCGTTTTGAAACAGCATTCCCATTCGACGTCGCAGCACGTACAGATTGCGGCGCGAGATCGAGTTCAAGTCCTGCCCCGCGACATCGATCGAGCCTGCATCGGCCATGACCTGGCCGGTGATCAGTCGCAGCAGCGTCGTCTTGCCAGTACCGCTGGGACCCATCACCGCGGTCACCTTGCCGCGCGGGATCTCGATGTTGAGCCCGGCGAACACCGGGCGATTGCTGACGGTGTAGTCGAGGTTCCGAATATCAACGATGGCAGCGGATTGATTCAAGGGGTTGCGCGGGGCCGTCTTCGTCTTAGATAGACGAGTCCACTAGCGTGGACATTCAGGCCGCGGATGCTTCCATGGCTGCATTGTACTGGCCGACGGCCGCCAACCCATTGAGCTTCGCCCGCTTGCTCAAGGCCTGCTGACCGGCAGCGACTCCGCCGGCCTTCCCCCCCCAGGCTTGCAGCGCATCTTCCTGCAACGCGCGTCCATAGCTAAATGTCAGCGCCCAAGGAAGCGGACCCGCCGCGTGCATCAGGCTCAAATGCAGACTTGCATCCGTGGGACTTTGGCCGCCCGATAAAAATGCAATACCAGGCACTGCGCTCGGCACCTGACGTTTGAGCGTGCGCACCGTGGCCTCCGCGATTCTCGCCGGGCTGGTCTGGTCGGCCGCCTTTTTGCCGGGAATGACCATGTTCGGCTTCAACACCATGCCCTCGAGGACAATACGCGCGGCAAATAAGTGGCTAAACACACTATCGAGCACCACGTTGGTGACTTCCTCGCAGCGCTCCAGGCTGTGCGCACCATCCATGAGCACTTCGGGCTCGACAATGGGCACGATGCCCGCTTCTTGCGCCAGCGCGGCGTATCGCGCCAGCGCCTCCGCGTTCGCATCTATGGCGTAGCGGCTCGGAATTCCCGAGTCGATGTTGATTACCGCGCGCCACTTGGCGAACTTCGCGCCGAGCTTGTAGTACTCGGCGAACCGTTCGCGCAAACCGTCCAGGCCCTCGGTGATGGTTTCGCCGGGAAAGCCGTAAAGAGGCTTCGCGCCCAGGTCGACTTTAATGCCGGGCAGCATGCCGGACTTCGCAAGATAAGCAGGAAAGGGCACGCCGTCTTTCGTCGTCTGCCGCAAGGTTTCATCGTACAGGATGACGCCGCTGATATAGGCCTGTGCCGCCGGCGCCGTGAACAGCATCTCGCGGTACGCCCGCCTGTTTTCCTCGGTGGATTCGAGTTTGATGGTGTCGAAGCGCTTTTTTATCGTGCTGGTGCTTTCATCCGCAGCGAGAATTCCCCGGTTTTTCGCAACCAGCGCGCGCGCCGTGGCGTTTAGCTCTCCAATATTCATGACTGGCTTCTTTCTCGTTGATATTGACGGATAAGTTGCGCCAAGGATAACAAACCTGAGCAGTGCGCGCGCCCTGGGTAGCACTTCTGTTCAAATAGGACTAAAATAGTCCCAGATAAAGCGAGGGTGTGGAGGCCGAATTTTATGCTGCGCATGGGAAAGATGACTGACTACGCGACCGTCGTGCTCGCTAGTTTGGCACAAGAGCCCGCGACGCATCGCGCCGCGGCGGAACTGGCGGAGCGAACCCGCTTGGGCAGAGCCACGGTCAGCAAGGTCCTCAAGGGCTTGCAGCGCGCCGGCATGGTGATTTCCTCACGCGGTGCGCAAGGCGGCTATCGCCTGGCACGGCGGCCCGATCAAATCACCGCGGCGCAAATTCTCGACGTATTCGAAGGTCCAATCGCCATTACTGAGTGCAGCGGCGCCTCCAGCCACTGCGGTATCGAACGTCTATGCCGGGTCGGCGGCGCATGGCAGCGCGTCAACGCGGCCATTCGTCGCGCGCTGGAGG
>DASXNX010000119.1:0-9796 GCA_036494725.1 Steroidobacteraceae bacterium
AAAAAAGGGCGATTTGGTGTTTTTTTATTATTCGAGCTGCGATGTGCCCGGAATTGCCGGCATCGCCATGGTCACCCGCGAGGGGTATCCCGACGTCACCGCCTTCGACCCCAAGCATCACCACTACGATCCCGATTCCAAGAAGGATGCACCCTCTTGGTTCGTCGTCGACGTGCAGCTCAAGCGCAAGTTCAAACGCATCATCACGCTCGAGGAGCTGCGTGCGCACGCCAGTCGAGCGCTCAAGGATTTCGTTTTGCTGCGCCGTGGGAACCGCTTGTCGGTGATGCCGGTGACGAAGAAGGATTGGGATTTCATCCTCACCCTTGAGTGACGGCGCTCACATCGCTAGCACATTGAGGCGCATGAGCGCGACCTATTGCTTGTAAATTAATTATTCGTGTATATACTCGGACCCCGGACTAACCCGATAACGGAGTTTCTAACATGGCAGCGAAAGCAAAGAAGGCGAAGAAGAAGGTAGCTAAGAAAAAGGCCGCTAAGAAAAAGTAAGCCTTCGAAAGTAATCAACTGTGCCCGCGTAAGCGGGCACAGTTGTTTCTGCGGGCAGGAAATCGCACATGCCACAGAATTCATCGACAGCAAAGAAGCGCCGCGCCGCGCAGGCCGCGCTCCCCTATATCAAGAGCGGCATGTTGTTGGGTATAGGCACCGGCTCAACGGTCAACGAGCTCATCGACGTGCTGAAAGACCTTAAATTCCAGCTTTCCGGCGCGGTCTCGAGCTCGCGCCAAACATCCGACCGGCTCAAGGCAGCGCACATTCCGGAACTGGAGCTGAATACCGCCGGCCCGCTCGAGCTCTACATCGACGGCGCCGATCAGGCCACCGCCGACGGCGTGCTGATCAAGGGAGGCGGCGCCGCGCTGACTCGCGAAAAGGTCGTCGCCGCCGCGGCAGAGCGCTTCGTCTGCATCATCGACGACTCCAAGCTGGTCCCGGTGCTCGGATCGTTCCCTCTGCCGGTCGAGGTCATACCCATGGCGCGCGCCTATGTCGCGCGCCAGTTGATGAAGCTCGGCGGTCAGCCGGTATGGCGCGAGGGGGTCGTGACCGACAACGGCAACGAGATCTTGGATGTCCATGACCTTAGGCTCCTGGACCCCATGGCCTTCGAATCCACCGCGAATCAAATCGCCGGGGTGGTCACGGTCGGCCTGTTTGCGCGGCGCCGGGCCGATGTGCTCATTGTGGCGGGAGATGCGGGCGTACAGACACTGGATTGCGCGCCGCGCTAGCGTTTAGGTTCTATATTTCCACACGCGTGCCGATCTCGACCACGCGATTGGGCGGCAGGCCGTAGTAGTCCGCGATCACCTGCGCGTTGCGCGCCATTTGCATGAAAGCTCTACGCCGCAGCGGCGGCAAATCGGAGCGGCGGCCCGCCAGCAGTTCCTCGCGGCTCAGGAAGTAGGTTGCGCATTCGGGATCGTAAGGAACGCCGTGGGATTCTGCCTCGCGCAAGATCGCGGTGATATCGGGCTTCTCCATGAATCCCACTTGCGCCACCACCCGAACGATGCCCTCGCACACCGGGGTGACGGTCAAACGCTTGGCCGGTGTAATACGCGGCTCGTCACGCGTCACCACAGTCAGCAAGACCACCTGCTCGTGCATGACGCGGTTGAACTTGATGTTGTTGAGCAGGGCGCGCGGTATGCCGGAGGCCTTGGGGTCCAGGAATATCGACGTGCCCGGCACCCGTACCGGCGGATCTTTCTTCAGATCCTCAAGAAAGTCGCGCACCGGTTTCTGCTCGCGCAACAGCCGCGCCATCAGGGACGCGCGCCCGCTCTGCCAGGTTTGCATCAGCCAGAATATGAACAGTCCCGATACCAGCGGCAGCCAGCCGCCTTCCTCGAGCTTGGTCAAATTCGCGAGCAGGAATGCGATGTCGACGACGAACAGCAGCGACAGGCCGGTGCGCAGGAAGCGGCTCTCCTCTCCGGTTCGCGACTTGATGAGACTCAAGGTCAGCGGAGTGACTATGGTCATCGCGCCCGACACCGCCAGGCCGTACGCGCCGCCCAGTGCCGCCGAGCTGCCGAAGCCCAGCACCAAGGCCAAGGCGGCAACCATGAGGATCCAGTTCATGGTCGGCACGTATATTTGCCCGGCGACATCCGCCGAAGAATGCACCACGCGCAGGCGCGGCAAGAGTCCCAAGCTGACCGCTTGCGTGGCCACGGAGAAGACGCCTGATATGACGGCCTGCGAGGCAATGACCGTGGCCGCCGTCGCGATGAGCACCAAGGGCCAGAGCGACCAGGAGGGCGCCATCAAGTAGAAGGGGTTGCTGATTGCAGCAGGGTTTGTGATCAGCAACGCGCCCTGTCCAAAGTAATTGATGACCAGCGCCGGCATGACGATGAATATCCAGCTCAAACGAATCGGCGTCTTGCCGAAATGGCCCATGTCGGCGTACAAGGCCTCGCCGCCCGTGACGCAGAGAAACACACCGGCGAGAACCGCCAGTGCGCTGATCTGATGCTGGGCCAATAGACCGATTGCGCGGGTGGGATCGAGCGCCGACAGTACCATCGGTACGCGCACTATCCACTGCAAACCGAGCACGGCGAGTATCGCAAACCACCCCAGCATCACCGGACCGAAAACCTTGCCGACCGATCCTGTGCCATGCCGCTGAATGACGAACAGTCCGATCAAAACCAGCATGGTGATGGGCAGCACCGGAAATTGCGCGTCGGGAGCCGCAACATGCAGTCCTTCGACGGCGCTCAATACCGATATGGCCGGCGTGATGGCGCCGTCGGCGAAAAACAAGGAAGCGCCGAGAATGCCCAGCGTTCCATAGAGTTTTCGCCGCGGACTGGCCCGCGCGGTGTTGATCACCAGGGCTGTCAATGCGAGCACTCCGCCCTCGCCCTTGTTGTCGGCGTTGAGAACAACGCTGACGTACTTCAGCAGGATGACGAGCACCAGAGACCAAAAAATCAGCGACAGAACGCCGAGCACGTGATCCGGCGTGACGGCAATGCCGGGACCGACGAAACAAGCCGACACGGCATACAGGGGACTGGTGCCGATGTCGCCGAATACAACGCCGAGAGCCGCAATCGCCATTGGCACGAGACCACTAGAATTGCGTTCGCCGGACATCTATATCCCTTGCACCCATAAGATAAGGGCCCACCAGTGTGGGCCCTGTTTGGCTGGGGGACTAGGATTCGAACCTAGGTAAACGGTGTCAGAGACCGTTGTCCTACCACTAGACGATCCCCCAAAACCGTCGCAGGCGTTCTCGTTGCTAGCGCTTGGAGAACTGGGTGCCGCGGCGAGCCTTGCGACGACCGACCTTCTTGCGTTCGACCTCGCGCGCATCGCGGGTCACGAATCCCGCCTTGCGTAATGGCGAACGCAGGGTTTCATCGTAAGCCATCAACGCGCGGGTGATGCCATGACGAATGGCGCCGGCCTGTCCGGTGATGCCGCCGCCCTCGACATGCGCTTCGACGTCGAATTTTCCGTCGAGCTGCACCGCGCCGAAAGGCTGTTGCACGATCATGCGGCCGGTTTCACGGCCGAAGAAATCATCCAGCGTGCGTCCGTTGATCGACACCTTGCCGCTGCCCTGGCGCAGATAAACCCGCGCGCTGGAGGTTTTGCGGCGGCCGGTTCCATAGAAAGCATTGGCGGTTTTTGCCATTCAAAGTTCCCTTAGCTTAGATTGCCAGCGGCTTCGGCTGCTGCGCTTGATGGGTATGATCCTTGCCGCCGAAAACATGCAGCTTCTTGTACATGCGACGGCCCAACGGACCCTTCGGCAGCATGCCCTTGACGGCGAATTCGATCGCACGCTCGGGGTGTTCCTTCAGCAGTTTGCCGAGCGCGATGCTCTTCAAGTTGCCTACATAGCCTGTGTGCTGGTGATAGAACTTGTCGGTGAGCTTGGCGCCCGTGACGCGCACGGCCCCCGCGTTGACCACCACGATGTGATCGCCGAGATCTTGATGCGGCGCGTAGTTCGGTTTGTGCTTGCCCTTGAGGCGATGAGCAATTTCCGAGGCTAAGCGGCCCAAGGTCTTGCCTTCGGCGTCGACGAGAAACCAGTCACCGCGGGTCTCCCCGGGCTTTGAAAATACGGTGTACATGCAAATACTCTTGATTCGGGTCGTGCCCGAAAGGCGCGAAAGTGTACAGAACAGCGCGCACAGATGCCAGTCCCGCGGCAACGGCTTCAGCCTCTATAATATAATGTGTCCATGGATGCTCGGCAGTTCGGTCCACTGGACCATGTTTTCGGTGAAATTGATAGAATAATCAAGACGTTAACCGTCCCGCCAAGCCCGTCGAGGCCGGTCCCCGGGACCGCCGCCAAAGGCCCCCCGGCAGACTACGCCCCGGATTCGGTACGCCTGATGCGGGTCAATCACGCCGGGGAGGTGGCCGCGCAGGCTCTTTATCAGGGCCAGGCGCTCACCGCCCGGGACCCTGCGGTGAGGTCGGCCATGCGCGAGGCCGCCGCCGAGGAGATGGATCATCTGGCCTGGTGCGAGCAGCGATTGAAAGAGCTCAAAGGCAGAACCAGTCTATTGAATCCCATTTGGTACCTCGGCTCCTACATGATCGGCGCCGTTGCGGGAGCACTTGGCGATCGCACCAGCCTGGGGTTCATCGCGGAGACCGAAAAACAAGTCGAATCGCATTTGCGCGGTCACCTGGATCTGTTGAGTCCGCAGGATTTGCGCAGCCGCGCGATACTCGAACAGATGACGCACGATGAGGCGCGGCACGGCGAAAAAGCCGCTTCGATGGGAGGCACGGCACTGCCGATTGGGGTGGCGTTCGCCATGCGCGCGACGTCGAAGCTGATGACCCATGGTTCGTATTGGATCTAAGCTTGACCCTTTAGTGCTTGCGATTCCGAGACTTATGTAATAAAACGTGCCCGAGCACAGGCGATTCACAGACTAAAAAACCAGCGGGAGTGACCATGGAAGAAGGGGCAAAAGCCTTAAGCGATATCCCAGCGATCAATCGTTTCTTGAGCTACTGCCGTATCCGGACAGTCCCTTCCAAGACAGTGATCATTCACGCCGGCGATCTGCCGGACATTCTGTACTACATCATTTCCGGCTCCGTCGAGGTCATGATCGAGGACGAGGACGGCAACGAGATGGTTCTCGCCTACCTCAATAAGGGCCAGTTTTTCGGGGAAATGGGTTTGTTCTACGAGCAACCGACGCGCAGCGCCTGGGTGCGCACCCGCCAACAGTCCGAGCTCGCCGAGATGACCTATCCGCGCTTTCGGCAGATTGCGGCTGAGAGTCCTGGTTTGATCTTCGAATTGGCCACACAGCTCGCGACGCGGCTGGATCGAACCAACCGCAAGCTGGGCGATCTTGCCTTCGTCGATGTCACCGGTCGCGTGGCGCACGCCATCATGGACTTGTGCGGCGAGCCGGATGCCATGACCCATCCCGAAGGGATGCAGATCAAGGTAAGCCGCCAGGAGCTTTCGCGCTTGGTCGGATGTTCCCGAGAAATGGCCGGCCGGGTCCTCAAGGTGCTGGAGGAACAGGGCCTGCTGCGCGCCACGGGCAAGACCATCGTGGTCTTCAATGCCAGACCCAAGGTCAAGACGCGTCCATTGATCGTTCCCGTCAAGGCCGGCGCCAATGCCGGTGGCCCCAAGAACGCCCGTGCCGAAACGCACGAAGACGATGATGATGAGGACGACGATGATGAGGACGAGGAATAACTCGCGGTAGCCGCGCGGTAGCCGCGCGGTAGCCGCGGTAGCCCCGCCATCGCCGCGCGCCTGGTCCAGGCGCTAGGCTGAAGCTCTGCCCGATTCTATTTGCGCGCGCATCGCCTTTATGGTGCGCGCATAGTCGCTGCTGCCGAAGATTGCGGATCCTGAAACGAAGGTATCCGCGCCCGCTCGGGCAATGCCCGCGGCATTCTCGACCTTGACCCCACCGTCGATTTCCAGCCGGATATCGCGGCCGCTCGCGCGAATGCGCGCTCGCGCCTCCGCGAGCTTGGGCAATACTTCCGGAATGAATTCCTGACCGCCGAAGCCGGGATTCACCGACATCAGCAAAATGATATCGATCTTGTCGATCACATAGTCGAGCCAGTTCAGTCCCGTCGCCGGATTGAATACCAGTCCCGGCTTGCAGCCCGAATGCCGGATGAGTTGAATAGTGCGGTCCACGTGCTGGGTCGCTTCCGGATGAAAGCTGATGTGACTTGCGCCGGCCTTCGCGAAATCAGCGACCAAGGAATCGACCGGCGTCACCATCAAGTGCACGTCGATGGGGGCCGTCACGCCGGCCTTGCGCAGCGCTGCGCACACCACAGGGCCGACGGTCAGATTCGGGACATAGTGATTATCCATGACGTCGAAGTGGATCCAGTCCGCCCCCGCCGCGAGAACCGTGTTGACCTCCTCGCCGAGCCGCGCGAAGTCGGCCGACAGAATCGAGGGGGAAATGATGATGCTCATGGTTAGCGCATACCCCGCGATGCGCGCACGGTCTCGTAAGCTTCCTGGATGCGTTGCGTTTTTTCTTTCGCCATTTGCGCCATTGACTCCGGCAGCCCGTTTGCCACCAGCTTATCAGGGTGGTGTCGGCTCATCAGGCGCCGATAGGCCTTGACGAGTTCCTGGTCGCTAATACTAGCGTCGACCTCGAGCTCCGCATAGCAATCGGCGAGGGAGCCGGACTTGGCGTACGACTGCCGCGCGCGCGCTGCCGCCTCCATGTGCGCGAACTCGAGACCCGATAGTCCCAGGCGTTCGGCAATGCCGCTCAAGATTCGCCGCGCGGGCGGCGACATGCCGTTGCCCACAAGCGCCGCGCGCAGCTGCAGCTCCACGAAGGCCCGCAACAAGTCGTAGCGCAGGCCACAGGCCTCGCGCAGCCGCTCGATGGCGAGTTCCGCGTCGTAGCCGGGCGATTTGCCCGTTCTGAAGCAGGCGATGGCGGCGCTCACGTCGGCGGCGCTCAAGTTCAGCTCCTGCATCAGTCCGCGCGCGGCGCCGATTTCGGCCTCGGATACCCGGCCGTCGGATTTGGCGACATATCCCATGATCTCGAATGTGGTGCGGAAGAATTCGCCGGAGATTGAATTGGGTCCCTGGGAGCCTGCGCGCCTTCCGCCTGCCCCAGGATCGAGCATGTAGCCGATGGCGGCCCCGAGCGCGGCGCCCCAGGCGCTCTTGGTGACGAGCAGGCCGATCAGTGCGCCAAAAAATATGCCTTTCCAACTCATTCGCGTTGACCTATCCGCCCTGTCCCGCCAGAATCGCCAACCTTCAATGTTAGCAGTCGCGAGCGCTTACACATGGAACAGTATTCGCATTCGGCACCGCTTTTTGAGACGCGACTAAACGGTCTCAAGAAAACTCACCAAGGCAAGGTGCGCGATATTTACGCGGTCGACGATGAGCACATGCTGATCGTCGCCACGGACCGGCTGTCCGCATTCGATGTGGTGCTTCCCGACCCGATCCCCTTCAAGGGCGAAGTGCTGACGAAAATCTCGCTGTTCTGGTTTGCCAGGACGAACTCGATCTGTGCCAATCATTTATCCCCGCTGCGCGTTGAAGATGTGGTCGCCGATCCGGAAGACCGTGCGCAGCTCAAGGGCCGCGCCATGGTCGTGAAGAAACTCCAAGCCCTTCCAATCGAAGCCGTGGTACGCGGCTATCTGATCGGCTCGGGCTACAAGGACTACAAGCAGCACGGCTCGGTCTGCGGAATCGCGTTGCCCGGCGGGCTGCAAATGGCGGACCGCCTGCCGCAACCGATATTCACGCCGTCTTCCAAAGCGCCGGCCGGCGCGCACGACGAAAATATCGAATTCGACGCCATCGTCAAATTGGTCGGGCTCGAGACCGCCGAGAGCATTCGGCGCATCGCGCTCGAGGTCTATCGATTCGCCTCTGAGCACGCACGCGCGCGCAACATCATCATCGCCGACACCAAATTCGAGTTCGGCGTGGACAAGGCCGGCCGCTTGATTCTAATCGATGAGGTGCTCACGCCGGATTCTTCGCGGTTCTGGCCCATGGCGTCGTACAAAGCCGGCATCAGCCCGCCGAGCTTCGACAAGCAATTCGTGCGCGACTATTTGGAATCCCTGCACTGGAACAAGAAGCCGCCCGCGCCGCATTTGCCTCAGGAAATCCTGGCGCGCACCAGCGGCAACTATTGCGAGGCGCTGCGGCTGCTGACGGCCTGAGACCCGCTTGCCAACACTTGAGCGCCATGTAACGCTCGATGCATGGTCAAGTGGGTCGAGGATTTCGAAGACGCCTTGTTCACCCGATCGCGCAGCATGGGGCCCCCGTGGGGCGCCACATTGCGCGTGGTGCGCTATCCGGCGGCCCTGATCCGCGATTGGCTGCGCGGCGAGATCAGCGTACAGGCGATGAGCCTGGCCTACACCACGTTGCTTTCCATCGTGCCGTTGATGGTCTTCAGCTTCTCCATCCTGAAAGGATTGGGGGCGCGCGGCGATCTGCGATTCATTCTTCATGAGTTCTTCAAGCCGCTGGGAAACGCCGAAAGCGAATTGACGGAAAGCGTCATGCAGTTCGTCGCGAACATGCGGGGGGTTTTGCTGGGATCGATCGGTCTGGCATTCCTGGTCTACACCGTCGTAACCACGATCCAAAAGGTTGAAGCGAGCTTTAACTTTGTGTGGCGGGTCGAGCGCCCGAGGAGCCTCGCGCGCCGCTTCACCGAGTATGTGAGCATCATGATCCTGGGTCCCATTCTGCTGGCCGTTGCGCTCGGTCTGCTGACCAGCGCGCAACATACCGAGTTCGCGCAATGGCTCGATGAGTTCACGCCCATTGCCTGGATCTTGAGCGGCGCCGGAAAGATCGTGCCCTACCTGATCGTCATGTTGGTCTTCACCTTGATGTACCGATTCATTCCCAATACCCACGTGGAGTTTCGGGCGGCCCTGTGGGGCGGCGTTACCGCCGGACTCATCTGGGCCCTGGTGGGCGAGATGTTCGCGGCATTCATCGTGTACTCCTCGTCGCTGGTGGCCGTATACACCGGATTTGCAATCGTCCTCACCACTCTCATCTGGGTGTACTTGAGCTGGCTCATACTGTTGATCGGCGCGCAGCTCGCGTTTTACCTGCAATTTCCACAGTATTTGCGGCACGGCCAGGAGCCGTTCGAACTCACGGGCAAAGACCGCGAACAGGTGGCGATGTCGGTAATGTACCTGGTCGGCCGCGACTATGCGGCCGGCAACACCCACTGGAGCGGACAGCGTCTCGCCGCCGAACTGGACATTCCGAGCATCGTGCTGGCGCCGATACTCAGTTGCTTGGAAGAAGCCCGTCTGATCGTGGCGACCGAGCGGCAACAATTCGTTCCCGGGCGCGATCCTGAAGCAATCCCGCTGAGCGAAATCCTCGACGTCATTCGGGCGCTGCACAGCGGCCGATTGGGCGTGACTCCGCGCGCGGTCGAGCCCGCGGTGGTGTTGCTGAACGAGGTCGAATCCGCAATGCGCGGACCTCTGCAGACTCAATCGCTCAAGGATTTGATTGCCGGCGGCGGCAAGGCCTGATCATTCTCCGGCGATCGTCATTTCCTGAACCAGGATCGAACCGACCCGCACCCCGCCGCGCGTATCGACATCATCGCCCACAGCAGCCAGCCCTTCGAACATGGTGCGCAGATTGCCGGCGATCGTGACTTCGGCGACCGGGTGCTGTATTGCGCCGTTCTCGACCCAAAATCCGGCCGCTCCGCGCGAATAATCGCCGGTTACCGTG
>DASXNX010000120.1:0-8645 GCA_036494725.1 Steroidobacteraceae bacterium
GGGGATCAACAATCTCCTGGAGATATTCAACGAAAAGTATTACCAAGACCTCGAGGGAGGCATATTGGAGTCGCTCGGACGACTCTTTCGCTATGCGGTGAAGCTGTACGTCTACCCGATGCGGGAAGGGGCGTACGAGAAGTATTTCACCGAGTCCAGCGGCACCGGCGCGTCAATCCACGCGCTTACCTCGAACGTATTGATCAATGCGAAGAATGTCAGGGTCGCGGATCATATCTCGAACCTATACGCCCATTTGCTCGAAAATCGCCACATCGAATGCATCACCGGATTCGACGAGCGCGTTCTCGACATCTTTTCGCGTGACGTGTTGAAGCAAATCAAGGACAAGAATGAACTGTGGGAAAAGATGGTGCCGGATTCCGTCGTAGAGGCCATCAAGCGCCGCGGACTGTTCGGCCACGCCAGCGCTTCGTAGCCGGCGCCGGCAAGCGCCATCAGCGGCCCGCCTTTGCGGCAAGTGCGCGCCGGCCTTCCGCGGCCTGCCACAGCAGCAATATGGGTACGCCGATCGCAATGTCCCGCGCTCTCTTGAGCAGGGAAACTGCAAGGCCGAATTCCGCGCCGACGCCAAACAAGGGCGCGAGCACCGCGTAAGCCGCCTCCTGAACCCCCAACGCGTTGGGTACCAACGAGCCTGCGCTGCGCGCGGCGCAAACAAGGGCTTCCAGCGCGATCACCGAGGGCAAGTCGAGCCGCGCGCCGATAAGCCGAAAGGCGATCCAGGCGCCCATCGCGCTGGCGATCCAACCGACCAAATGCACCGACGTCGACAGAACAATGCGCGCACGGCGACGATAGATGGCATCGAATGTTGCGGTCACCGCCTCGGTGGCGGCTCCCGAACCACGCAGCAGGCGCGCGATGAGCCTTCCGGTGACGCGATGACCATAGCGCTGCAAGGCAAGAAATGCCGCTCCGCCAATTACGCCCAGCGCGAGGGCGATCAGCCCTAAGTGGGTCAAGGATGCAATTGCGTCGGATTTCGGGACCCGCGTGCTCAAGAAAACGAGCCCCAGTGCAATATAGGCAATCTGTGCCAGCATCTCGGTGGTCACATCGACCACCAGGGAAGCAAAGGCCAGCGGCGGCGAAACGTCGCTCAGGACGGCGGCGCGGGCGCCGACGATGAGTCCGCCCAACTGCGAGAAAGGCAGCACATCCGCGGCCGCATCCCGGATCATCCGCGCCTGGATGAAGACCCGCAGCTTTGCACCGGTGTCGGGGAGCAGAACGAACCAAGCCAAGCCCAGCACCACGAATAGTCCCAGCGAATACGTGCAAAGGATGGCGAATCCGCTCCAGCCCACCGCAGCAGCGGCCGCGAGCACCGCGCCAAAACCGACGTAGCTGACGAGGTAGAGGCCGAGTGCGATCCCGAGAATCGCAATGATGATGAGGCGCAAGTTCATGCGGGCGAGGCGCGTTACGCGCTGGAACGCGTCAGCGGCGCATGAAGCGGCGCGCCAAGCGCGCGAGGGCCGGAACGGCGAAGGGTCGCTTGAGCCGCCGATCATAGAAACTCATGCGGCGGCCGTTTTCGGCAAGACAAATATCGATCAGCTCGGCAACGTTGATGTCATCGCCCACCGCTTTCGCCCCGGTCACCGTGAAATTGTTGTCCTGTACGCCGCCGCCCAAATCGCGGGCAGTACCGATGCGCTCCCAGATGAGAAACGCCCACACCGCCAGCACTTTGAGCTCGAAGTAGGGCCGGCGCCACAGCGGCATGGTGCGCCGATGCCAGGCGGCCCAGTTGACGAAGAATAGGATGTGACGCGCCTCTTCCTGGATGACAGGCTCAAAAGTATCGACCAGCTCTTCCGGGAAAAATCCAGAACGCTTGGCGGTTTCGAACAAGCCGAAGGCGAAGAAGCTATCGATGCACTCGCTGTATCCAGTCACCATGAACGCCCATTCCGGGTCCCCCTGCACTTCATAATGCGGCTCGGGCGCCAGACCGATGCCATAGGCTTGGACCAAGTTGGAGAGCACGTGCTTGTGTCGTCCCTCCTCGAATGCGTTGAGCTCGATCGCCCGACGCAGCAGGGGATCGGCGGCGACCGCGCCGTAGGCCGCGACATTCAGCCGGGCGCGCCCCTCGGTCTGCACGGCGATATCCCAGATGGGCAGATTCACCAGCCGATCGCGCACCTCCGAATCAAGCTTGGGCCAGTCGATCACCGCCGGCTTGTAGGGATTGAAGGTATCGAGCAAGGTGCGGCAGAAAAGCGCCTTGTGCTCATCGCTGCCGAAACGAATGGGTCCCTCGCCGACGGAGTCTTGGCCGCCCGAAGTCATGGAGATCGGTTGATTCACGATCAGGCGGCGTCGTGTCTCGAGCGCAGGAACTGGAAGAATTCCACACCCTCGCGTAAGCGGCGCTTCATCATTTCAGGACTGGCGATCATTTCGGCCACAATGGAGGCAATCTTCGAGGGGCGGAAATAAAACTTCTTGTAGAAATCCTCGACCGATTGGAAGATTTCGGTATGGCTCAGGTGTGGGTAACTCAGGGGCGCGATCTGCGTACCCTCCTGAGTCAGAAGATCAATTTCTTCGTTGTAGAGCCAGCCGTTCTCCTTGGCCTGCCGGTACAAAAAGGTGCCGGGATAGGGAGCCGCGAGCGAGACCTGGATGGTGTGCGGATTGATCTCCTTGGCAAAATCCAGGGTCTCCTGAATCGTTTCCTTGGTCTCTCCGGGCAGGCCGAGGATGAACGTACCGTGTATGACGATGCCGAGCTCGTGACAATCCTTGGTGAAGCGCCTGGCGAATTCCACCCGCATACCCTTCTTGATGTTGAACAGGATTTGCTGGTTGCCGGATTCATAGCCCACCAGCAACAAACGCAGGCCGTTGTCCTTCATGACTTCCAATGTTTTTCGCGGAACATTGGCTTTGGCATTGCAAGACCAAACGACGCCCAGCTTGCCGAGTTCCTTGGCCAGCGCCTCGACCCGCGGCAGGTTGTCGGTCAGGGTGTCATCATCGAAGAAGAACTCCTTCACCTGGGGGAAGGCGGACTTGGCCCATTTCATTTCCTCGATCACGTTTTCCACGGAGCGCACGCGATATTTGTGGCCGCCCACCGTCTGCGGCCACAGGCAGAACGTGCAACGGGATTTGCAGCCCCGACCCGTATAGAACGAGATGTAGGGATGCTTTAGATAGCCGCCGAAGTATTTCTCGATGGTGAGGTCGCGCTTGTACACCGGGGTCACCCAAGGCAGCGAATCCATATTTTCGAGAACGTGGCGATCCTCGTTGTGAACGATGCTGCCCTCGGAATTGCGATAGGAGAGACCCTGGATGGCGCCCCAGTCCTTTCCGTCGGCGACTTCCTTGCAGGTGAAATCGAACTCGTTGCGGGCCACGAAATCGACCGCGGTGCCGGCGATCAGGCTCTTCTCGGGTTCCACCGCGACCTTGGCGCCGATGAAACCAATTTTGATGGCGGGATTGATCGCCTTGATCATCTCGGCGGTCTTCACGTCGGACTTGAATGACGGCGTGGAGGTGTGCATCACCACCAGGTCGCGATTCTTGATTTCCGGAACGATGTCCTCGAAGGTCAGGTCATGCGGCGGGGCGTCGATGAGTTTCGAACCCTCGACCAACGCAGCCGGCTGTGCCAGCCAGGTGGGATACCAGAAGGAGCGCACCTCGCGCTTCATCTGATAGCGAGCGCCCGCGCCTCCATCGTACCCGTCGAAGGACGGCGCTTGCAAAAACAGGGTTTTCATCATGGGAGTCCTCTTCCACAAATATATCATGGCCGCCCCATCGGCCAATCCTGCACGGGGCCTAGGAATCGGACAAAACGCGGCGCTTATTGTTCCGGGAGGATCTGACCGATCCATCGTCAAATTTTGGAGAATTGGTCGGGGCGACAAGATTCGAACTTGCGACCCCTTGCACCCCATGCAAGTGCGCTACCAGGCTGCGCCACGCCCCGACCGAGGGAGCGAATGATAGCCCAATTGGGCCTTCAGAGTTGCGCGCTTAGCGCTTCAGCGGCGAAGAATCTTGATCAGTTCTTCGAGTTCCAGGCGCATCTGGTGAATGAGCTGCTGGCTCTGGTTAAGATCAACCTGCGCATCATCGCCGGTGAGCCGGTTGCGGGCCCCGCCGATGGTAAAGCCCTGTTCATATAGCAGGCTGCGGATCTGGCGGATGATCAATACGTCTTGACGCTGGTAATAGCGGCGATTGCCGCGACGCTTGACGGGCTTCAGCTGCGGGAATTCCTGCTCCCAGTAACGCAGCACATGCGGCTTGACGCCGCAGAGGTCGCTTACTTCCCCTATGGTGAAGTAGCGTTTCCCCGGAATCGGCGGCAGATCGCTATTGTTGCTTGGTTCCAGCATAGGCCTCGACGCGTGCCTTCAGTTTTTGACCCGGACGGAATGTGACCACGCGACGGGCGCTAATGGGGATCTCCTCGCCGGTCTTGGGATTGCGCCCCGGGCGGCGATTCTTATCACGCAAATCAAAATTACCAAAGCCGGAAAGCTTCACCTGCTCGCCGGACGACAGCGCGGCACGGATTTCCTCGAAAAACAAATCGACGAGCTCGCGTGCCTCGCGTTTGTTGAGCCCCAACTGATCGAATAGGGCTTCGGCCATTTCTGCCTTGGTCAGGGCTGCCATGCTTATTGGTCTCTTATTGTGGCGCTGAGTACATCCCGTAACCGTGCCACCACTGCGGTAACCACGGCGTCTGCGTCAACGTCAGTTAGAGTGCGGGAAGAATCCTGTAAAATCAAGCCTAAAGCGATACTTTTTCGTCCAGTTTCTATGCCCGGGCCCCGATAGACATCGAACACCCGAAGCTCGCTCAAAAGACCTGACGCGCTAACAGTAACATTTTCTTGCAAAACTGCGAGAGGGACGCCCTCGTCCACCACGATCGCCAGGTCCCTTCGCACGCTCGGGAACTTCGATATCTTTTTTACTGTCAATACTTTAGCTTCAAATGCTGATGCCACTTCTAGCTCAAATAAATATGCCGACGCGGGTAAATTTAACGCTTTGACGATCTGCGGGTGCATCTCACCCAACCACCCGACAGCCTGGTTGCCGCGATAGATCCGTGCAGCACGACCGGGGCGCAATACGGGCAAGCTATCCTGCTCGAACCGAAAGTCCTGCTCGCATCCCGTGAGCTTGAGCAGATTGAAAATATCAGCCTTCACATCGAAGAAGTCGATCGCCTCGCGTGAAGCGCCCCACTGTTCCGGCCAGCGCGCACCGGTGGCGATCGCCGCCAGCGTCTCGATTTCCTCGAGCTGATCGCCCTGATTCGTTTTTTGCACGACGAACTTGTTGCCGAGCTCGAACAGCCGCACGCGCGTTTGCTGCCTTCTTAGATTCTCGCGGCACGCATGAACCAGCCCGGGCCACAACGACACCCGCATTTCACTCAAGTCCGCCGCAATCGGATTCGTGATGATGAGGCTGGCCGTGTCGGGGAAAAGCTGTTGCTGCAATAGGGGATCGACGAAGGCATAGCTGATGATCTCGCGATAGCCCCGATCGGCCATCGCCAGCATCATTCGATCGCCGGGCACGCGCCGCTCAGTCGAGGGACCGACGATCTGCGGTGCGGTTGCATGAATCTCGGCAATCTTGTCGAATCCGCGCAGGCGTGCCACCTCCTCGATCAGATCCGCCTCGATCCGGATGTCAAAGCGGTGCGACGGCTTCTGCACCCGCCACCCCTCGGGCGCGGTTTCAACTCGCTCGCTAATGGCACCGAGCACTGCTTGCACTTCATCGTCGGGAACGGGCGCACCCAGCAACCGAGTTACGCGGTTACGGCGCAGGCCCACCCAGGCGACGGATTCGAGCGCCGCGCTCGACCGTCCGCGGGTCACCTGCACCGGACCCGGCGCGCCGCCGGCGCAGTCCAGCAACAGCTTGGTTGCCCGTTCGATCGCCTGGGCGGCCAAGGTGGGATCGACTCCGCGCTCGAAGCGCTGCGCGGCATCGGTAAATAACCCCAAGCGGCGCGCGCGTCCGGCGACCGCGTCCGGGGTGAAGTGCGCCGACTCCAAGAGAACATCGCTCGTGGTGTCGGAAATGGCCGTGGCCCGCCCGCCCATGATCCCCGCGAGTCCGATCGCACCGCCGGCATCGGCGATCACCAGAAAATCGGGGCCAAGTTCATATTCCTTGTCGTCCAGCAGCGTGATGCGCTCCGCAGGCCTGGCCGCCCTCACCGAAATCCCCTGATTCAATTTGGCCAAATCGTAGGCATGCAACGGCTGGCCCAATTCCGTCATCACATAGTTGGTGACATCGACAATGGCCGAAATGCTGTTGATTCCGACGCGGCGTAGACGCTCGCGCAGCCACATCGGCGCTTGCGCATTGGCCCGCACGCCGCGGATCACACGGGAAGCGAATATTGGACACGATGCGGAATCGAGCACCACCGGAAAGGTTGCGCCCTGCTCCGCCGCAACCGGCGCGACCGCAGGTATCAAGTAACGCCTGTGCTGGGCTGCGGCGTAATCGCGCGCGATACCGAACACGCTCATACAATCACCGCGATTCGGAGTCGCGTTGACGTCGAGCACGTAATCATCGAGATCCAATGCGGCGCGCACATTCTGGTTGAGCGGCAAAGAATCGGGCAGTTCCATGATGCCTTCCTGCTCATCGCCCAAACCCAGCTCACGCGCGGAGCACAGCATCCCGTTGGATTCCTGGCCGCGCAGAACCGCGCGCTTGATGAGCACATCATGGGGTAAGCGCGCACCGACCATGGCGACGGCGACCTTCAGGCCGGCACGCACATTGCGAGCGCCGCACACGATCTGCAAGCGGTTCTTGCCATCGGTGGTGACCTGGCAAACCGACAGCTTCGAGGCATCCGGATGGCGGACCGACGAGAGCACCTCGCCGACCACCACGTCGGCGAACGGCGGCGCCACCGGCTCCAAGGATTCGACCTCGAGTCCCGCGGCCGTGAGTTGCTTGCCCAGATCCGCGGGCGCTACGCTGATGGCCACAAACTCCTGCAGCCAGCGATAGGTTACCTTCACGGAGAGTTCTTCCCGTTCACGGAAATTGCTTCAAGAATTGCAAATCGTTTTCGAAGAATGTGCGCAGGTCATCGATCCCATAGCGCAGCATGGCCAGACGATCGATGCCCATGCCGAAGGCATAGCCCTGCCAAGCTTCAGCGTCAATGCCCGCGGCGTTCAATACGTTCGGGTGAATCATTCCGCATCCCAAGATTTCCAGCCAGCCGGTTTGTTTGCAGACGCGGCAACCCGCGCCGCTGCAAAACACGCACTCGATGTCAACCTCAGCCGATGGCTCGGTAAATGGGAAATACGATGGCCGCAAACGCATCCCCAAGGGCCGCTCGAAGAACTGTTCAAAGAATGTATGCAGCATCGCCTTTAGATTAGCGAAGCTCACATTCTCGCCCACCACCATCCCCTCGACCTGATGGAACATGGGGGTATGCGTCATGTCCGAATCGATGCGGTAAACACGGCCGGGCGCAATCACCGCCAGCGGCGGCTGCCGGGCGCGCATCGCGCGGATCTGCACCGGCGAGGTATGAGTGCGCAGCAGCCGCCCGTCGGGAAAATAAAAGGTGTCGTGCATGGCGCGCGCCGGATGATTCTTCGGAATATTCAGCGCTTCGAAATTATGGAAGTCGTCTTCCACCTCAGGACCCGAGACAACCTCAAACCCAGCCCGGGCGAAGATTTGCTCGATTCTAAGGCGCGTGCGCGTCACCGGATGCAGGCTGCCGGCATCCTGGCCACGCCCGGGCAGCGTCACATCGACGGCGCCCTTGGCCAATTCCCTTTGCAGCGCCGCCTGCTCGAGGCGAATGCGCTGCATCTCGATCGCGGCTTGGATGGCCGTTTTCGCATCATTGATTCTCTGGCCCGCGGCGGGACGTTCGGAGGCACTGAGCGCCCCCAAACCCTTGAGCTGCTCGGTGAGCAGCCCCTTCTTTCCCAACAGCCGCACGCGCACCTCATCGAGCGCATTTAAGTCTGTCGCCGCGGCCGTGTCGGCGAGTGACTGCTCGATCAGCGCCGCCAGAGAATCCCCGGAACTCACCGGCTTACGCCGCGAGGCTGGCTTTGGCTTTCTCCGCGATCGCCGTAAAGGCCGGCATGTCGTGCATCGCCAAGTCCGCAAGCACCTTGCGATCGATGGCGAGACCCGCCTTGCTCAAACCGTTGATCAGGGTGCTGTAGCTCATTCCGCAAAGGCGCGATGCCGCGTTGATGCGTGTGATCCACAACGCGCGGAATTCGCGCTTCTTCTCGCGCCGCCCGCGATACGCATACTGGCCGGCCTTGATGACCGCCTGCTTTGCCGTGCGAAAAACCTTGCGGCGGGCATTGAAATAGCCTTTCGCCTTCTTGAGAATTTTCTTGTGCCGTCGGCCGGCGACGACGCCGCGTTTAACTCGTGCCATGTGTTATCTCCTGACTCTTTAAGCATTCGGCAAGCATTGCTTGATGCGTTTCACGTCAGATTCACTGACGTGCATCTCGCGGCGCAATTGGCGCTTACGCTTGCTGGGTTTCTTCGTCAGGATATGACGACGGTGGGACTGACCGCGTTTGAAGCCATTCGCTGTT
>DASXNX010000121.1:0-3563 GCA_036494725.1 Steroidobacteraceae bacterium
CCGTGATCGCGCAGATACTTGACGTTGGTGTCGCCGGTGAGAAACCACAAAAGCTCGTAAATGATCGAGCGCAGGTGCAGCTTCTTGGTGGTCACCAGCGGAAAACCGGCGCTGAGATCGAAGCGCATCTGGTAGCCGAACACGCTCAACGTGCCGGTGCCGGTGCGGTCGTCCTTGCGGGCGCCGTGCTGCCTGATATGGCGCAAGAAATCGAGATACTGCCGCATTAAGCTTTCACTGCACCTAAATTGCCGGTCGCCGTATTGCGCCGATAGGCATAAATCATCAGTCCGGCGCCGATCGCGATCATCGGCGTCGTCAACAACATGCCCATGGTCAACCAATCGCCGACCAAGTAGCCGATATTCGCATCGGGCAGGCGCACCCACTCGACCGTGAATCGCGCGCATCCGTACACCAGCATGAATAGACCCGTGGGGGCCAGTTGCGGCCGCGGCTTGCTGGTGAACCACCAGACCACCGTGAACAACACCAGACCTTCGAGGCTGGCTTCGTAGAGTTGCGAGGGGTGGCGCGCGATCAACTCGCCGCCGGGGCCCGGCACGCCGAAGCCCCACGGGAGATCCGTCGGCTTGCCCCAGAGTTCGCCGTTGATGAAATTACCGAACCGGCCGAACAAGAGGCCGATGCCCGGCAGGGGCGCGAGGAAGTCGCAGACGTCGGCAATGCGCTTGTGCTTGACCTTGGCGAAGATGGCGCCCGCGATCAGCACGCCGGTCATCCCGCCGTGAAAGGACATGCCTCCGTCCCAGATATGAAACACGTTCAGCCAGCTCTCGGCGATCACGTCATGGCCGTAGAAAATGCACCAGCCCAAGCGGCCGCCGACGATGACGCCGATGGCGGAGTAAAAAATGAGGTCATCGATATCGAGCGCGGTCCACGTGGAGCCCGGTTGCTTCGCGCGGTATCGCGCCAGCCACCATGCGGCGACGAATCCGATCAGGTACATGATGCCGTACCAATGCACGCGCAGGGGCCCGACGCCGAATACCGGACCGATCGAGATGGCAATGGGGTTGATGTGCGGGTAGGTCAGCATGCGCGCTACTTTAAACTCTCGCTCACCCGACAGAAATAGGCTTTCAAATATCGCGTCTCCGGAATAGCGGGATGCACCGGGTGGTCCGGCGCCTGGCCTCCCGCCTCCAGGATCTGCAGGTGCCTGTCGGCCGCCCTCGCCGCCTTGGCGATGGCATCCTGCAATTCCTCGGGGCTCACATGATGGGAGCAGGAACACGACACCAGAATGCCGTCGGCGGCGGTCACCTGCATCGCCAGCTGGTTCAGGCGCTTGTAGGCGGCGAGCGCCTTGGGCAGTTCCTTCTTGCGCTTGGCGAACGCCGGCGGATCGATGACCACGACATCGAAGCGAGAACCCTTTTTCACCAAATCCTCCAGCACATCGAAGGCATCGCCCCTGACCGTAGTGAGCCCGTTGACGCGATTGCGCAGGGCGTTGGCCGCGGCCAATTCGAGCGCGGCCGCGGAGCTGTCGACGCACAGCACCTCGCGCGCTCCGCTGTGCGCTGCACGCACGCCCCAGGCTCCGACGTAGCTGAACACATCCAACATTCGCGCGCCCTGACGTATGTATTTCACCAAACTGCGGCGGTTGGCCGCCTGATCGAAGAACCATCCGGTCTTCTGCCCCTCGGCCAGAGGCGCCTGAAATTCGAGACCGTCCTCCACGACCTGCCCCAATGCGTCGAGTTTGCCGGTCGCGGCCTCCACATAACTGGGTAGTCCCTCCATTTCGCGCGCGGAGCTGTCATTCTTGAAGAGCAGCGCCTCGCAGCCCAAAACCTGCTCCAGGGCTTGCTGAATCTGGGATTTGAGCTTTTCCATCCCCGCGGTACCGATCTGCACGACGCAGGCCGAACCGTAGCGGTCGATCACCAATCCCGGCAAGCCGTCGGACTCGCCATACACCAACCGATAATAGGGTTTTGGATACAGCCGCTCGCGCAAGCTGAGCGCCGCGCGAATTCTTGCCGCCAGCCAGGCCGCGTCGGGCAGCTTCCACGTTTCCAGCATGCGCGCGCTGATCAGCGACTGCGGATTGACGTACGCCAGGCCCAACGCCCGGTCGTTGTGCGCCAGCACGCGCACCAACTCGCCCGCCTTGAACTTGGCTAACGGGGTTTGCTGGGTATCGACCTCGTTGCTGAAGATCCACAGATGTCCCGCGTGCAGGCGGCGATCTTCGTTGCGTTTCAGGCGCAGGGCGGGCAACTCTGCGGCAATACCAGTGTCGGACATGGAAAGTACTTCGGATATATTGTTGGGCATTCTAACCGACGCGGAGCTGTAACATGCAGCGCAATCGCCTTGCCGCAGAAACCAGCCCATACCTCCAGCAGCATGCCGATAATCCCGTGGACTGGTATCCCTGGGGAGAGCAGGCTTTGCTCGCGGCCAAACAGCAAAACAAGCCCATTCTCCTGTCCATCGGCTATTCGGCCTGCCACTGGTGCCATGTCATGGCACACGAATCCTTCGAAGATCCCGCCACGGCCGCCTTGATGAATCAATTGTTCGTCAACATCAAGGTGGACCGCGAAGAGCGTCCCGACCTGGACAAGATCTATCAAGTCGCGCAGCAGCTGATCACTCATGGGTCGGGCGGCTGGCCGCTGACCATGTTCCTCACTCCGGACGAACAGGCGCCTTTTTTCGGCGGCACTTACTTTCCGAAGGAACCCCGCCATGGAATGCCGGCGTTCAGCGATCTGCTGCGGCGCGTGGCGCAGTACTTTCACGGTCACGGCGCGGAGATCGCCGAGCAGAATCGTCAATTGAAACTCGCGTTCTCGGGCCTCGAGCCGGAACCGCAAGCCGCCGTCACCCTGGATGCGGCGCCGCTGGCCGAAGCTCGCTCGAGCCTCGAGCGCTCTTTCGACGCGCAATTCGGCGGCTTCAGCCAGGCGCCCAAATTTCCGCATCCCGGCAGCATCGAACGCTGCCTGCGGCAGTGGCACGCCACATCGACCGGGACCACTCCGGATCTCAAGGCCCTGTACATGGCCAGTCTCACGCTGACCCGCATGGCCGAAGGCGGCATTTATGATCAGCTCGGCGGCGGATTCTCCCGCTATTCCGTCGATGGCCAGTGGATGATTCCGCACTTCGAGAAAATGCTGTATGACAACGGTCAATTGCTGTGCGAATTCGCCCGCGCTTTCCTTGCCACCGGCGAACCGCTGTTCGCGCACATCGCCGCAGACACCGCCGATTGGGTATTGCGCGATATGCGCTCGCCGCAAGGGGGGTTTTACTCCAGCCTCGACGCGGATTCCGAAGGTCACGAGGGAAAATTCTACGTGTGGAGCCGCACCGAGGCGCAGGCGCTGCTCACCCCACAGGAATATGCCGCTTTTTCGCGCCGTTTCGGTCTGGACCGCGACGCCAATTTCGAGGGTGAATGGCATTTGCACACCGGCGAATCGATCGACGCCATTGCGGCGGCGCTCGGCGAATCGGCGCCCACCGTCGCCGCACTGATCGAATCGGCACGCGCCAAATTATTGAAAGTTCGGGAG
>DASXNX010000122.1:0-26125 GCA_036494725.1 Steroidobacteraceae bacterium
TGTCAAAGACGTGTTGCCCGGTCTCCATCGCGAGCGCGGTTGCCCGACGGATCACCGAGGGCTCATCACTCACAGGCCATTGAAGGGAAGCGAGCAGCTCGACATCCTCAAGCGCAGTTTGCGGGCTCAGCCGGGCGAGAATCGCGGCGACCTCGGCGAGCCAGTGCACCGGTTGCAGGAGCTCGGCACGACGGTCAATGACCGCTTGCACTGCGGCCGTCGCTTTGTCGGTATCCGGCTCTCGGGCCGGATCCTCCAGGAGCCATTTGAGAATGACGCTGGCATCCAGCACCCAAATCACTGTCGTCCGGCGATCCGCGCATTTTGAATGGTCTCAGCGGCGACCGCTTTGCGCCGGGATCGAGCGCTGGTTAATTGCCGAAATAATAGCTCGCGCCGTTTCTGCAGCTGCTGTTCGCGAACCGCGCGGCGCATGAGATCAGCCACCACAGCGCTCTTATTTTGACCACCGAACGCTCTATCGAAGGCGACTTTCACATCGTCAGGGACGCTAAAGTTGACGGTCGCCATTCATAAACTCCTTTGTTGAAACTTTCAACAACTAATATTGTACCCCTCGTGATCCAAAGGTCAAACCGCCACGCCCAAGTCACGCAGCGCCGCCGATTGCTCCCTTAGGTTCCGGTAGATAGGCGATCAATGTTGTGCCATTGGGCAGTTTCTGCAGCACCGTGACGCCGCCGCCCAGTGCAGCGAAGCGCTCTCTTAGCCCCAACAGGCCCATGGAGTGCGGTTTGTTGATCGCCGATTCTGAAATTCCCATGCCATCGTCGCTGATCTCTATCATGATTCTGCCGTCCTTGGCCCGCAACGCGATGTCCACGATAGTTGCATGCGCGTGTCTCGCAACATTCGTCAACGCCTCCTCGGCGGCTCGCAAGAACAATAACTGCGTTGCTTCCTCCAGTTTTGGGAACCGGGCTGCTTCGATCACGTTTATACGAAGGTTTGAATACTCCTCAAAGCGCCGTGCGTGCTCCTTGATGACTGCGGCCACATGAAAATGAGCGAGCGCCACGGGGCGCAAATCATTCGCCAACAGTCGCGTGTCGTCCATGCATCTGACGATCGCAATCTGGAGCTCCTTGCACACTTTCTTGATGCCGGCGTCCCTCTTGGCCAGTATCTCGATTCGATCGAGACGAAGTTTCATCGCGAACAAATCCTGCGCGACACCGTCATGAAGAATTATCGCGACCCGGCGCCGCTCCTCCTCTCGAACTGTTTCCAGCCGCTGCACCAGCTCGCGGATCTTATCGTGTGACCTACGAAGCTCCGTGATATCCGTGGAGACCGCGTAAAGTCCAATGACCGCAGTACCCTTTACTTCTGGAACGTAATCATCGCGCGTGAAGCGCAAAGTATCGTCCGGCTTTCTCTCGGCTTGTTCGTGCGAAGTCGGATGGCCCGACAAAGCCGCGTGGACTATCGGCTCGGCAGTGCGATAAAGGTCCTCACCTATGAGCTGCCGCATATGCTTGCCGGAGGCCTGACCCGCCGAGATTCCGAACTGAGCCTCGGCCGCCCTGTTTGCAAAGCGATTCGTAAGATCCACGCGCCAAGAGGTGATGCTGGCCGGAACATTGTCGAGAATGGTCTCCAAATCCATACGCGCCTGCTGCAAGTCGGCAGCAAGCTGCTCGCGCTCGGTGACGTCATAGCCGAGAGCGTATACCCCGACCACCGTGCCGGCGGAGTTCAGATCCGGAAAGTAGGTTACCTCGTGCTTCTTGATGGCGCCGTTCGCCTCTAACTGCGTGATGAAGGTAATACGCTCACCCGACAACGCACGTTGGCGTGGAGCATATGACTCCTTGTGGAGAGAGCTGCCCAGAAAAGCATTGGCGGAGATTCCCGTGGCCTCCTCACGGGACGGCGCGAACTCTCGAAAGGCTCGGTTGGCGAATTGCACTCGTCCCTGAGGGTCGAAGTAGCCGATCGATATCGGCACATTGTCGGCTATCATATATAGCCGATGCTCGCTCGACCTGAGCTTGTCGCGCACGTCATCTATTTGCCGCTTGTATAGCGCGATTTCGATCATGCTGCGCAATTCAACCGACTGTACCGGCTTGAGTAGGTAACCGTCCGGCTCGGTCCTTTTCGCGCGATCTATCATCGCTTCATCTGCATGTGCGGTGAGATAGATGACGGAAACCGGAAATTTCCTTTTCAGGATGGCTGCCGTCTGGATCCCGTCTTCCTGACCCTTGATCCTAATATCCATCAGCACGACATCCGGGCACTTCGTACATGCGCACGCGACCGCCTCCTCAGCTGAAGAGGCAATTGCGAAGGCGTCATATCCCATCTCCGTAAGCGTCTGCTGGAGATCTTTCGCGACGATCCTCTCGTCCTCGACGATTAGAATGGCTGGCGAGGTCTGCGCATTCATTCTGATGGCTCCACGGCGAAGATAACGCGAAACGTAGCCCCGGGCTGGCGGATGATCTCAAGCTGCGCTTCCAGCTGCTGCACGAGCGTCAGCACCAGCTGTATGCCCAAGGAGTTGGATTTTTCGGGATCGTACCGGGGCGAGATGCCTATCCCATTGTCACTTACCGAAAGTACGGCTTTATGGCCGGCCACGCGTCGAAGCTCAACAAGAATCTCACCGTTCGCATCATTTGGAAACGCGTGCTTGAGCGAGTTGGCCACCAGTTCATTCAGAATGAGCCCACAGGGAATCGCCTTCTCGACCGGCAGAGCCAGTTCGTCCAGCTGAAATCTCAGCTCAATATCGGCGCGGGAGATGCCTGAGGCGCTCAAAATACGCAAGGTGAGCTCTCTTGCGTAACGCGAAAACGGCACGTTTGCATAGTTCTTGGCCTGGTAGAGCATCTCGTGAATCTGGGCCATGGTTTCAACCCGTGACCGGCATTGTTGCAGGGCGATCCGCGTGGCAACGTCGCTGATGGAACGTACTTGCATATTGATGAGGCTTGCGATGACTTGCAGGTTGTTCTTTACGCGGTGATGAATCTCCTGCAGCATCGACTCGCGCTCCTTAAGTTCCGAAGTTCGGGTGGCGATTCGCCGCTCAAGTTCGCTGTTCAACAGGCGAAGCTGTTCAACGCCGCGTTTTCGTTCGGTGATGTCGATCACAGAACTGAGCACGAAGGAGCCTTCGGGGGTTTGCAGTGGGTTCAGACCGATTTCTATCGGCACTTCCCTGCCGCTCTTACACAGTCCGAAGAGTTCTCTATCGGGTCCCATGGGCCGCGACTTGGATTCTGAGTAGAAGCCTTGACGGAATCCTGCATGGAGCTTGCGAAATCGCTCCGGCACCAGCATCTCGATGTGCTCGCCGAACAGCTCCGATCGCGGATAGCCAAACAGTTTCTCGACTTCCGCATTGACCAATACAATCTTTCCCTTGTCGTCGGTCATGATCATGCCGGTCGGCGCGGCCTCAATTGCCAGCCGCAATTGTTCGGCGGCCCGCTTGCGCTCCGTAATATCGAAGTTGACGCCGAACATTTGCACCGCGCGGCCGGTGGCATCGCGGATTACTCCCGATGACGCCTTCAAATGCCTTATCTGACCGTTCAGATGCACTACGCGGAACTCCATATCAAACTTGCGCGTTCCATTCAGAGCGTCGCCAAACGCCTGTTGGCATGTCTCGCGGTCCTCGGGATGAATGGACTCCATCCACAATGAGTAAGGCCGATCATTGTTCGAAGGAGCGCGGCCATACAGCCGATACATCCAGGCGTCCCACTGCAGAGTTTTGGAAGCGACGTCGAAATCCCAAAATCCCAAACCGGCGGCGTCTGAGGCGATCGCGAAGCGATCATTGGTCTTCTGCAGTTCATTCTGAATGCGCTGGCGCTCTGTGAAATCGCGAAATGTGAGCACGATACCCCGGATATCTGCGGCGCCGGATTGTATGGGAGCGACGCGCAAATCAATAGGGATGTGACGACCACTCCTGGCCACTAATTCATCTTCGTGAGCAGACCCGATGCGCGCCCCGGGCCCGATCAACTCTTCCAGCGGGGCTCGCTTGCTTGATCCCACGATCTTGAATACGGACCGCAACGGCACACCCCTTGCGTCAGCCGAATCGCAACCGATGAGTTGTGTCGCGGCCTCGTTGATAAAAGTGATCTGCTCTGCCACGTCGGTCACTATGACTCCGTCGCGGATGCTCGCGAGCGTCACCGCGAGCAACTCCTCTGACTGCGTTCTGACCAGAATCTCTTGCAACAAATTCCGATTTGCCGCTTCCAAAGCCGCAGTGCGTTCGGCAACTCGCGCCTCGAGCGAATCATTGATTTCACGAATGGCTGCCTCCGCGCGCTTGCGCTCAGCCACTTCGCGTGCCAGCTCGACATTGGCCGCCTTTAAAACCGAAGGACTTGGGAGCTCCAGCACTGTGGGAACTAGTTTGACGAGAAAAATCCCGGTCATCACCGACGCAAGCGCGGTGACTGCTTTAATGATTCCAGACAGCCAATATGCGGGAATCCAGATTGTCACGATTTCCATTGCGTGTGAAGCACCGCAGGCCACGATGAAGACGGCAAACGAGATGAAAACCCACGAAAAACGCAAATCCGTGCGCTTCGTAGTGAAGTAAATGAGCGTGAACGGAATCGAGAAGTAGGCGAGTGTGATCAGTGAATCGGAGACTATGTGCAATCCGAGAATACCGGGCTGCCACAGATAACACATGCCATGCGGCATGAAGCCGCTTGCGGAAAGTTGCACCGTCCTGCCCTCCTTTGCCATTCGCTCGGGTATGGTAAAGGATCGCTCATCCCTGCAGCCAGCCACCTCCAATCCGAGCCCGCGAATGCGGGAATCCCCTATGGATTCCGCCGATGCTTCATTGAGCGTAACCCTCCTTGTGCGCAATGAGGAACAAACGCTGCGCCGGCCGCTCATGCATGGTGCACACTTCGCCTCGCACCCCGGAGAACGCGCTGATGGTGTGGTTGGGTCTGTCGGAATTAGATCGGCCGGCCCTTACGCGTCCACGATAGACTGGCTACCATGACGGACGGGTTAAAGGCTCGCCTTTAGGATTATGCAAGCAAGACTATCAATTGCCTCGAGTGGTCAAGCCTGCGGCGCGCGCGTGGAAGGCGTCGATTTGACCGCACCCCTGTCCCATGAAGCGGTCGCCGAAATACGCGCCGCATGGTTGACGCACCACGTGCTTGCATTCCCCGGCCAGGCGATGAGCGATGATGATCTGGAGCGATTTACGCTCTCGTTCGGACCGTTCGGTGAAGACCCATTTATCGCGCCGATTCCGGGGCGATCGCACGTCATCGCCGTAAAACGAACAGCGGTCGAACAGTCCCCATTGTTCGCCGAAAATTGGCACTCGGATTGGAGCTTTCAGGCCGTGCCACCAGCGGGAACATGCCTTTTTGGCATCACGATTCCGCCGATCGGAGGCGACACTCTGTTCGCCAATCAGCATGCCGCGCTCGAGGCATTGCCCCCGAAGACTCGCGCCCAGATAGAAGGACGGATCGCGATTCATTCAGCCGCCCGCGCCTACGCTCCGACCGGCGCATATGGCGCGAATGACAAGGGCCGGAGCATGGACATCCGTCCCTCGGAGGACGCGCGCCTGACTCAACGTCACCCGTTGATCCGCGCCCATCGAGAAACCGGCCGGCTAGGGCTCTTCGGAACCCTCGGCTATATCATCGGCATCGAAGGAGTCCCCGACGACGAGGCGCATCAACTTCTGGCCGAACTGTACCAATGGCAATCGCGCGAGGAATTTCAGTATCGCCACCAATGGGAGCCGCGGATGCTCGTGATGTGGGACAACCGATCGCTGCTGCATGCCGCGACCGGCGGATACCAGGGATACGAGCGCCTACTTCATCGCACCACGATTGGCGAACGAATCTAGCTCCGAATGGCCGAAGAGTCCCCGGAGCTTGATGGCCTTCGCGACGGGAACAGGCACCATCGTCTCCCATTGGAGATTGTTGTCCTTGATCTTCTTCAACACATCCCGGGAGAATATGTTGAGGATGTTCGAATCGAACCCGAGCACGGACTCGATGTAGCGATTTTCGAGGAGGTGGGCGTAGAGGCTTGAGAGGCGGTCACCGATTCTCACGTTCTTCGCGCTGATCAGGGCATTCGATGCGGACGATGGCATCGATGTCCGGCTACCGCTGGACTCGACGACATACCTTGCGTAGGCCTCCTCTCTCATCGGATAGACGTACAACTTGACCTCGTGTCTGAAAAGCCGCCCGAAGGACTCCAAGATGCCCCCCTCGAGGTTTTCGTAGTATTTTTCATTGAATACCTCCAAAAGATTGTTAATCCCTAAGGCGACTCCGATCATCTCCTTCGTGTAGCGCCGGAAATACGAGGTCAGCCGGTAGTACTCCGAGTAGTTGGAGATGAGAACTGTAAATCCGATGTCGGCCAGTAGGTCGACACGCGAGAGAAAATCCCGAGCGTCGAGCGCACCGCCGGAAAGCAGATTATTCATCGTGATCTCCATGAGGACGACAACCTCCTTGCCCTTCACCAGCGGCTCCTGCGCAAATTGCGCCGCAGCGCAATTGATCATGTCAACGTTGACGTGGGTCACCGGCCTGAAACTGCCCCTTTCGACAATGATCGCCTTCTTGTGCAGGACTTCCGACGGCTGCAGCACGTCACCGTGTTGCCCGAACATCACGGCATTTGTGAGCTTGCACTGCACGAGGTGAAGTGACATCAGGCGGTTGTCCACATACTCGAAGCAATGCCCCGAAAAACGCAGCATGTCGATCTCTACACGGTTCGGCCCGAGGTTGTCCTGGAGTGATTCAATCAACTTCGGCAGATCCGAGCGGTAGTAAAGGGCGCCATAGATCAGGTTGACTCCAACGATGCCAAGGGCCTGCTGCTGCAGGACCGATTCCTGATCCCACATGCGGACATGCAACACGATCTCGCTTGCCTCACCCATCGGTTCGGTCTGAAACCGGATCCCGAGCCAGCCGTGGCCTTCGTTTGTGCCCTGGTGGTTACCGGTCGCAACCGTATCCGCAAAGACGAAGAAATTTGTTCGGTCCCCGCGAATCGGCGCAAGTCGCGCGAGCAGCAGGTCGTATTCATGGTCGAGCATAAGCCCCAGTCGCTCGCATGACACGTACCGGGGAGCTTTCCCATAAATGGCGTCGCTAAACACCATATCGTAGGCCGAGATGGACTTGGCGATGGTCCCAGAGGCACCGCCGGCGTGGAAGAACTCGCGCGCGACTTCTTGTCCGGCCCCGATCTCTGCAAACGTGCCGTACTTTGGGCCGTCGAAGTTTATCGTGCGTGCCTTCTGTGTGGTCGTGAGGAGTTCCTTACTCGCTGTCATGCCGTTCACCTTCTGCGTAAATCGCGCAGATCCAATTCCAGGTTCGGCCAACAGTCCGCGCGAAGCGCAAGATTATTCCCCTTGCTGCGCACGAACCGCCGGCCGAGAGAGCGCAAATTTCGAATCATCATTGGTGCGCACGCTGAGTGGAACAGTTGAAACATTGTTTGCGCTCCGGCTTGCGTCCCACCATCCGCCGCCCATTGCCACCAATAGCTGAATCGTGTCCTGGTAACGCTGAGCTTGTGCCCGGACATGGCCAAGCCTGGCCTCCTGGTACTGCCGTTGCGCATCCAGCAGGTTGAGAAGACCGGTGCCGCCCCGGACGTAGCTGATGCGTTGCAAACGCACGGATTCCGAAGCCATGTCGAGGGCGTGCTGTTGCGCAGCCAAGAGGCGCGCATCATGGTTGAGAGCCTGCAAGGTATCTGCGATTTGCCCAAAGGCCAGCAATACAGTCTGCTGGTAGTCGGCGGCGGACGCCTTGAAAGCCGCGAGCGCCGCGCGCCGTTCGGCCCGCCGCATGCCCCCGTCGAAGATGGGTTGAGTGAGACCTGCGGCGATGCTCCATACGAGGCCCGCCGGGTTGAACAGATTCCCCGCGTCCAGCGCCGTGGTGCTGATTCCGCCCGAGAGCGTAATGGCGGGATAGAGCTGCGCCGTCGCGATTCCAATCTGAGCACTTGCGGCGTGAAGCTGTGCTTCGGCGGCTCGGATGTCCGGACGCTGGCGGACCAGTTCCGACGGCAGGCTGACAGGTAACTGGACGGGAAGCGTGAGGGAGGTCAGATCAAAGTCCGGCGCTAACCAATCGCCTGGCGCCCTGCCGAGCAGGACCGCTAATGCGTGCTTGGCGGCGCTCAGTTGCTGGTCGAGCCCGGGTTCCAGGGTTTCGTCTGCCGCCAGCTGGCTTTCGGCGATGACCACATCACTATCAGGCACAGTGCCGGCCCGGCGTTCTTTGCGCACGAGATCCAGATTGTGCCGGTCGATATCAAGAATATCGGCGACGGCCTCAAGCTGAGCGCGGATCGAGGCGACGCGGATCGCTTCGGTTACCGTATCACCCGTCAGCGTCAAATACGCCGCGTCGAGCTGGTCGTGTTGGAAATCCGCCAATGCCGACTGCTGCTCGATTCCCCGACGCGTGCCGCCGAATATATCCAGCGCGTAGCTCGCGGTTGGGCCCACCTGGAACAAGTTGAAGTTCGGTGGCAGGGGAAATGCGCTCGGCGCCAAGCCGAACTCGGTGGCGCTGACTCTCTCACGCGAAGCGCTGGCGTTGAGGCCGACCTGCGGATAGAGGGCGCTCGAGGCAACGTCAATTGCTTCGCGGGCCTGTGCCAGCCTGGCTTTTGCGCTTTCAAGAGTTCGGCTGCCGGCGACTGCCTGCTTCACGAGCAGGTCAAGATCTGGGGATTGGAACAGCGTCCACCAGTCGACTGCCACCTTCTCGCCCAGATCGATAGTCTGCCGCGGCGCTGCCGGCCCGGCATCGCCGTCGAGCGCTGTCGCCTCATCAGGCGAAATGTAGTGAGTTGTGGACGGCGGCGCGGGCGGGTTGAAATCCGGTCCGACGACGCAACCGGGTAATGCCAGCGCGAGAACGGCGCCAATGAAGCGGGCCGAAAGGTAGAGCCGCATGGTACCGTGGCACTTCGATATTTCCGATAACATCATTCCCCCAGGACCACGTGATTGGTGCTGCCCGCGCCGCTCGCGGCCTTCTTGAACACGATGAGCAGCGGGAGTACGGCGAGCGTCGCGAACATCAGCAGCTTGTAATCGTCGATGTAAGCAATGATTTGCGCCTCTCGGGTAATGACCGCATCGAGCGCGGCACGTCCGGCGGCGGCGACGGGGCTCCAGAACTGCGCGAGGATCGGGTCCTCGAACGCGCGGTTCACGGGGGTCACATACCGGGCAATGTTGGCATGATTGATCTGGGTATTCTGCGTCAGCAGGCTGCCGACCACCGATATCCCAACGCTGGAACCGATATTGCGCGTCAGAGTGAATAGGGCAGTCCCTTCGGTGCGCCGCTCGGGAGGCAGCGTCGACAATGTCACTACGCTGAGTGGCACGAACAAAAAACCCAGACCAATGCCCTGGATGATGCCAACACCGATGATGGTCATCTGCGACACGTCAGGACTCCAGCCCGTCATCGCGTAAAACGACCAGGCCGTTAACCCTAAGCCAGTAGCGAGCAGCGCGCGTGTATCGACTCGCCCCACCAGTCGGCCGACCATCATCATGGCGCCCATGGTGCCGATGCCCCGCGGCCCCATCACGAGGCCCGCCGTGACGATGGGGTAATCCATGAGGTTTTGCAGGTACGGGGGCTGAAGCGCCAGCGACGCATAATAAGTGAGCCCGAGAATCACGCCGAAGAGCACACCAGCGGCAAAGTTACGATCTTTGAATAGCGCCGGCCTGACAAATGGGTTGTCCGCCGTGAAGATATGGGCGAGGAACAGATAAAAGGCTGAAGCGGCGATGATTGTTTCGACGATGATCTCGCCGGAGCCGAACCAGTCGAGTTCCTCGCCGCGGTCGAGCACGACCTGTAGCGCGCCGATTGCGATACTCAAAGTTCCGAATCCGAACCAATCCAACTTCTGCGCAGCGTCGCGCCTCGCCTCGGGAAGAAAAGTGGCCATCCCCAGCAAGGCGAGAATTCCGACGGGTAGGTTGATGTAAAAGACGTAGCGCCAACTGTAGTTCGCGGTGAGCCAGCCGCCGAGAACCGGGCCGAGAATGGGTCCGGCCATCACCGCGACGCCCCAGAGCGCCATGGCCGATCCGTGGCGCTCCTTCGGGTAGATGCTCAGCAGAACGGATTGCGAAAGCGGGACGAGCGCAGCCCCGCACAGGCCTTGCAGGATCCGGAACAATACGATCTGAACCAAGGATTGCGCCAAGCCGCACAGCATGGATGCAATGGTGAAACCGGCAATGGAAAACAGAAAAACGCGCTTGGCGCCGAACCGTCCGGAGAGAAAGCCGGTCGGCGGCGTCATAATCGCGGCCGCAACGATATACGAAGTCAGGACCCAATTGATCTGATCCTGGCTCGCCGAGACGCTTCCCTGCATATACGGCAAGGCCACATTGGCGATGGTCGTGTCGAGTGCCTGCATGAGCGTAGCGAGAATCGCGCACAAGGTGATGGCAACCCGGTTGCGGCCGTTCGATGCGTCTTGTGCAGGCATCACGAACCTAGCCGCGACCGGCCAAATACCGCGCCCAGGAAATGTGGCAACCCCCGGGCATGACCGGTATCGACGTTAACTTCCACGCTCATCCCCGCGCGCAGCGGCGGCAGATTTCGATCGCTCGTATCGACACGGACGCGCATCGGGATACGCTGCACGATTTTCACCCAGTTGCCGCTGCTGTTCTGTGCCGGCAAAAGCGAAAATTCCTGCGCCGCTGCGGGGCTGATGCTTTGGACGGCGCCCTTCCACTGTGCATTCGGGTAGGTGTCCACGCTTACCGTCACGGGTTGGGCGGAACGTACATACGTCAATTCCGTCTCTTTCGGGTTTGCATCGACCCAGACATGATCCGTGGCGACAAGATAGAAAGCGGTTGTCGAGGCGGGCAGATACTTGCCCGGTGCAATCGAAGGCACATTCGTCACGATGCCGGCGAATGGTGCCCGAATAATGCTGTGGGAGAGTTGACGGGCCGCCTCGTCCCGCTGCGCCACCGCCTCGAGGTAGCGGGGGTTTTGCTCGACCGGACCGTCGGGGTCGCCATCTAGATTCGCGGCGATCGCCGCCAGCTGTTGCGCGACAGAGGCGAGTTTCTGCTGCGCGTTCTGCAAGTTTCGGTGCGCTGTATCGAATGTGGACTCGGATGCTACATGCTCGTTGAGCAGGTCCTGCTGGCGCCGAGATTCCACGTCGAAATAATCGATGTCGTTCCGCGCCTGCTTAATCTGCGCCTGCATCTCCCGGTAATTCGCCTTGAGCGCGTTCAGAGAGTCTCTAACCATGCCGACCTGTGCATCGGCGCGTCGCAGCGCCAATTGGAACGGAAGGTCATCCAGGCGAAACAAAACCTCACCCGTTCCGACTTGTTGGTTCTCGACGACTGCGACGATCTTGATGATGCCGGAGACATCGGTCGATAGACCCACCTTGTCGGCCTCGACATACGCGTTGTCCGTCGTCATCACGCGGCCGCCGGTGGCGTACCCATAGCCGGCAACGATCAATACGAGCGGCAACAAAAGGAACAGCGCCCAACGCACCGAGCGCCGAGCCGGAGCCTTCTTCGCCTCTTTGGGCTCATCGTGGCCGGCCGGTTCGGTAGGAGTCTCCTGCGCCGGTAGCAAGGTTGGTCTCGGGCTTTTTCTTGCGGTGTCATTCATTTGAGTCTCTGGCCTCGCCGTTAGGGAATGGATTTGAAGTGTCGCGTGAAAGATTCGAGTGAACCCGAGCGAGCACTTTCACTATGGTCCCGATCTCATGAGCGGACAGGCCCTGCAGGGCTTCAACGTAAGTCTCGCTGATGACGCTCCAAATCAGTCGTAGAATGGGATTTGCCTTTTCCGTGACTGCAAGCGACCGTACCCGGCGATCGCCCAGGCCCCGACGACGCTGCACCCATCCGTCGGCTTCCAGCCGATCCAAGATCCCTACCAGACTTGCGGGATCGATCTCGCTGATTCTCGACAGACGCGTCTGGCTGACACCTTCGTTTTCTGCGAGGATCAGGAGCGTTTTGCAATGTGCAAGCTGCAGAGCCAGCGTTTGAGTCCTCTCATCAAATCTTCTGGTGTATAGGCGAGCCACCTCGTTGAGACGAAACCCTAAATTTTGAAGACTATCCATACGTCGTGCAGTCGCAATCGGAAAGGCCGCGGCAATGATGTTGTGCGTTCATTTGTGGCCACTCTATTTCCACACGGAACGATGAACAATCAGCCTTTCGTTGACGCAGCCTTTCGCGATAGGAAACGGGAGATCATGGGCCTGTGATCGGACAATCGCTCCACCGTTGATGGAGCGTTTTCCGGGACCGTGCCGGCGTTTCGAGACTACGGTCTTAGGCGATCTCGGCCTCGTGCCACGGACGCGGTATTTTGGAGCTCTCGACTAGGTGATCCACGAAGGTGCGTATTTTGAGCGGCAGGTGCTGGCGACTGACGTAGACCACGTACAAATGAGGATGCTTGAGCGGATACTTGGTCAGAACGGGGCGCAGTTCGTCTTTGAACATAGGATCTTCAAGGGTCAAGCGCGGCAGTACGGCGAGACCGATGCCCGCGCTGACGGCATGCGCGACCGCGATCGACATCGATTCGAAGCGAAGTACAACTCGCGCCTGCGCTTCGATGTTGCCGCTGGGGCCTGTCAGAGGCCAGGAATGTCCATTGCCAATCATGATGCAGTCGTGATTTGCGAGATCCTCGGGAGATTGCGGAGTACCACAACGCTTCAGATATTCATTCGAAGCCGCGATCACGAACGGCATCAAGCGCAGAGGACGCGCGATCAGCCCGGCCGGAAGCTGATCCGCCGTAGACCGTATCGCGAGATCGTAGCCGTCCGCAACGAGGTCGACGAACCGATCCTCAAAAGACATGTCCACCACGACCTCCGGATAGCGTTGCCGGTAGGCGGCGAGCAGGTCAACCATTGTGCGAGTGGCGCCCCAGGACGGAGCGGTCACCCGCAATGTGCCGCGAGGCACACCGGTGACGGACCCGACTGCCAATTCCGCCTCTGTCAGTTCTTCAAGAATGGCCTTGCAGCGCTCGAAGAACAGCTTGCCGGACTCGGTAAGGCTCGAACTGCGACTGCTGCGATTGAGCAGGCGAGTTCCAAGATGCTTCTCGAGGTGCACAAGATGCTTGCTGGTCATCGCGGTGGAAATATTCAACCGTTCGGCAGCCCCAACGAAGCTGCCTGACTCGACGACCTGTCGAAAGACTTTTATGCTCAGCAGCGTGTCCATCGCTGACACAGTCTACTCCAATGCTGGAACGTTTCGCCCGGCTGGAAGCGTGCGGCCGGCGGTTCGCTGACGGTGCTGACGAAATCAACGCGAGGCGAAGAACCTGAACCCGTCGTCCGCGGGGCACGGAACTTTCTGTGTCTCCTCATCGCCACCCGTTGGTCCCCGACCGTCATCGATCGGCCGGAATGCCGTCCAGAGCCGTCCCGCTCGTGCGCACTCGTAAGCATAGTGCAACAACTGCCGCATCGTTTCCGGCCGGAAATCAAAGCTATCCGGAAGCGGGTAGGCAACTGGAATCGCCGAGTAATGCAGCGTTGCCCCTTGCAGTTGGGCGGTCGCTGCCGTCAGCTCAAGTGTGGTCAGCAACATATGGTGTAACCCAACATCGACGCTCCGCGTGAAGATCGCACGCGCCGTCAATCGTGTTGGTCGCGCCGTTTCCCCGAGCGGGCCATCGATGATGACGTACAGCGCGGCGCGGTGCGCGCCGGCCAGCGCTGCGGGCGGAGTTTCCGTGAACGCCGGGGGCACAAAAAACGGCATCGTGGCGGCGCCATCAACATGCGCCTCATCATGGACCGTTCCGTTCTCGCGGACCCGAAGAATAACCGGAGGGAACATGCCGGGTATGCTGGCAGAAGCCACCAAAACATTGCGAAACAGGGTTCTTGCCGTGGGACCACCACTTCTGGCGACGGCGCCGAGGTCCCATATGACGGGTTCTCCGGTCGCCACATTGGTTGTGGCCACCAGCAGTAGACGGCCTTTTTCGGCCTCGCGAGCAACGGCATCTATCATTTCGTCGCTGGCATATGCGTCAATGAGCTGCTTCAACGGCTCGCCGCGATATACGCTAGACCCAAAGATTGCGCCGAGCCCTCGCGATTGCAGGAATTTGTCTCCAGGACCATTGGCGAATGCATCGAGAAGCCGCGCGTCCCAGGCCGGTCCGAGAAAAGCGTAAGGAGCGATCAGCGCACCCGTGCTGACACCCGTGACCACCGCGAAGTCCGGTCGCGAGCCAGAGCGCGTGAGGCCGGCGACGGCACCGGCGCCGAACGCGCCGGCGCCGGCGCCACATGAGAGCGCGAGGATGTTGAGGGACTCCCCCGATCGCTGTGCGTAAAGTCGCTGAGCCACAATCGTGGACGGCAGCTGCGAAAATCGATGATCCTGATCGAGGGTGCGGATCGTCATTGGCAGGTTCACCGACGATTCCCTGGCCGACCCCGAATCGCTGATGGCGAGGCCGGCACACCCTTGAAGGGAAATCAGGAAAACGAGACCGAAGAGCAGAATCGCGGATGCAAGTCGGAGTCGCCGGAGGCTGCGATCGCCATCACTTTCTGAGCTCGCGTCGCGATTCGACGGCACACGAGAGAAAGAGACGATAACAGTGTGCGTAGTGACCATGGGTGGCAAGATATTCACCCGCCCTCCGCCGAACAACCCCTGTTACGGAGATGATGCGTTTCGCGGCCGTTGAATATCGTGCGGGAAATATTTCCAACCAAGAAACGCCGCATCAACGAAGCACGGCTTGTTTGACGTGGATCGGGTGAGTACAACTCCTCGAAGGCGCCATACGTGGGTGCTGAAGGTCGAGGTATTCGCCCATGAGCTTACTTCTCTCGATCGGGGTCATTTTGAGCGCTGCATTCATTGTTGCGTTTGCATTATTGAGCGTCCTGCAGAGCCTGGTGAACCGCGACTGACAGCCAAGTTGTTTGCTCGCTCCGAGGAAACGCAGCATCTGTGCGCCGGTGATTGTTCCCCACGTGTGCGGTCCATAGGCTGAGACGACACTTAGCGGAGGAGAAGGCTAGATGAAGACAATCAAGGCGGCACGCATTCACAACTACGGCGGCTGGAAGGCGGTGAAGGTCGAAGAAGTATTGCTGCCAAAACTTCGAACCGGCGAGCTTCTCATCCGCGTTTACGCCGCCGGCGTGAATCCGATCGACTGGAAGATTCGCACTGGCTACTTGCAGCAGATGATGCCGCTGTCGTTGCCCTTTACATTGGGCGGCGACTTTTCGGGAGTGGTGGAAGAGATCCGGCCAGGCATCGCAAACTTCAAGGTCGGTGATGAAGTTTACGGCCAGGCGCCGGTATTTAGTGGGGCTTCGGGGTCGTTCGCGGAAGCCGTCATCATCCGGACGACTGGAAGCATCGCGCTGAAGCCGCGCAGCGTGGATCACGCGGAGGCAAGTGCATTGCCATTAGCCGGCGTCAGTGCGCTTGAGGCCTTGACGGTGCACCTGCGAGTGTCGGCCGGCCAAAAAATCCTGATTCACGGCGGCGCCGGCGGCATTGGCAGCATGGCCATCCAGATCGCAAAGCATCTCGGAGCGCATGTCGCGACAACCGTCAGCCCCAACAACATCGAGTATGTAAGGAGCTTAGGCGCGCACACGGTGATCGATTACAAGAAGCAAGATTTTGAAGATGTGGTAAGCGGCCTGGACGCAGTGTTCGACACCGTGGGCGGTGATACCTACGTTCGGTCATACAAGGTGTTGAAGAAAGGTGGACGCCTCGTCTCGATGCTTCGGCAGCCGCTTCGGGATCTGATGAAGGAGTTCGCAGTCGTAGCCCTTGCGCAGTTCACTCAAGTCACCACCGAGCGGCTGAACACCCTCGCAAGGCTGGTTGATCAGCGCGTGCTGAAGGTTTACATCGATGAGACGTTTTCGCCGGAGCGAGCCGGGGAGGCGCTCTTGCACGTGGAGAAGGGCTCGCCGCGAGGCAAAGTTGTCCTAAGAATAGCCGAATCCGATCAAGCATCGTCGGTAGCCGAGCCCACCGGCGTCGAGGGCGATGCGAGATAGCGTCTTCGTGAGTTTTCCCCGATAATTCATCGTTCGTTTGTTCCAGGCGATAGGATGGATTTTCTATGGGCAAAGCCTACTGGGTCACGTGCTATCGCGAGATCATCGATCCGAACAAGCTTTCCGCGTATGCAAAACTTGCGGGCCCGTCTATTGAAGCGGGCGGGGGCAGATTCTTGGCCAGGGGAGTACCAGTCAAGGCCTACGAGGCCGGCCTGATGGAACGAGTCGTGGTGATCGAATTCGATTCGATCGAGAAGGCGATCGCCACCCACGATAGCTCAGCATACCGGGCGGCGCTTGCGGCACTGGAGGGCGGCGTCGTTCGCGACATGCGTATCGTCGAAGGGACGTAGATTCAGCCGATGAACGAAACCTCACGGGTGGTTTTGCTGACCGGCGCGAGTTCGGGCTTTGGCCATGCCATCGGCGCGGCCTTGGCGCGCGACGGGCATCGTGTTTTTGCTACCTCGCGTGCCTCCGGCGCAATGCCTGTGCCGGGCGCAACGCATCTTACGCTCGATGTAACCGACGAGATTTCCATCGCCGGGTGCGTTGAGGAGGTGATGCGGATCGCCGGTCGAGTGGACGTTCTGATCAACAATGCGGGGCTCGGGATTGCGGGAGCGATCGAGGACACCACGATCGAGGAAGCCCGAGCGCAGTTCGAGACGAATCTGTTCGGTTTGCACCGCATGTGCCGGGCAGTATTGCCGCACATGCGCAGGCAGGGCGGGGGACACATCATCAATATGAGTTCGCTCGCGGGTCAAATCGCCATTCCCTTTCAGGGGTTCTACAGCGCCAGCAAGTTTGCAATAGAAGGCTACAGCGAGGCTCTGCGCATGGAAGCGCGTCCGTACGGTATACAGGTGTGCATGATCGAGCCGGGCGATTTTGCCACCGCGTTTACGGCCAATCGGCGCATGACCGCGGCGAGCACGCCCGCATCTCCTTACTATGAGCGGTGCGAGGCGGCGGTTCGGCGCATGGCGCACGACGAGCAGGCTAACAAGGATCTGTCCCCGGTGGTCGATGCGGTCCGTGCCATCATTGCAAGCGAGCGCCCCGCGCTGCGCTATCCGCGCGCCAACGCCGTTCAGCGTGTGTTCGCGGCCCTTCGGCCGTGCCTGCCCCAGGCCGTCACGGAATACCTGATACGCAGCACCTACGGTCTCCCGTGAGCGAGCCGGCTGCGCTGGGCCGATATGTGCTTGCGGTCGACCTCGGTACCAGCGGCGCCAAGGCGGCCGTGGTCTCTCTGGAAGGGCGAATCGTTGCGACCGCGCGCGAGCCAGTTGAGACACTGTACCTACCGGGCGAGGGCGTGGAGCAGGACCCGGAGGCGGTTTGGCGTGCCGTCAAAACGGCTTGCGGTGAGGCGATCAAGCGTTCCGCGGTGGCTGCACAGGATGTGCTGGCGATCATCTGTTCGAGCCAGTACTCCTCGATCGTGCCGGTGGACGCCGCGGGTCGCGCCACGATGAACATGGTGTTGTGGCTCGACAAGCGCGGCGCCAAGGATCGCTTGAGCAAGGTGGCCGGTTATCCGCGGCGGACCGACACCGCCTTGCAACAGTGGCGCTGGCTCAAGCTCCACGGGCTGCCGCCCGTCTCGGGAGGCATGTCGTTGACCCACATGCGCTACATCAAGTACGCGCAACCCCAAGTCTACGAGCGTACCGCGAAGTTTCTCGAGCCGATGGACTACGTGTGCATGAGATTGACCGGGCGCGCAGCGGCCAACCAGTGCACGGCGTTCATGTCGCTGCTCACCGATAACCGGCAGCTCAACGTGACCGCGTACGATCGCGGGCTCGTTCGCCAGTCCCTGATCGATGAGGGTAAACTCCCTGAGCTGGTGCCGTTCGAGGCAATTATTGGCACGGTGCTGCCGGACGTCGCTGCGGAGATCGGCATTTTGCCGACGACAAAGGTCTTGACCAGCATCAACGATACGCAGGCCGGCGGCATGGGTACGGCGGCGTTCACCGGAGGGCACGCCGCGATATCGATCGGCACCACCAGCGTGATGATCACCCACGTGGGTTTCAAGCGGACGGACATCCGGCATTCGATTTTGAGCATGCCCAGTCCCGTGCCTGCGACGTATTTCGTGATGGCCGAGAATGGCATTGGCGGCGCGGCACTCGAGTACTTGCTCGAGAATGTGATATTCGCGCGTGATGACTTCGGCGGACTCACCGCGGAGAATCGCTACGAGGTATTGGGGCGCGCGGTGGCGGGGACAGCCCCTGGCAGCGACGGATTGCAGTTCCTGCCCTGGATGGGCGGCGCGATTGCCCCGCAGGCCGATTCGAAGATGCGAGGCGGCTTCCTGAACGTCACCGCCAAAACGACCCGCAGCCACATGGCGCGGGCGGTACTCGAGGGCGTGGCGATGAACCTGCGCTGGCTCGAGGGTCCGGTGGAGGCGTTCGCGAAACGAAGGTTCTCCCACTACGTCTTCTACGGCGGGGGCGCCGAGTCCGATGTTTGGTCGCAGATCATGGCCGACGTTCTTGGGAAGCCGGTGCATCAGATGCAGAATCCGCAGTACGCGACTTGCGTCGGCATCGCGCTGCTCGCGTTCCAGCGGCTCGGCTTTATCGGTTTTGATGAGTTTGAGCGGCGTGTGCCGATACGGGCGGTATACGATCCCAATGCGGCGAACAAGGCTGTATACGACGAAATGTCCGGGCTTTTGGTGCAGTCATTCCAGGCGACGCAGCCGATTTTCCGGGCATTGAACCGTGCCGGGAGGGGCTGATGACCGACCAAAATCTTAGCGGACACATCGAGGCCGCACTAGATGCCGTGCTGGCCGCTGGCCCGATCGCGCTCGAGTATTTCCGTAAACCGATGGCCGTCACCAACAAAATGGCCGGGCGGTTCTACGATCCGGTCACCGAGGCGGACCGCCGCATCGAGTTGCTCATCCGCGAGCGCCTCGCGGCTCAGTATCCTGACTTGCCCATCATCGGCGAAGAGTTCGGAGCAAGCGATGCTGGCGAAAGCTACTGGATTATCGACCCGATAGACGGGACGCGATCGTTCATCAGCGGTGTACCGACTTGGGGGATACTGCTGGGCCTCGTTGTGGACGGAAGAGCATTGGCCGGGATCATGCATCAGCCGTTCACGGGGGAAACTTTTCTCGGCGGCCCCGGGCGCCGTGCAACTTATAGCCACGCCGGCCGCGAAACGCTGCTTGCGGCTCGCGCCGATGCGACGCTCGAGGATGCGGTTCTCTACAGCACGCACCCATTGATGCTTGAAGGCATGGGATTGCTGAAGCAGTTCCGCGCGCTGACGGCGCGGTGCCGCTTGCAACGCTGGGGCGGCGATTGCTACGCGTTCGCCTTGGTCGCGCAGGGCTGCATTGACCTGATGGTCGATGCGATGCTGCAGCCTTACGACATCGTGCCGATGATACCGATCATTGAGGGCGCGGGCGGAGTGGTGACGGATCTGGACGGCCAATCGCCGCTGCGCGGGGGGACGGTAATCGCCGCCGCGAACGCTTCGTTGCATGCCGCGGCGCTCGAGATCATGAATAAAGATGCGCCGGCGCGGTCCGGCTAAAGACAACTGGAGATGAGATGAACGCCACCCTTCTTTCGAAGTAGGAGCGAAGGAGGGGAAGGGTAATGGGCAGCGGCAAGAGGAAAGAGGACCCCCCGTCCGAACGGCATCGATGTGCCAGAGTGGAGATATCTAGTAACCACTCGAAGGACAGGGGATCCAGCATGCAAATTACGACTTATGGAGTTGATTTGGCAAAGCGAGTTTTCCAGGTGCATTGGGTCGAAGCGCAGACCGGCGAGGTGAAGCGCAAGACATTGCTGCGTCAGGAAGTAAGTGAGTTCTTTGCGCAGCGCGAGGCCGGTGTGGTCGCGATGGAAGCCTGCGGCTCTGCGCATCACTGGGGCCGTGTGCTGAGCCGTCTTGGGCATCGAGTGCGGCTGGTATCAGCCCAGTTCGTGCGCCCATTCGTGAAGAGCAACAAGACCGACGCAGCCGATGCGCAGGCGATCTGGGAGTCTGCGCAGCGGCCCGAGATGCGCTTCGTGGCGCTGAAGAGCGAGGAGCAGCAGGCGTTGTTATCACTGCATCGCATACGCCAGCAGCTGGTGAAGGTGCGCACGATGCAAGCCTTGCAAATCCGATCACTGCTGTACGAGTTTGGCATTGTGTTGCCGAAGAGCTGGCGAGCGCTACTGCTGCAGGGCGGACCCGTACTCGCCGATGCCGAAGGCAGCCCGATACCGCAGTTGTTGCGTAGCGAGTTACTGGTGCAGCTCGAGTCGCTGCGCTCGCTGACCAGCCGCATCCAGCACCTGGAGCAGGCCATTGCCTCTTACCGCGGCAGGCTTGAGGAGTGTAAGCGGATCGAGGCGATCCCGGGCATCGGCCGGCTGAGCTCCTCAGCGCTCGTTGCGACGATCGGCGATGCCCGCACGTTCCGCTCGGGACGCGAGATGGCCGCCTTTCTCGGTCTGGTCCCGCGCCAGTCGGGCACAGGGGGTCGGGTGCGGCTGTTGGGAATCAGCAAGCGCGGCGATCCATACCTGCGCACGCTGCTGATCCATGGCGCCCGCTCCGTGATCACCCAAGGGAGTAGACCCGGAGGAACGCTAGAGCCGTGGATCGAGGCACTGTTGCGACGAAGGCCCAAAAATGTGGCGATCGTGGCAGTTGCCAACAAGATGGCGCGAACCGCGTGGGCACTTCTTGCCCACGGGCGCTCCTTTGATAGGAGCTGGAGTCAGGGGAATGCTCCTGAGCCAGCAATTTCATAACTTAACTGGAGGAACCAACCACTCAGGGTTGCGCGAGTGAAGCACTCGTGATGGTAAAACAGGTCGGACCGTGAAGAAGTAAGCCTGAATGGAATGCTGGACGTGAAGTCCTTCAAGGAGATGAGGCCTTCTTCAGCGGAGTTCATCAAGGCCAGGGGGAGACTAAAGCCCCCGCAAGTAGGCCGGATATAAGACTGCAACCACCTGCCATGCCGGATCGATCACAGCACTCGCTCAATAGGGTGGCGTTCATATAAGATTCCATGGACGTCGAGAAATTACTACGAGCTCTTTATCCCTACGCCGAGAGGTACGGAGTGATCCGTGCATTCCCGGAAGAGGGGCTAGATGAAGCGACGATACTGGCGCAGATGGCGGAGATGTCGAGCGCCGAGGACAAACGCTGGGAGAGCGGCAAGTGCTCAGGCACGATGTACTGCGGAGACCATGAGCACTACAAATTCCTAAATGAGTGCTACGCCCAATTCAGTCATGTCAATGCGTTGCAGCGTGATATCTGCCCGAGCATGAACCGCTTCGAGAGCGAAATCATTGCAATGACGCTCGACATGCTGCATGGCGAGGCGGTGCAAAAGCATGATCCCTCGCAGAAGGCGTGCGGCGCGATCGGTTTCGGCGGTACAGAAAGCATCCTGAATGCCGTGCTCGCCTACCGCAACAAGTGGCAGGCCGAGCACCAAGGCGGCAAGCCCGCAATGATCTGGCCAGATACGGCGCATCCCGCTTTTCACAAAGCCGCGCACTTGTTCGGACTGGATTTGATCGTGGCGCCCACTAATCCAAAAACGACGCAGGTGGATGTCGACTTCGTGCGCGATCACATCACCGACAACACCGCCGTCGTGATCAGCTCGGCCGGCAATTATCCGTATGGCACGATTGATCCCATCGCGCAGCTCTCGGAAGTGGCGATTGAGAAGGGCGCATGCTTGCACGTCGACGGTTGCCTTGGCGGCTGGATCCTGCCCTGGGGCCAGGAACTCGGTTATCCGAATATCCCGGTATTCGACTTCAGGCATCCGGGGGTCACCTCGATCTCCGCCGACACACACAAGTACGGCTACGGCTTGAAGGGAACCTCGGTACTCGCCTGGCGGGATAAGTCGCTGCGGCAGCACCAGTACTACATGCTGACCGACTGGAAGGGCGGCACTTATGCGTCACCCGGGCTTGCCGGCAGCCGTTCGGGTGGATTGATCGCAGCGACCTGGGCATCGCTGGTGCACCTGGGAAAGAAGGGTTTCCGCGAGCGTGCGAAAAAAATCTTCGAGACGGCCTTCGCGATGCAGGATGCGGTGCGCAGTCACGCGGACCTTCGCCTCATGGGACTGCCGACGTTCTGCTTCTCCTTCACATCGGACGCGTTCAACATTTATCACGTGAACGATTTCATGGCGGCCCGCGGCTGGCGATTCAACGGTCAGCAACGGCCGAACGCGATCCATATGTGCGTGACCGGTCCGCAGGCTCAATCGGGCGTCGTCGCCAGTTTTGCGGAAGATCTTAACGCTGCCGTCGACTATGCCCGTCAGCCTGCCTCGCCGCAGCCGAAGAGCGGGCCTCGGTATGGCGGGGCTGGCGCGGGCAACGATCTGAGCGAGGCTGAGGTTGCGCGCAGGTTTCTGACCGGTGCCATGGATGCATTCACGGATTACCCGCTCTGAAGGCGATAGACGCAACCCCCGAAACCATGGCTGCCGGTGGTGGCTACCGGCAGCCGCGAGCAGTCTTGGCCGCTGCCTGCTGGATCTCGGCGGCCGGCGCGCTGGTGTTCAACGTGCTGCCGGCGTTTTTGGGCTCAGCGGGCGATCGCTATGCCTTGAGCAATGAACAAATCGGCTGGGTCGGCTTCAGCTACGGCGCCGGCTATTTCCTCATCACGGCGACCTCGATCGTCTGGATTGCGCGCGTCAACTGGCGCGGGATGGTCACGGTCGGCGCGATTCTGGCGGCGTTGAGCCTGGTCGCCTGCGCGCTGGCTCCGCGCTACGCGTTCCTGCTATACGCAATGGCCGCCGCCGGTCTCGGCTGCGGCGCGCTGTACACGGTGGGCACCGCGGTGGTGTCCGAAAACCCGGCGCCCGATCGTGCCTTCGGCATCAAGCTGGCGGTTGAAACCTTCGTGGGGGTGGCGATGCTGATCGTGTTGCCGAGCCTCATTGCCGAGCGCTGGGGATTCCCGGGAGTGACAACGGTGCTGGCCGCTGTTGCGGCAGTATGTGGGCTTCTGGCTCTGCGTCGAATTCCGTCGCGACGCGAGGCCGGTGCGCTGGCAATTCAGCGCGCAAGCGAGTCGCGAACAAGCGCGGGCACCGGCCGAAACTGGCTTCCATGGCTCGGCCTCGGAGGCTTGATGGTGTCGTTCGGCGGGATTGCCGCCGTGTGGGGATTCCTCGAGCGGATTGCGCCCACCTTCTCTCTGAGCGCCCCGCTCACTGCGCAAATAGTGCTGGGGACATTGGTGGTGAATGCTTTTTCGGGCATCGCCGCCGCGCTCATCGGTGATCGATGGGGCCGCGTGGTGCCGCTGGCGGTCTCGATGCTGCTGGCGATCGTCGGTGTCATCGTGCTGACTGTCGGAGGCGGTGTCTACGCCTATACGGCTGGCGCAATGCTGACTTACGGTACGCTGAGTTTGCCGCTCAGTTATCAAATGGGCCTGATTGCCTCCGCCGACACGACCGGCCGCGTGGCTTCGCTCATCCCGGCCGCACTCGCGCTTGGGGGCGCGCTCGCGCCGGCGGTTGCCGGCTCGCTGCTCACGGGTGCAAGCTACGCACCGCTATATGCATTTACGGCGGCGACCATGATCGCAGGCCTCGGCGCCTTCCTGATGCTGGCGCATCGGCTGCGTTGAGAATTTCTGTAGGCATGCTCCCATAAGAAGAATCAGACTCCGCGCATCTTGGGCGTCGGTATAAAGGGGCGCGCAGTTGCATCGCAGATTGGAAGTCATTGAATCGCCCCGGAATTCAACTATCGATCAAAACATTCGGAACTCCACGCGGCGGCAGAATTCGAAACCCAAGAGTGCAGAAGCTTTTGGAGTTCGCAATGCCAAGAAATCGTTTTACGTTTGTACTGTGCAGCGCGATGCCGGCCATATTGGCCGCGACGGTCACGGGCTGTGCCACTCACCGGCGCGATGCCAAGCAACAGCAATTCAGTACGGTAGCTCCCTTCAGCCGGACGATTTCGGGCTCGGGAGATGCCGTTTGCTGGAGCGTGAAGCGCGCGCTGCTCAGTCAGGGCTACATGCTGGATCGGCCCACCGACTCGGGTGTATTGACCGGGACGATGGATTATCAGCCCAAGCCCAAAGAGAACGTCACCGTCCATTTGCAGACGACCTGCGCGGACAATAAGGACGGTACGAGCATCGTCTTTGCAACGGCCAGCCGCGAGGACAGTCGATTGCAAAAAATGTCGCAGTCGACCAGTGCGGGCATCGGGCCGGCGACCGTCACCTTACCCTCAGGATCGGCCAAAGTGCTCGGAGTCCAGAGTCGCGAAACCATCCAGGACCCCAATTTCTACGACAGCTTTTTTAAGCTTGTCTCTACATTCGTGGCGCAGGATGTGTCGCAACACAACCAAGAGCGGCCCGCCGTAGCGCTGCGTGACCAGGGGCGCGATTCGGCGCACTAAAGGAGCGCGTTCGCGTTCCTGGTTCGCGTTCTTATTTCTCATCGATTTCTTTGTTAGGCAAACCAGAAGGAGCTTGCTATGCATCGTAAAAAGCTACTTGAAATTGCCGTGGGCTCAGTGCTGTCGGCGGCGCTGCCCGTCGCGTATGCGGCGGGCGATCCACCGAACTCAGCAACAGGCGCACAGAGCGTCCCGGTGGTCAACGCCGGAACCACCAACGGCGCCGGCACCACCAACACCGCGACTGATCAAAGCAGTGGTAACCGCGCCGCGGATGCTCAGGCGGATCGAAAGGATATTTCGACCGACAAGACCGACATTCGACATGACAAAAATGATATTCGGTCCGACCGCCGGGATCTGGCCCATGACCGCTCCGATCTGAAAGCGGACGATCGCGACCTGAGATCGGACCAGCGCAGCCTGCAGGCGAACGAGCGCGACCTGCGCGGTGATGAGGCGCAGCAGCATGCCGACGCCGTCAAGGGCGCCGCACTGCAAAAGGATATGAGGGTTGACGAGAAGGCCGCGGCCAATGATCGCTCCGCGCTCAGTCACGATGAGACCGCGGCGCGAACGGAACGGCGGGATTTGACGCGCGATCGCGCGGATCTACGCGCGGAGGACGCGGACTTGCAGCGCAACGAGACCGCGCTGGCGCAAAGCTCGGGAAGCGCTTTGCGCACTGCGATTGGAAAGGACATTGCGACCGATCAACAAAACATCGCAGAGGATAAGCGCGACGTGCGCAATGACCGGCAGGGTCTGCGGACGGACCATCAGGAGGTCGTGAGTGAGCGCAGCAAACTGAACGCGACGGAAGCGGATCTGCCTAATGATGCAACGGAAGAGCAACAAAATAACCAGGCGCGTGCTGCGTTGAAAAAAGACGTGGCGACCGACCAAAAGCAGATTTCGGGCGAAAAGACCGACATGAGCCAAGATCGGAAAGACATTCATGCCGATCGCGGCGATGTAAGGCGTGACCGCGCCGATTTGCGGACCGATCATTCAGACTTGCGGACCGATCGTTCCGACTTGCGAACCGCGCGCGCCGACCTGCGTGGCGAAACGCAGACCATGCAAAACCCGCACACCGGAAACAGCAACTGGGCAAAGAGTCCGGGGACCGCGGGCCGCGCAGGGGCGGAACAGTTGCGTAAGCCGGGGCTCACGTCCGCCGCCATGGCAAACAACGTGGCGGCGCAAAACCAGCAGCGCAAGGTTTCCACGGCGGAACCTGCGCACCAGCCTTGGTATCACTGGATGATCCCATAGGAGGAAAGTACCGAGGAAGGCCGAGGACCGCGCCTGCACGGAAGATCTCTGTGCAGGCGCGCCCGATTAGGGCGATTTAGATTTGCCAGCCGGCGCGATAGTCGCGAGTCAAGTACTGGTTCGCATCGGCGAGATTGGTGACCTGTCCGCGATCACCGTCGTAGAGAATCTTCTTGCCCTGTCCGGTGCGTAACGCGACCAGACCCAGC
>DASXNX010000123.1:0-11098 GCA_036494725.1 Steroidobacteraceae bacterium
CGCCTGCGCCAGGTCCGTCTTGCCCTTCTCGGCGGCGGCAAGCCCGTCGGCGATCTTCTTCGCACGCTCGTCCATCGGTCCTAAGATCATCGGCCACACGAATTGCATCGTGAACCAGATGAGGACGACGAATACGATCACCTGCGCAAAGAGCGTGAGATTGATGTTCACGATGGTCTCCCGGCCAGCACTGTTGCCGGCGGCACTATTAGTGCGTCAGTCCAACGGCGAACGGATTCGCGAATGTGAAAAACAGCGCGAAGCCGATGCCGATCATGGCGACCGCGTCGACCAGCGCCGCGACGATGAACATCTTGACCTGCAGCATGGGCGCCAGCTCGGGCTGACGCGCTGCGCCCTCGAGAAAGCGGCCTCCCAGGATGCCGAAGCCGATGGCGGTGCCGAGCGCACCCATGCCGAAGATGATGCCGACCGCGAGGACGGTCATTGCCTGGACGTGTGCAAAATTTTCCATTCAAATTCTCCTAGACGAAACAGATGCGAATTGCTACTCAAATTGAGACTTCAATGGTGCTCCTGCGCCATCGCCAGGTAGACGATCGTCAACACCATGAATATGAAGGCCTGCAGCGTGATGATGAGCAGGTGAAAAACCGCCCACGCGAGCGCGAGCAAGACTTGAAATACGATGAACACCCAACCGCTCACGCTCGAGAGTTGCGCGATGCCGTGCAGCGACAGGGTGGCGAGCAACAGAAAAATCATTTCTCCCGCAAATAGATTGCCGTACAAGCGCAGCGACAGCGAGATGGGTCGCGCCAGGAAGGGCACGATTTCCAGCAGCAAATTCACGGGAATCAGCAGCACCTTGAGGATGGGATTCTTGGCGACGAACGGCTGCATGGTGAACTCGGCGACAAAGCCCCCCAAACCCTTCACCTTGATGCTGTAGTAAATGATGAGGACAAAAACCGACAGCGCCAACGCAAAGGTGACATTCAGATCGGTGCTGGGGACCACCTTCAAGTGCTCGACGCCGACGAAACGCGCAGCCCAGGGCAGGAGGTCGACGGGCAGGATGTCCATCGCGTTGAACAGGAATACCCAGCAGAAAATGGTCAGTGCCAGGGGCGCGAGCAGCTTATTGGTGCCGTGGAACGTGTCCTTGACCTGTTGATCGACGAACTCGACCAGCAGTTCGACGAAATTCTGAAACTTGCCCGGCACCCCGGAAGTCGCGGTGCGCGCCGCGAAGTAAAACGACCCGGCGAACAACAGAGCCAGGGTCACGGAAAAAAACATCGTGTCCCAGTTAATGACGGAAAAATCTGCGATCCCCTTGGGTTCCTTGTTCGACAGGAACGTCAAGTGGTGCAGGATGTATTCGTTGGCGGTGGGGGGTTGCTCTGCTGCCATTTAGCTTCTATCTAAGGTTCCATTCGGCTCGAATCAATTACTTCCCAGGTCATCAGTCGCGAACCCGCCCACCCAAGGGCGGGAGCGCGTTCGCCAAGGCCACCCAAAATACGAAAAAGGTCGCGACGTACGTGCCCAGCATCGCCGCCGGCACCACCTTCATCGTCTTCAGCACCACCACGAACAGCACGATCACCAGCGCGATCTTGGCTATTTCACCGATCAAGAACGCACGCATCGTGCGCTGCGGATCCGCCGCCGGCCGGCCGCTCAATCCCAGCAATGCCATACTTAAACTCGCCGCGGTGCTGATCCCGCCCCCCAGCACCGCAGATACTGCAGCGTGGAAGTCCGCGATCAGCCAGCCCAGAAGGGCGCAGACTACGGTCACGGCCGCCTGGCCCAGCACGACGCTGAAAGCCAGCCGCCGCGCAATGGGCAGATCGATCGCAATCACGTTAAATCCCGCTTGTGGAGCGAGGTTCCGTCAGCGTATTTGACGGTCGCCCCGCAAAAATTGCCGGCGCATTATAGATAGGCGGACCCGGTGCATCAAGGCGTTTCAGGCCCTATTTTGGCTGGTCACTGGATGTGGGCCAGGATGCCCTCGAGCTCGTCCAAGGTGTTGTAGCTCACGATCAGTTTGCCCTTGCCGGACGCTGCATGCTGAAAGGCCACCTTGGCTCCCAGCTTCTCGGCGATTTCGGTTTCCAGACGTCGGATATCCGGATCCACGGCCGGCGCGGTGCTGCCCGATTCGGCCGCCTTGGGATTGATGATGCGCCGCACCAATGCCTCGGTATCGCGTACCGACAAGGATTTCTTGGCCACCAGGACGGCCACCTCGATTTGTTGTCGCCGCAGGGTGAGGCTCAACAGCGCGCGCGCATGACCCATCTCGATGCGGCGGGTCTCGAGCATTTCCTTGACCTCGTCGGTGAGCTCCATGAGCCTGAGCAAATTACTCACCGCCGCACGGGATCGGCCCACCGCTTCGGCAGCCGCCTGGTGAGTCAGCCCAAATTCCTCGATCAGACGCAACAGCGCCCGGGCTTCCTCGAGCGGATTCAAATCCTCCCGCTGAATATTCTCGATGAGCGCCATGGCAACGGCGTCTTCATCGGGCACATCGCGAATGACCGCGGGAATCTCCTGGAGTCCCGCCATTTGCGCGGCGCGCCAGCGGCGCTCGCCGGCGATGATTTCGTAGCGCTGCGATTCCGTAGGGTTCGGCCGGGGCAGCGGACGCACCAGGATGGGCTGCACCAGACCCCGGGCCTTGATGGAATCGGCCAGTTCGCCCAAGGATTCGGTGCGCATGTCGGCGCGCGGCTGGTACTTGCCCCGCTGCAGCAAATCCACCGGCAGGGAGGCTAAGCGGTCGCCGGCCAAAATCGGGGGCGGCTCGGGGCTCGCCGCTTGAGCGCGCTGCTTGAGCAGCGGACTGAGCTCGGCAAGACCCCGGCCCAGCGACGGCTTTTTGCCGGTCATGTCTGCTCCGTGGATCGATCGGCTAATTCTACGGGGGCGCCCGGCAGATCGTCGCGGCGAATCAACTCGCCGGCGAGGGCCAGATAAGCCAGCGCGCCGCGCGATTCCTTGTCATGAAACAAGGCCGGCTTGCCGAAACTGGGGGCCTCGGCCAGGCGCACATTGCGCGGGATCATGGTGCGAAACACCTTGGCGCCGAAATGCTCGATGAGCTGCGCGGACACCTCATTGGCCAGGTTATTGCGCGGGTCGAACATGGTGCGCAGCAATCCTTCGATCTCAAGATCGGGATTGATGCTTTCCTTGATCTGCTCAATGGTCTGCATCAGGGCGGTCAAGCCTTCCAGCGCGTAGTACTCGCACTGCATGGGAACCATCACCGAATCCGCGGCCACCAAGGCATTCAGCGTGAGCATGTTGAGCGAGGGCGGGCAGTCGATCAGGACCACATCGAAATCCTCGCGCACCGGCGCCAGAGCGTTGCGCAATTTGAATTCGCGCCCGACGGCCATGGTGAGCAGCCGAACCTCCGCCGCGGTGAGATCCTGGTTGGATGGCATCAGCATGAAGCCGCCGTATTCGACTGCCACCAAGGCCTCGACCGCGCTGCAATCACCCAACAGCACATCGCAGCTGGTGCGCGCTTGCGCGTGCTTGTCGATGCCGCAGCCCATGGTGGCATTGCCCTGTGGGTCCAGATCGATGAGCAGCACGCGGCGCTTGGTGGCCGTCAGGGACGCGGCCAGATTGACGGCCGTCGTGGTCTTGCCGACACCGCCCTTTTGGTTGGCGAGCGCGATGACTCGCTTCATACCCGGGCTCGCATGATCTTGCTTGCTTTCACTTTTTGGACACCATCTCCACCAGATGCCTATCGTCGGTCAGTCCCGGCACCTTCAGCCGGTGCACCGCCAGTACTCGGAACGATTTCGGCAGCGCGGAAATTTCCTCGTCCGGCCGCTTGCCCTTCATCGCGAGCATTCGCCCGCCGGGAGCACATAGGTGACCGGCGTAGGCCACGAAGTCCGCCAGCGACGCCAGGGCGCGAGCCGCCACTGTATCGAAAAGTTCGAAGGGTCTATAGCTTTCCGCGCGTGCATTGACAACTTGCACGTTTTTTAAGCCTAAGTGCTCGGCGGTTTGCTGGACGAACCGCGCTTTCTTGCCGGTGGCCTCGATCAAGGTGAAGCGGCGCAGCGGATTGACGACGGCCAGCGCCAGACCCGGGAAACCGGCGCCGGTGCCGACATCGGCCACGCGATCGCCGACCAGGTAGGCCTGCAGTGTCAAGCTGTCGAGCACGTGCTTTCGCAGCATGCCCGGACGATCCCGGATCGCCGTCAGATTGAATTGCGAGTTGCCCAGCTCCAGCGCGTCCACCAGGCGCAGCAACGAATCAGCGCCGGCGGAATTCAGATCGATGCCGATGTCGGCCGCGCCCGAGGCGAGTATTTCGCGTTCAGCATCGCGCACGGAACTATTTATCCGGCGATGCGAAGGGTTCGAGCCGAACGGTCAGCAGCGTTTCAGCTTGATCCGCCTCGACCTCGAGACGCCCGCTGAAGGCAATGCCCTCATCCGAACCGGAGCAGCCGTCCGCGAGTTGTCCCGACGCCTTCTTCATCCACAATCCGCAGGCATCGGCGAAGACCTGCGCAGCTTCGGTGCTGGGAATGCGCACCGTGGTCTCCACGCGCGCCAGGCGATCGTGCACATAGCACAGCAAATATTCCTCGGGTTGGCGCGCCAGAAAGCGCGGCGGCTTATCGTTGAGGGCGTAGCACTCGGCTTGGTCGAGAGCCGATGCAGCGGGTGCTTCATCGCGAAACACCAGCACCTCATGCACCGGCACCGCTGCGTCCTTCAACAGGCTGCCGAGGGGCGCTGCCAGCAGGACATGCCAGTCATAGGAAGCATCCAACGGCGCCGCCGCGGGAACGGGCGGGGCCGGCATCGGCGCGTGCGCCGCGCAGGAGGCCAATAGCGCAGCAGCCGCGGTGGCTGCGGCAATGCGCGCCGCTGCGCTCAAGTTCCGGCCAACCGATTGGCCAGCATTTCAAGCTCGGCGGCGGCTTCCGCGTCGTCGGGCCGATCCCGCTCCAGCACGCGGTGCAAGGCTTGCACGCCCAAATCTTTTATCCTCGCGCATGGTTTCAAGTAGTGCAGGCGCCAATCTGCAATCAATTCGCGCTCGAAGATCTCATAATCCCGGTCATTGACGATGGCATCGAGGATCATCGCGCACACGCCAAGCTGCTGCACACGAGGCCACGAGAGCTTGGCCGCCGATGATCCTTCGGCGAAGCAGCGTCGCAGGTACGCGGGCGGATCCGCGCTGGCAATGTCGTCCAGTAGATCGCCGACATCGTAAGATTTCACCAGGTGCTCGAAGCCGGCCATCGCTCGCATTATCCTCGCCCTGTGAGAACATAGGAATTATGAACCGAATTAATGTACTGCTGCTGGCGGCCTCGCTTTTTGTCGATCTTCCGGCCGTGGGGCTGTCGCACGCGGAGAGGGGCAATCTGATTTTCGACAATATCCCGGAAGCGCCCGCGGAGCTGGTCGACAAATTAGAGGTGTACTTGAACGCGCGGCAGGCAACCCCTCTCGGCTGGTCCCCCAAAGGTCAATTGTTGATCTCGACACGATTCGGCGATGTCGATCAATTGCACCTGGTGGAGCAGGCCGGCGGCGCGCGGCGCCAGTTGACGTTCTTGCACGAGCCCGTCACCGAGGCTGCCTTCTCGCCTGATCCCGCGCGCAGCGCCATGGTGTATCTCGCCGATGTGGGCGGCAACGAGAATGCGCAGCTCTACTACCAACGCCTGGGCGAGCCGGCGAAAATGCTGACCGACGGCAAGTCCCGGAACGGCGCGCCGCTGTGGTCCAACAGCGGCCGCGAGGTCGCATTTTTCACCAACGCCCGCGACGGACGCAGCTACGACATCGATATCGTTGATCCGGAGTCCGGCAGCCTGCCGCGGCTCGCGTTTGCGGGCGACGACAGCGGCGCCGAGTTTTCGGTTCTGGACTGGTCGCCGGACGACGGCAAGATCTTGGTGCTCAAGTACCTGTCCATCGCCGAGAGCTATCTGTACATCATCGACTTGACCTCGGGACAAAAGCGCGAAGTGGATCCCGCGCCCGCCAAGTCCGGGATAACAGGAGCGAAATTCACGCGCGACGGACAGGGTGTGTATTTCATTTCCAGCCGGGACGGCGAGTTCGCGCGCCTGAACTACGTCAACCTGTTCACCAACGACAAGACCGTCGTTTCCGGCCACGTGCCCTGGGACATCGATGAACTGGCCATCTCGCGCGATGGGCACTATCTGGCCTATGTGAGCAATGAAGCGGGCGCAAGCAAGCTCAATCTGCTGGATTTGCGCAGCCATCAGGATCTGACGCCGCCGCGAATGCGCAACCCGGGCGTCATCGCTTCCTTGAGTTTCGATACCGACGGCAAACGCCTGGCCTTCGGCTTCGCCGCCGCGAATCAGCCGCGGGACGCCTATGTCCTGGACGTCGCTGAGAATCGTCTCGAGCAGTGGACGATGAGCGAAGCGGGGCCCATTGATCCTTCCAAATTCGTGCTGCCGCAGCTCAAGGAATTTCCTACATTCGATCGCATCGACGGGAAAACTCGCGAGATGCCGGTGTATGTCTACGAGCCCGCGGGCGCGGGGCCGCATCCGGCGCTGGTCTTGCTGCATGGCGGCCCAGAGTCGCAATTTCGGCCCGGATTCGATGCGTGGATTCAATACGTGGTGAATGAACTGGGCTTTGCGGTGATCGCCCCCAACGTGCGCGGCTCCGCCGGTTACGGCAAGACCTACATGGCGCTCGACAACGGGATGCTGCGCGAGGATGCGGTGAAGGACGTGGGCGCGCTGCTGGTCTGGATAGGATTGCAGCGCCGCTTCGACGCCAAGCATGTGGTGGTGGCCGGCGGCTCCTATGGCGGATATCTCGCGTTGGCTGCGCTGGTCAACTACAGCGACCGGCTGCGCGGCGGCGTCGATGTTTCCGGTATAGCCGATTTCGTGAGCTTTCTCACCAACACCGCGCCTTATCGGCAAAACCAGCGGCGCGCCGAATATGGCGATGAGCGCGATCTGGACATGCGCAGCTTCTTGCGGCATATCTCCCCGCTCAACAATACCGATCGAATAAAGCGCCCGCTACTGGTGGTTCACGGGAAAAACGATCCGCGGGTACCGCTCTCGGAAGCGGAGCAGATCGTCAATAAACTGCGCACCAAGGGCGGCGAAGTGTGGTTTCTGCTGGCGGCGGACGAAGGTCACGGCTACCGCAAGAAGCAGAACCGCGACGCCTACTACGCGACATTCGCGCAGTTCCTCATGGAAATGCGGCAATAGCTACTTGGAGGCCCTGGACGTGGTCGCAGTGCTCAAGGGCGATGCTTGATCGGCAAAGTAGTTGGCGGCAGCTCTGACATCGGCATCCGTGGTCAGCAGCTGCGCCATGCCGCGCATCACCACATTCTGACGGCGACCGTTGCGATACTGGTTGAGCGCCTGTTCCAGATAATCGGCATGCTGTCCGGCAAGCACCGGCGGTTTTGGATCCAGCGGTGCATCGACCCCGAGACCGTTGTTGCCGTGACAGGCAACGCAGGCCGCAACCGCTTTCGGCGTGCCGGCCGCCGCGGCCGCGGTGCCGGGCTTCACGGCATCCCCGCCTTGCAGATAAGCGGCGATATCCTCGATGTCCTGATCCGAAAGCGATGAGGCCTGCGCGTGCATGGTGGCATGCGGGCGGGTACCGCTGCGGTACTCCTGCAGCGCCGCGACGATGTAGGCGCTGTTCTGGTGACGGAGCTTCGGCACGCTGTAGTTCGGATAGGCGTTGCGGTAGTTATCGATGCCATGGCATCCATAACAGGTATAGAACTTCTTTTCGCCCGCCGCGGGATCGCCCGGGGCACGCTCGCCCGGGGCGCGATCGCCCGGGGCGCGCTCGCCTGCCGCATGCGCGCCCAGTGACAAGCTCAAGGTAAGCGCGGTGCCTATGAGCCACGCTGCGGCATTCAATCGAGAAAGCATCTAGTTCTCCGACCTGTCGAGGGCAAATTTTGCGCTGATGTTAAAGAGTGGGCGGCCAAATTGCTATAAAACGTTTGCCAGATCCTGCAAAAGCGTAGGATCGGTGGGCTTCGTGCCGGCCGGATACCGGCAGCTGACCCGGCCGCTGCGGTCGATGAGAAACTTTTCGAAATTCCATCCGATATCGCCGGGATAGCCGTTTTCCTCCGCCGTCAGCCAGGCGTACAGCGGATCGCGATGAGCGCCGTTGACCTCGATCTTCGCGGACAAAGGGAAGCTCACGCCGTAATTGACCGAGCAAAATTTTTGGATGTCGGCGGCGCTGCCCGGTTCCTGCGCACCGAACTGGTTGCAGGGAAAGCCGATCACGGTGAATTTCCGGTCTCGCAGTTCTTGGTACAGATCCTGAAGATCCGCATATTGCGGCGTATAGCCGCACCGGCTGGCCACATTCACCGCCAAGGTCACCTTGCCGCGCTGCGCCTCCAGGATATTCGGGCTGCCGTCGAGTCCCGGCACGCTAAAATCGTAAAAGCCCATGTCCGTCCCCTTAGGAATTTGCGCTATGCGGCGCGTTCGTGCCGTTTCAGATGCACCAGCAACAGAGAAATGGCGGCCGGCGTGAGTCCGGGAATGCGCGCCGCCTGGCCCAGCGTTTCGGGACGCACATCGCCGAGCCGCTGACGGGCCTCGTTGGACAAGCCGCCAACCTGCGAGTAGTCGATGTCGGCGGGGAGGCGCAGTTCCTCGTGGTGCTGCTGGCGGGCGATCTCATCGCTCTGCCGCTTCAAATATCCCGAATACTTCGCCTGCACCTCGACTTGCAGTTTCACCTGGGCAGAGAGGCGGTCATCCTTTCGCCAATCCGCGCCACCATCCGCAGCGGGCGCGACGCCGTTCAAATCATCGTAAGACAGCTCGGGACGACGCAACAAATCAAAGGCATGGGTTTCGCGAGCGAGAGGACTATTGAGTTTGCCGAGCAATACCGCATCGACATCCGCCGGATGCACCACTGCGCGGGCGAGGCGCGTCATCTCATCGTCGACGCCATCCTTCTTGCGCCGGAAAAATTCCCAGCGCTCGTCGTCCACCAGCCCCAATTCCCGGCCCTTCGCGGTGAGGCGAAGATCGGCATTGTCCTCGCGCAGCGACAGCCGGTATTCCGCGCGGCTGGTGAACATGCGGTAGGGCTCGACCGCGCCGCGCGTGATCAAATCATCGACCAGCACTCCCAGGTATGCCTCGCTGCGTTTCGGACACCAAAAGTCGCGGCCCTGGCACTGAAGCGCCGCATTGGTGCCGGCAAGCAGCCCCTGAGCCGCGGCTTCTTCGTAGCCGGTGGTGCCATTGATCTGGCCGGCGAAATACAAGCCCCGCAGGAGTTTGTTTTCGAGACTGTATTGCAAATCGCGCGGATCGAAATAATCGTATTCGATGGCATAGCCCGGCCGCGTGATGTGCGCCTGCTCAAATCCCGCGATGCTGCGCACGAATTCGTACTGCACGTCGAACGGCAGGCTGGTGGAGATGCCGTTGGGATAAATCTCGTGCGTATCGAGGCCCTCCGGTTCGATGAAGATCTGATGCGATCCCTTGTCGGCAAATCGAACGATCTTGTCTTCCACGGACGGGCAGTAGCGCGGGCCAACGCCTTCGATCAATCCGGTGAACAGCGGCGAACGCAGAGTGGCGGCACGAATGATGTCGTGGGTGCGTTCGTTGGTCGCGGTGATGTGGCACGGGAGCTGGCGCGGATGCGAGTCGCTCCTGCCGAGGAAGGAGAACACCGGGCGCGGGTTATCGCTGTGCTGTTCCTTGAGCGCGGAGTAATCGATGCTGCGGCCGTCGATGCGCGGCGGCGTGCCGGTCTTCAGGCGTCCGACACGCAGGTTCAATTCGCGCAGGCGCGATGCCAGTTTCAAGGATGGCGGCTCGCCGGCCCGCCCTCCGGGATGATTCTCGAGGCCGATATGGATCTTGCCGCTCAAGAAGGTGCCCACCGTCAACACCACCGCACGCGACAGGAACTCGATGCCGCTCGCGGTGACGACCCCGACCACTCGTCCGCCTCGGACGATCAGATCGGCGGCTTCCTGCTGGAACAAGGTCAGATTCGGCTGGGATTCCAGCATGCGGCGAATCGCGCGCTTGTACAGTTGCCGGTCCGCCTGGGCGCGGGTGGCACGCACCGCGGGTCCCTTGCTGGCGTTCAGAGTACGGAACTGGATGCCGGCCTGATCGGTGGCCGCGGCCATCGCACCGCCCAGAGCGTCGATTTCCTTGACCAGATGGCCCTTGCCGATACCGCCGATGGCGGGATTGCAGCTCATTTGTCCCAAGGTCTCGATGCTATGCGTGAGCAACAGCGTGTTTTCGCCCATGCGCGCGGCGGCGAGCGCCGCCTCGGTGCCGGCATGGCCGCCGCCGATGACGATCACGGCGTATTCCTTGGCATAGCGCATGACGCTGAATCCACTCGATATTTGACAGGGGGCGGTACTCTAATCTTAAGCTTGGAAAAGCGCCAGGGAACCATTGGCCAACCCTCGCGCACTAAGCAATCAGGCACCGACAGCCTTTAGGAGACGCTCATGGGCAAACCGCAGGACAAGGGTGCGGTCGGAATCATCGCCGCTGCCGTCATCGTGGCGTTGCTGGCCGGCATGGCGGGCATCATCGAATCCGCCGCGAGCGCCGCTCCGCAAATCGGACAAGCCGCACCGGATTTCACGGCCACCGACAGCAAGGGCGGTTCCGTGCGCTTGAGCGACTACCGCGGCAAGACCGTGGTTCTGGAATGGACCAACGCCGAGTGCCCCTACACGCGCAAGCACTATGACAGCGGCAACATGCAAAGCGTGCAGGGCCTGGCGCAAAAGAACGGCATCGTTTGGCTGACCGTGATCTCGTCGGCGCCGGGCAAGCAAGGCTATGTGAACGGGCCCGCGGCGGATGAACTGACCCAATCGCGCAAGGCGATCCCGACCGCGGTGCTTCTGGATCCCACCGGTACCATCGGGCGCCTGTATGCCGCGAAGACCACGCCGCACATGTATGTCGTCGACAAAAACGGGTCGCTGCAGTACATGGGAGGCATGGATAGCCTCGCCACGGTGGACCAAGCCGACATTGCGCGTGCCGAGCCTTACTTGAAGGAA
>DASXNX010000124.1:0-4221 GCA_036494725.1 Steroidobacteraceae bacterium
AGCCAGAGCGCCGCCAAAGTCGACGGAGCCGTGGCGCTATGGGCCGGCAGCGCAAGGTCGCGCCAGCAGGCATCGATGCCGGCATGCAAACGCTCGAGGGGACCGAATAGCTTCAGGCTGCCCTTGATTTCCAGCAACAAGGCATTGGGCGCCTCGATGCTGACGAACGAGGTGAATCGCTGCGCATGCAGGCAGAGGCGCTGCAGAACGGCGGCGGAATGCTCCACGTCGACCAGCTCCGGAAACACCACGGCATACCAAAGCTGCTTTGCGCGCGCGTGGCCGGCTGTCTGCGGCGTCGGCGGTACACCGCCCGCTCTCCATGATCTGGAAGCTGTGCGGTGGCACGAGCCGGGCTCAGGTACAGGTACAGGTACAGGTACAGGTACAGGTACAGGTACAGATACAGGCGCGGGCGTCAGTGCGGGTGACGCCTCCGCCGCGGCAAATAAATCTGCCGTCCGCGGCTTCGCACTTCGCGTTTTCATGCGGCGCCAAAATCGACCGGCCCGGGTCGGCCGCCTTGCACCTTGAGTAGATCGAGACGAGCTTCATGCTCACCCTGAGTCATCAATAAACGCAAAGTGGCGGGCGAGGATTCGAACCGATGCCGCGCAGGACGAAACAGCACACCGAGTGCACCGCCCGCCTCGGCCGCGAGCTTCAGGCGCCGCAGCCAGCGATCATCGGTACCCTTCAGCCAAAGCAACACCGCGGCGCAAACACCTGAACCCAAGGCCTGTTCAGCAGCCCACAATGCTTCCGTAGCGCCGGCGGGGCGCACGACCAGAAAGCGCGTGAGTTCGATTCCCTGCTGCGCTAGTGCAGGGGCATAAGGTTCGTGGGGTGGTGCGATCCAGACGAGCCAGGGAGCCTCGGTCTTTCCTTGACCCACCTTGCGTTGGCACTCCGCCAAAGCCGGTAAGAAAAGCTGTACCTCGCCCAAGCCGGTATGGTCCAGCAGCACCTCGATGAGCGACGCCGTCGGCCACCCACCCCCGGGCAAGCGCGCATCGAGCGAGCTATTACCGGTGGACCAAACCGGACGAGCGGGGGCAGCCGAGGCGTCTTTTAACTTCCAGACGCGTGCATCGGCCAAAATATCCGCAAGTGACGATACGTCACGCAGCATCCACGTCTTTGCCGCGACGAAGCACCCCGACGACCACGCCTTCGATAATCATGGGTTGTTCTTTGAGATCGACGCGAATGGGTTCGAAATCGGCATTTTCGGGCAGCAGCCACACGATCGTGCCTTCTTGCCGATAGCGCTTGACGGTCACTTCGTTTTCCAAGCGTGCGACCACGATTTGGCGATTGCGCACCTCGGGGGTGCGATGCACGGCCACCAGATCGCCATCCAAGATGCCGGCATTTTTCATACTCATGCCTTGCACTTTCAGCAGGTAATGCGGCTGGGGTTGGAATAGCTGCGGGTCGATCTGATAACGCGTTTCGATATGCTCTTCGGCCAAGATCGGACGGCCGGCGGCGACGCGCCCGATGAGCGGCAGACCTAATTGTTCGCGCAGAATGTCCTTGAGTTGGATGCCGCGTGAAGCGCCGGGGATGAGATCGATGACGCCCTTGCGCTGCAGGGCGCGCAAATGTTCCTCGGCAGCATTCGGTGACTTGAAGCCCAGCGTGCGCGCGATTTCCGCGCGCGTCGGCGGCATCCCGCTTTCCATGATGGCGTCTTGAATGAGCCTCAAGATCTGGGTTTGACGGGGGGTAAGGTCCGACATGCATCACCTGTATATGTAGCCAGTGACTGGTATTATATACAGTCTTCCGGCACTGGCAAGTCCCTCCCGGCACGGGCAAGTCCCTCCCGGCACTGGCAAGTCCCTCCACGGCACGGTAATTTGCCGTGCCATTTCACTGACGGGGATCCAATGACGCAAAAACAAGACCGCTCGCGCGACCGCTTACTCGGCATGAATCAGCCCATCACGCGGCGCGATTTCTTGAACGGCATCGCGATCGGAGCCGCTGCGGCCGCTTCCGGCCCGTTGCTCGCCGCACCGCCGGTCCCTGCAGCCGCCGATGCCGTGCCAGGCGCCGCCCAGCTACCCCCTGCCGCGCAAGATGCCTTCGGCTACTACCCCCCGTTGCTCACCGGCCTGCGCGGCAGTCACCCCGGCTCCTTCGAGGACGCCCATGCATTGCGCGACGGCAAGACCTGGCCCGCCGCCGTCGACACGGGCGAAGAGTACGACCTGATCGTCGTCGGCGGCGGCATCAGCGGCCTCGCCGCCGCGCATTTCTATCGCGCACAAACCAAGGCCGGTAGCCGCATCCTCATTCTCGACAATCATGACGATTTCGGCGGTCACGCCAAACGCAACGAATTCAACTTGAACGGCCATCTGAATTTATTGAACGGCGGTACCTTGGAAATCGATAGCCCCCGGCCCTACGGTTCGATCGCCGCAGACTTGCTGACGACGCTCGGCATCGACGTGGCCAAGCTTGTCAAAACGACTCAGCAGCTCGAGTACTATGAAGGCCTCGGCCTGCAAAGCGGCGTGTTCTTCGATCAAGAGACCTTCGGCGCCGATAAGCTCATCGTCGGCCTCGGGCAGGTTCCGTTCAAGCAATTTCTGGAGCAAGCGCCGCTATCCGCGGCCGCGCGCGAAACCATCATCCAGATCCAGGAAGGTAAAACCGACTACCTGCCGGGCCTATCATCCGACGAGAAAAAGCAGCGCCTATCGCGCATGAGTTACGACGCGTTTCTGCGCGATCTGGTCCATGCGGAACCCGCCGTACTCGCCTTCTATCACGCACGCACCATGGGTGAATGGGGAGTTGGCACGGACGCGGTGTCCGCGCTCGACTGTTGGGGTTTCGGCCTGCCCGGATTTCAAGGCATGGACCTCACGAAGGGTTCGATTCGGCGCATGGGCTTCACACCGGCGGGTTACGAAGACACCGGCGGATCGTTCCGCTTGCATTTTCCGGACGGCAACGCGACGATCGCACGTCTTTTGGTCAGAGATCTGATACCGCGCGCAGTGCCCGGCAGCAGCGTCGAGGATGTGGTCACCGCCCGCGTGAACTACGCGCAACTCGATCGCAGCACTTCGCCGGTTCGTCTGCGATTGAACAGCATCGCCATCCGCGCACGCCATCTCGGCGATCCCAAATCGGCCGGACAAGTGGAAGTCACTTACCTGCGCGGCGGCCGGGCTTTCACGGCACGCGCCCGCGGCACCGTGCTCGCGTGCTACAACATGATGATTCCTTATCTATGCCCGGAACTGCCCGAGGCGCAGAAGGCTGCACTGCACGAGCTGGTCAAGACCCCGCTGGTCTACACCAGCGTCGCGCTCCGCAACCGGCAGGCCTTCGATGCGCTCAAGGTCCACCGCATCTACGCCCCAGGCGGCTATCACACGTATTTTCATTTGAATCCGCATGTCGATATCGGCGCCTACCGGAGTCCGAGATCTGCGCGCGATCCGATTCTGGTCCACATGGTGCGCACACCCTGCAAGCCGGGACTGCCCGAACACGAGCAAAATCGCTTAGGTAGAGCCGAGTTATTGAGCACCACGTTCGAGACCTTCGAGCGCAATATCCGCGAGCAGCTCGGCCGCACTTTGCAGAAGGGAGGTTTCGATCCGGCACGCGACATCACCGCCATCACCGTGAATCGCTGGCCGCATGGCTATGCACCGGAATACAACCCATTGTTCGATCCGGATGTCCCCGAAGATGAGCGAGCACACGTCGTTGGGCGCGCGCAATTCGGCCGCATAACCATTGCCAATTCCGATTCCGGCGGAGGGGCATACACGGATTCGGCGATCAATCAGGGTCATCGCGCTGTAAAGGAATTGCTGCATGGCTAGCGCAATGGCGGTTCTGTCCTGTAAAATTTACATTGGTACACTGCATTCTTAATGATCATTTAATTTCTCTGAAAGGAACTTGTCGAAAATCATCGTTGACAGCCGACAATTAACGCATAAATAACGCATTTCAGTTGCATTCGACGCCCGAATTTGGCTTTATGTACGACTGTGTTGCGACGCGGACGGGCCCGACACCGTGACGGGGCCAGCCTGTGGCAACACTTCGGACTTTCCGATACGAACGAATTAACCCTAGGGGAATACTTTTATGACATTGACCACCACACTTAAGGCCTCTCTCGCCGTGGCCTGCGTTGTTGCTTTCGCAGGATGCACGGATCTGAAGCCCATCCAAGCCCAG
>DASXNX010000125.1:0-4235 GCA_036494725.1 Steroidobacteraceae bacterium
AGCGTACATTTTCCGCAGGTTTCTGTAAAGATTAGGTTGGGCCGCACAACGGCACCTTGGCGGCTCATCTGCAGGACATGGCATTCTCTTAGCGAGCCGCTACGTTACCTGCGTGGAGCGTTAACGCAAAATGATCCCCCTTACATGCAGTCAACCCCGAAAGATCGCGTCGCTATGAGCGCCGAAGCCACCGACACAAAGCCAGCGGCCGCCACAGAGGAGGGGCGTCGCTGGTGGCTTTTTACCGCTTGCGTGCTGGTCAGCCTCACGAACGAGCTGAGCACCGCAGTCACGAACCTTTCGTTGGGTCCGATGCGCCGCGACCTGGGTGCATCTTCTGCGGTCATGCAAATGGCTGTTACCCTCGGCAAGCTGATGCTCGGCGCCTTTATGCTCGCCGGCGGCGTTGCGGGCGACATCTATGGCCGGCGTCGCGTGCTCGTGCTCGGTGCCCTCGGCATGGTAGGCGCATCCTTGCTGGCAGCGTTCGCGCAGACGGGTGGGATGCTCCTGGTGGCGCGCGCCCTCGACGGATTGGCCAGTGCCGCCATCGGGCCGATGGCGCTCGCGTTGATCGTCAGCGCGTTCAGTCAGGCAGAACAAGCGCGAGTCATCGGGCTCTTTCTCGGGTTGTCCGGGCTCGGTGCGGCGCTCGGACCGCTCGCTGCGGGCCTGGCAGTGCAGGCGCAGGGTTGGCGTGCCGGCTTTCTGATGCCCGCCGCCGTGGCCGTGCTGGGTGGCTTCGGGGTATTTCTGTTTGCCTCCGGAAACGGCGCAAAAACCGCAGGCCGGCGGCTGGATAGCATCGGCGCCCTCACTTGTGCTGCCGGTCTGCTCGGGCTGGTGTTCGGGATCATTCAGATCAACCACCTCGGCCTGCTGCATCCGCGGGTGTTGCAATCCGTCGCCGTTGGCATCGGAGCCTTGCTTGCCTTCGTCTGGTGGGAACGGCGGGCCAAGGATCCACTACTGGATGTCACGCTCTTTCGCAATCGCATCGTCTCTGTGGCCGTCACGGCCGGATTATTAGCCGCACTGGTCGTCGGCGGCGCTCTTTTACCGCTGCTCTATTTCCTGCAAACCGTGCAAAAGGTGAGCCCGATCTCGGCGATTGTGCGGCTCATGCCGCTGATGATTGCTGCCGCGGCGTTCGCGCCCGTGGCGGGGGAACTGACCGCGAAAATCGGACCGAGAAAGGTTATTGCGGGGGGACTGGCGCTTATGGCTGCCGGCAGCAGCTTGCTGATTTCGCTGGGCCCGGAAACGCCTTACGGGCAAATGCTTCTCGCGCTGGTCCTCTTGGGTGTCGGCGACATCGCTGTCATAACGCCCGTAGCCGACGTCATCCTCAGTGCCGTGCCTAAGGAGCGGACTGGCAGCGCCGCGGCGGTCAACGGAGCGGCAATGCAAATCGGCGGCGCCCTTGGAACGGCGGTGTTAAGCAGCCTCCTTCTGGCCATCGCGCGTACGACATATTACCAACGCCTGGAACCCAGCGGGCTATCCCGCCAGGAGATTGCCGCCGCAACGGAAGCCTTGCGCCAATCCGTCCAGAAGGGAGCAGAGAGCGGCGGCCTAGCCATCCCTGAGTCGGTGCGCACCCAACTTGCCGATGCCTACCGGCACGCGTTCTCGGTGGGCGCCGCGGGGGTGTTCACCTGCTCCGCGCTTGTTTGCCTCCTTTGTGCGGTACTCGTTTGGTTCGGGTTAAAGAAAATAAGTCGACAATCCCCTCCCTCCGTAGCTCCCTCAAAATGATCGACAATTATCACGCCTGCGAGCTCCTGAATCTCGGTTACTCCAGCAAATGAACCCACCAGCCGCGAGCGAGGAGGCGCCGGCACGCGCCGGGCAGTGGCGCGGGATGATCCCCGCGGCGCGCTGGCTGCGAAGCTACGAACCTCACTGGTTTCGTTCTGATCTCGTGGCGGGCGTTACGCTCGCGGCGTATGTGCTGCCAGCGGCGCTGGGCGATGCGTCGCTGGCGGGCTTGCCGCCGCAAGCGGGGCTTTACGCGTGCCTATTCGGCGGGCTGGTATTCTGGCTTTTGTGCAGCTCGCGGCACACATGTATCAGCGTCACTTCCGCGATCTCGCTACTCATCGGCTCGTCGCTCGGAAGCATGGCTGGCGGCGATCCGGCGCGCTTCGGTGCGATGGCTGCTTGCACAGCGCTGCTGACGGCGGCGATCGCATTGAGCGCGTGGTTGGCGCGCGCAGGTTCGGTAGTGAACTTCGTCTCGGAGACTGTCCTCATCGGTTTCAAGGCCGGCGTGGCGCTGCAGCTCGCGAGTACGCAACTGCCAAAGCTGTTTGGCGTGAAAGGCGGACACGGAAATTTTTGGGAACGCATGGATGTGTTCTTCCGTCATGTTGGCGAGACAAACACGGCGTCGCTCACGCTCGGCTGCGCGGCGCTCGGAGTGCTGATGCTCGGCAAGAAACTGCTGCCGAACAAGCCCGTCGCTTTGTTCGTGGTGATCGGCGGCATCGCCGCGGCCTCGTGCGTGGATTTTGGCGCACAAGGTGTGAAACTGCTTGGCGAAGTGCCTCGCGGTCTCCCGGTGCCATCGCTGCCTGCGGTGAATTGGGAGGATCTCGTCGACCTTCTGCCGCTTGCACTCGCATGCTTCCTCCTCGGCGCCGTCGAGACCGCAGCAATCGGCCGGATGTTCGCCGAGAAGCACGGCTATCGGCTCGACAGCAACCAGGAATTCCTTGCTCTGGCAGGGGCGAATCTTGCCTCAGGCCTCGGCTATGGTTTTCCGGTCAGCGGTGGCATGTCGCAATCGCTGGTCAATGAAAGCGCCGGCGCGCGCACACCTCTCTCCGGATTGCTCTGCGCGATTTTTATCGCGCTTGTCGCCGTCTTTTTCAGTGACCTGCTGCGCAATCTGCCGCAGCCCGTGCTCGCCGCGATCGTGCTGATGGCCGTCGCGGGCCTGCTGAAGGTCAATGAACTGCGCCATCTCTGGCAGGTGCATCGCAACGAGTTCCTCGTTGCAATGGTTGCGCTGCTCGGCGTCCTCTGGGCGGGTCTGCTCAAGGGCGTTCTTATCGGCGCAATCATTTCACTCGTGATACTGATCCGGCGCGTGTCGTCGCCGCACGTTGCTTTCCTCGGCCGCATCCCGGGCGCGCGCCGCTACTCGGATCTCAAGCGGCATGCCGACAACGAGCCAACGCCCGGAGTGCTCGCCTTCCGCGTCGAGTCGAGCATTGTCTATTTTAACGCTGAACATATCTTGGACACCGTGCTCGCGCGTCTCGACGCCGCGCGCGAACCGATCAGGCTGGTCATCTGCGATCTCTCGACGTCGCCAAATATCGACATGGCCGGCGCGCGGATGTTCCTGGCGCTGCACGCAGAACTTTCCAAGCGTGGAATTGCTTTCGCCCTTGTCGAAGCGCGCTCGGCCGTACGGGACATGCTGCGCGTCGAGGGCGTGGAGAAAAAGGCCGGCCGCATCGACCGCTTCACGTCGCTCGCGGACGCGATCGAGGATTTTCAAAGCGGAGCTGCTCGAGGACCTGCTCCAAAATCGTGACGCCAACACGCGACGGCGATGCTTGCGAAAATATTAATTGCCTGGTGCCTCGTTGCCACAACCGTATTGTTCCACGCCACCGCCCTAGGGATCGTATTGAATCCTGTGTTGCGTTTGACCGCGCAGCTGCAGATGCGATTCTGGCCGGTTACCTGGCTAGTGGTTCGGATCACCTGGTGGCTCATGGTAATTCACTTCGTTGAGATCGCGGTTTGGGGGTTATTCTTCTGGTGGCAGAAGTGTCTGCCGGATGCCGAGTCATCGTTCTACTTTTCCGGCGTCACCTACGCAACGATCGGTTACGGGGATTTGGTGCTGCCGAAAGAGTGGCGCCTGTTCGGTCCAGTCGAGGGATTGACCGGCATTTTGATGTGTGGGTTGTCCACCGCATTTTTATTCGCTACTTTGAGCAGAATGTACAGCGCCAGGACGACACCCAAGCAAAACTGATCCAATTAAGGACTCTGGCTTATTCAATGGTTTGTCCGATACTGCTTTGGCACCAAGGTCCCATAGCAATGCAAATCATGTTTCGCAGGTTTCCGGAAAAAAAAGAATACGTTGAGGGAGTCAACAAAGGCACTTGGTCTTCTCACTTGCAGGACAGAGCTTTCTCTACCCCAGCCCCGATTTACCTGCTAGGAGCGTTTAGCGCAAAATGACCCTCCTTACAATCAACACTGAACTA
>DASXNX010000126.1:0-10078 GCA_036494725.1 Steroidobacteraceae bacterium
AGCCATAGCGACCAACCAGTTCCCGATAAAGGTCCGCCGGCGTGGCGGCGGTAGTCTCGAGGGTTTCCTCGGAGCGTCCGGCTTGCTCGCGCATCAGGGCGTAATACTGGACATTTAGACGCATGGCAGGCGCGCCATCGAATGAGGCCAGAGCTTGTGCATATTCCTCCGGTGTATTGACGTTATCCAATGCGCGCTTGTCACTTGGCTCGATCAGGCGCGCCATGCGGCTCATGAGAAATTTCCGCGGGCAGTGACCGCCCCCGGACTGATAGTCCGCCAACGCCGCCGCCGCTGCCGGCTCCCAGATGGCGCAAAGCGGTTCCGGCAAGCCGTCGTGCGCGCTCCTGTAGGCGGTTGCGAATGCTTTCGCATCGCGCTCTCGCAGCAGCCTCTGCAGCGCCGCATCTGAGAGATACGGCAAATCGCAGGCGAGCACCAGCCACGCGACTTCGGGGTGGGCGGCGAGGGCTGAGCGAATTCCGACAATCGGTCCTTCGCCGGCCACGGAATCGACAATCAGCGGGCGCGATGCGCGCAATGGATCGGCGCTTTGACCCTTCCGCACCGATACAAAGACCTTCGACGTGTGCCGGCTCGCGAGATCCAAAGCGCGGTCGAGCTGATGCCGCCCTTGATACATGAGCGCCGCCTTATCCCGATGCATGCGGCTGCTGGCGCCACCGGCGAGGATGAGGCCGTAGATGTCGCCGGTACTCATGAAGCCGCCGCCGCGTAGCTGCTTTTGCCGCCGTCCTTGGCCAGCAAGCGCAATTCGCCGATGACAATCTCGTGCGATAGCGCCTTGCACATGTCGTAGACCGTGAGCGCCGCGATGCTGGCGCCGGTAAGGGCTTCCATCTCGACGCCGGTTTTGTGGTGCACCGTGACGGTACAGCGGATGACGGCCGAGTCGCCGTCCAAATCAATGGTGATGCGGCAATTTTCCAGGCCCAGCGGGTGGCAGAACGGAATGAGCTCGTGAGTGCGCTTCGCGCCCATCACGCCGGCGACGATTGCCGTATCGAATACCGGCCCCTTGGGCGAGCGCAGGCCGCTGGCGCGCAGCGCCGCCGCGACGGAAGGCGGAAAACGCACGCGCGCCTCCGCGGTGGCGCTGCGCTTGGTGGCCGCCTTATCACTCACGTCGACCATGGCGGGGCGCTGGTCGGCGTCCAAATGGGTGAATGTCATGACTCAACCGCCGATGTAGTACATCTCGATCTTCTTGCTCTCGGGCGACTTCAAGCGCAGTTCCTGGCGAAGCTCGCTGTAGCGATCGGCACGCCCGTTCCAAACTCCGCGAATCAAGCGCGCCATCTCCTCATCGTCCGCGCCGCCGCGCAAGGGCGCGCGCAAGTCAATACCCTGGGTGGCAAACAAACAAGTGAAGAATTTGCCCTCCGATGACAGACGCGCGCGGCTGCAGGAGCCGCAAAACGGTTGCGAAACGGAGGATATGAACCCCACCTCGCCGCCGCCGTCGTCGAAGCGCCAGCGCTGCGCAACTTCGCCGCGATAGTTTTCCGATACCGGATGCATGGGCCAGCGTTCATTTATTCTCGCCGCCAGTTCGCGCGAAGGGACCACCATATCGGGCCGCCAATGATTGCGGTTGCCGACGTCCATGAATTCGATGAAGCGTACGATCACCGGCGAGCCGCGAAAATGCGCCACAAGGTCGAGCGCAGTATGATCGTTCACGCCGCGCTCGATCACCGCGTTGATTTTCACGGGAGCGAGGCCGGCGGCGATAGCCGAGTCGATTCCGCTCAAAACCTGCTCGAGCGCGCCGAAGCCGCCGCTCAAGCGCGTGAAGATCTCTTTGTCCAAGGTATCGAGACTCACGGTAATCCGCTGCAAACCGTTGGCGCGAAGATCGACCGCATGCCTGCCCAGCAGCACTCCGTTCGTGGTCAGCGCGATGTCTTCGATTCCGGGAATACTGGTCAAGTCGCCCACCAGATCCGGAAGATTGGTGCGCAGCAAGGGCTCGCCACCGGTCAACCGGATCTTGCGCACTCCGATGCCGGCAAACAATCGCGCCAATCGCACGATTTCGTCGAACGACAAGCGTTCATGGGACTTGAGGAATTGGTAGTTCTCGTGGAACTGCTCCTTGGGCATGCAGTAGGGGCAACGAAAATTGCACCGATCCATGACCGAGATGCGCAGGTCGTGCAGCGGCCGGCCGAGACGATCGAGCGGATTGTGCATGCCACGAATGTCGTGAACGGTGGAACTCATGGCGATTTCGAGGTTACCACCGGTAAACGCTGGTAACGAACCCCTTCGCGTAGGTGTTGGGCCCAGGCGGCAGTTCGACAAAGCCATCCGTGCCCGCCAAGCTCAGGAAATCTCCCGATCCATTCGGCGGCTTTGGATTTGCCCATGCGCGGCCCCAATCATCATGTTCGATGACGACGGGGAGGAAGTATGCCAGCGCCGGCTTGAAAGTCACCGACGCGGCCAGGGCCAAGCGCTCGGGCGGCGCACGCTTGGTTCCCATCGCCTCGGCGATGGCCGGAATGACGTAGCGAATGAGGCAGACCAGGGTGGAGACTGGATTACCCGGCAGGCCGAAGACGGATTGACCGTGCGGACCAATTCCGAACCACATGGGTTTGCCGGGCCTCTGTGCAACGTTGTGGAACACTTCTTGAACGCCGAGCTGCATCAACACCTTGGGCACCAGATCGAATTTGCCCATGGAAACACCGCCGCTCAACACCACGACCTCATGCGTCTCCAAATGCAGCGACAGGCGCTCGCGCAGCAAATGCTCATCATCCAGCACATGGTCGTCGCCGACCCGGCCAAATCCCCGTCTGCGAAACGTGGCGGCGACGGCATAGGCGTTCGAGCGTCGCACTTGAAAGTCGGCTATGGCATCGCCGGGCTCGATCAATTCATCGCCGGTGGACATGACCATGATGGCGGGCTGGCTGCTGACCCGCACCCGTGCCATGCCGGCGGAGGCAACCACCGCGATTTCCGGTGCGCGTAGCAGCGTTCCCGATTCAAGGAGCAATCGGCCCTGGCGGCTATCCGCGCCGCGCCTATGGACGTTGTGATATGGCGAGGTATCAACAGCTCCATTCAGAGAGGCGAAGCCATCCGCCAGATCCAATTGCTCGTATGGCACGACGTTGTCGCAGCCGGGCGGCAGAATCGCCCCGGTCATGACCTCAATAGCCTCGTCGGCGCTCTTGAGCTTCACGGGCGGGGCGCCTGCGGCTTGAGTCCCCTGGATACGAAAGCGGCGCCGGCCCTGGCGAAGCGCTTCGCTATCCACCGCGATGCCATCCATGGTTATGCGATCGAAGGGCGGGTGGTCGCGTTCCGCATAAACATTTTCGCGCAGCGTTCCTCCGACACACTGCGCGAGCGGCAGTGATTCGATCGGCAAACAGGTCAGCCGAGAGTAGATCGCCTCTTCGGCCAGCCGCGGTGTAATCAGCGTACTTGCCTGCATGTTTCGATGCCGCGACGGAACGGTCCGCCGCGCCTGTTCAAGATTTTGTTTGCTTGGCCTTATATAGCTTCAATTGTTCATTGAAGCGGCCGACCACCGCCGTCAATTCATCAACCGCGGCGTTGTGCTTCTGAATTAAAATCTTTTGCTCCTGTTCCGCCCGCTTCTTCTCATCGGCCGTCAGCTTCGTGTTGTCTTTCGGGGCGGCATCCATTTCCAGATTGAGGCAATCCAGGTATGTATTCATTTCGCCGTTGTAGCGGTCGAAATCGTGCTTGGCGGCAAGCATTTGGTCATGGGTGGCTGTGTTGCCATCGGGGGGCGCGGCGGGCGATTGCGGGTAAGAGCAGGTCGCCTGAGCATGGGCGGCAAAGCCGAAAGCAAAAACAAGAGTCAACGGTATCCAAGCCTTCATCGGGAATCCTCTTAATATACATACGGATGAAACGAACCCAGTATGATCTTACGGCCAAGGACGTGAGGCCGCCAGCGCGCTGTCGTCAACCCGTAAGTTGCTGATTTAAGACCATTTTAGATCAACGCCGATGTGAATAGTTCCACCGGCCCGCGCGGCAATGTCGAGATGGCGGCGCCCCGTTCGACTATGGTAACGGCAAATCGCGCCGCAATCGTTCAGGAGCTGGATATGAATTATCTGCTACTCATTTACACCAACGAAAAGGAATTCATGGCGCTCGGCGAGTCCGAGCTCAAGAAGGTGATGGGAGATTACACCGAGTTCACCAAGTCGATCGTGCAGGCCGGTAACTTCAAGGCAGCAGATCGGCTCAAGCCCGTGTCCGCAGCCTCCACTGTTCGTGTGCGCAACGGCAAGACGGCGATTACCGATGGCCCCTTTGCGGAAACACGCGAACAATTGGGCGGCTACTACTTGGTCGAAGCCAAGAACCTCGATGAGGCCACCGCCATCGCGGCCCGGATACCGGGGGCCAAATACGGCAGCATCGAAGTGCGCCCCGTGTGGACGCCAGCGGCCTGACGCAGGTCGATCAGGACTATGCGTTCGGCCGCTGTAACCAATGCCGTCGAGGAGGTTTTTCGCCGGGAGGCGGGTCGGGTTCTCGCGACCTTGATCCGCTTGCTCGGGGACTTCGATCTCGCGGAGGAGGCCCAGCAAGAGGCGTTCGCGGCCGCCGTGGAACAGTGGCCGGTTCAGGGCATGCCGGTCAATCCGCGTGCCTGGCTGATCAAAACAGGCCGCAACAAAGCAATCGATCGTATTCGAAGGGATAAGACGTTTAGGACAAAAATCGTAGAACTAGAGTTTGGGGCGGTTTCCGACGTCGCTGAACTCGAGGATGCGGACGAGGCCGTGTTCGGGGATGACAGGTTGCGCCTCATTTTCACCTGCTGTCATCCGGCACTCAACGGCGAGGCGCAGATCGCCCTTACCTTGCGGGAAGTCTGCGGCCTTTCCACCCAGGCCGTAGCCCGCGCGTTTGTCGTCGGCGAAGAAACCATGGCGCAAAGGCTGGTGCGCGCGAAGAAAAAAATTCGCGAAGCCGGCATTCCCTACGAAACCCCCGATCCGTCGGTATTGGATCAACGCATCGAAGGCGTGCTGGCGGTCGTGTATGCCGTATTCACCGAAGGCTACGCCGCCACCTCGGGCCCTCGACTAATCGATGTTGAATTGTGCGGCGAAGCCATTCGCCTAGGCAGACTTCTCGATGCATTGCTGCCCGGCAATGCGGCTGTCATGGGCCTGTTGGCGCTAATGCTGTTGCACGATGCGCGCCGCCTGTCTCGCGTATCCGGCGCGGGCGACGTGGTATTGCTTGACAATCAGGACCGCTCGCGCTGGGACCGGCGAGAGATCGAAGAAGGGCTCGTCCTGGTGGACAAGGCCCTCTCGTTACCGGGCCAGGTTGCGCCCTATGCGGTTCAGGCTGCGATCGCGGCATTGCACGCAAGGGCGGAAAACAAAGAAGCCACCGATTGGCCGCAGATTGCCGGGTTGTACGAGGTTCTGCTGAGATTGCAACCGACGCCGGTGATCGAACTGAACCACGCGGTCGCCGTTTCCATGGTCGACGGCCCGGCAAGGGCGCTGGATTTGGTTGATTCGCTCGCTGCGCGCGGCAGGATCACGCAATATCACCTGCTGCATGCCGCGCGCGGCCGCCTTCTGGAGCAACTTGGGCGTCTTGCCGAAGCCCGCGAAGCGTATTGCACAGCCCTTAAATCCGCCACGCTTGAGCCGGAGCGGCGCTTTCTCACAGCCCGAATCGCGGCGATCTAGGCATCACAATTGCCGGCATCGCCGGCGGAGCGTGGTGCGGGCGAGGTTTCCGATTCGCGCCGTGAACGTTACACTGAGCGTGGGCGCCCGTAGCTCAGATGGATAGAGCACCTGGCTTCGAACCAGGTGGTCGGCGGTTCGAATCCGTCCGGGCGCGCCACAAAATCAATGACTTGAGATTTCACTGCGATTGCCTTGACTTGCGCTGCTACCAAAATGCTACCACTTGCTTCAAGCAACACCGCAGCGACTTTGGCTCCTGCGTCTTCAAGTTGCTGCGGCACTGCGTCGGCGTACTGATCCAGCGTGAACGCCGCGGAATGATGTCCAGCCAGGGTCTGCGCAACTTTGGCATTTACGCCTGACTGGATCAGCGCAGTCACGAAGAAATGCCGCAGCATGTGGAAGGTTCCCGTTACACCTGTTGCCTTGAGCAATGGCACCCATACTCGCGTGCGCCAGTTGTTGTAGTTGATGGGCTCCCCGGATGATCCAGGAAATACTAGCTGGCCTGGGGTTCGCAGCCGATGGGCTTTCAGCTGCATTGATAATTCCCTTGCTAACGGCACGCGACGGCGACTGTTCGCTGTCTTTAAGTCCGCCCATGCGCCATGCGTGAACTGCCTGACCACGTGGACAGAGCCGTTATCGAAATCGACCTGTTCCCACCTAAGACCCGCGAGTTCGCCGAAGCGCAGGCCGGTGCTCGCTGCGGTGCGCACTATCAACGCGGTCACCTCATCAGCGCGAGCCGCGATTGTTGCGACCTCAAGCCCGGTAAAGGCGCGGACTTTGACCTTGTATTTCGGTTTGCGCACATCCTCACAGGGGTTAGATGGTATCCAGCGGTATCGTCGCGCATGCTTAAACAGAGAACCCAGCAATTGAACAGCGTTGAGCACGGTTTTCGAGCCGTTGCCGGCGCCAAGCAACTCTTGTTGCCAGGTAGCAACATGTTCCGCGCTTACGCTTAATAGCTTGCGGGCCGCCCAAACGGGCTTGACGTGTGCATTCCACGTCATTGCGTATAGCGCCTTCGTCGTGGGCCGCAGCGCTGCGCCAGACCGATTATCCGTCCCCTCTACTGATAGGCGCCACCACGACTCGAATGCATCTCCAATGGTACGTTTATCATTTGCTGGCGTGAATTTACCGTCGCGCATGGCGGTCGTATGGCGCGCAAGGACTTCATCCGCCTCCCTGCGCGTGCGGAATGTCTCCCAATGACGAGCGCCCAGGGGGTCGCGATAATCGACTACCCATTTCCCGCGCCGTTTTCTTACGCATGCCATACCAAACCCCTATTTGTGCCTCGCAGCCGTTCTGGCTCGATAGTTGTGTTGACGTTGGTTCTGCTTTAACCGCCGAGCTTCCTGCATGTGCGGATTGGAACAATAAGGCGATGGCCTCCCTCCGAACGAATCCGATTCAGAGAGAAAGAAGTTGCCGCATCCGGGCAATCGACAGCGGCGCAGCTTCCGACCGTATTCGCGATTCTTGTCCATTAATAGCGCCAGTGCCCAGGCGACCAGCGGCAATAAGATGTCTACTACAATTGACTGCCCGTCATTCGGTGCCGAAGCGGTGGTTGGCGAGACAATCGAGAACTTTTCACCGACGGTGTTGCCTGCGAACCTTTTGACGGAACGAAATTCCAGTCTTTCTAACCAACCCGTGACTGTGGTGGCAAACCGCAATCGCGCGGTTCTGGGTTTACACAAAATCAATTCCAAGGGCTGAGAGACGGCATCGCGCACGAATGCCAATTCAGTTCTTATCGATTCGATGCCAAGACGACGTACGATGTTGTCGGCGTCAATTTCGAACCACTTTTTCCCCCGTCTTCCGACCAAGAACCACCAATACAAAAATCTTGCGTCCTCGTCGGAACCATTGGCGAGATTCGCGACCTTGAGCGTCGTCGTGATGATTTCTATCTCCGACGGCGCCCCCAGCTTGCCCGCCTTGACCAAAGCGAAATGATGTTCGGCGATGGCCGTTCTAGCCTCCGGTCCAGTAAGCACCACCGGGTTAGTCGCTGTCCTGGTTATCACCATAATTGGGGTTTGTCGTAACGCATTACCTTGAATGTAATGAGTAACGCAAGATAACATACTAGATTACCAGACACTACACAAAAGCCGGGTTTTGCGTCATGAATCATGATTCGAATCTGACCATCGGTGCAGTGTCCCGGGGGGCGGGCCTCTGCGATAGCACCATTCGAAAGTATGCTCAACTCGGACTAATCGCCTGCCGGGTTGATTCAACCGGGCGCCGACTTTTTAACGCTGACGCCGCCGATCAAGCCCGTCGAGTCTACGACGAGCGCCGGAGGAATTTCCGCGCCGCAAGAATTGCATCGGATGTTGAACAATGAACGCGGTACCGCGCCTCCGCGAGGAACCAAAGGCATTTCTGGATACAGATATCGCGAACGCTGTACGGTTTGCGCGCGCGCATGGCGCAGATGTCCGCTTCACGCCGGAGTGCGGTTGGTTTGTCTGGGAGGGCATTCGTTGGCGTGCCGACGAAAAGGACCTCCAAGTCGGGGCGCGGGCAAAGGCGACGGCACTGGCCATCTATGATGAGATTCGCTATGTTTCTGAAAAAGACCGGACCTATCAGCACGCCAAAAACTCGCAATCAAAAAGGGCTATCGAGGCGATGCTATGGCTCGCCCGATCTGAGCCTGGCATCCCCGCGCGACTGACTGACTTCGACGCCGATGGTTGGCTGCTAAATGTCAGAAACGGCACTGTCGACCTCCGTACCGGGCATCTGCGGGAACATCGACGCGAGGACTTAATCTCTAAGTTGGTTGATGTCTGCTTCAACCAGGAAGCCAACTGTGAGCTGTGGGACTCCTTCCTGCGGCGCGTCACGGATAGGAATCACGCGCTCTACAGCTATCTCCAACGCTTTATTGGGTATCTGCTCGTTGCTGATACTTCGGATCAGAGCTTACATTTCTTGTATGGAGCAGGCGCCAACGGAAAGTCGGTATTTTCCGAAATACTAATGCGTCTTCTCGGCGACTATGCCGTGGCGGCATCACCGGACTTAATCATGATGCGCCGGCATGGTGGCATTCCGAACGATGTGGCGCGGCTGCGCGGCGTGCGCGCCGCCCTAATGAATGAGACCAGCCAAGGGTCACGGTTCGACGAAGCCAAGCTTAAGGATCTGACGGGTGGCGATACGCTGACCGCAAGATTTCTGCACCAGGAGTTCTTCGATTTCAAGCCTTCACACCGTATCGTGATTCGTGGCAATCATAAGCCGCAGATCAACGGCACCGACGAGGGAATATGGCGTCGATTGCGGTTGGTGCCGTTTAGCGTTGAGATTCCCGTAGATGAGCAGGACCGGGATTTGCTGACTAAGCTCGAAGTCGAATTGCCAGGCATCTTGCGATGGGCCGTCAATGGGTGTCTCGAATGGCAGCGCGGGGGGCTGAATCCGCCGTCAATCATCACCGATGCCGTGCGAGCGTATAGAGAAGAGTCGGACACGCTTGGCAGATTTATCAGCGAATGCTGCCACGCGCGAACGCTTGGCCAAGTTAAGTCATCGACTTTATACCAGCGCTACCAGGCTTTTTGCCAACAAGCCGGTGAACGGTGGATTCCAGCAAAAGATATGCCCGCGGAGATGGATCGGCGCGGGTTCAAGCACAAGCGCATAGCATCCTGTCGGTTGTATGTTGGAATTGAGCTGCGCAGCGACGCCGGTGAATGGAATTTGGAATGACGGCCACTGACAGGTCAGCCGGCTTATTTCTGTCTCGCGCGCGCCATGGGGAAAATATGGTCGATCCGTCATCCGGCGTCATTGGGCGCCTTTGGTCACGCCACCATGGCTGATCGCATCATAATCGCCTTCGGCGCTGACGTGCTTATTTTGACTGAGCAGGAATTCGCCCAGGCCCGCCAGCGCGGCCAAGCGCTGATAGTGGCGCCGCCTGGGGGAACGCAGACCACCGTGGCGAAACGGAGCGAACTCGTGACCGCGCGCAAACTTGCCCTTGAACTGAGTCTCCCGAAATCCTGCATCTACCAATATGCCAAGGCAGGACGTATTCCATCCGTGCGCATCGGAAAGCACGTTCGGTTTGACTCAGCGGCGGTACTAGCGGCATTGCAGGCTACTGGTGCTGTAGCAGGTGGTCGGTCATAAGCCCATGAATCGCATCGCGTCAATGACGCTTGCTACCGTGATGCTACCGCTGTGATTAACGCAGAAAACCTCAAGCATGCGAATCTATCACTCAGATACAGTAATTGAGCCGATGAACAGAAACGGGACTCCAGCGAATCTGCGACATTTTAAGTCGGGCC
>DASXNX010000127.1:0-11293 GCA_036494725.1 Steroidobacteraceae bacterium
TTCATCAATGTGCCGGTGGGCGTGTTCTGCGCCTGGCTGTGCTGGAGGAATCTGAAAGGGCAGGAAACGCCGACGCGCAAACTGCCCATCGACCGGGTCGGCCTGATCCTGCTGTTCCTCTGGGTCGGCGCGCTGCAGATCATGCTCGACAAGGGCAAGGACCTGGATTGGTTCCATTCGTCCACGATCGTGGCCTTGCTCATCGTCACGCTGATCGCCTTTTGCGCCTGGCTGATCTGGGAACTCACCGAGGAGCATCCCATCGTCGACTTGAGCCTGTTCAAGTCGCGCAACTTCGCCATCGGCTCGGTGGCCTTGTGCTTGGGTTATGCCGCCTTCTTCGGCAACGTGGTGTTGATGCCGCTGTGGCTGCAGAGTTTCCTGGGCTACACCGCCACGTGGGCGGGCCTCGTATCCGCGCCCAGCGGCGTGACCGCCATTCTCACTTCGATTCTCACCGGACGCCTGTTGCGCCGCTTCGATCCGCGCGTGCTCGCCGCCACCTCGTTCGCCTTGTTCGCGGCGTCCTACTTCATGCGCGCGCAGTTCACCGCGGACTCGAGCTTTCTGGTGTTCATGGTGCCGCAGCTGGTGCAGGGCCTGGCCATGGGACTGTTCTTCGTCTCCATGCTGGCGGTGATCTTCGAGGGCGTACCGGCGCAGAAGGTCCCGGCGGCCTCCGGCTTGTCGAATTTCCTGCGCATCACCGCCGGCAGCTTTGCCGTCTCCTTGACCACGACCTTTTGGGACCGGCGCGAAACCCTGCATCAGAGCCAGCTCTCCGATACGGTCACTCAGTACGCGCCGGCCTACCAGCAATCGCTGACGCAATTGCACCAGCTCGGATTGAACGATCAAGGTGCGGCCGGCGCGATGACGCAGGCGATGATCGGGCAGAGCTACCTGCTGTCATCGCTCGATCTATTCTATTTCTCCGCCTGGCTGTGCGTGGCCTTGATACCGCTGTGCTTCCTCGTGCCGCGGCCGGCCGGCACGCATTCGGCACCGGCGGCGGCCGACTGAGCAACGCGGTGACTCGTGCCTGAGTTGCCCGACATCTCGGCCTACTTGAGCGCGCTTAAGGAAAGAATCGTCGGTCAGCCGCTGGAGCATGTCCGAATCGCGAGCCCCTTTCTGCTGCGCACCGCACAGCCGCCGATCACGGATGCGATGGGCCACAAGGTCCTGGCGTTGCGCAGAATCGGCAAGCGCATTGCCATCGGTCTCGATAACGATACCTGGCTGGTGCTGCATCTGATGATCGCCGGCCAATGCCTACTCGGATGAGATTCTGCATGCGGCCAAACTCTCGCCGATCACCCTCACGCACAAGGCACGGCCGATTCGGCAAGCCCTGCCCCCGATGCGGCGCTCCGGTGCAACGCATCCGCTACGCCGACAATGAAACCAACTACTGTGCTACCTGCCAGACGGGCGGACGTGTGCTGGCCGATCGCGCCCTGTCGCGACTTTTGGGTGCGGATTGGCCTCGTACGCTGGAGGAACTGGAAGCGCTCGAGCGCGGCTAAGAGATCGGCTGCACCCGCACATCGACTTTCAGCTTGTGCCGTCCGCCGCCGACGATCATGCCCCGAAGCGGCGACACGTCGCCGAAGTCCCGCCCCCAGGCGAGCGTGACGTGATCCTCGCCCACCAAACAATCGTTGGTGGGATCGAAATCCACCCACCCTATGGGCGGACAGTACACCGACACCCAGGCGTGCGAAGCATCTCCGCCCACTGCCGCTTCGCCGTCCTTGCGCACTGTCCGGATATACCCGCTCACGTAGCGCGCGGCGAGCCCGCGGGAACGCAGGCAGCCGATCATGAGATGCGCAAAATCCTGGCAAACGCCGCGGCGTTTCTCGAGAACCTCGACGATCGAGGTTCGATTGGTGGTGGACCCGGGCAGGTACTTGAAGTCGCGGTGAATCTTGCTCTGAAGGTCGGCTGCCGCCGCGAACAAGGAGCGCCGTGGCGCGAAACAGTCCTGGGCGTAGTCCACGAATGCCTGCTTCAAAGGCACATGATCGGATTGCATCCGGAAACGGCAGGCATCGAGATCCAGAGGCGCCAGCTCGACCGCGTGATAGCTCAAGCGGTTGCCTACCGCCTCCCAGGGCTGGGCGGACTCCGGCGAGTCCAAACTCCGCGCTAATACCTCGATCTGCAATTCCGATGTGACGACGAGCCGGTCATGCGAGCGATCGTATTCCAGGCGCACGATCGGATTGCCGAAGGCGTCCGCCCCCTCCTGCATCCAGCTGGGTTCCGGATCGAGGTTGAGGGTATGTTCGGGGCAGCGCTGAAATGCGGACTCGCGCGGCCGCAAGTGCAACAGGTGATGCGAATGCGCAACGTCGCCGCCGTATTCGTACACCGTTGAATGTTCGACCGCGTAGCGCATTAGGCCGACACCGCGCGCAAATCGAAGTCGCTGTGCGAGAAATGCTGCGACGTGAGCAGCTCGGAAAGCTCGGCGGCGGCGAGCTCGATATTGTCGAGGCGGTGGGCGAGCGCCCGGCGCGAGGTTTGCACGCCATCGCGTTCATCGCCGAGGTGCGCGTATTTGAGTTCCACCAATGTCGATACGGCATCGTACAGCGTATCTTGCGGCTTGGCGCCCAAAGACTCCGCCACTTCGATGAGCAGCGTGTTGATGGCGCGCCACTGAAAGGCCAGGGCGCGGGGATTCTTTTCATCGTAGATCAGAAGCTCGATGGTGCCATCCCACACCGGCGGCGCGCGATAACGGGTTCGATAGGTGATCGAGGAGTCGCCGATCTCCAGCAGCCATTCCAGCTCCTGGCGCAGCGGCGTTCTTGGGTCCCCCAAGCGGCGCGAAATCAGATCCGCCAGGAACTGCAGCCGTTCCAAGCGGCGGCCGATCATCATGAAGCGCCAGCCATCGTCCTGCGTCATGTCATCGAGCGCGAATCCGGCGAGGGCGGCGAGCGACAACAGCAAGCTGTCCAAGGTTTCCCGCGCATCGCTGCGCGCACTCTCCGCCCGCCTGAAGTCGCGCTGCAGAACCGTGACCGCGCGCCAGTTCTCGCCTGAGAGACTGCCGCGCACCCGCGCGGCGCACTCGCCCAGGCGCGCGATGTCGCCGCTCAAGGTGAAGCTCTTCTCGGTGTCGAACACCGACGATGCGCCCAGTTGCTTGCAGATTTCCATGGCCTGCGCCAGAAACGGCAGGTTGCGCCGCAATCCTAAGGTGGCGCGCAGCAGCCGCGTTTTGGATTCGCAGCGTTCCGCGTAGCGTCCCATCCAGAACAGATTCTCCACCAGCGTCGAAGGCAGATCCTGGTGCTTGGGCGGCGTTCGATCGGAGCGCGCGATGGGCGCGGTCGCTTCCTCCGAACCGGCCGCGGATTCCGACAATACCCAGATGTCCTTGCTGCCGCCGCCGCGCTGCATCGAGACGATTTCCGCGTGCGCATTGGAGGCGAAGCGCGCCAAGCCCCCCGGCATGACTCGATAGCCATTCGGGGTGGCGATGGCGTAGACGCGGATCCCCAGAGCGCGGGCGGAGAAGCCATCGTCATTCTTCGTGTACCAGACCGGCGCCTGAGAAAAAGCCAGGTGCTCCTGGGCGACGAAGGCATGCGGCAGCGCGCGCATGCGCGCAATCAGCGCGTCGCGCTCGCCGCTGTCGAGCTCGCTGCCGAACAGGGCCGTGAACTTTTGATTGGGATAGGTCGACTTGATCACCAGATTGGACAGGTTCGCGATCACCGACTCGAACGCCGGCGGCTCGCCGCACCACCAGGTTGCCACCGAGGGCAGGCTCAGCTTCTCGCCGATCAGCTGTTCGGCCACTGCCGGCAGGAAGCCGAGCCAGGCCGGCGATTCGAGCACGCCGCTGCCCAGGGCGTTCGCCATCGCGACATTGCCTTTGCGGATGGCGGTGAGCAGCCCCGGCACGCCGAGCGCCGAGTCGACTCGCAGTTCCACCGGGTCGCAGAAGTCATCGTCCAGCCGGCGCAGGATGGTATGCACGCGACGCAGGCCGGACAAGGTCTTCAAAAAGACGCTCTCGTTGCGCACCGTGAGATCATGTCCTTCGACCAAGGGAAAGCCGAGCTGGCGCGCCAGATACGCATGCTCGAAGTAGGTTTCATTGAAGGAACCGGGCGTGAGCACCACGGCGAGCGGCTCCTCGGCGATGTCGCGCAACAGCTCATCGCGCAGCGCCGCGAAAAAGGCACCGAGCGGCCGCACATCCATCGACTGCGCCAGATGCGGAAATGCGCGGCGCACGATCTGTCGATTCTCCAGCGCGTACCCTGGACCCGAGGGCGCCTGGGTTCGATCGGCGATCACCCACCAACGGCCATCCGCCGAACGCGCGAGATCCGCGGCATAGATCGAGAGCCATCGACTGCCCGCCGGCTTGACGCCGGAGCAAGGCCACAGAAAATTGGGATGTCCATAGGGGATCTCGGGCGGCAATGCGCCCTTCGACAACAGTTCCTGCTTGCCGTACAAGTCGGCGAGCACCGCGTTTAAGAGCCGCGCACGTTGCGCTATGCCCGTTTCGATACTCGCCCAGTCCTGTGCGGAAATCAGGTACGGCAGTGGATCGAGTATCCAGGGCCGGTCGCGGCCTTGATCATCGGCGTACACATTGTAGGTGACGCCGTTCTCGACGATCATGCGCCGCGTGAACTCGGTGGCGCGGCGCGCGGCCTGCGCGTCGTCCTCGAAGATGCCCTCGATCAGGCCCTGCCAGTGCGGGCGGACACGTCCCTGGCCGTCCAAAAGTTCATCGTAGCGATTGGGATCGCTGCGGTAGCTGCCGAGTCGCGGGTCGTTATCGATGATTGCGCAAGTCCAGCGTGTAGGGGAATTCGAAGCTTGCGGTAACGGGCTCGACGTTCATCGTACCCGGCGTGTGGCCCATCCTGAAGAATCGCGCGAGACGCCGGCTTTCGGCTTCGAAGGCGTTCACCGGAAATGTTTCATGGCTGCGGCCACCGGGATGCACCACATGATATTGAAAACCACCTACCGATCGTTTCATCCAGGTATCGATGATATCGAATGTGAGCGGCGAGTGAATACCGATCGTCGGATGCAACGCTGACCAGGGCTGCCAGGCGCGGTAGCGCACGCCCGCGACGTATTCCCCCTCGCGCCCGGTCGGGCGCAACGGGATCGCGCGCGAGTTGCAGGTCAGTGCGTAGCGATCGGGCGCAAGCCCGCTCGCCTTGATCTGCACCCGCTCCAGCGAAGAATCCACATAGCGCGCGGTGCCGCCAGATGCGCTCTCCTCGCCCATGACATGCCAGGGCTCGAGAGCCTGGCGCAACTCCAGCAGCGCGCCGCTGACACCCAGATCGCCGAGCTTGGGAAACCGAAATTCGAAATGCGGCGCGAACCAGGCAAAGGGCATCTCGAAGCCGGCTTGAGCTTGCTCCTCCAGGACGTTCGCGAAATCCTCGGCAACGAAATGCGGCAGGAGAAAACGGTCATGCAGCTGCGTGCCCCAGCGCGTCAGATGAGCGGGTGCGTAGGGTTCGCGCCAGAAGCGCGCCACCAGGGATCTCAAGAGCAGCTGCTGCACCAGGCTCATGCGCGCGTGCGGCGGCATCTCGAAGGCGCGCATTTCGAGCAATCCCAAGCGGCCGCTGGAGGAGTCGGGCGAGTACAGCTTGTCGATGCAAAATTCGGCGCGATGGGTATTGCCGGTCACATCGATCAGCAGGTTTCGCAGCAGGCGGTCGATGAGCCATGGAGGAACGTCGGTCGCGGTCTTGGGAAATTGCTTGAACGCGATTTCGAGCTCGTACAGGGAATCATTGCGCGCCTCGTCCACGCGCGGCGCCTGCGAAGTCGGGCCTATGAAGAGTCCCGAGAATAAGTACGAGAGCGAGGGATGATTGTGCCAGTAGGATATGAGGCTGCGCAGCAAATCCGGGCGTCGCAAGAAGGGCGAGTCCTGCGGCGTGGCGCCGCCCATCACCACGTGATTGCCCCCGCCGGTACCCACGTGTTTGCCGTCGATCATGAACTTCTCTGCACGCAGCTTGCAGGCTGAAGCGGTCTCGTAGAGATGCGCCGTACGCTGCGCGAGCTCATCCCAGCTCGCGCTCGGCTGCACATTCACTTCGATGACGCCCGGATCCGGCGTGACCTTGAAGTTGACCAGGCGCGGATCCGGTGGAGGCTCGTAGCCTTCGATGATGACCGGTTGCCCGAGCGCCTTGGCAGCAGCTTCCACCGCGGCGATGAGCTCGAGATAATCCTCCAGCGTGCGCGTCGGCGGCATGAACACATACAGCACGCCGTTGCGCTGTTCGGCACAGAGGGACGTTCTCACCATGGCCTCATCGTCGCTCGCCGCCTCATCGGCTTGCGACGCCAGCGTCTGGCGGCGGTTCGCAGCGGTCGCGGCGAGCGGCCGCAGCAACTGTCGATGCGGCGCGAGAAATGAGAAGTCCTGGTTCGGATCCGGCGGGTAAATGTGTGGAAAGTCGCCGGGCGCCACCCAGCGCAGCGAGTCCAACGGCAGACGAAGACCCAAGGGCGAATCACCGGGAATGAGAAAGCAGCGCTCGCGGCGCAGGAACCAGGAGGCGCTACGCCATCCCAATCCTTTGAGTGCGCGGGCAATCGGCAGCACGTAGCCCACCGGTTCCTGCAGATCGCCTTCAAGGATGCGCGCCAGGCGAGCCCGCTCGAGTGGGTCGGCGAGCCTGGAATCGAAGGAATCGACGTTCACCGGGAGCTTGCGCTCGCGCCAGACATAGTAGAGAGCGTCCTCATAGGCCGGGAAGATGTGCTGCGCCGGCATGCTCAAGCGTTTCGCCACCTCCTCGAGCAGCTTGGGCGCATTCGTCGCCGCCTTGGGGTAGGTCCGCGTCTCGTCGGCAGCGAGCGCGGCATCGACCCAGATCGGCTCGCCGTCCTTGCGCCAGAAGCAATTCAGCGACCAGCGCGGCAACTGCTCGCCCGGATACCACTTTCCCTGTCCGAAGTGCGTAAGACCCAGCGGCGCGTAGCGTTCCTTCAGCTTGGCAAACAACTGCGCAGCGATGCGGCGCTTATCCTGACCTAAGGCTTCCGTGTTCCACTGCGGCGCCTTGGCGTCCTCGCTCGACACAAAGGTGGGCTCGCCGCCCATGGTCAGGCGCACATCGTCGGCCCGAAGATGCTCATCGATCCGCCGGCCGAGCGAATCGATCGCGGACCATTGCTCTTCCGAATAGGGCTTGGTGACTCGCGGCGCCTCCCACACCCGCGTGACCTTCATGGCGTATTCGAACCTGGTCTCGCATTCATCCACGGCGCCCGACAGCGGCGCCGCCGCCTGCGGGTCGGGCGTGCAGCACAGCGGGATGTGGCCCTCGCCCGTCAACAGACCTGAGGTGGGATCCAATCCAAGCCACCCGGCACCGGGCAGGTACACCTCGCACCAGGCGTGCAGGTCGGTGAAATCCGACGTCGGTCCCGCGGGTCCTTGCAAGGGCTTGGTATCGGCCACCAATTGAATGAGGTAACCCGATACGAAGCGCGCCGCGAGCCCGAGATGCCTCAGCAGCTGAACCAGCAGTTCCGCCGAGTCGCGGCAGGACCCCGAACGAATTCTCAAAGTATCCTCGGGCAGCTGGACGCCGGGTTCCATGCGGATCACGTAGCGCACGTCGCCTGCGAGCCGCTGATTCAACTCCACGAGAAAGTCGATGGTGGAGCGAGGCGCGAGGGAGATTCCGGTCAGGTACCGGGTAAACAAGGGCGTCGCGGGACCTGTTGCCAGGAACGGCGCCAGCTCGCGCTTTTCGGTGGCGTTGTACTTGAAGGGAAACTCTCGCGCCGCAGGCTCCAAGAAGAAGTCGAAGGGATTCAACACCGCCATCTCCGCGGTCAAATCCACCTCGACTCGAAGCTCCTCCGTGGGCTTGTTGAACACCAGGCGCGCCAGGTAATTCGACTGCGGATCCTGCTGCCAGTTGAGAAAGTGATCGGCGGGCGTGACCTTCAGCGAGTAGGACAGGATACGAGTCCGGCAATGCGGCGCGGGGCGCAAGCGAATGACCTGCGGGCCCAAGTTGACGGGCCGGTCGTAGCGGTAATGCATGACATGATTGAGCGCTACGTGAATCGACACGGAAGACCTCTGTAATGGGGGCGTTGGCCATTCTAACCGGATCCGATCCGTGCGCCCGTAACCGCGCTCCTTAGCAAGCGCACCATTAGCGTGCGGGGGACGTGATAGTCTGCCCTGAAGGCGAGGAAACTGCATAAACGCATGAATGAGCAATCGCAAGAGGTATTCGCCACCGGTCTTAAGAAGATCCGGCTCGATATCAAGAGCCGGCTGATTCTTCACGGGCTGTTTGGAGTCATTTCGGATATTCCCGTCGCCGCCGCGGAGAACGCGCCGGAACGTTTGACCATCGAAATCATGGTGAACGGCAGGAAGGTGGCCAGAACATTCGAGCGCAAACAGATCGAGGCCTGTTGCCTGAAGGTGGGCGGCGAAGTGTCGCAAGGCATCATCGCGATGGTGGATGAGATTTCAACCCCGCCTCAAGCATGAGTGGGCTTGGTGATGGTCCCTCAAGCGGGGGAAGCCAGCGGGCCGTCTTTCTAAGCTACGCGTCCGAGGATGCCGAGGCCGCGCAACGCATTTGCGCCGCATTGCGCGGCGCCGGCATCGAAGTCTGGTTCGACCGCAGCGAGCTACGCGGCGGCGACGCCTGGGACGTCGCGATCCGCAGGCAAATCAAATCGTGCGCCCTGTTTGTCCCGATCATCTCCGCGAACACCCGCTCGCGCGTGGAGGGCTACTTTCGCCTGGAGTGGAAGCTCGCTGTCGATCGCTCGCACTTGATCGCGGCAGAGAGGGCTTTCCTGCTCCCCATCGTCATCGACGCCACTCTCGAGAGCGATGCGCTCGTGCCCGACCGATTCCGAGAATTGCAATGGACGCGATTGCCTGCCGGCCAGACCACCCCCGAGTTCGTGGCGCGGGTGACGCGGCTGCTTCACCAAGATGAACCGGCGGCGCCCGCGCCGGATCGAATCCCGGCGGCGCAATCGCCCGTCGCGCACCGGGCATCGGCACCCGCCCGGAGGAAGGCCGCGCTGTTGCTGGGCGCGGCCGCACTGTTGATCGCCGCCGGAATATTCGCCGTCGAGAAATTCTCGGCGTCGCGGCGCGCGGCGGATGCCGGAACGGACAAGTCCATTGCGGTGCTGCCCTTCGTCGACATGAGCGAGAAGCACGATCAGGAATATTTCTCGGACGGTCTTGCGGAGGAATTGCTGGATCTTCTCGCGAAAGTGCCGGGACTCACCGTCATCGCCCGAACCTCGTCGTTTTCCTTCAAGGGTAAATCCGAGGACATACCGACCATCGCCAGAAAACTCAATGTCGCGAATGTGCTCGAGGGCAGCGTGCGCAAGTCGGGCCGGCGGCTGCGCATCACCACCCAGCTCATTCGCGCCGATACCGGCGTGCATATCTGGTCGGAGACTTACGATCGCGACGAAGACGATGTGTTCAAGGTCCAGGAAGACATCGCGCGCGCCGTGGTCGGCAAACTGAAGCTCGCGCTGCTCGGCGATGTACCGGTTTCCGCCGCGCGCACCTCGAATCCCGAGGTCTACAATTTATTCCTGCAGGGCCGCTACTCGGTGGCGTTCGATACACCCGAAGAGCTGGAGAAATCGATCGAGTGCTACCGTAAAGCCATTGCCATCGACCCTGGTTACGCGCCGGCCTGGGCCGGCATGTCGTACGCCATTTTTCGGCAGGTCGCCAATGGCGACGTCCCCATCCCAACCGCCCGGGCGCAGGCGATGGCCGCGGCTCGCAAGGCCGCTGAGCTGGATCCGACATTGCCCGAGGCCTACAACATGATCGGGTCCCTCAAGATGGTGGACTTCGACTGGTCCGGTGCCAGGGAAGCTATCGATCATGCCCTGCAGCTCGATCCCAACAATTTGAGCGCCCTGTTCTCCTCCGCGCACCTGACCATGACAGTGGGTAAGGTCGACAACACCCTGACGCAGTTCCGGGACGTGCTCGAGCGCGATCCCTTGAATCTGCTTTACCGGCGGTATGTCGCGCGGGTGCTCTACTACGCCGGCCGACTCAGCGAGGCTGAAGCGATGATTCGCCAGGTGCTCGCCATCAGTCCGTCGTTTCCCGCCGCGCATTACGAGCTCGGACGCATCTTGCTGGCGCGCGGCCAGATCCCGGCGGCCGTGGCGGAATTCGAGACGGAGAAAAGTGGCTGGCGGCCTTTTGGTCTGCCGCTCGGATATCACGCGCAGCAACGAGACGCCGAGGCCAAGGCCGCGCTTGAAGATTTGGTGAAAAATTATTCCGCGGGCGCCGAGTTTCAGGTCGCCGAAACCTACGCCGTCTTTGGCGACGCAGACAAGGCCTTTCACTGGTTCGACCAAGCCGTCGAACAGCGCGATCCCGGCCTTCAGTGGCTGCGTGGCGACCCCATGACGAAAGGCGTGGTGAGCGATCCCCGCTATCCAGCATTGCTGCAGCGGCTCAAGCTGCCGCCCTGAGAGCTTGCTAGTCGGAGAGCCCCGCGCGCAGCGAGCGAATCTGTTCCGCCGAGGCGGCCAGAATCCGGGTGCAGTCCTCGGCGTTGAGCTTCAGCTGCTGAAAGGCGGGGATGCCGGCGACCACATCGGGAAGCAGGGTGCGGTCAAATACGCAGGGTTGCAGCGCCGTCGCGGCCTTCAGAATGTCGGTCAGGCCCTCGTCGCCGTGCCTCTGGCGGCTTACCAGATTCTGGTTGCCCACGGCCGCGATGATGGCGGGCGGAAACTTCCAGTGCTTCAAAATCAAGACGGCGATCTGCGGGTGCCATTCGCTCACCGCCGCTGCCTCGGCCTTGGCAGCACTCACGGTGATGTAGAGTTTCCCAATGTTGTGCATGAGCCCGGTCATGAGTGCTTCGTCGGGGTTGGCGGCGCGCGATTCGCGCGCGAGCACGTAGGCGATCGAGGCCACCAGGGCGCCGCCGCGCCACAGTTCCTGCAGCTCCTTGCGCAAGTCCGCGTCGCCGCTGCCGAGCTTCATTTGCTGCAGCGCAAAGGACACCGCCGTGCAGCGCACGAGCTGCACGCCGAGACGGGTCAAGGCGACCCGCAAATCATTGACCTGTTCTGACGAGGGATTCAAGAACGCCGAATTGGCGAGTCTCAGCACGCGTGCGGCCAGCGCCGCCTCCGACGCCACGACGGCCGCCACCCGCGCCGGAGAAGCCCGCGGATCATCCAGCACCTTTTGCACGCGCGCGGCAATGTCCGGAAAGGA
>DASXNX010000128.1:0-11239 GCA_036494725.1 Steroidobacteraceae bacterium
GAGAATGAATATTTTGACGCCGCCCTGCGTCGCTTCAAGCGTGCCTGTGAAAAGGCGGGCGTCCTCACCGAGCTGCGGCGCCGTGAATTCTACGAGAAGCCGACCCAAGAGCGTAAGCGAAAAAAGGCGGCCGCTGTGAAACGGCATTTGAAGCGTCTGTCGCGGGAAAACATGCGCGGCACGGGAGCGCCTGCCGCCCCGCCGCCGGCCGCCCCGCCGCGCCCCTCCTACTAAGAGTACTGCGCAACGTCTTGGGTACCCTCAAAGAGCGAATTACCGAGGACATGAAGGCGGCGATGCGCTCCGGCGAAAAGGAGCGGCTCGGCGTGATTCGCATGATCACATCCGCCATCAAGCAGCGTGAGGTCGATGAGCGCATCACGCTCGACGACGCGCAAGTTTTGAGCGTCCTCGAGAAAATGATCAAGCAGCGCAAGGAATCGCTGGTGCAGTTCCAGGCCGGCAATCGCCAAGACCTCGTCGACAAGGAATCCGCCGAGATCACGCTGTTGCAAACCTACCTACCCTCCCAGCTGAGCGACGCCGAGATCGATGCGTTGATCGGCGATGCGATTGCCGCCACGGGCGCCGCGAGCATCAAGGACATGGGAAAAGTCATGGGCCTGATCAAGGCCAAGGCACAAGGTCGGGCCGATATGGGCGCGGTCGGCGCGAAGATTAAAGCCAAGCTCGGCGGTTAAGCTCAAGGCGGTCCATGACCGGCCGTATTCCAGACTCGTTTCTCGACGAACTCGTGTCGCGATCGGACATCGTCGACGTCGTCAGCGCGCGCGTGCCGCTCAAGAAGGCGGGGCGCGAATACAAGGCCTGCTGCCCGTTTCATAACGAGAAGTCCCCGTCGTTTTCGGTGAGCGCGGAAAAGCAGTTCTATCACTGCTTCGGCTGCGGCGCGCACGGCACGGTCATCGGGTTTCTCATGCAGTACGAGAAGATGGAATTCTTGGACGCGGTCGCCGATCTTGCGCAACGCGCCGGCATGGAACTGCCGCGATCGGCATTGGCGGAACGCGAGCCGGGAAGCGCCGATCTGCACGAACTCATGCTGAAAGCCGCGCGCTTCTTCGAGCAAAACCTGAAGGACAATGTGCGTGCGCAGGCCTATGTCGAGCGCCGCGGCCTCAGTGCCGAAACCGGCGCGAGATTCAGTTTAGGGTACGCACCGGATTCCTGGGATGCACTGCTCAAACGTTTCGGAACAGGCGACGACGAACGGCGCCGGCTGTTTCAAGTCGGATTGATCCTGGAGCGCAGCGGCGAGCGGACGGGTTTTTACGACCGCTTCCGCGATCGGCTCATGTTTCCGATTCGCGATTCGCGCGGCCGGATTATCGGATTCGGCGGCCGTGTGATCGACCAAGGCGAACCCAAGTACATGAATTCGCCTGAAACGCCGCTGTTTCACAAGGGTCGGGAGCTGTACGGCCTTTACGAGGCGCGTCAGGCGCGTGGCGATTTCAAGCGCCTGCTGGTGGTCGAAGGCTACATGGACGTCGTGCGCCTGCATCAAGCCGGAATCTCCTACGCCGTGGCGACATTGGGCACGGCCACCACGCAGGAACACTTGAATAAAATTTTCAAGATGACCAGCGAAGTCGTGTTCTGTTTCGACGGCGACCGCGCGGGCCTCCAGGCCGCGTGGCGTGCCCTGGAAAACGCGCTGCCGCTGGCCAAGGACGGGCGCGAGATGAAGTTCATGTTTCTGCCGGAGGGCCATGACCCGGACACGCTGATCGCGGAGGAAGGGCCCGAGGCCTTCGAGAATCGAATACGCGCAAGCCTGCTGCTCTCAGAGTATCTGGTGCAGCAGCTGATGGCCGACGTGGACTTAAGGTCGGTCGACGGGCGGGCTAAATTGGTGGCCTTGGCCGGTCCCTTGTTTGCGCGCATGCCGGAGGGCATTTATCGGGAAATGCTCGCTGACCGGCTCGCGTCCAAGGCCGGCATCCCGGCCAATAAGCTGAAGGAATTCTTCGCCGCCGGTGAACCCGCCAGGCGTTTCGCCGGCACTGCGGCGGAACCGGCAGGCCGCCGCCACGGTCGAATCAGTGTCGGGCGCGGTAACTTGTTGACCCAGGCCATCACGCTGGTGCTTCACCATCCTGCGGCTGCGGGAGCGATCGAGGACCCGGATTTGTTGAGCAGCATCGACCGTCCTGGGGTCGCGGTGCTGAAGGAGCTCTTGGAGCAGGCGGCAACCGCCGCTTCCCCCAGCACGGCGATTCTGCTCGAAAGGTGGCGCGATCGGCCCGAATATGGGCGATTGGCCGAACTGGCGATGCAGGATCCCCTGGTGGCGGATACCCCCTCGGCGGCTAAAGAACTGAAAATGGCGGTCGAGAAGCTGCTTGAAGAGTACGGCCCGGGCCGCCGAATGGACGATTTGTTGAAAAAAGCGGAGGAATTGGGCTTGAATTACGATGAAAAGGCCGAATTAAGCAGCCTTCTCAAGGCCAAAGGCCGCACCCGAGCGCCGTCTTGAATCCTAGACGCTTACTGGCTACGGAATGGCCAGAATCGTATACTGCTCGGCTTGCATTTTAAAATGTCCAGACACCCATGAGGCGTCCACTTTGATCAAAAAAGCGCCAGCAGGCACAGCGACTCAGATCGCGGATGAGCGTCAGTCGCAACTCAAACTATTGATTGCGCGCGGCAAGGAACAGGGCTACCTGACCTACGCCGAAGTCAACGATCATCTGCCAAGCGAAATCGTCGATCCCGAACAGATCGAAGACATCGTCAACATGATCAACGATATGGGCATTCCGGTGTATGAAAAAGCGCCGGACGCCGAATCGTTGCTGCTCACCGATGCCACCGCCGCACCGGATGAGGAAGCGGTCGAGGAGGCGACGGCCGCCCTCGCCAATCTCGACGCGGAATTCGGCCGCACCACCGATCCGGTGCGCATGTACATGCGCGAAATGGGAACGGTCGAACTGCTGACCCGCGAGGGCGAGATCCGCATCGCCAAGCGCATCGAAGAAGGTCTCGAGGCCGTCAAGATTGCGCTCGGCAGCTACCCCGGCACTTACGACTTGCTGCTGCGTCATTACGAATCCGTCAAGGCCGGGCAGATGCGCTTGGTCGACGTGATCGTGGGTTTCGTCGATCCGAACGCGCCCGATGAGATCGCTCAGCCGCAGAACCCGAAGATGATGGCGCTCGAGCGCGAGGAAGCCGCCAACGACGACGACGAGACGGAAGGCGACGAAGAAGAAGAAGCCATCGACACCGGTCCCGATCCGGAGGAAGCGGCAAAGCGTTTCAATTCGATCGCCAAGGTGCACCACCAGTTTCTGAACGCGCTCGACAAGCTCGGATCGAAAGATCCGAAGACCTTGAAGATCCGCAAGAAGATCTGCGGCGAGTTGATGGAGCTCAAGCTAAGCCCGAAGATGTTCGATCAATTGATCGACAATCTTCGCCAGCACGTGACCGAGGTGCGGCTGCTCGAAAAGGAAATCATGTTCCTGTGCATCAAGCAGGCCGGCATGCCGCGCAAGGATTTCATTTCGACTTTCCCGAAGAACGAGACCAGCACCCGCTGGCTCGACAAGCACATCAAGGCGAAGAAGCGCTATTCCGGTCCGCTCGCCAAGTTCAAGGACGAGATCGAACGCCGGCAGAACAAGCTCAAGGAGCTGGAGGGCCTGTTTCACGTCCTGATCAACGAGATCAAGGAAATCAACCGAGAAGTCTCCATCGGCGAGGCGAAAGCGCGGCGCGCGAAGAAGGAGATGGTGGAGGCCAACCTGCGATTGGTGATCTCGATCGCCAAGAAATACACCAATCGCGGCCTGCAATTCCTCGATTTGATCCAGGAAGGCAACATTGGTTTGATGAAAGCGGTCGATAAGTTCGAATACCGCCGCGGCTACAAGTTCTCGACCTATGCGACCTGGTGGATCCGGCAGGCGATCACGCGTTCCATCGCCGACCAGGCGCGCACCATCCGTATTCCGGTGCACATGATCGAGACCATCAACAAGTTGAACCGGATCTCCCGCCAGATGCTTCAGGAGATGGGCCGCGAGCCTACTCCGGAGGAACTCGCGGTGCGCATGGAGATGCCCGAAGACAAGGTCCGCAAGGTGCTCAAGATCGCCAAGGAACCGATTTCCATGGAGACGCCGATCGGCGATGACGAAGACTCCCACTTGGGCGATTTCATCGAGGATACTTCTGTTTCCTCGCCGATCGATTCGGCCACCACGGAGTCGTTACGCGAAACCACCCATTCGGTGCTGGCGCAGCTGACGCCGCGGGAAGCGAAGGTGTTGCGCATGCGTTTCGGCATCGACATGAATACCGATCACACGCTGGAAGAGGTGGGCAAGCAGTTCGACGTCACCCGCGAACGCATTCGCCAGATAGAGGCCAAGGCGTTGCGCAAGTTGCGTCATCCCAGCCGTTCGGAACAGCTGCGCAGCTTCTTGATGGACGACTAATCACACCATACACAGCAGACCTACAATAAGGGCCCTAAAGGGGCCCTTATTTTTTGGCGCCGACAAGGGAGAGCATCGATGAAGTCCGGGCCGAGAATCGCGCTCCACGTGTTGGGTTTGATCGCAGTCGCACCGCCGGCTGCTTACGCGCAAGCCACCTCCTATGCCATCGATCAGACGCGCTATTTTGCGACGCCCGCGATCGAATCGACGGCACTCGAACCGCTGCTCAAGGAAGCCTCCGCGTTCCCCGCCAAGATAGCCGGCGATCCCGCGGCCATCGAGCCATACCTGCGCCGCGCCGAGGACCTGCTCGGGCAGCTGGAGCGGCATCAGGCATACCTGCATCTGCGCGCCTCCCGGGACATCGACGATCAAGCCGACGCCGATGCCGACGACAAGGCCGGCGATGCCATGGATTCAGTGATCAATTCGGTAGGGGCCGCCCTTCGCACGCTCGACGGGGCCGCGTTTGCCCAAGCCGCGGCCGTCCATCCGGACTTGAAGCGGTACGCCTATGTCATGGCTCGAGCGCAACGCAATCTGCCCCATGAATTGCCGAAGGAGCAGGAAGCCATCATCCACGAGCTGGCCGACTCGGCCGCTGCGAGCTCCTGGACCCTTTACCAGCAAACCGTGCGCAGCACCCCGTTCGCCAAGATCCATGCATCCGCGGGCGAACTCGATGTGCGCAAGGACGCGGGCTTGCTGCTCCTGAATGCGGACCGCACGGTGCGCCAAGCGGCCTGGCAGCAACGATGGGACGGCTTCACTTCGCGCGCGGACGTGTATGCGGGAATTCTGGTCGGGCTGGTGCGCCTCAATGACCGAGTGGCGAAATTGCGGCATTTCCCGGACGCGCCGAGCATGGTGTATTTCTCGCGCGACCTCGATCGTGCGGGCGTCGATGAGGCATTGGCGGCCGTCGAAGGCCATGCCGGGCTGCTCAAGGATTACCAACGCCTGAAGGCGCGACATGTCGGGGCATTCGCCGGCATGGCTGACGTGCATTCCTGGGATTTGTCGTTGCCCATGGCGGGTTTCGCGATTCCGCAAATGACGCTGGAGCAGACTCGCGCCGCCGTGCTGCTGGCGCTGGCTCCGCTCGGCGCCGACTATGTGCAGCACTTCCGTCAATTGCTCGACCCCGTAAACGCGCGCATGGATATCGCCTCGGAGCAGGGGAAACGCACCAACGGCGGCTTCTCGATCGGCGCGCCGGGCGTCGATTCGGGTCTTTTCGTGGAGAATTATGGCCGTGGCTTTCTAGGCAACAGCCGTGTGGTCGCCCATGAGGGAGGCCACGCGATTCATCGGCAGCTGATGAATGAAAATGGCGTGTCGCGCTTTTACACCCGCGGTCCGAACTGGATGTTCGAGGCATTCGCCATCTTCAACGAGTTCCTGCTTTACGATCATCTGTATCACGCCGGCTCGGATCCCAAAGCGCGCGCGTACTATCTGGATGCACTGGTTGACGACATCAACAAGCAGCTGTTCACGTCGGCGGAGGAAGGCACTCTGGAACAATCGATCTACGACGGCGTAATGGCCGGCAAAATCAAAAATGCTGCCGATCTCGACGCGCTCAGCTTGTCGATCTGGGGCAAGTACGAAATTTGGCCGGCTACCGAGCCCCAGTACGCGCACATCTGGGTCACCAAGAGTTTGCTGTTTGAGGATCCGCTGTACCTGGTGAATTACTTATACGCCGGCCTGCTGGCGACCAAAATGTTCGACATGGTCACTCACGATCCGGCGGAGTTTCAAAAGCGATATGCCGATCTGCTGCGCAAGGGCTTCTACGCCCCTCCCAAGGAGTTGCTGCGCGTTTTCTTCGGCCGCGATTTATCGCAGCAGCAACTGGTCGACGATGGGATGGCGATCCTGAAGCGCCAGCTCGATACGCTCGCCGAGGCCTACCGGACGGTCGATGCCCAGCGCTAAAAACGCTAGACGACTTCCATCGACAGGTGCCGCTCGCTGTTGAGCGAATTGGCAACCAGGCAGGTGCTTTCCGCCTTCTCCAGCAGCTTCTTGGCGCGTTCCGCATCGGCGCCGGCCGCGACGTGCAGCTTGGCGTGCGTCTCGAAACGAGTGAAGCGCATCTTGCCCTCGACCCGGTCCAGCGTGCCTTCGGTACGAACCTCGAGCCGCTGCCATGGATACTTGGATGCGGCCGCGATCGCGCGAAAGCTCAACGCAAAGCAATCCGCCACCGCAGCGGTCAGCAGGCCTTCGGGCGACCATTGATTTCCCGGACCGTCGAATTCCTTGGGCGGCGACGATTCGATGATTCGAACGCCGGCAGTGGACAGCGGCACGTCGCCGTCAGGACGAACCGATGCGTTGACGGTGTAGCGATGCGGGAAGGGATGCATAGGAATCTCCGCGAAAATTGTTCAATAGACGCCTGGGTAAACCCGAGTATGAAGGATGGCGCACATATCGATAAGGGCCGCGATCATTGGCGGCGTTCGCCGGGCGCCGAGACAAACAGCTTCAACTCCGGGCTGTCTTCGGTAAGCTGAATCAGGCGCATGAACTTTAGTCCTATTTTTTCCAGCACGGCGATCGACTTGAAGTTATCGGGCGAGGTGATGGCCACGACGCGCTCGAGGTTGAGAGTTTTTTGGGCGTGAGCCAGCACCGCAGCCGCCGATTCGACTGCGTAGCCCTTCGCCCAAAATCGCTCGAGAAACGCGAAACCCACATCCGGAGACTCCAGCCCCTCGCGCTTCACCAGACCGCAAATGCCGATCGATGTTCCGTCGCGCAAGCACGTGGCGTACAGGCCGAAGCCATTGCGCGCATAGCTATCCATGGGTCCCTTTAGAATGTATTCGCGCGCGTCGTCCCTATTCCTGACGCCCTTGTCGCCGATGTGGCGCAAGAACCCGGCCTCATTCAGCAACTCCAGGATGAACGCATCGTCCCCGAAGTCGAGTTCGCGCAGAATCAATCGCGGCGTTGCAATGACGCTCAAGCTGGCATCGCGCGTGAAACCAGACCAAGCGCCTTGGCGAGCAGCGTGTAGGACTGGCGGCGCGCCTGGGGTTCGAAGGTCCACGTATTGATCACGATCTCATCGAGTTCCAGCCGGAGCGCCAGAGCGTTCAGCCTGTCGCGGACTTGCGCGGCGCTGCCGACCAGGGCGGCCGCCCTCAATTTGTCGATCATTGTGCGCTCCGCTTCCGTATAGGGGTGGGCTGTGGCGCGCTCGGGCGATTCCAACGGCAGCCGCAACCCCTTCTCGAAACCCACGCGCCAGTATTCGCGGGTCATCATCAAGCGCCGAGCTTCGACTTCGGTATCGGCGCACAGCGCCCACACGCAGATGGTCGCTTGCGGGGCTGGATGGCGTTCGGACGGCCGGTAGTGACGGCGATATAGATCGAGCGCCTGTTCCACCCCGACACCCTCGCTGAAGAAATAGGCAAATGCATACGGCAATCCGAAATGCGCGGCCAGCTGCGCGCCGTAATCAGAGCTTCCCAGTATCCATAGCTGCGGGCTGCTGACTCCGGTTGGCAGGGCCATGATGTTGCGATAGGGATGATCCGCGGGCAGCGGGATTCCCGATACCCAGTGCTGCAATTCTTGCACCTGCCGCGGAAATTCATCGGCACCGCGCGAATGAGGATTCAGCGCGTGCGCAGTCAATCCGTCGCTGCCCGGCGCTCGGCCCACGCCTAAATCGATGCGGCCGGGCGCGATGGCCTCGAGGACGCGGAATTGTTCCGCGACCTTCAGCGCGGAATAATGCGGCAGCATGACACCGGCGCTGCCCACGCGGATGCGCCGCGTGGTCGCGGCAATGGCCGCGATCAGGATCTCCGGTGCCGTGCCGACGATGCTGGCGCTGTTGTGGTGTTCCGAAACCCAGTAGCGCTCGTAACCCAACTCATCGCAATGCTGCGCCAGCGCAATCGATTCGCGGATCGCGACGTCTTGGGCGCTTCCCGCGGATGAGGGAGACTGGTCGAGTACGGACCATTTCATTAGGAATCGCGGGCGGCAAGCATGGCGGCGATCTCGTGCGAGTCCGCATCGTCGGCGGCCCGCAGATTCTTCACCACGCCCTGCCTATCCGCCGCCGGCCGGTTCTGGCTTACCTTCCATTTGCCCGTCAGACTCGCTATGGATAACTCGAAACCGACGATCAGGCTCAACATCTTGTCGATGTAGCGTGCGGGCGCATCCTCGATCTTCCATGGCGTCGGACGCGGCGTTTCGTAGGTTTCCGTCAATTTGGCGACGAAGCCGCGCAGCCATTCCACGTCATGGATGAAGCGCAGCGTTCCGCTGGCATGCACCACCGCGTAATTCCATGTCGGCACCACCTCGCCGCCCGCGATTTTCGAGGGATAGAACGAAGGCGACACATAGGCCTGCGGTCCTTGAAAAATCGCCAGGGCTTGCGCGCCCTCTCGATATTCCCGCCACAGAGGATTGGCACGGGCGATATGACCGTGCAGGCACCCCAGGGGCGCGGGCGAGAACAGTGTTTCCAGCGGCATATGATTGGCGAGAAGCCCTGAGCTTCCAGACACGACCAAGGTGGCCAATGGGTGTGCACGCATCAGCCCATGCATCACATCGATGCGGGATTCATTGAAGTGCGCTGGAAGGTACAAAAGCCATCCTCGGGCGATCGAGCGGTGGCGGCGATTCTAGCGTAGTTGCCTCAGGGCGAACGACGCGTGCGGTGTTGTCGGTCGTATTCCGCTTCCGCCGCGAGCCAGTCCTCGACATCGTGGCCGGGTTCGAAACCGCGATTGAGGGCGCGAAAATAGGCGAGCTCGGCGATCGCTGCCGCGCGCGATTTCACGGCCGTCGGCTCGACGAACCGCATTGGATCGAACGATCGAGGGCGGCTGCTCATCATGGCGCTCGATTTTACGACCCGAGGTTTTCGCTTAAGTTCATCCATTGAAATCTCCTCCGAGTTCTCCCTCTCCCATGCCTTTTTAACTTATCGGGCGAAAGCTTGCACTCTTGAGTGCGCGGTATATACTTCCTTATATGACTCTATATGTAGTCTAATAAGTAACTATACATACTTTTAAGGCATGTAAGATGATCGAGAACCGTCGCCTGTATTCGCTCGAGCAGATTGCTTCGCAACTGGGCCTCAACGTCAGGACGGTACGCGGCTACGTGCGCAGCGGCCGATTGAAGGCGGTTCGCATCGGCAAGCAGTATCGCGTCGCCCGCGAGGACCTCGAAGCGATGACGGGCGCCCTCGTCAAATCCGATCCGGTCTCGCGTCATCGTCAAGTTGAGGCAACGAGCGTTGTGCAAATCGACGCCGTCAGCAAAGAGAGCGCCGGTCGAATCACCAATCACCTGATGGGCGCCGCAAAGGCGCCGCGCAGCGATGCGTTGCCGCTGCGTGTCGAAACCGTCTATGACGAAGAACGGGCAGCCATGAAGATCATCGTGATCGGTTCCTTGTCTGCGACCGCGGATCTGTTCCGGCTGCTGGGCGTTCTCCTGGAAACGGCATGAGTCTCTACAGAACGCAATCCGCAGCGCAGCTGATCGCGCAGCGCTACCGGACTTTCTTGAGCTATTGGCCGCAGCCGAACCGGCAGTTTCACGTGCCGACCCGCTTCGGCGAGACTTTCGTCATTTCCTGCGGCGCGGACAGCGCGCCGCCGCTGCTGCTCTTTCACGGCGCAGGCTCGAACTCCGCCATGTGGATTGGCGATGCCGCGGCCTGGTCGGCCGGATACAAGGTCCATGCCATCGATATGATCGGCGAGCCCGGCTTCAGCGCCGAGACGCGGCCGCCGCTGAACTCTGACGCGTACGCGCTGTGGCTGGACGATGTGCTGGACGCATTGCACGTCGATCGATTTTCGGTGATTGGACTGTCGCTGGGCGGATGGCTCGCGCTGGGCTACGCCACGCGCCGCCCGGCGCGAGTCGATCGGTTGGTGCTCATCGTTCCCGCGGGAATCGGCCGGCAACGATCCAGCTTCCTATTCAAGGTCCTGCCGCTACTGCTGCTGGGTGACTGGGGTCGCAAGAAAGCGATGCAGATCGTGATCGGCGCCGCACCGGGCGCATCGACGCAGGGCTCTCGGGCGTACATGGAATACATGGCGATGGTGCAACGTCATTTTCGTCCGCGCAGGGAAAGGCTGCCCATTTTCCCAGACTCCGCGCTGCGGCAACTTACGATGCCGGTTTTGGCGATTCTCGGAGGCAAGGATGTCATTCTCGACTCGGCTGAAACCAGGATCCGTCTCCAGCGCAGTGTTCCGCAGGCGCAGATCCGCTATCTGCCGGACCTGGGTCACGGCGTGTTCGGCGAGCGCGAAGCGATCCACGAGTTCCTGACATCGCCATCGCTTGACAATCAAATCGGCGCACGCCGATGATTTGTGCATGTGCAGGAACATCAAGACCCTATTCAACTTCGAACCACCGGTGACCGATGCGGAAATCCGCGCGGCGGCGCTGCAATTCGTGCGCAAGGTGAGCGGCTTTAACAGCCCGTCGAAGCCCAACGAGTCCGCGTTCGCCGCCGCGATCGATGAGATCGAAGCGGCTTCGCGCAAGCTTCTTTTCTCGCTGCAGACGCAGGCGCCGGCAAAAAATCGAGAAGAAGAAGCCGTCAAGGCCAAGTCTCGCGCCGCGCTGCGTTTTACCCGAGTGACCTGACTGCAATCGCAAGTGCTCATCGTCGGCGCGGGGCCCACCGGTTTGGTGCTGGCGCTGTGGCTGACGAACCTGGGGGTTCGGATCCACATCGTGGA
>DASXNX010000129.1:0-23340 GCA_036494725.1 Steroidobacteraceae bacterium
ACCAGCAGAACGCGCGCCTCGCGCGTTGCGCTCGAATCGACCGATGGTGCAGAGGAGTTTGGCATATTGGGCAGCCCATACTGTGGCACAGCCGGCGGCGGCTTGTGCCCCCGTTGCTCGAATTCACAATTCTTAACAGAAAATTGATCACTCTCAGACACTTGTTTGCAGCCCGGCGGATTAGGATAGCGCCGTATCATCATTCACCATATCGGAGCAACCATATGAGATCGAACCGCAATTTGCTGACCGGAACTCTCCTGGCGGCCGGAATGCTGCTGACAGGCGCCACGAGTATTTCGTTGGCGACTGCGGCTGAGACCGAAACGACCACAACCCCCCCCGCAGGCCCGCACGGATGGCACCACCACGGTCCCGGTTACCTGTATTCGAAGCTGAATTTGAGCGCCGAGCAACAGGCTTCGATCAAGACGATCATGGCGACCGCGGGTCCGCAGATGAAGAGCATTCATAGCGAGATGCGCGCCAACTCGACCAAGCTGAGCCAGACCCAGCCCAACGACCCGAATTATCCCAATGTGGTGGCACAGGTGACCGAAGCCAACGGCTCGCTGCACTCGCAGATGCTCACGCAGCGGGAAGCGGTGCGCGCGCAGATTTTCAAGATCTTGACGCCGGAACAGCAAACGCAACTTGCCGCACTGAAGGCGCAGATGCAGAACCGCCCGCATGGCCCGTGGGGCCCGCGTGGCGCGGGCGCTTCCTCACCTCCGGCCGCACAGTAGCGCGCGGTAGCCGAGAGGGTCAGGCCATTTTTTTTGGGGATCGGGCCGCCTATTTCTGGGCGGCGCCGATCCCGTCTTTTTTGAGCAGTTCGATCACGCTGCCGCGGCCGGTGAGATGCGCCGCGCCGACGATCACCAAGTAATCCTTATCTTCGTTGAGCAGTGCCTCGATCTTCGGCACCCACTTGCGGTTGCGTGACAGCAGGAATGATTCATACAGCTTCGGATCGTTCCCTAAGTCGGATTTCATGTGCTCTTCGAACCACGCCGTGTCGCCCTGCTGCCAGGCATGAACCATGGCGTTGACCTCGGTGGGCAGGTCGCGGGCGTCTTCCAGACTGGCCAGCAAGTACACGGCCTGTTCCTCCAGCGACAACGCTTGGAACAAGGCGAGTTGATCTTGCACCGTTTCCAGTCCTGCGACGGGTTTGCCGTCCTTGCGCGCCAGGCCGGCGAGATACATGTCGACGCCGGACGTGGGCTGAAAGCCGAGCTGCGCCAGCTGCAGCTGCGAGATGGCTTCGGCGGCGAACCAGGGAGCGAAATTGTCGAATAGGTTGAGCTCGACGCCCACGTCATGAGCCAGTGCCGATGCGCGTTGATAGCGCTGCGTGCCGAGAACCTGCGGCAAGGATTTGCCCTCCGGCAGTTGCGCGCCCGTCAGCAGTTCCGTTTGCAACTGTTGCGAATCGAGCTCATCCGGGCTGACCTCCATGACCAGCGCCTTCGCGCTGCCGTATGCGCCGAGCACCGCGGCCGGCAGCGGGTAGTCCGTCGGCCGCAGCACGTGTATGGAGCCCAGCAGATAGACCGTATTGTGTCTGCCGTGCAATTCCCACAGGCAATGCTGCGCAGTATCGGCGCGCACGACCGCGCATAGCACAAGGCAGGAGAGGGCGAGTATCAGCGGCCGCGGACGCAGCAATTGGAACCTAACTCGCCGCGGTCTGGCGCACGGGCACGGATTCCACCCAATGAACCTCTGAGTCGATTCGACCGTCCGAATGCAGATCGAAACTCCGGTATGCCGGCGGACGCGAGTCGACCGCGTAGCGATCGCTCTTCGGAAGAAATTGCGCTCCCGTCGACGGCGTGGCGAACAGGCGTACATCGCCGCGCTTTCCATCGTAGGCCTGGTGTACATGACCCCACACCACGGCGCGCACGTTCTCATGTCCATCGATGACGCGCCAGAAATCCTGCGCCGCGGCGAGACCCACGCCGTCCAACCAGCGGCTCCCCATCAGAATAGGGTGGTGATGCAGGCAAACCATCGCGTGTTTCGATGAATTCGCGAGTGCGTCATCAAGACGCGCGAGCTCGCTTTGCGTCAGGCGTCCGCCGACGTGGCCGGGATCGTAGCTATCCAGCATCACGAATTGCCAATCGCCGATTTCATGCGCGCCGCAGATTTGAAACGGCGCGCCTTTGAGCTCGCGGCGCATTGCGTCGGGTTCGTCGTGATTTCCGGGGATGCACAGCACGGGTTTGGTGAGACTGCCCAAGATGCTGCGGAATCGCAAATATCCGGATTTGTCGTCTTGCACCAGATCGCCGGTCACCAGCATCGCGGCATAGTCGGGAACTCGCGTGAACGCATCGTCGAGTGCCGCATGCAGGCTCGGGTCGGTCTCCACGCCGCGCAATCTGCCGCCTGCACTGCCGTACAAATGTGGGTCGGTGATTTGTATGATTCTCATCAACAAATGCTAGCAAAGCATGCCTGCGGCGACGGTGAACTGGGTCATGGCCGTGGTCCCGGACAGGCATATTTAGACTACCGTTATGTGAAGGCGTTCCGCCGGAAAACCCCGGTTCCGTCGTTGATGCCCGACGAATTTGCGTATTGCGACCCGGATCACGCGGCATTGCTGGCAAGGGGCGCATCGGGGACAATACGCGCCCTGTCTTGTTAAATAAGAAGCCCCTTATGCCCACCCGCCGCGAGCTTGCCAACGCCATTCGTGCTCTTTCCATGGACGCGGTCCAAAAGGCGAATTCGGGGCATCCGGGAGCGCCGATGGGCATGGCGGATATCGCCGAAGTGCTGTGGCGCGACGTGCTTAAGTTCAATCCGGGAAATCCTACCTGGCTGGACCGTGACCGATTCGTGCTCTCCAACGGCCATGCGTCGATGTTGCTGTATTCGGTGCTGCATCTCACGGGCTATCCCCTGTCCATGGATGAAATCAAGAATTTCCGGCAATGGGGCTCCAAGACGGCCGGCCACCCGGAGCGCGAGTTGCACCTGGGGATCGAGGTCACCACGGGGCCCTTGGGCCAGGGTTTTGCCAATGCCGTCGGCATGGCACTGGCCGAACGCTCGCTCGCCGCCACGTTCAATCGGCCCGGACATACCATCGTCGATCATCACACCTATGTGTTCTGCGGCGACGGCTGCATGATGGAAGGCATTTCGCACGAGGCGGCGTCGCTTGCCGGCATGCAGCGGCTCGGCAAGCTCATCGCGATTTACGACGACAACGGCATTTCGATCGACGGCAAAGTGAAGGGCTGGTTCGCCGATGACACGGCGGCGCGCTTCGAGGCTTACGGCTGGCATGTGCTGCGGAGTGTCGACGGCCAGGACAGTGAGTCGGTCGCTGCAGCACTGGCCGCGGCGCGCGCCGTGACCGACAAGCCGTCGTTCATATGCGCCCGCACGACCATCGGTTGGGGCGCGCCGAAACAGGGTACGCAAACCATGCACGGCGAGGCGATGGGCGACGCGGATATCGCTGCCACCCGCAAGACCTTGGGCTGGAGCTCACCGCCGTTCGAGATTCCCCCCGACATCCGTGCCGCCTGGGATCGGCGCGAGAAGGGCGCGGCGGCCGAAAAGCAATGGCGCACCCGATTCGCCGCGTACCGCCAGGAGTTTCCGGCGCTGGCGGCGGAACTGGAGCGGCGCATGGCGGGAGATCTGCCGGCCGGCTTTGACGAACAGATCCACGCGGTCATTGGCGGTGCACAGGCGGAGGGCAAGGCGCTGGCGACCCGGCAATCCTCGCAAGCGGCGCTAAACGCGATCGGCCCCGGCCTGCCTGAACTTTTGGGTGGTTCGGCGGACCTCACGCCTTCAAATGGCACCTGGCGCAAGGATTCGGTCACGCTGAATCCGGACGCGCCGGCCGGCAACTATATTCACTATGGCGTGCGCGAGTTCGGCATGTCGGCCGTCATGAACGGCATGAGCGCGCATGGCGGGTTCATTCCTTACGGCGGCACCTTCCTGACCTTCTCGGACTATGCGCGCAACGCCCTTCGCATGGCATGCTTGATGCGTTTGCGCGTGGTCTTCGTGTACACGCACGATTCCATCGGACTCGGCGAAGACGGACCGACGCATCAGCCCATCGAGCAAATCGCTTCGTTACGGATCATCCCGCACATCGACTTATGGAGACCCTGCGACGCGGTCGAAACGGCGGCGGCCTGGGGCGCGGCGCTCGAGAATCGCGACGCTCCGACGCTGCTGGTGTTGACGCGCCAGGCCTGTGTGCACAATTCGCGCGATGCTGCGCAAGTGGCCAACATTTCGCGCGGCGGCTACGTCTTGATCGACAGCGCCGGGGCCCCGGAAGCGCTGGTGATCGCGACCGGATCGGAGATCGGCATCGCCGCCGATGCGGTGCGTGCCATGAACGGCAAGGGACGCCGCGTGCGCCTCGTGTCGATGCCGAGCACGAATCGCTTCGAACTGCAGGACGATGCCTACAAGGAAAGCGTGCTGCCCGCGGCCGTTACGCGGCGGGTCGCCGTCGAAGCCGGGGTGCGCGCCGCGTGGTGGCATTACGTGGGGATGAAGGGACAAGTGGTGGGAATCGATCACTTCGGGGCGTCGGCGCCGGCGAAAGTGCTGTTTGCGCAATATGGCTTCACCGCCGAAAAAGTGATCGAGGCGATCGAGAAGGTTTTAATTTCGAACTGACAAGGGGTTTGATCGATGGCAATCAAGGTGGGCATCAATGGCTACGGACGAATCGGCCGCAATATCTTGCGTGCTCTATACGAAGGCAAGCATGGCGGCGACATCAAGATCGTAGCGATCAATGATCTGGGCGATGCCAATACCAATGCCCATTTGACGCGCTTCGATACCGCGCATGGCCGGTTTCGCGGCGAGGTGCACGTCGACGGCGACTCCATGGTGGTCAACGGTGATCGCATCCGCGTGGTCGCACAGCGCGATCCCGGCAAATTGCCCTGGGGCGAGTTGGGCGTGGACATGGTCCTGGAGTGCACGGGACTCTTTACCAGCAAGGCGAAGGCGTCGGCGCATCTGGCCGCGGGCGCCAAGAAGGTCGTGATTTCCGCGCCGGGCGGCGATGACGTGGACGCCACCATCGTGTACGGCGTGAACCACGGCATCCTTCGATCGGGAATGACCGTCATCTCCAACGCTTCGTGCACCACCAATTGCCTGGCGCCGCTGGTGAAAGTACTGCATGACAAGGTCGGCGTGGTCGCCGGCGTGATGAACACCATTCACTCCTACACCAACGACCAGGTGTTGACCGATGTGTATCACACGGACCTGCGCCGCGCGCGTTCTGCCACCATGTCGATGATTCCGACGAAGACCGGCGCCGCCGCAGCCGTTGGACTGGTGCTCCCCGAACTCAAAGGGAAGATCGACGGTTTCGCCATTCGCGTGCCGACCATCAACGTCTCCCTGGTGGACTTGAGCTTCACGGCGGCCCGAAAAACGACGGTGGAGGAAATTCACGCAGCCATCAAGGCGGCCGCCAATGGCGCATTGAAAGGTATTCTGGCCTACAACGACCAACCCTTGGTGTCGGTCGACTTCAATCATGATCCGGCTTCCTCCACCTACGACGCGACCTTGACCAAGGTCATCGAAGGCACGCTGGTAAAGGCCTGCGCCTGGTACGACAACGAGTGGGGTTTCTCCAATCGCATGCTCGATACCACCCTGGCCTGGTCGAAAGCCGCTTAAGGACCCGATGAAGATCACCAAAATGGCCAGTCTGGATTTGCGCGGCAAGCGGGTGCTGATACGCGAGGATCTCAATGTTCCGATTGCTGCCGGGTCGGTGAGCAGCGATGCCCGTATTCGCGCGGCCCTACCGACCATACAAGCGGCCTTGGCGGCAAAAGCGCGCGTCATGCTGATGTCGCATTTAGGGAGGCCCGAGGAGGGCAAGTACGATGAGGAGTTTTCGCTCGCGCCGGTGGCCAAGCGTTTGGCGCAGCTGCTGGGCATGCCGGTACCCTTGAAAAAGGACTGGCTGGCGGGAGTCGAGGCAGCTCCGGGCGAGGTGGTGCTGCTCGAAAATGTTCGCTTCAACAAGGGTGAGAAAAAAGACTCGGACGATTTATCCCGGCGCATGGCGGCGCTGTGCGACATCTATGTGATGGATGCTTTCGGGACCGCGCATCGCGCCGAGGCGAGCACACACGGCGTCGCCAAGTACGCGCCCTTGGTTTGCGCCGGCCCGTTGCTGGTCAATGAACTGACCGCCCTGGAAACGGCCCTCGAAAACCCAGCGCGCCCGCTGCTCGCCATCGTCGCCGGCTCCAAGGTGTCCACCAAGCTCACGGTGCTGGAGTCGCTCCTCAGCAAGGTGGATCAGCTGATCGTGGGAGGAGGGATCGCCAACACCTTTCTCGCCGCGCTGGGCTTCAATGTCGGCAAGTCGCTCTACGAGCCGAACATGCTGGACATTTGCAAGCGCCTTCTTGAGCAATCCAAGAAGCGCGGCATCAACATTCCCATGCCCACCGATGTCGTGGTGGCCACGGAGTTCTCCGCCAAGGCGGAGGCCGACGTCAAGAATGTCAGCCGCGTGGGGCCGGAGGACATGATTCTCGACATCGGTCCCGACTCGTCCGAGGCCATCGCGGCACTGGTGGCTTCCGCCGGCACCATCCTTTGGAACGGCCCGGTGGGGGTGTTCGAGTTCGAACAATTCGGCGAGGGCACGCGCACGCTGGCCACGGCCATCGCCCGCAGCAAGGCGTTCTCCCTGGCGGGCGGCGGTGATACTCTGGCCGCCATCGAAAAATACGGCATCGAGGACAGCATTTCATACATCTCCACGGGCGGCGGCGCCTTTCTCGAATTTGTCGAAGGCAAAAAGCTCCCCGCGGTTGAGATTCTCGAGCGGCGCGCGGCATGAGTTCGGGCCTTCGACGCACAAAAATAGTCGCGACCCTCGGCCCCTCCACGGATGATCCGGAAGTGCTGTCCGGGATGGTCCGCGCAGGCGTGGACGTGGTTCGCCTGAATTTCTCGCATGGCGCGGTCGCGGATCATGCGCGCCGGGTCGAACTGGTGCGCGAGGCGGCGCGAGAAAATGGCCGCTACGTCGGCGTGCTCGGCGATTTGCAGGGGCCGAAAATCCGCATTGACCGCTTCGTGTCGGGCAAGGTGCAGCTCAAGGACGGCGAGGAGTTCACGCTGGACGCAGCGCTCGGCGTTGACGCCGGCACGGAGAAGTCCGTCGGGATAGCCTACAAAAAGCTGCCGAGCGACGTGTTCGCCGGCGATGTGCTGCTGCTCAATGACGGCCAGATCAGCCTGCAGGTTCTCGCCATAGACGGCCCGCGCATTCGCAGCCGGGTGCTGGTGGGCGGCGAGCTCGGCAACAACAAGGGCATCAACCGGCAGGGAGGCGGCCTGTCGGCCGGGGCGTTGACCGACAAGGATCGCGAGGACATCGTCACTGCAGCAAAGCTGAAAGTGGACTACCTTGGAGTTTCCTTCCCGCGCGATGCCGCGGATATGGAAGAAGCGCGGCTGTTGCTGCGCCAGGCCGGAGGGCATGGCCTCTTGGTCGCGAAAATCGAGCGCGCCGAGGCGATCAAGAACCTGTCGGCCGTGGTCAAAGCCAGCGACGGCGTGATGGTGGCGCGCGGCGATTTGGGCGTCGAGATGGGTTATGCGGAGCTCGCGGGTCTGCAGAAGCAGATCATCCAGGAAGCGCGCCACCAGAATCGAGTTGTCATCATGGCCACGCAGATGATGGAATCGATGATCACGGCGACCATCCCAACACGGGCGGAAGTCTCCGACGTCGCCAACGCGGTCATGGACGGCACCGATGCGGTGATGCTGTCGGCTGAGACCGCATCGGGCAGGCATCCGGTCAAAGTCGTCGAGGCCATGGCGCAGATCGTGGTCGGGGCGGAAAAGTACGAAGTAGAGCACGTGCGCGCGAGGCAGCGCACCAGCGGTTATTTCGCGCACACCGACGAGGCGATCGCTTCGGCGGTGATGTACACGGCGAATCACCTGCACGTCAAAGCCATCGTGACGCTGACCGAATCCGGGTCGACGGCGCTGTGGATGTCGCGGGTACGTTCCGACATCCCCATCTATGCCTTCACGCGTCACGAGAACACGCGGCGCCGCGTCACCCTGTATCGCGGAGTCTATCCCGTCGCGTACGATATCGAGGACCGCGGCGAGGCGATCTACTATTCAATATTCCGGCTGCTTCTGGGCATGAATCTGGTGCTGGAGGGGGACCACATCATTCTCACCAAGGGCGAGCTCAGCGGCATCTCCGGCGGCACCAATTCCATGCAGATCCTGCGCGTAACCAGAAAGTAGACCACATGACCAACGAATTTCGCGGCACCGAACGATACATCGCGACTGAGGAATTGACGGCCGCGGTCAACGCCGCGGTCGTGCTGTCGCGGCCGCTGCTCATCAAGGGCGAGCCGGGCACCGGCAAGACTTTGCTGGCGACTGAGATCGCCCGCTCCCTGAACAGACCGTTTTTCGAGTGGCACATCAAATCGACCACCAAGGCGCTGCAGGGCCTGTACGAATATGACGCGGTATCGCGCCTGCGCGATTCGCAGTTCGGCGATGACCGGGTCAAGGACATCCGCAACTACATTCTGAAAGGAACCCTGTGGGAGGCGTTTGATTGCGAGCAACAGCCCGTGCTGCTGATCGACGAGATCGACAAGGCCGATATCGAGTTTCCGAACGATCTGCTGCGCGAACTCGATCGCATGGAGTTCTATGTCTACGAGACTCACGAGACGGTGCGCGCCAAGCATCGCCCGATCATCGTGATCACCAGCAACAACGAGAAGGAGCTGCCGGATGCGTTCCTGCGGCGCTGCTTCTTCCACTACATCCGGTTCCCGGATACGGCGACCATGACGCAGATCGTCGACGTGCACTTCCCAAATCTGCAGCGCGAATTGCTGCACGAAGCCTTGACCTCGTTCTTCAAGATCCGCGATACGCCCGGGCTGAAGAAGAAGCCGACCACTTCGGAGCTGCTCGATTGGATCAAGCTGCTGGTGAGCGAGGACATTCCGGCCGAGGTGCTGCGCAGCGACGATACCAAGAAGCTGATTCCGCCCCTGTACGGCGCGCTGTTGAAAAATGAGCAGGACGTGCATCTGTTCGAACAGCTCGTTTTCTTAAACCGCCGGAATGCTCGTTAAGTTCTTCTTTTTGCTGCGCAAGACCGGCGTGCCGGTCTCAATCACTGAATTATTGACTCTGCTCGAAGCGCTCAAGTCCGGTCTCGGGGGCTTGAGCGCGGAACGGTTCTATTATCTGGCGCGTACCTGCCTGGTGAAGGACGAGCGCTTCTACGACCGCTATGACCGCGCTTTCGCGGCGCATTTCAAGGGCGTCGAGGACGCATTCGCCTTGCTGCAGAAGCAGCTGCCGGCCGATTGGCTGGAGAAGATCGCGGTGCGCGATTTCACCGACGAGGAGAAGGCCCAGATCGAGGCCATGGGCGGCTGGGAAAAATTGATGGAGACGCTGAAGAAGCGCCTCGAGGAGCAAAAGGAAAGACATCAAGGCGGCAATAAATGGATCGGCACCGCCGGGACCTCGCCGTACGGGGCCTACGGGTTCAATCCGGAGGGCGTGCGCATCGGGCAGGAAGGCGGGCGCAATCGCAGCGCCGTCAAAGTGTGGGACAGACGCGAATTCGCGAACCTCGACGACAAGGTCGAACTCGGCACGCGCAACATCAAGATCGCCTTGCGCCGCTTGAGAAAATTCGCGAGGCGCGGCGTACCGGACGAACTGGCCCTGGCCGATACCATCGACGCGACGGCGCGCTCGGGCGGATGGCTCGACATCAAGATGCAAGCCGAACGCCGCAATGTGATCAAGATACTGCTGCTGCTCGATATCGGCGGTTCGATGGATGATCACGTCAAGACCTGCGAGGAGCTGTTTTCGGCGGCGCGCAGCGAGTTCAAGCATCTCGAACACTATTATTTTCACAACTTCGTCTATGAGGCTCTGTGGCGCGACAACCGCCGGCGCTTCAACGAACATGTCGGAACCACAGAGGTCATTCGTACCTACGGCCCCGACTACAAGCTGATTCTGGTGGGCGACGCGACCATGAGCCCATACGAAATCACCCATGCCGGCGGCAGCGTGGAGCATTGGAATCCCGAGCCCGGCGCCGTGTGGCTCGAGCGCTTGATGAAGCAGTTTCCGAAATTCGCCTGGATCAACCCCCAGCCGCAATCTCGCTGGCGCCAGACCGCGTCCATCGACATGACGCGTGACATGCTCGAAGGAAGGATGTATCCGTTGACGCTGGCGGGGCTCGACGACGTCATCGACGCGCTGACGTGATTCCGGACCCGCGGCGGCTGGGATTGGTGTTGACGGGCGGCGGCGCCCGATCTGCCTACCAGGTCGGCGTGCTCAAGGGCATCGCGGATTTGCTGAGGCGCGGCTCGGCGTGCCCGTTTCCCATCATCACCGGTACCTCGGCCGGCGCCGTCAGCGCCATCGCACTGGCCTCCGATGCGGCGCATTTCAGACGCTCGGTGTACGCCATCGAAAGGGTATGGCGCGAGTTTCGCGTGCACCATGTTTTCAAGGCGGACGCCGCGAGCATGCTCAAGTCCGGCTTGCATTGGTTCCTGGCCTTCCTCACGGGCGGCTGGCTGGTGCAGCCGCCGCATGCGCTGTTCGACAACACGCCGTTGTGGGACCTGCTGAAGATGGTATTGGATTTCGACGGCATCCCGCGCAGCCTGTACAAGACCCACCTGCACGCCATCGGCATCAGCACGACCTGCTACACGGGCGCGGATTCGGTGACGTTCTATGCGGCGGACGCCGGCGTCGAGCCGTGGTCGCGGGTGTATCGCAAGGGGGTGCGCGCACCCCTGACGCTGGATCACTTGATGGCCAGTCTCGCCATCCCTTTTCTGTTTCGTCCCGTGGCGCTGCAAGACGCTTACTACGGCGACGGCGCCATGCGCCAGACGTCGCCGTTGAGCCCGGCGATTCATCTTGGAGCCTCGCGGCTCCTGATCATCGGCGTCAACGATCCATTGCCCACGTGGTCGACACCCACGCCGGCGCCGATAGAACCCACTTTCGGCCAGATGTTCGGCTTCATGCTGGACTCGTTGTTCATGGACTCGCTGCACACGGATCTGGAGCGGATCAAGCTGTACAACGAGAACGAAGGGATGCGGCATATCGAATCGCTGTTGATCACGCCGACGCGCGATGTCAATGAGATCGCCCGCCGACACCTGGGCGAATTGCCGCGGAGCATGCGCGCGCTGCTGCGCGCGCTGGGTGCGCACAATTCCGCCAGTACGCTGCTCTTGAGCTATCTGCTGTTCGAGCGCGGTTTCACGCGCGAACTGATCGATCTGGGCTATGAGGATGCGCGGGCGCGCGCCGTGGAAATACGCGCCTTTCTGCGGGTGGGAGAGGCCCGCAAGTACCGGTCCGCGCCCGCTTAGTTCTTGTTCAAGGACGCATGGCGCGTCAGCACATGTGGATGCGACTTGCGGAAATGTTCCGCGAGCTGTTCAGCGATGTACACCGAGCGATGCTGGCCCCCGGTGCAGCCGACCGCGATGGTCAGATAGCTGCGGTTGGCCTGCGAGAATTCACCGACGCGCAGAGTCAAGAAAGCGGTCAAATCGGCGATCATGCTGCGCACGCTGGCGAATCCGGCGAGATACTCGATGACCGCGGGATCACGGCCGGTCAGCGTACGCAGCGCATGCTCCCAGTAGGGGTTCGGCAGGCTGCGTACGTCGAATACGAAATCGGCATCGCCCGGCAAGCCATGCTTGTAGCCGAACGATTCGAACATCAGGGACAGGCGGCCCTCGCTGCGCCGATCGACCCGCTCGCGGATGATCTCGCGCAGCGCATGCACGCCCATGTTCGAGGTGTCGATGACCCAGTCGGCCGCGATGATGATGGGCTCGAGCAGCTTGCGTTCCGAGGCGATCGCCTCGCGCAGGCTCACATCGCCCGCGACCAGCGGGTGCTTGCGCCGCGTCTCGGCGAAACGCTTCAGCAGCACCTCGTCGGCGGCGTGCAGATACAGCACCTCGCAACTGATGCCGCTGCGGCGCAGTTCGCCGACCAGGGCGGGAATGGTTTCGATTTCGTTGGATCGATTGCGCGCATCCAAGCCCACCGCGGTGCGCGGATAGGCGTCTCCCATGCTGCGCACGGTGTGCGAGATGAAGGACTTCAAGAGCGCGGCGGGAATGTTGTCGACGCAGTAGAAGTCGATGTCCTCCAGCATGTGCAGCGCCACGCTCTTGCCGGAGCCCGACAAGCCGCTCACGATGATCAGCCGCATCGACATCGGGAGGGCCGCTAGCGCGCCTTGAGGACATCCTCCGGGTGATGATCGGAGGCTTTTTCCTTGTGCTTCTTGACGCAGCGGTCGAGCTTGTCGGCCAGCGCATCGATGGAGGCGTACATGTTTTCCTCAATGGCATCGGCGTAGATCTTGTTTCCGCGCACCATCAGGGTGGCCTCGGCCTTGTGGCTCATTTTTTCGACCGTAAGCACGCAATGGACGTCGATCAGTTGCTCGAAGTGCCTGGAGATCCGCTCGAATTTCTTGAACACATAGCTGCGCAGCGCTTGCGTGACTTCCACATGATGACCGCTGAGATCTAGTTGCATGTTTCCTCCTTCACACTCACCTATGAGGCGCGGGCAGCGGCTCGTTTCCGTTCATTCGACGGTGCGATCTGCATGCCTTCGCGATACTTGGCAACCGTGCGTCTGGCCACCGGTATGCCCTCCTGCGAGAGAATTTCCGCGAGCTTGGCGTCGCTGCACGGAATCTCGGGATTCTCCTGCGAAATCAGCTTCTTGATCTTGGCGCGAATCGCGGTGGACGACATCTCGGTGCCGTCGGCCGCCGCCACGTGGCTGGAAAAGAAATAACGGAATTCGAAGACTCCGCGCGGCGTATGCATGTACTTGGCGGTGGTGACGCGCGAGATGGTCGACTCGTGCATTTCCACCGCTTCCGCCACGTCCTTGAGGATCAAGGGCTCCATGGCTTCCTCGCCGATCTCAAAAAATCCGGTCTGGCGCTGAACGATGCAGCGCGCCACCTTGACCAGGGTTTCATTGCGAATTTCCAGGCTGCGCATCAGCCAGCGTGCTTCCTGTAGTTGAGTGCGCAGCATCGCATGATCCGGCGCCCGCGATATCAGATTCGCATAGCTTTGGTTGACGCGTACCCGGGGCACGGTTGCTTGGTTGATTTCCACCACCCAGCCGTGGTCGGTGCGGCGCACGAATACGTCGGGAATGACATATTCCGCTTGGTTCGGGTTGACCGCCGCGCCCGGGCGCGGATGACAGGAACGAACCAGCGCGAGGGCCATTTCCAGATCACTTTCGCTGCAGCGCAACTGCCTGCGCAGCAGGGCCAATTGCTGGCTGGCAACCAGATCCAAGTGTTCGAGGGCCACGCGTACCGCGATATCGCGCGCCGGCGTGTCCGGATCCAGTTGCTTTAGTTGCAGCGCAATGCATTCACCCAGGCTGCGCGCGCCGACGCCGGCGGGCTCCAGCGATTGCACTATACCTAAGACCCTTTGCACGTCGTCCGAGGTTGCCTCGATTTCCGGCAGGAGGCTGGCCCGAATGTCCTCGAGCGAGTCGTTCAGATAACCATCATCGGTGACGGCATCGCAAATAACGCGCGCGATGGCGATGTCGATCGGCGACAACCTAGCCAGCTCCAATTGTTCGATGAGCTGCTCCTGCAGGGTCTGCCCATGCTGGTCGCTGAAATCCGTGCTGCGATCGTCGTCCCCCGAATAGGAGCGCTCGGACGGACCGCTGGTTTGTTCCCCCCAGGCCTCATCCGCGATCTCGACCTCGGGTGTCTCGCGCTGGTCCGCAGGCGCACTGTTACCGTCCAGCGCGACATATTTCTCCTCCAGCCGAACCGGAGCGTCCTCGCGTTCGCGGACACCGTCGACGGCGCTCTCCAGCGCCTCATCCTCGCCCTCGAGCATGACGTTGGTTTCGAGGGTTTCGCGGACATGGGCCTGTAGGTCGAGCGAGGGTAGCTGCAGCAGCCTGATCGCTTGCTGCAACTGCGGGGTCATGGTCAGCTGCTGGCCGATGCGAAGCTGCAGACTGGGCTTCAACATAGTTCTTTCAAACCTAACCCTACAACTTGAAATCCTGACCCAAGTACACCTCACGAACCTGCGGGTTGGCAAGAATCTGGTCCGCAGATCCGGAGGCAAGAACGCTTCCTTGACTGACGATATAGGCTCTGCCGCAAATACCCAAGGTCTCCCGCACATTATGGTCGGTAATGAGTACGCCGATGCCCTTGTCCGACAAGTGCTTGATTATCCTTTGGATATCAGCGACCGAGAGCGGGTCGACGCCCGCAAAGGGCTCATCCAGCAGGATAAATCGGGGATCGGCGGCCAGGGCGCGGGCGATTTCAACGCGGCGGCGCTCTCCGCCCGAGAGGCTCACCCCCAAGCTCTCGGCGACATGCGTGATGTGCAATTCATCGAGCAGCTCCATCAAGCGGGCACGCCGCCCGGCATCGTCCAGCCCAGGACGGGTCTCGAGAATGGCCATGATGTTGTCCGCCACCGATAGCTTGCGAAAGACGGAGGGTTCCTGCGGCAGGTAACCCAGGCCCAGCTGGGCCCGCCGGTGCATTGCCAGGCGGCTGATGTCACGATTATCCAGGTATATTTCGCCGTGCTCGCAGCGCACCAATCCGACGATCATGTAAAAGGCGGTTGTCTTGCCCGCGCCATTCGGGCCGAGCAGTCCCACGACTTCGCCGCTTTCGACCTCCAGCGACAAATCCCGCACCACCTGCCGTGATTTGTAGCTCTTGGCGAGGCTCAGGGCTCGCAACACGCTCATGGAGTCGGGTTGGCCGGGGGCGCCGAGGCCGGGGGCGCCGACTTGGGCGGCGTCTTCGGCGGGGGCGGCGTAAAAATGCTATGGATGCGTTGCGATCCCTGCTCGTCCTCGGGGGCGATCACCTTTTGATTGACTGCATCATACTTGAGCACCTGTCCGCGAATCTCGAACTGCGGGTCGCTCAAGCTCAAAAAGGCGTTGGTGCTGAAGCGCACCATGCCCTTGGCGACGTCGTAGTCGATGGTTTCTGCATTTCCCTTGGCCTCCTTTCCGCTTTTCACGGTTCGCTGTTCGAACGCGGCCGGTTTTCCGGTGGCCACGGCCTTCGTGAATACATTGCTGATGAACGTGATTTGCGCTTCGTCGGCGGTCAATTGTCCCTGATCCGTGGTGACCTTCACCGCGCCGCGAAATACCAGCACGGTGTTGTCGAAGTCCAGTTTCGTTCCGGCCTGCGAGGCTTGCGCTTGATCGGCCGTGATCACCATGTCGCCTTGCGAGATGCGCACCTTGTGAAAAATTTCATTGCCGGTTTTCAAATCGACCGTGCCGGATTGCGCATCCAGCAGAATGGGCAACTGCGAGCCCTTGATGACGGCCGCGCCCGGCGAAGCTGCCGCAAGCCCCGCCGCCAGTGCGAGACCTCTAAGGAAGGAAGCGACCATTGACCTTGGATTCCAAGTGCATCGTACGCTCTTTCAAATTTGCGGTCAGGCCCCGCGCCGTCAGGATATGACCGCCGTATTCCATGCGCACATCGTCCTTGGTGCTCGCGAGGGATTCGGCGACTTCGTAGCGCATGGTGTCGGTATAGAGGACCGCGCCGCCTTGCGTGCCCGGCGATTGTCCCTGTAAGCGCACGTTGCCGCTGACATCGACGATGTTGCCGCCCGGCAGCACATGCGCGGTGTCTCCCACGAGCACCCAGGTTTGACCGTCCGGGCCATCATAGTTCACCTTGACGTTGTACAGCGCCACCTCATTGCCATGCTCGACTTGATCGATGCGCTCGGCCTCGATGCGAATGTTGGGCGCGCCCATCGCATCGTATTCGGTGAGCACGGCATTTTTTAAATAGTAACCGGGCAGGTCCGTTTGATTTCCATTGTCCTGCATGGACGGGCGCCGCGCCGGCGAACTCAAGATCCAGGTGCTGATGGCGAGAGCCGCCATGGCCAGAAGGGTGAAGACGCGAAACAACATCAGCGCAAGCCCGCGCGGGCGCGCAACAACGCATCGCACAGTTCGCGCACCGCGCCCGTGCCGCCCGGTGCTTTGGATACCCAGTGAGCCGCGGACTTGACGATCGGGTGCGCATCGGCGACCGCCGCCGCCAATCCGACGGCGGACATCAGCGGCAGATCGGGTGTGTCGTCCACGATGCAGGCGCAGTGCAGGGGATCCACCTCGAGACGCCGGCTCAACCGGCGCAATGCCGCCAGCTTGTCGCTGCAGCCCTGCACGACGGTGGGTACGCGAAGTTCGCGCAAGCGAGCCGCGGCGGCGGCGGATCGCCGCCCGCTCAACGCCGCCACCTGCACTCCTGCGGTCATCAGCAGCTTGATGCCGTGGCCGTCGCGCACGTGAAATACCTTGAGCGCTTCTCCCTTGGGTCCGAAATAAAGCCGGCCGTCGGTCAGCACGCCGTCGATGTCCAGGATCAATAGCCGGACATCCTTGAGCGCGGTGGCCGCGCGCGCCTTCATATGACACCCGCGCGCAGCAAATCGTGGACATTCAGCGCGCCGACGATTTTGCCGGCATCGAGCACCACCAGCGCGGTGATGCGGTGAGTTTCCATGAGATGCACGGCTTCGGCCGCGAGCATGCCGGGGGTCGCGGATTTGGGCCTCGCGGTCATGACTTGATCCATGCGGGTGGTGTGCAAGTCCGCTGCGCGATCCAGAGCACGGCGCAAATCGCCATCGGTGAACACACCGAGCACGTGCCTGCCATCGTCGACGATTGCCGTCATGCCGAGGCCCTTGGAGCTCATTTCCATCAGCCCTTCCGCCAGGGTGCTGTCCGCTCGAACCGTGGGAATGTGTTCGCCGACCCGCATCACGTCCTTCACGAACAATAGGCGTCGTCCCAGACTCCCGGCCGGATGGGACCGCGCAAAATCCTCCTCGGTGAAGCCGCGCGCCTTGAGCAGCGCCACGGCCAGCGCATCGCCCATCGCCAATGCCGCGGTGGTGCTGGCGGTCGGCGCCAGATTCAAGGGGCAGGCCTCTGCCGGCACTGCAATGTCCAGGTGCACGGTCGCAACGCGTGCCAGAGCGGACGATGAGTTTCCGGTCAGGGCGATCAAGGGCACCCCCAGACGTTTGATGACCGGCAGGAGGGTGAGAATTTCACTGGTCTCCCCGGAGTTAGACAGCGCCAGCACGGCATCGTCCCGGGTGATCATGCCGACATCGCCGTGGCTCGCCTCGCCCGGATGCACGAAGAAGGAGGGCGTGCCGGTACTGGCCAGAGTGGCGGCTATTTTCCCGCCCACATGACCGGATTTGCCCATGCCCATCACCACGACGCGGCCCCGGCAGTTAAGACAAATGCGACAGGCGCGTGCAAAATCGCTCCCCAGGCGGGGCAACTGCGCCAGTATTCCGTCGATCTCGACCTTGAGGGCCTGGCGGCCAAGCTCGACGAGATCTGCATCGGTGAGGTCGGGAGTCATCCGCTCAATGATACAGCGGATGCGGGCAATTCTTGAGGAGTCGGCATGAATCCACAACAGGTAGCGCAGCTCATCGAAACCGGACTGGCAGGCAGCCAGGCGCTGGTGAAGAGCGATGACAACGTGCATTTCGAGGCCGTCGTCATTGCACCGGCATTCGCCGGCAAGAGGCCGGTGCAGCGCCATCAACTGGTGTACGCCACCTTGGGCGCGGCGGTGGGCGGCGAGATCCACGCGCTCGCACTGCAGGTTTTCACGCCGGACGAATACGCGGGGCAGGGACGTGGATAAGCTGCAAATACATGGCGGCATCCCGCTCGAGGGCGAGATTCGCATTGCCGGAGCCAAGAACGCGACGCTGCCGATCCTGGCCGGCTGCTTGCTGGCGGACGGTCCGGTGACGGTATCGAACGTCCCGCATCTGCAGGATGTCACCACCATGATCGAACTGCTGGGACGCATGGGCGTCTCGGTGACCATCGACGAAAGAATGCGAATCGAAGTCGATGCTTCCACGATCAAGGAGTACTTTGCTCCGTACCAGCTGGTGAAGACCATGCGTGCATCGATTCTGGTGCTGGGTCCCTTGCTGGCTCGTTTCGGTTCCGCGGATGTCTCGTTGCCGGGCGGCTGTGCGATCGGCGCACGTCCGGTCAACATCCATGTCGCCGGGCTGCAGGCCATGGGCGCCGATATTCACATCGAAAACGGCTACATCAAGGCCCGCGCGCCGCGCCTTAAGGGGGCGCGGCTGGTGCTTGAAACGGTCACCGTGACCGGTACCGAAAATCTCATGATGGCGGCGGTGCTCGCGGACGGCGAAACGGTGCTCGAGAATGCCGCGCGCGAGCCGGAGGTGGTCGACCTGGCGAATTTTCTCATCGCCATGGGCGCCAAGATCCAAGGCGCCGGCACCGATCGGATCGTCATCCAGGGCGTGCAGCGCCTGAACGGGACGGCTTATGAGGTGTTGCCGGATCGCATCGAAACCGGGACTTATCTGGTTGCGGGCGCCATCACCGGTGGCCATATCCGGGTGAAGAATACGCGGCCGGATCACCTCGATGCCGTCATCGGCAAGTTGCAGGAAGCCGGTGCCGCCGTCGGGGTCGGCGATTCGTGGATCGAGGTCGATATGCGGGGACGCCGGCCCAATGCGGTGGACATTCGTACCGCGCCATACCCGGCTTTCCCAACCGATATGCAAGCGCAGTTCGCGGCGCTCAACACCGTGGCGAGCGGCGTCGGCACCATCATCGAAACGATTTTCGAGAACCGCTTCATGCACATGCTGGAGATGCGCCGCATGGGCGCGGAGATCCGCCTGGAAGGCAACACAGCGATCATCAAGGGTGTCGACAAGCTAACCGCGGCTCCGGTGATGGCCACGGATCTGCGTGCTTCGGCCAGCTTGGTACTGGCTGGATTGGTGGCGGACGGCCGCACCGATATCGAACGCATCTACCACATCGATCGCGGCTATGCCGCGATCGAGGAAAAGCTGCAGCAGTTGGGTGCGAAGATCCGCCGCACGCCGTAAGCCGCGCGGCGACCGGCGACTCAGGCAGGCGGCCGCGTCGGGCGTTCGAGCACCGTCAGCTTCATCTTGTAGCTGAGCTTGGCGTGCTGCGCTTCAAGCTCCACCTCGGCGCCGGGTTTGAGCGCGGACACCCGCGCCACCAATTCCTGGGCGCTGCGAACGCGTTCACCGCCCAAGGTGGTCACCACATCGCCGGGCCGCATGCCTGCCTGGTACGCCGGGCTTCTCACCCAGATATTGACCACGGTGACGCCGCCGCCCGCGGTGCCGGCCTGCACCGATTGCTCATCCGACAAGTCCTGAGGAACGAAGCCCAGCCAGCCGCGCACCACATGGCCGTTCAGCAATATCTCCTTCATCACGCCGCGCACCAGATTGACGGGAATCGCAAAGCCGATGCCTTCGGGTCCGCCGGAAGTCCGATTGAGCACCGCGGTGTTGATGCCGACCAGATCGCCATGCGCGTCGATCAGCGCGCCTCCCGAATTCCCGAGATTGATGGCGGCGTCGGTTTGAATGAAATTCTCGAATGTGGCGAGGCCCAGCTGCCCGCGTCCGGTGGCGCTGACGATGCCTTGGGTGACGGTTTGACTCAATCCATAAGGATTGCCGATGGCGAGCACGATATCGCCCACCCGCAACGTATCCGATCTGCCCATGGGCATGACGGGCAGGCTGTCGATCTTTAGATTGAGAATCGCGATGTCGGTGTCCGCGTCCTGGCCGACGATGGTCGCGTCGGCAACGCGCCCGTCGGCGAGTTGCACGCTGATCGAATTGGCGCCGGCGATGACGTGCTGGTTCGTGACGATGGTGCCTTTCGCGTCCACGATCACGCCTGAGCCCAAGCTGCGCTCGACGCGCTGACGATAGCTCGGCCAGTAGTCGCCGAACAATTGATTCAAGGGAGAAGCTTGGGTGCGCTCACGGACCACGCGAGCCGTGTAAATATTGACCACCGCGGGTGCGGCGCGCGCCACCGAGTCGGCAAAGCTTTGCATGACCACGGTTGGGCTCGCCGCGGCCGGGGCAACGGGTATGCTGTTCACGGCCGTCGCCGCCGCAGGCGGTGCGGAGTGCGCACCCAGCAGCGTGGGATTCCACCAGACCACGAGAAACGCCACGGCCAGACCGACCACCACCGCTCGGATCAGAAAGCCCACGAGGACGCGAGTGCTCTGCAATTAATATCGCTCCGCGAGCCTTAAAGGGAAGGCGCGTATCTGTGTATAATGCGCTCCCAATATTCTTTGGGAAACACTACAGTCCGGGGTTTACAGTGAAGTTTTGTCAACAATTTTTGGGGGCGCGCGCATGAGCGAGCATGTAGACCACAGCCGGCGCCGCTTGTTGACCGCCGCTACCGTCGGCACCGGTGCCATCGGCGTGGCGTTTGCCGCGATCCCCTTCCTCGCTTCTTGGAAGCCCAGCGCGCGCGCCCGAGCCCTCGGGGCGCCCGTTGAAGTGGACGCTTCCAAGCTCGAGGCCGGCCAGATGCTGAAGGTGGTGTGGCGCGGCCAGGCGGTGTTCGTGGTACGACGTGTCAAGGCAGTGGTGGATCAGCTGGGCGGGCACGATGCCATGCTGGCCGATCCAGGCCAGCTTGACTCGACCCAACCCGAGTACATCAAGTCGAGCGGTGCGGCGCGCGCGCGCAACCCGGAGTACTGGGTGGGCCTGGCGGTGTGCACGCATCTCGGCTGCTCCCCGCTGGGGGCGTTCGCGCCGAATGATTCCTTTCAGGTCGCCGGGGCGGATTTGGGTGCGAATTGGCCGGGCGGATTTTATTGCCCGTGCCACGGATCGAAGTATGACCTGTCGGGCCGCGTCTTCAAGAGCATGCCGGCGCCGAAGAACTTGGCGGTGCCGCCGTATGCATTCGGCGCCAACACCCGCATCGTCATCGGCGTCGACGACGCCCCCAAATCAGTTTCGTAACGCAAGAGGTTAGTGATGGCCGCAGCACCCGATTCCGCCGGCACTGGCAATGGACTGATGGGCTGGATCGACCAGCGCTTTCCGCTGTCAAAGATGTGGAAGGAACACGCGTCCGAGTATTACGCGCCGAAGAATTTCAATTTCTGGTATTACTTCGGCGCGCTGTCGCTATTCGTGCTGGCCAATCAGCTGGTGACGGGAATTTTTCTGACGATGAGCTACAAGCCATCGGCCGCCGAGGCCTTCGCTTCCGTTGAATACATCATGCGGGACGTGGAGTGGGGCTGGTTGATCCGCTACTTGCACACCACCGGTGCATCGGCTTTCTTCATCGTGATTTATCTGCACATGTTCCGCGCGCTGCTGTACGGCTCGCACCGCAAGCCGCGCGAGCTGGTGTGGATCTTCGGCTGCTTGATTTTCCTGCTGCTGATGGCCGAAGCGTTCATGGGTTATGTGCTGCCCTGGGGCAACATGAGTTTCTGGGGCGCGCAAGTGATCGTCTCGCTGTTCAGCAGCCTGCCCGTGGTCGGCGGCACCTTGGTGGAATGGATTCGCGGCGACTACAACATCGGCGACCCCACCTTGAACAGATTCTTCGCCTTGCATGTGGCGGCGTTGCCGTTGGCGCTGGTATTCCTGGTCATCGCGCACATCATGGCGCTGCATGAAGTGGGTTCCAACAATCCGGACGGCATCGACATCAAAAAGCACAAGGACGCCGCCGGGCATCCGCTCGACGGCATTCCCTTTCATCCCTACTACACCGTGAAAGACACGGTGGGCCTGGCCGGGTTTTTGCTGATTTTTTGCGCCGTGATTTTCTTCGCGCCGAATTTCTTCGGCTTGTTCCTGGAGTCGCCGAACTTCGAGGTCGCCAATCCGCTGCAGACGCCGCCCGACATCACGCCGGTGTGGTATTTCACGCCGTTTTACGCCATGTTGCGCGCGGTCCCCTCGTTCGCCGGCACGCAGGTGTGGGGCGTGCTGGTGATGGGCGCCGCGGTCATGGTGCTGTTCTTCGTGCCTTGGCTTGACCGTTCGCCGGTCCGCTCCATCCGCTACCGGGGTCCGATCTACAAAATCATGCTCGGCATTTTTGTTATATCGTTCGTCACCTTGGCGGTGTGCGGCTTGAAACCTCCGTCGGGCATTTACCCGATGTTGGCCAGGGTCTGTACCACCTTGTATTTTATTTTCTTCTTGGCTATGCCCTGGTACACGAAGTATGAAAGCGTGAAGCCGGTGCCGGAAAGGGTCACGGGACATGCTTAAAGCGGGATTGTTGATCATCATCGGGAGCTTGAGCGCCGGCGCGGCTCTGGCGGCGGAAGGCGAGATCGCCCTGCAGAGGTCGGAGACGGATATCAAGAGCACCGAGTCATTGCAGCGCGGCGCGCGCAATTTCATGAATTATTGCTCCGGATGCCATTCACTGCACTATCTGCGCTACAACCGCATGGCGACGGACCTCCAAATCCCCGAGGCCGAGCTGACGAAAAACTTGATCTTCAGCGGCGCCAAGCCGTTCGAGGAGATCAACACGGGCTTGCCGCCGGATGCCGCGGAATGGTTCGGCAAGCAGCCGCCCGACCTGACGCTGATGGCGCGGGAGCGCGGCACCGACTACATTTATTCCTACCTGAAAGGCTTCTACGCCGACAAGACGCGGCCGTGGGGCGTCAATAATCTGTACCTTTCCGGCACGGCGATGCCGCACGTGCTGTACACGCTTCAGGGATTGCAAAAGCCGGTGTTCAAGAATGAACAGGATCCGCACGGCAATGCCAGCATGGTGCTGGTGGGCGTTGCGGAAATGACCCCCGGCGCAATGAAGCCGGAGGAGTATGATGAATTCGTCCGGGACATCGCCAATTTCCTGGATTATGCGGCGGAGCCGGTGAAGAACACCCGTCAAACGATGGGCATATTCGTGATGCTTTTCTTGCTGGTGTTTTTTGTGTTCGCGTACATGCTGAAGAAAGAATATTGGAAGGACGTCCACTGACGCAGCGGGACCGTCCTTTTGGTCCTAATGCAAGGAGGCCGCGTTAGTGGCACGTCGTTCGGTGATGACTCTGTTTTCAGCACCGTCCGACCCGTGGAGTCACCGGACCCGGCTGGTTCTCGCGGAGAAGGGCATCGCGATCGAACTGGTCAACGTCGATCCGAATAATTTGCCCGAGGACCTCCTCGATTTGAATCCCTACCATAGCGTGCCCACGCTGGTGGATCGCGACTTGGTGCTGTACGACTCGCGCGTCATCATCGA